>DIPM01000028.1 GCA_002427105.1 Marinilabiliaceae bacterium UBA5488 | reverse complement strand
ATGTAACTTTTGCTACGGCCACTCTTATCGGTTCAACAAATGTATGTGAGGGAACTTCAGAAACCTATGTAGCCGGTGGAGGCCTGTCCTTTAGCTTTATTCTATATGAAGCTACAAGTGCAATAATTGAGACACGTCCTGCTTCTGCGGATAATACTTATTCTATACCTAACAACCTTGCAAAGGGACACTATACTTTACAAGTAATTGTTGAAGATGCAAGTGGTTGTACTGACGATGAGTTGCTGACCTTTACTGTAATGGAAGCTCCAAGCAACTCAATTACTTATAGTTCGACGGATATTTGCGATGGCGAAAACATAACTGTGACAGCCACTTCCGGTTATAGCTCTTATGACTTTACTGTTAATGGTGCTTCTGTTCAGACAGGTACAAATAATGTCTATAGCTCGAATGAATGGACAAATGGTGACATCGTGAAAGTGGCCATTACGCTTGGTTCATGTGCTGTTGAAAGTGCTGAAACCACTATTACTGTCCGTGATATTCCGACAGTAACACTTCTTAGTGACCAAACAGATAATATGGCTTGTCTTGGTGAAGAAGTTGTATTCACAGCCGGAGGTGCTGATAATTATACTTTTTCTGTGAATGGGACTGCGGTTCAGGGTCCGGGTGTGGCAAATACATATTCTTCTTCAACATTGGCAGACGGAGATATTGTATTAGTGCTAGGTGAAGACGCTTTTGGATGTAGTGCTTCAGCAAGTATCACTCTGGGTGTCAATACCCCGACAGCAACTATTTCGGCAAATGATACTGAAATTTGTGCAAATGAGACTCTGGTTCTTACTGCAAATACAGGAGTGCTTTATGAGTTTTTCCGTAATGGAGTTTCTTTGGGGGAAACAACAGTGAATCCTCTGGAAATTACTGATCCTGCAGATGGAGACGTATTTAGCGTGCGCGTTGTTAATGCACATGGCTGCGAAGAAACATCTCCGGATATTACAATTATTGTACATCCTGTGCCAATTGTAAACCTTACATCAAGTGCAACAGAAATATGTGTGGGCGACCCAATTACCTTTAATGCCGAGGGTGGCAATCAATATTCATTTTATGTTATCCGCGGAGCTGTTGATATTTTACTTCAATCGGGTACCTCTGATTCATTTGTAACAACCGAGTTACAAGATGGAGATGAAGTTTATGTTGTTGTAAGGGATGCCAATATGTGTAATGCCATCTCTCCAAATATTGATATTACTGTTAATCCTCTTCCAACTGCCGGAATTATCGTTTTGCCTTCAAATTACATAGGCGAAGGAGATAATGTAACAGTTGAGGCTAGTGGTGGCGATGAATACCTTTACTTAGTAAATGGTCTTCCTTATGATGGTGATCCGAATGGTTGGACAACTGAAGCTTCTATAATTATTAGCGACTTAGTTGATGGTGATGTTTTAACAATTAAAGCTCGTAGTTCATTTGGTTGTGAGGATACAAGCGAGCCTGTTATAATCGAAACAACGCCTTACCCGCTGCCCTTTAATCTCTTGCCTCCTGAGTCTCAATACTGTTCGGTTGATGCAGGGGTAAGGCTATATTTGTCATCCTATGAATCAATAGGCGTAGTTTATCAATTGTATAGAGTCGGAACCCCCGATGTGTTGGTAGATATTACTCCTTCTCCTGTTGAAGGTATGCTGGGCTGGGACAATGTACCGGAAGGAACATACCGTGTTAAGGCGACTAGAATTCCAATTGGTCTTGAGCTTGGGTCTAATATCGTTACAGTTACACAAAATCAAGTTCCGAATAAATACAATATGACTCCTGACGGCACTCAAACATCTTGTCCGGTTGAAATTTCTTTGGACAATTCTGAGGCTGGTATTAATTATTATTTGATGTTAAACGGGTCAGTCTTTGCAGGACCTCTGACTGGTAATAAAATTCCTTTGAATTTTGGTTCTTATAATATTGCAGGTTCTTATACTGTTTATGCTGTTGATTCAGTTAGCGGATGTCCAGCTGATATGAACGGAGTGCTTGATTTTGATATCGACCCGATGCCTGTTAAGTTCGTTTTAAGCTCTTCACCAACGGATGGACAATATTGTGAGGGAGAAGAAGGAGTTAGACTGCTATTGAATGGTTCAACTTCTGGTGTTGAGTATCAGGTTTATCGTGGTACTTCAGCTGTTGGAGAACCTTATATTGGGGATAGCGAAGCTATGACCTTTGGTCCTTTTACCGAAGAAGGTACTTATCGTGTGATGGCCGCTGGTGGAGGCGGAGGATGCCTGGTGTCTATGGATGGCGTTGTTGAAATCAGAATGAATCGTGCCCCTGATAAGTTTGATGTTGTTGCAGGCAATGATGGTCATTTCTGTCCCGGTAGTGAAGGTGTTGAAATTAGCCTTAGTGGTCAGCAGGAAGGTGTTGTTTATCAACTGTGGTTTAACGGTGAGGAAAAAGGTCCTTCGTTTATTGGAAATAGTAACCCTGAACTCTCATTTGGCTTACAAAATGAAGCAGGTGAGTATATAGTTATGGGCACTATGCCGGCCACCGGGTGTCCTGGAAAAATTGGAAGTGTTGAGTTGTTTGCTGATCCTTTGCCGGAGCAGTTTGAATTAGGCGGTGATGATAGTTATTGCGTCGGAGGAGCTGCGGTATTGCAACTTTCAGGTTCTCAATCAGGCGTTAAATATGCCTTGTATTCTGAAGAAGGCTTTACAGGTGTTGAGGAAGTTGGTGATGGTGGATTAGTCTCCTTTACCGTTGATGAAGACGGTGAATACTATGTGATGGCAACCATTGATAATGAGCATACATCCTGCGAAGTGCAGATAGGCGACGCTGTTACTGTAAATGAAAAACCGCTTCCCGAAACAAATGGTATTACTTTTAACATTGTTGATGGAACCGATTGCGATAACGGAGCAATCATCACAGTTAACAATCCCCAGGTGGGAGTATATTACGAGCTGTATCGGTTAAATGCTGCCTTAGAACCAGTTGCTACCGGCAATAGTTTTATAGGTGACGGCTCCGGCTCTATGGACTTCGCCCCGGTTGTTGATAAAGAGGCCGAATATGTGGTTCATGCCTCTTTGGATGGTTGTGAGTTGCCATTCTTCAGTAATGAGTTTGAAGTTAATATTGCAGGTGCAATTGCCAGGTTTAGCGTTTCCGGTAATGCCGATTTATGCGAAGGTGATGGCTTTGGTGTTTTAAATCTCGATGGTTCTGAATCAGGAGTGAGTTATACGCTTATAAATACAAGCAGCGGAAAAGTTTATCCGCCTAAGACTGGTGATGGCTCCCCCTTGAAATGGGATGATATTTCTGATGAAGGTTCTTATATCATTGAGGCTTCTAATGGGGTTGATGCTTGTACTCAAACCATGTTAGGTGAATTTGATCTACAATTCCACAGATTACCTGAATCTTATATTGTTTCAGCCTCACATCCGGTATTTTGTACCGATGAGCCTGTAGAGATAAGCATTAATCAATCAGAGCCCGGTGTTAATTATACTCTGTATCGAAGTGCAACTGAAGGAGGTGCGAAAGCTGTGGTTGGGTCAACCACAGGAGCATCCGACGGTGGTCTTATTACTTTCATTGACATCAACAATATGGGATATTATAGTGTAATAGCTACTTCTCCTGAAGGCTGTACTTCAAGTATGAATGCAATACTACATATTGAGGAGAAGCCTGTAATTGATGTTAGTGCTGTTAGCATTTCTGATAATGATTTCTGTTCAGAAGACGCTACTACTGTTGTTCTTGAAAACACTAAGGCTGATGTTCTGTATAGTCTCTATGATGGCGCCACTCTTATCGCAAGTGCTAGCCCGGTTGCTGATGGTGAGTCTGTTGAGTTTGAAGATATTGTTTCAGGAACTTACCGTGTGCTTGCTTCTTATGATGGAGCATGTGAAGTTGTGATTAATGAGACTTATGAAGTTGTATCTACCTGGACATCACCTGTTCAACCGGTAGTGATATCAGAAGCAGCATATTGTCAGAGTGAGGCTATTGTGGAAATTGAAACTAGTGAGCTTGGTGTGAGCTACTTCTTAGTTGAAGAGGATGCTATAGATCTTGCAGCAGTTCTTCCAGGTACTTTTAAGATGGATGGCACCGGTGAGGCTATTGTGTGGGATTTGTCATCATTAGCTTTGGGACACCAATTCTTTACTGTTGTAGCACAAAGTAGCGATGGCTGTGTTACCTTATCTGAAATGATGTATGGAATTAACCTAAGCGAATGTGCGCCCCCGATAGGTGAATATTATATTGATATTCCGGAGGGTGGTTTGGCTTACTGTTCTGATGAAGACGGTGTGATTATTACAGTTTATTCAACAACCGAGGGTGCTTATTATGAACTTGTTGAGGTAGGCAATGAAGATGTTCCCTTGCAAGTATTGAAAGGTAATGGAGGCAGTGTCCCGTTTATCAATCGTGTTAAAGGAACCGGGGAATATACTATTATTGTCCAGGGTTCAGATGAGCTTTTTACCAGCGGTGCATTTTGGGTAACAGAAAATCCAACTCCTAACGCTTATATGCTAAGCAGCGGCGGATCTGTTGGTGTCCACGAGATCACTCTCTCCGGTTCAGATATTGCTACGTCATATTATTTGACAGTTGACCTTACGGTTGCTTTGGAAGACCCTGACATGATTGGAAATGGGGAAGAGCTTAATTTTGGCACAGTCGATGTTGCCGGCGATTATCATGTGCTGGCAGTCAGCGATGCAGGTTGTATAAGGTTAATGGATGGTGTATCAACTATATATCAGTCACAACTGGTTGCCGTGGCAGATACGCTTTATTTAGGACCGGGTGAGCTTGTTGGGGTAATTGATTTAGGATTAAACGATTCCGAGTACTATCTTCCCGGTTTAGATGTGCCAGGTGAGAACGGTAATATTAGGTTTTCTCATGTACCTGAGGCTAATACTCAGCCTGACATTGATATTAATAGCATTACCGGAATGTTGACCTACAGGAAATCGCCCAGCTTTTACGGCAAGGACTCTTTGAGTTATCTTATAGAGAATATTGTTGTTCCCGGAAGGATGGCCACGGCTAAGGTTATTATAATGGTTGGGAATAAGGATTTTGATGAAGAACGCTCCTTCTTGCTGCCCAATGCCTTCTCGCCAAACGGAGATGATATAAACGAAAAGTTTATTATTAGCGGCTTGGGTGAAACTGAGGAATCGTCTTTAGAGGTGTTTAACCGCTGGGGAACCATTGTTTACCGCAGTGAAGGCAAGCGCTATGATAACAGTTGGGACGGAACTTCTAATATGGGAACGATGGTGTCGATAGGTAAAGAACTGCCATCAGGGGTGTATTTCTATGTTTTTGAAGTTGTCAAGAATATTGAAGGAAAAATTCAGAAAAGACGTTATAACGGTTTTGTTGAATTACGCCGATAAATGGAAAAGATAAAGAGTAATGTTAGAGATAAAAACCCGGATATGAGAAGGAGTTTAATTCCTTTGATTCTAGTAAGACCCTGTGTTATGGTAAGAAAATTTGTAATAGCTATAGGAGTGCTTCTTATTATGGGAGGACAATTAGCGTTTGGACAAGATCAATATATGTTCAACCACTACATTGCTAATCAGGGATTGTTGAATCCGGCCTATAACGGGACACGAGACGTAATTAGCGGACTGTTAATTCATCGAAGCCAATGGATAGGCTTTGAAGGTGCGCCTATGAATCAGGCTCTTAACGTCCATGGAGCAATCGAAGATACTGATGTTGGTATAGGTCTTTCAATTGTAAATGATAAGATTGGCTTTTCTAACACTCTGGATTTGTTTGCTGCCGGTTCCTATAAGATTCGTCTTGACGGTGATGATAAGTTTTTATCCTTCGGACTACAGGCAGGCTTTAGCTCCTGGGTTAATGACGGTACCAAGGCGGTAACGGGAGAAAGAGACCCTAGCTTTGACGGGAAAGAATCTAAACTGAATTTCAATTTCGGTTTTGGAAGCTATTTCTATGCTGACAATTATTTCGCCGGTTTTTCTATTCCCAAGTTCTTTTCTAACCAGTTTGATATAGGAACTGAAGGATATAAGAATCAAATTGATTTTAAGAATATGCACATGTACCTGTACGGAGGGTATATTTTTGACTGGTACCCTGTGAAGGTAAAGCCTACTCTCCTGGTTAAGCAAGTGTACGGAGCCCCAATGCAGTTTGACGCTAGTGTTAACGTGCTGTTGGCCGACAAGGTTTGGGTTGGGCTGTCTTATCGCACGATTTCTGAGGCTGTATTGCTGCTTGAGTATATTATTAATCGTCAGTTTACTGTCAGATATTCATTTGATTATTCTTTTTCGCCTATAAATCAGTATGCCAAAGCGGGTTCACATGAAATTGGGCTGCAGTTTGACTTTTCGTTCAACAAGCGTCCCGGTATGCGGTCAATCCGTTATTTTTAAATTTTAAAAAAAGATCTCATGAAACTAGCCTTAAACTCACTACTGCTGTTCATGCTGCTAATTACTCCGATAAACGTGTCGGGGCAAAGTTCTTTACGTCGTGCAATTAGCCAGTTTGAACGAGGAGAGTATTATGAAGCGCTGCAATATTATCAAACCTTAATGGACAGTGATTTTGAATTCGCAGTGGAGGATAGAATCAGGATAGCACATTGTTATTATGAACTAAATAACATTGACGACGCCTTTACTGCCTTTATGGATTTGGAGGCGGATGGACACCTGTCAGGATATGACCTCTTTGTATATGCCTCTGCAACTCACCGTTTTGGCTTTTACGATGGGGCTATTGAGCTGTACCAGCGTGCACGACCGCAGAACCCCGGATTGCAGGCTCAGATAGATGAGCTTATATCATCTTGTGAGTGGGCTTTGGAAAATGACGATTATCTTACCAATGTTCGTGTTAACCCGTCGGCGATTAATACTTATGGTCAGTCCTTTGGTATTCAGTTTTATGGAAATGGCGTTGTTTATTCTTCTGCATCGACCACTGCCTCGGATCGTGCTAAGGATAAGCAGGGATTAAGCTTTTTGAGCTTGTATTATTCTGATGTTGTTGATTATAATATTGCCAACACACGTCTGTTTTCACGTAATTTGGTTTTCCCTTACCACGTTGGTGCAATTGCATTTACATCTGATTATAGTATGATGTATTATACTCGTATTGTGCGTATCAGGGGTGGTGGTGACAGAATAAAAATTTTCTCTGTTCAATATGATGGCAAAGACTGGGTAAACGAGAAAGAGGTTCCTTTTAATTCGGAGGAGTTTGATAATGCTTATCCAACTGTTTCTGCTGATGATAAGTATCTCTATTTTTCTTCCAATCGGCCTGGAGGCT
This sequence comes from Marinilabiliaceae bacterium UBA5488, assembly GCA_002427105.1. Classification (GTDB taxonomy): domain Bacteria; phylum Bacteroidota; class Bacteroidia; order Bacteroidales; family Marinilabiliaceae; genus Geofilum. Next base: position 6,750 of record DIPM01000028.1, on the reverse strand, counting down.
ATGGGAAAAATGATATTTGGAGAGTGGAACGCAAACCCAACAGGACTTACGGTACTCCCAGTAATCTGGGGCCTAGAGTAAATACTTTTGGCAATGAACGCTATCCCTTTATTAGCAAGGATAATGTTTTGTACTTCGCAAGTGACGGCCATCAAGGCTTTGGAGGGCTAGATTTGTTCCGTGCCGAATACCAGAATGGTATTTGGGGCAATGTTCAGAATATGATGCAGCCCTTTAACTCTGCAAAGGATGATTTTGGATACGTTATTAATCCTACTGATCCAACTATGGGATTTATTTCCACTAACAGGCAGGGAGATGGAAGCGAAGATGTTATTTTCTACGTTCAATATTTAGAAGAGGAAGAAACTATTGAGCCTGAACCTGAGCCTGAGCCTGAACCGCTTGTTATTCCCGAGCCTGTTGTTGAACAAGCTACTGCGCGACCTGAGCCAATAGTTGAAGTGCCTGTTGAAAGGCCAGCGCCTTTAGTTGCAGAACCGGTCGTTATAGAGCCTGTGGCTGAAGAGCCCAAGGTTGATCTTGCTATTTTTCCCTCAAGCTTTGGGGGTGTTGTTACCAGTACCTTCAACGGCACTGTTATTAACGGTGCCGGCGTCACCTTAGCTGATGCTTTTAGTGGAGCTGTAATTGGCAGAGCTTCCAGTGGAAGCAATGGACGTTTTTCCATAGCTATACCCGACACTTACCGCAAGGAAGGACAGGAGTTTGAAATTTCACTCGTAAAAGAAGAGTTTAACAGCCGTAAGATTAGTGCTAATATTATGGAACTTAATGAAGTGGCTGCCGGATCATTAACGATGACGCCAATTTTTAAACAGGCTGAACTTAATGAGTTAAGTGGTATTTCTATTCCTTACAGAGCTGAGCAGATAACTGCTGAAGGTCTTGCTATCCTTGACAGAGTGGCAGCCTATCTGCTTTCCAATCCCAATGTTGTAATCAAGCTCAACGGCCATACTGAAGCCAGGGGCGATAGGCTGGGTAATCTGGATGTTTCTCAAAGGATGGCTCAAAAAGCTGAATCTTACCTGTTGACAAAAGGAGTTCCAAGCGACAATATTATTCCGCGTGGTTATGGAGAGCGCTATATTATGAATAAATGCCGAAGAGGGAAATTGTGTAATGAAGAAGAGCATTTGGCTAACAGAAGGATAGAAGTTGTGGTTTGGCGATTTTTGCAGTAATTTGCAACTTTGATTTTCTTTAGATAAATATAAACGGTATTATGCCTGCTAATTAAACCTTAAAGTAATGAAGTGTACTAGAACCCTTATACTACTGCTTATTCTTTTTATTGCGAAGCCCCTGTTTGCCGACAGATTAGCTAGCCTTCGTAGTGCGCGCCAGATTGTTACCGTCGAATCAGTGAGCGCTCCTTACTATACTATTCAGGTTGTAGCGCTTAAGGAGCCACCGGGTAATGCTGCTTTTTTTGCCAAACTATCGGAGGTTTTTGAGTATGATTGCAGTGATGGTTTCGTAAGATATACTGTTGGTCGTTATCAGCGCTTTAGTGATGCAATCAATGACTTGAACGCCCTTAAGGCTGATGGTTTTACGGATGCTTTTATTCTCAACACCCGAAAAATTACCTTAAATGGTTCTTCAAGCGAAGCGCCTGTAGTTGATAAGACAGCAAATCCGATTGCTGGTGTTAGATATACTGTTCAGATCGCGGCATTGAGATATCCTGTATATGTCTCGGAATTTGAACATTTTGATTCTGTTCAGGAGTATTATATGCGTGATAAAATTTATCGTTATTGTGTGGGAGATGTTGACGGTTCCGAGGCTAAGGCCGAGCTGGCCAGGGTTAAGAGCCTGGGCTACCCAAATGCTTTCCTGGTGCCGATGGAAAAATATGCCCCTTTTAGAATTGAATAGATTGTCAGCAGGCCGGTCTGTCGCTTATTGTGAAAACAATAGGAGGAAAGTCCGGACAACAAAGAGCGCCACACTTCCTAACGGGAAGATATCCGCGAGGGTATTGTAGTGTAACAGAAAACAACCGTCCTGCGTGCAGGATAAGGGTGAAAAGGTGGGGTAAGAGCCCACCGGTGCTGCAGGCGACTGTGGCAGCCGTACGCCATGTGGGTTGCAAGACCATGTATATCCCGGTTTCCTTAGGGTACAGGACTGCTCGTCCTGATGGCAACAGCCGGGAAGGGTAGGTCGCTAAAGGCTTTGGGTGACCAAGGTCTCAGATAAATGACAGGCGCCAAACTTGTTTGGTACAGAATCCGGCTTACAGGCTTGCTGCTTTTTATTCTCTTAATTTTATATTTATTTTCGTGTTAAAACAGAGAATTGAGTCCATACGCCGCTTTATCAACGAGGATATCTGGCGTATTCGTAAAGATAGTACTTCAAAGCGCAGGTTTGGTCTAATCCGTATCTTCCGGATTTTTGTCCTGGCTGTTCGACGCTTTATGATTGATGATTGTCAGGTTAAGGCCTCAGCCCTGACCTATTATTCGCTTTTATCGGTAGTACCCGTTATTGCGCTTGCTTTTGCTATCGCCAAAGGTTTTGGTTTTGTTGAAACCCTTGAACGCCTCTTGGTCGAAAACTTATCCGCGCATAAAGAGGTAGCCGCCTGGCTGCAAGAATTCGCTCTTAGCTACCTGGAAAACACTAAAGGAGGTATGATTGCCGGTGTTGGTGTGGTGATTCTTCTCTGGAGTGTTATGAAAATACTAAGCAATATTGAAAAGTCTTTTAATGATATATGGGATGTGAAATCCTCCCGCTCTATGGTCAGGAAGTTCAGCGATTATATTTCCTTTATGGTGGTTGCTACTGTTCTGTTATTCCTTTCGTCGGGCTTTATGGTCTTTTTAACCAGCTCTATTGAATTTTTTGACCTTGGAGATATTGCTACACCTATTATTAGTTGGGTTTCTCCCTATATCCTGATGTGGCTGGTTTTCTCAATTATGTTTCTCGTTATGCCTAATACAAAGGTAAAGGTGTCTTCGGCAATTTTTGGAGGTGTTATAGCCGGTTCGCTTTTCCTGGCATTACAGTATGGCTATATAACCTTTCAGGTTGGAGTTTCTAAATATAACGCCATTTACGGGAGCTTTGCTGCCCTGCCTCTCTTTCTAATATGGTTAAACTGGTCGTGGTTAATAGTTTTATTGGGTGCCGAACTATCTTATGCCTTCCAGAACGAAAAGAGCTTTGAATATGAATTGGACACAGCCAATATTAGCTATGATTATCGGCGTCTGGTCAGTCTCCTGGTGGTGAAACATATAGTCGATGCCTTTCAGAAAGGGAAGGAGGCGCCTACTATGTCCGACTTGTCGGTAGGACTGAAGCTGCCTACCCGTTTGGTGTCTGAAGTTCTCCGTAAGCTCGAAGATTCAGGTGTGCTTGTGAAGGTTTCTTATGGCCGAAAGAAGTCCGACTATGGCTATCATCCTGCTTTTAATATTGAAAAGATGACTGTTTCACATATTATAGATATGATTGAAAACGACGGCTTCAGCGATTTGCATTTTGAAGAGACCCCTCAGTATGGCAAGCTTAAAGCTGTGCTGGATGAGATTCATAAAAAACGTGTGCAAATGCCTCCCAATTTGCTCCTACGCGACTTGTAAAAAGATCTTACTTAAAACAAAAGCAGCAAGCCCCGGCTTGCTGCTTTTTTTATAAGGCCGCACCAACTGAGACTAATTAAACTCCTATAAAACAGGAATTTGAGTGCACCCGTATCGCGAAGATCCTCTGTATCCGAAGATACCCCGAAGGGTGAGGCCTGTCCTTGAAACAGATAGCTTTCTCGGCATGTAGTTAGTGTTGAGTTTAACAATCACTAGCAGTTGATGCGGTGAATCTTTTTCAATGAACTATTACAAATATAGCTAAAAGCGGACAATTATGCAACTTTTGCCACAGTTTAAGGAGGCCGCTTTACTTGCCTTTTCGCCAGGGGAAATTGCCATTTCCGCGCATAAGGCTTTTCGAGGGAAAGACCCCCTGATTTGCAGCCCGAATATCTTCGATGGTATAAAATGCCTTTGGATTACAATCCATAATTATTTGAGCTACTTTCTTATAGTCACTTCGTCTTAGTACGCAGTTAATTATATTAACATTGGAACGTGAACCCATGGCAGGAGTTGAAGTAACGCCAAAACCTTCTCCCGACAAGCGTGAGATTAGCTTTTCCGGGCTGTCCATGGTAATTATTCTCAGATTGATATAGCCCAGAGCGAGCCTTTCCTCAATAATAAGTCCCACGTAGTTGCCCACCGCGAAGCCTGCCGAATAAGCTACATAGTATAACCAGTAATCGAGGTTTTGTATCACCTTGCTCATAGCCAGAAGCCAGATAAAAACCTCGAAAAAGCCCAAAATGGGGGCGAGGAGCTTAAAGCCCTTGGATACGAATACGATACGTATGGTTCCAAGCGTAACATCAGACACGCGTGCTAAAAAAATCAGGAGAGGAACAATCACCCACGTAAACCAAAACCCGTCATAAAACTCCATTCCTATCTATTTTAATGTTTTCTTAAATTCATCAAGATTAATAATATATCTGCTGTGGGCTCCGATGGCCACTTCTTCGTGGTATTCATCAAAAACGGCAATATCAAAAAACAGCTTCTTGCGGTCTATAAATTTAAGATGAACTATACAACGCACCTTGCCTCCAAGCCCCACAGGCTTGAAATGTTTGATGTTAATCTCCGAGCTAACTGTATCCTGCCCCTCATCCAAATATGGTGCGATAAGATTGGCTACTGCACGCTCTATAAACATTATTAATTTCGAAGTTGACAGAGCCTCAACGTGCGAAGTCTCTTGTGTACTTGCCAAATCGCTCTGCTCAACCCGTTTTTCTAATGTTAATCGCAGTCCTTCTTCAAGCGCATTGCTCTCCATTGTTTTTGTCTTGATAATTGAATGTTAGCATTAAGCAAGCGCATTGGCAATGCGCCTGCCCTACCAAAGTTAGGTAATTTGTGAGGAATAACAAAGTTCTTATGCTTGCTTTGCCCTGAAATTAAAATTCAGAAGTGAAAAAGAATTCTATGTTTTTAAAGCCCTCCTGAGCCATTTGAAGCATATAGGATGATTCGGCCAAAAACACATCGCGATTGCTTTTATCCTTAGCCATATACTGAACTTTCCGTTTTTTGAAGTCTTCAAGTTCCTTTTTGTCGTTTGACCTTATCCAGCATGCCTTATAAAGGTTGATTGGCTCATAGCGACATGAGGCGCCGTATTCGTGCAAAAGGCGATATTGTATAACTTCAAACTGAAGGACGCCCACAGTGCCGATAATCTTGCGGCCGTTAAACTGGTGCACAAAAAGCTGGGCAACACCTTCGTCCATCAATTGGTCGATGCCTTTGGCGAGCTGTTTTGATTTCATCGGGTCAGCATTCTCGATATAACGGAACAGTTCGGGCGAAAAGCTTGGAAGTCCCTTGAAGTTGAGTACTTCACCTTCTGAAAGGGAGTCGCCGATTTTAAAGTTGCCTGAATCTGGAATGCCTATGATATCACCCGGAAATGCCTCGTCGATTATAGATTTTTTCTCGGCCATAAACGCCGTGGGACTACTAAATTTTATCTGCTTGCCCAGGCGCACATGGCTGTAGTTGGTGTTGCGCTCGAAGCGCCCTGAGCAAATCTTGACAAAAGCAAGTCTGTTGCGGTGGTTGGGATCCATATTAGCATGAATCTTAAATACAAAGCCGGATAATTTCTTTTCGTAAGGATCTACCATACGTTCTTCGGCCAACGAAGGACGGGGTGAAGGGGCTATTTTCAAGAAGGCGTGGAGCAACTCCCTTACGCCAAAATTGTTGAGTGCACTGCCAAAAAATACCGGTGCAAGTTCGCCTTTAAGGTAGGCCTTATTATCAAAGGCAGGATACACTCCCTGTATCAATTCCAGCTCTTCACGCAAAGTCGAGGCGGCCGATTGCGAAACATATTCGCCCAATAGAGGGTCATTAATATCTTTAAATTCAATTCCTTCCTCAAGGGTCTGCTTGCCCGGCGAAAACAGATAGAGATTCTCCTCATATATATTGTAAACGCCTTTAAACTCACCACCGGAGCCCATTGGCCATGCCAAGGGGCGAACCTTTAGCTTCAGCTCTTCTTCTATTTCATCCAAAACATCGAAAGGGTCGCGTCCGGGGCGGTCGAGTTTGTTAATGAAAACCATAACTGGAGTGTTGCGCATCCTGCATACTTCCATCAGCCTGCGAGTTTGCTTCTCTACACCTTTTGCAACGTCAATTACAATGATTACGCTATCAACAGCTGTCAGGGTGCGGTAGGTGTCTTCCGCAAAGTCTTCGTGGCCGGGTGTGTCGAGAATATTAACCTTGTAACCCTCATAGTCGAAACCCATTACCGAGGTAGCTACAGAAATTCCACGCTGCTTCTCGATTTCCATAAAGTCGGAGGTCGCAGTCTTCTTTATCTTATTGGATTTTACAGCTCCGGCTACATGAATTGCCCCTCCGAAAAGCAGCAGCTTTTCAGTTAGTGTGGTTTTTCCTGCATCGGGGTGGCTGATTATCGCGAAAGTGCGTCGTCTCTTTATCTCTTGTTCAAAGGTCATCCTCTTCTATTTTTGAGTTCGCAAAAATAGATAAATTATTGCAGTTATCAGCTATCAATAATAAAACCACAGCGATTACCCTAAAAAAAGCAATTCGGTTTTTTCTTAAACCTAAATTGAGCGATTCATAA
>DIPM01000029.1 GCA_002427105.1 Marinilabiliaceae bacterium UBA5488 | reverse complement strand
TGCACAAATCGCTCAATCTAGGTTAAAACATAAAATTAAAATATTTTCAATCAACTGACCCCGGAGCCGACACCCTGCAATAGAAAAGACCTCGGTGAGGTCGTATGTTTATAGAAACAAACTCATAACCCATCACTCATAACCCGTCTCTTATAACTTATAACTTATAACCCATCACTCCTAACTCATAACTCCTTTATGTCCATCAGTATCTGGAGGTCTTTTACTAAATCATCCTCTTTAATAGAAATTTTGCTCACAACTCCGCTTCCCTCACTGCGAAGTTCATTCTCCATCTTCATGGCCGAGAGAACAAGCAACGGTGTTCCTTCCTCAACTTTATCACCTTCTTTGACCTTTATTTTTACTATTCGCCCCGGCATTGGTGCCTTAATCAGTTGATGACTGTTAGCTTTGGATTTGCCCCCTTTGCCGAAGTTTATTGCCGGAACCACATCGATATCGAATGATTTATAAAGGGTATTTACCTTATAACTACCTTGGCGCCCAATGGAAATCATCTCCATATTTATGCTGTTTCCATTATGAAGAATGGAGTAAACACCTTCTTCCACTTTAACTACGTCAAGTTCGTATATTTTGTCGTTAATCGAGACAGTGAACAGATCGTCGTCTTTTTTGATAATCTTAACGGCCTTCTCACTTTTCCCTGATTTTACGTGCATCTTCATTATAATCAGCTTTAAATAAAACTTAGGTTTTTAATAAGGGTTGTGTCTGAACATGCGTCCAATATTCTTCCAATTGGCTCCTTCTACCTGCTTGCTATTCGCGAAATCCATCCTTTTATTCTGAACATTCTGGAAATCCAAATAGGCCATTATCATAGCGATATTCTCATTGTCATCTGAGTTGTCAGCAGGTTCAATGAGCTTTTCAATATTATCGTCGATAAAGTGAGTGTTGTAATTGCCTTCAACAAAGGCATCGGCCTGCATTATGCTTTGAACAAAAGGAATATTGGTTTTGACTCCGGTGATTTTGTATTCAAAAAGTGCCCTCTTCATACGTTCAATGGCTTCTGCACGTGTGGGCGACCATATTATCAGCTTTGATATTAAGGGGTCGTAATGCACCGGGATTTCGTAGCCCTCATAAACATAGCCATCTGTACGAACTCCTAGTCCGCGAGGCTCTGATATATGGCGCACAAGACCCGGACTCGGAATAAAGTTATTGTTTGGATCCTCAGCGTAGATTCGTGCCTCGATTGCATGACCCAACTGCTTTATATCTTCTTGTTTGTAGGATAGAACTTCGTTATTAGCTACCTTAATCTGGGCTTTAACCAGGTCTATGCCTGTAACCCGTTCGGTGATAGGATGCTCAACCTGCAAACGGGTGTTCATTTCAAGGAAATAAAAGTTACGTTCTTTATCGACCAAAAACTCTACTGTTCCTGCTCCCGAATAATTTACCGATTTGGCTGCAGCTATGGCCTGCCCGGCCATGGCCGAACGCAGCTCAGGCGTGATAAAGGGCGAGGGAGTTTCTTCTACAACCTTTTGATGGCGACGCTGAACTGAACATTCCCGCTCAAACAAATGGATGACATTGCCATGATTGTCGGCCAGAACTTGAAATTCTATATGGTGAGGCTCAAGAAGGTACTTTTCCATATAAACAGTCTCGTTGCCAAAAGCATTACGAGCTTCAGATTTGGCGCGCAGTAGAGATGGAATAAGCTCTTTTTCTGATTTTACCAGTCGCATACCTTTACCTCCTCCGCCTGCTGAAGCCTTTAGCATTACCGGATAGCCAATAGCTTTGGCAAGTTTTTTTACTTCCGACTCCGACTCAGGAAGCTGATCTGTGCCCGGAACTATGGGAACCCCGGCCGCTTTCATAAGGTTGCGGGCTGTCATTTTGTCTCCCATGGCGGTAATAGCCTCGGCTGATGGACCGATAAAAATCAGCCCTTCTTTTCGGATTCTATTGGCAAAGTCTGTGTTTTCCGACAAAAATCCGTAACCGGGATGTATTGCATCCACACCGCTTGCCTTGGCAACCCTTATTAATTGGTCAATATTCAGATAGCTCTCGGTTGATGGCGCCGCTCCCAGGCGGTATGCCTCATCTGCATATCTTACATGCATAGATGTACGGTCAGCATCTGAATATACGGCCACACTTCTAATGCCCATCTCACGACAAGAACGGATTATGCGAACGGCAATTTCCCCACGATTGGCTATTAGTACTTTCTTTATCATTACAATACTTTTCGTTTTACCTAATTGTTTTTGGGTTTGGCGTTTTTTCTTTTTGGTGCTTTTAGGCAAAAAATAAAATATTCGCCCGCTTTATAAATCTCATTATAAACACCCATTTATGAAAGTTGTTTAATTAGAATGATTCCAAATTGAGCGAAGAGGCTGACTCAGTGTGAACAAATGCGTAATTTTCGACTTCTATTATTGACAAATTTTTAAAATCATATCATTATGCTTAATAAAAATGTAGAGAAGGCTTTAATAGCCCAAATTGAAAAAGAAGGATATTCAGCTAATCTGTATCTTGCAATGGCCAGCTGGGCCGAAAGTAATGGAATGGCCGGTATTGCTGAATGGTTTTACGCTCAGGCTGCTGAAGAGAATCAGCACATGATGAAGTTCGTATATTACATAAATGAGCGTGGAGGACATGCTGTAATACCCGGCTTTGACAAACCCCCGACTAAGTTTGAAGGTGTTAAGAAGGTCTTTGAGCAATCCCTGGAGCATGAGCGTTCTGTTTCCGCATCTATCAACAATATCGTGGAAATATGCCTCACAGAGAAAGATTTCAGCACTCACAACTGGATTCAATGGTTTATTGCAGAGCAGATTGAAGAGGAAGCGTCGGTTCAGGCCATCATCGACAAGCTCAATATGATTGGAGATGGTAGTATCTACTTGTTCGACCGCGACATTATGTCAATGCGCAATGCGGCCGGCACTGCTGAGTAAACATTGAAATAAACACTCTTATAAAGGATTGCTTTAACTTAAGGCAATCCTTTTTTGTCATATCCGACTCTTATGTTACTTTTGTCCATATTTTGAAAATATTATATTGACTATGAAATTAGTGGCAAAAACATTGCATGGTTTAGAGGCTGTCCTTGCCGGAGAGTTGGAAGCCTTGGAAGCAAAAAACATCCAGATACTAAAACGTGCAGTGTCTTTTGATGCCAACAAGGAGTTGCTGTATAAAAGCAACTTGCATTTGCGCACAGCCTTAAGAATTTTGCAACCGCTGACTAGCTTTTCGGCTCGCAACGAGGATGAGTTGTATAAAGCTGTTAACAAATATGACTGGTCTCCTTATCTTAGTGCAGACCAGACTTTGGCCATTGATTCGGTGGTTTACTCCCGCTTTTTTACCCATTCTAAGTATGTGAGTCTTAGGGTGAAAGATGCAATATGCGATCAGTTCAGAGCAAAAACAGGCAAGCGGCCCTCGGTCGATTTGCAAAGACCTAATCTCCTGATAAATGTTCATGTGGCAGAGGATAAGTTTACCCTCTCCATGGATAGCTCGGGCGAGCCTCTGAATCGAAGAGGCTACCGTACCAAAGAGCATCCTGCCCCAATTAATGAAGCACTTGCTGCCGGCATGGTTATGTTGGCAGGCTATGACGGTAGTCGTCCCTTTTTAGATCCTATGTGCGGATCGGGAACTATTGTGATGGAGGCAACCATGATAGCTGCAAAAATGGCGCCCAACATAAAGCGTGAAGAATTCGGCTTTATGCGATGGGGCAATTTTGATATTAATTTGTGGAATAAAATACTTGAAGAAGCCCATAAACAGATTATAACGCCTCCTGAGCGCATCAATGGCAGCGATATAGCATTGGCGGCAATTGATGTGTCACGGCATTCGGCCCTGGATTTCGGTTTGAAGAAATACATTGATTTCGCAGTGGCTTCATTTAGCGATGTCAGACCAATGGGGCGAAATGGTATAGTGCTCATGAATCCTCCTTATGATGAGCGTATGAAATCGAAGGATATTGTTGCTCTATACACTCTAATTGGCGACCAGCTAAAACGTAAGTTTAGCGGCTGGGATGCCTGGATTATTAGCTCTAACCTTGAAGCCTTGAAGGTAATCAGCTTAAAACCTGCAGAGCGGCATACTCTTTTTAACGGTTCTCTGGAGTGCCGCTATCAAAAATTCGATCTCTACGATGGGTCAAAGAAACGTCCTGTCGCTAAGTCAGCTATTGAATAATACAGATTATTATATTTAGCCTTTCAATTGCAAAAACTAATTTTTTCAGCTATGAGTAAAGTAATCATTAGTAGTTTTGAAGAACTGGAAAAACTAATTGGCCACGACCTGGGAGTATCAGAATATCATCAGTTTACGCAGGAGCAGATCAATCTCTTTGCCGATGCCACACTTGATCATCAATGGATACATATTGATAGCCAACGTGCAACAAAAGAATCGCCCTTTGGCAACACAATTGCTCACGGTTATCTTACGCTTTCCTTGCTTCCTCATCTTTGGAACCAGATAGTAGAGGTAAGAAACTTAAAACTACAGGTAAACTACGGTATTGAAAAGTTTAAATTTAACCAGGCTGTACTAGTTAACAGCAGAGTGAGATTGCATGCCAAAGTAATTAATGCTGTAAATCTACGTGGCGTAATTAAGGCTAATATCGGCGTAAGGCTTGAGATTGAGGGAAATAAGAAGTCTGCTTATGATGGAGAAATTGTGTTTTTATATCATTTCCTCTAGCAAAATAAAGTGTTAGACGCTTTGTTAATAAGAAAAATGAAATTAATTGCTGCATAAGTTGGATATATCCAATTTATTAATCTACATTTGCGGCATTAAATTTTATATCATTTATTATGAACAAAGGAGTAGTAAAGTTTTTCAACGAAACCAAAGGTTTCGGTTTTATTAAAGATGAAAGCTCTTCAGAAGAGTATTTCGTACACGTTTCAGGTTTAATTGATTCTATCAATGAAAACGACGAAGTTGTTTTCGAACTTACTGAAGGACGTAAAGGATTAAATGCAGTAAATGTAAAGCTTGCTTAAGTTTATATCATTATAAGTATTTATGAATTAAAAAACCCGATGCTTAGACATCGGGTTTTCTATTTTATGGCTTTTTACCTTCATTCCTGCGTTCAAGATATTTGGTTCGGGCTTCTTCAGGATCTGCATCAGTTGTGATATAAATAGTAGTCCTTGGATTAATCACGACAGCCTGCATTTTAGTTAAATCAGGCGATTTAATTACATTTCCTTTTTTTTCTATCATTTTCTTATCCTTTCTTTGTTTTCCTTTGTAAAACACCTAAACGGATAAAGATAAGCAATTTTTCCGGCTTTTGCAAAACATAAATTATCAGGCGCTTATTGAGTGGATGGGCTTTAACAAATATTGCTTATTTTTGATTTAGCGGCCGGCAAGGGCTTATGTTAAATCTTTAATTATTCAAGTAAATGAAAGTAGCTTTTAAGTTTATCGCTCTTTGTGCAGTTGCGGTTATTATATCGTGTAAGCCTGTTCCAAGAAGCGTGGTTGAATCGCCGGATGCCTCCATAGTGGCTAAAGTTGGGATAGAAGATGGGCGTGTTTTTTATTCGATAACTAAAGATAGCAGGGCCATTGTACATAAATCCTTTTTGGGATTTGTTTTAAAAGACATGCCGGCGCTTGCCTCCGGCTTTAGAATCGAAGATGTTGAACATGCTTCATTTAGCTCGTCATGGGAGCCGGTGTGGGGCGAAGAGAGTCTTATTGAAGAGAACTATAATGAAATGAGACTTCGCATTGAAGAAGATGGGGGACTAAAACGCCATTTCTATATTACTTTCAGGGTCTTTAATGATGGTTGCGGATTCAGATATGAGTTTCCTGAACAAGAGAACCTTGCTGAGTTTGTAATTATGGACGAGTTAACTGAATTTGCTTTAGCTGATAATCATACTTCATGGTCAATCCCTTATGATACTGAAGCTTATGAGGCTTTATGCCGCGAAATGCCCATTAATGAGCTGGATACGGTCTGCACCCCCTTGACAATGAAGTGTGCCGATGGTCTTCACCTTGCTATTCACGAAGCTAATCTTACAGATTATGCTGCCATGAACCTTCATCCTACTGGCAATAATACTTTAAAGGTATATCTAACGCCCTGGTCAACAGGCGAAAAAGTGTTTATGTCTAGTCCTCATACTACTCCATGGAGGACTATGATAATAGCCGATAATGCTGCTGAGCTGATGCTTTCGAGGCTGATGCTAAATTTGAATGAACCATGCAGATTAGAAGATACGTCATGGATTAAACCCGGACGCTATATTGGCATTTGGTGGGCCTATCATATGAAAAAATACACCTGGCACGAAGGACCCGATCACGGAGCAACAACCGAAAACACAAAAAGGTATATTGATTTTGCCGCTGAGCATGACTACTCCGGTGTGCTGGTGGAAGGTTGGAATAAAGGATGGGATAACTGGTACGAATTCAGCTATGTAGAACCATATTCTGATTTTGATCTCCCCGAAATTACGGACTATGCAGCTAGTAAAGGGATTAAACTGATAGGGCATCATGAAACAGGTGGCAATGTTATTAATTACGAGAATCAGATTGAGGATGCTTTTGAATTCTATCAAAATCACGGCGTTAATGCTGTTAAGACCGGTTATGTAGGCACCCTTCTTAATGGTAAGGAGATGCATAGTGGACAGTATGCAGTCCGCCATTACCGTCATGTGATTGAAACTGCCGCCAAATACAAGATAATGATTAATAATCACGAGCCAGTAATGCCTACAGGCCTGCAGCGTACTTTCCCAAACCTGATGACTCAGGAAGGTGTCAGGGGACAGGAATGGGACGCCTGGGCCAACGACGGAGGAAGTCCGCCCTCACATACAACGATTATTCCTTTTACCAGAGGACTGGCAGGGCCAATGGATTTTACGCCCGGAACTTTCAATTTTGACAATCCTGCTATGCCCGGCACCAGAGTGCAGACAACTCTTGCCAAGCAACTGGCGCTTTCTGTTGTGCTTTATTCACCACAACAGATGTCATCGGATATGATTGAAAATTATCAGAATAATCTTAAACCCTTTGAATTCCTCAAGTCTTGTACTGTAAACTGGGAACGAACTGTCATCCCGGAGGCCGAAATTGGTCAATACCTTACTGTAGCCCGAAAGGACAAGGACAGCGAGCGATGGTTTGTTGGCAGCATAACAAACGAAAGCAGAAGGATAATGAGACTGCCTCTTGATTTTTTAGATCCGGGTGTGAGCTACCTTGCCAAAATTTTCAAGGATGGACCGGATGCCGACTATGTTTCGAATCCTTATCCTGTAACTATTGAAGAGGTGGAGCTTAATTCGGAGATGGTTTTGGAAGTAGCTCAGGCTAATGGAGGAGGAACGGCTATTATTTTCTCAAAAAAGCAATAAGCTTCTTATAAATAAGTCGATAAAGCAAAAAGAGTTGACTCCCGGGAGGGAGCAACTCTTTTTTTATAGAATCACCTATGCTCTTTTATTAGCTTTTCATAATATCCGGTCTTTGGGATTGCTAAGTTTAAGATAATTAACAATTTTCACACGAATAAATTGTTAATTAAGCTAAAGTTTTATAGATTTATTAAGAATATCCGAAATAACTATTTAAACCTATATATGATAAACTGTTAACTTATGAAAAATGCTATAGTCTTATGGTCAGTGCTGCTTTTGCTGTGGATAGCAGGATCAGCTTATGTATATGTTTGCAAAGTCAGGAAGGCCTGCGACAGCGAAGTTGCCGGTGAGCTGGCAAATGATAAACTCCTGGCCGGTGATTCCTCTGCCGCGGGTAGCGATGCGGTAGCAGGGGAAGGCCTTGAAAACGTTGAAGAACTTGGTGCCGGAGCTGTGCCTGTGGCAGGAGAAACAGCTTTGCCTGTGGCTGAGGAAATGGCTGCGCCGGGTGTTCACAAGCTGTATTTTGATTTCAACAAAGGCGTGTCTGTAATAAGCAATGAAGACCGGGCTTATTTTAACTCGCTTAATGAGTATCTCACAGAATTTTCGGATAAGCGGGTATCCGTTGTCGGACATTCAGACAACAAAGGTCCTGAATGGGCAAAGGAAAAATATGGCGAACTGCGCGCTCAATTTGTGAAAGGCAAGCTGATTGAAGCCGGAGTAGCTTCGGAAGCCATAGATGCTTATGGAGAAAGTGACCGTAAACCGGCTGCCGACAACAGCAGCGAAGAAGGTCAGGCCAAGAACCGTAGAACTGAAATATCAATCAAATAAAAACTTAAAATTATGACAGAACGATTTACTTCCGACCTGCTTTTTATCCTTATAGTATTGATTGTAGCAGCAATACTGGGTTTTATAATCGGATACCTGATAAAGAAGCAAAAACATGCCAAGTTGGTAAAAGAGCTTGAGGAAAAAATGGCTAAGCAAAAAGCGGATTATGAGTCCAGTATTTCTTCGCTAAAAGCAGATCATGAAAAGGAAGCAGGCAAGCTTAAAGCTGAGCTTGATAATTGTAGGAAAGAGTTAAAAGCCTTGCAAGCTGCCGGCGAGTTTGATGCTGAGGCAGCCCGCAAAGTATTTGGGAAGAAAGTTAATAAAGACGACCTAAAGATGGTTGAGGGCATTGGTGAGAAGATTGAATCTATTTTGAAAGCATCCGGTATTGATTCCTGGGCTAAGCTCTCGGATTCAAAGCCTGAGGGAATAAAAGAACTGTTGCTTGAAAAGGGTGGAAGCCAGTATGCAATTCATGAGCCTCGTACCTGGCCCGATCAGGCTCGTCTGATGACTGCCAATAAATGGGAAGAACTCAAAAAACTTCAGGATGAGTTAAGTGGCGGTCGCTAAACAAGCTTTTCCTAATCTTAGCTAAAAAGCCTTTCAGATTATTCTGAAAGGCTTTTTTTGAGCGGGAAACGGGACTCAAACCCGCGACCCTCAGCTTGGAAGGCTAATGCTCTATCAACTGAGCTATTCCCGCGAAATAGGGTGGGGGGAGGAGGATTCGAACCTCCGAAGTCGTAAGACAACAGATTTACAGTCTGCCCCAGTTGGCCGCTTTGGTATCCCCCCTAAAACCGAGATGCAAAAATAGTACTATTTCTTAAACCTCCAATTAATATCTACCATTTTTATTGCAGTATATGCTGCTTCATCGCCTTTGTTGCCGTGCTTTCCTCCGGCACGGTCCTCGGCTTGTTCTTGATTAAGGGTGGTTAATAGTCCGTAAATAAATGGAATATTAAACTTCACGTTTAAATGTGCAATACCCTGGGTCACTCCCTGACAAACATAGTCGAAGTGGGGAGTTTCTCCCTGTATTACGCAGCCCAGACATATAACGGCATCAACATTGCTGTGTTTTGCCAGCGTTTTGGCTCCCGATACCAGTTCAAAACTTCCGGGAACGCCAAGTGTGACGATATTATCTTCGGCAGCTCCGTGCTTCACAAGAGTGCTTACAGCCCCTTTATAGAGGGCGTCAGTAATGGCACTATTCCATTCAGATACGACTATTCCAAACTTCATTTTCGCGGCTGAAGGTATGTTTTTTTCATCGTATGATGATAGGTTTTTCAAACTTGTTGCCATATAATTTTTAAATTAAAAAAAGAGATTGTCCGAATCAGCGGGCAATCTCTTTTTGTTTGTTAATAAGCTGTTTACAGAGAAACCCTGGTGATATACTTGTCAATTTGACGAGCTTCTGCACTATTGCCGTATTTCTCTTTAATTATAAGATAGGCTTTAAGGGCTTCGCCATTATTTCCCATGCTTTCCAAAACAAGACCCTTCTTAAGCAGATAAAAGGGAGTTGTAATATCATTATTCACTGCTATAGCAAGGTCATACTGCTTTAGAGCTTTGTCCTGGTTGCCTAACTCCAGATGAGCATCTCCAATAGCTCCAGTGGCAATAGCTTTCAATTCAGGATTTTTAGTTTTAAATCCACTCAGAAAAGTAATCGCATCCTCATACTGCCCCAGATGCAGATAGCTTACACCCACATAATACTTAGAAAGCTTCCCTGTCTTGGTGTTTCTGTAGCTGTCAATTATTTCCAGAAAGCCGGGAGCCATGCCGTCACCATCAACAGCCAACTGAAATTCGTTGTCACTAAAGTAGTTTTGCGCGATAAAGGCAGCTTTCTGAGCCTCTTCATTACGCGGCTCCATATACAGCTTTTTGTACGCCCAATAGCCTCCAACTAAAATAATCAGAGCCAGGATAAAAATTGTAATGTTCTTTTGGTTTTCTTCAATAAACATCTCGGTTTTGCCGAGGGCGGTTTCAACACTTTGAAGGTTTTGTTCTGCAGAGGTTGTCGTTTTTTTTGACATATTAAAGCTGTTTAAATTTTTCTGATACTAACTTACTCCAAATTGCAAGTATCTTATCGGGTTTAATTATCACGGCAAATTTAGTAATTTAGGGCTAATTAAAAAGTGCTAACTTGTTTTTTAGTGTGAATATATTAGCATCATTTCATTTTGCTACTTTTGTGAGTCATAAAATATGGGATAAATGCAGTTGAAACATATCAGTCTTTTGAATTACAAGAATATCCGTCAGGCCGAACTGGAGTTTGAACCCGGGATTAACTGCTTTGTTGGCAACAATGGTGCGGGAAAGACCAACCTGCTTGATTCCATTTACTATATATCATTTTGCAAAAGTTATTTCAATCCTATTGATAGTCAGCTTATTTGTCATGATGAGGAATTTTTTGTTATACAAGCGCAATATGAGATTCAGAACCAGGATGAGGAGTTTTATGCTGCCTTGAGAAAGAATCGCAAGAAACAATTTAAAAGAAATAAGAAAGAGTATTCCCGGCTCTCAGATCATATCGGCCTGCTGCCTTTGGTTATGATTTCGCCGGGTGATGAGCGCCTAATAAGCGACGGAAGCGACCAGCGTCGAAAGTTTATTGATGGTGTTGTATCCCAGTACAACAAGTCCTATCTTGCATCGATATTAAGATATAATCGTTGTCTGACGCAGCGCAATGCGCTGCTTAAAAGCACTAAGGGACGCAGCGCCTCGATTGACGGTCAGCTTGAAGTTTGGGATGAGCAACTTGCCTCTATCGGTGCGTTGATATTTGATGAGCGTAGCGGCTTTATTGAAGAGCTAAAGCCTGTGTTTCAAAAGTATCATCGCTTTATCTCGGGTGAAAGCGAAGTTGTTGATATTGTTTATCATTCTCATCATCAGCGGGCAGGTTTAGAAGAGCAGTTGAAAAAGAATCGGGAGCGTGACCTGGTACTTGGTTACACCTCCAGGGGCGTTCACCGCGACGAGCTCGAGTTTCTGCTTGACGGGTATCCGATTAAGAAGAACGGCTCACAAGGTCAGACGAAGACTTTTTTTATGGCCCTTAAATTAGCTCAGTATGAATTTCTAAACAAACATTTTGGCTACGCACCCGTCTTGCTCCTTGATGATATGTTTGACAAGCTGGATGATTATCGTGCTGCACGGCTGATTGAGCTTATGGGAGGCGATAGCTTCCACCAGATATTTATTACAGATACTCAGAAGTCCAGACTACTGGAGATTGTGAAAAAGACCGGCAAGACTTTTAGCTTCTTCAATGTAAATGGCGGAAATATTACACAAGACATTTGAAAGGGCTTCTATCAACTTGTATTATTATGAAAAAAAAGACATACCGCAACAACAATACTCAGTCTGTGCAGGATATTCTGGAACAGATAATCGATTCACCTGCACTAAGCCGTGGTATCAAAGAGACCAGAGTGGTTAAGGCATGGAAAACTGTGTTGGGCCCAATGATTGAAAATGTTACCAGGCAACTCTACATAAAAGGCGGCGTATTATACGTGAACCTCAGTTCAAGTGTAATACGCGACGACCTTCTTATGCATAAGGACAAGATAATTGAATCCCTTAACAAGGAAGCCGGAGGAAAGGTGATTTATGATATCGTTCTCCGTTGATTGTTTTTGTTATCAGGTTTCATTGCAGTAAAATTCTTCTATCATACTAAAAAAGAATCGGCTTTCTCTTAAAGCACTCTCGTCACTGTCTGACCCGTGGATGGCATTTCGGGTGCGGTCTGTAGCATATTTTTTGCGGATGGTACCATCTGCCGCCTCGCTTGGATCGGTTGCTCCTATAAGTTCTCTGAAATCTTTGACAGCATTTTCTTTTTGAAGCAGCGCTGCAACTATAGGCCCCGACGACATAAAATCCACCAGATTAGAGAAGAAGTGTTTGCCTTTATGTTCTGCATAAAAGAGCTCTACCTTTTCGCGCGGCAGTTGAATCATTTTTAAAGCTCTGATAACAAAGCCTGCCTTTTCAATATCAGCTAAAATGTCGCCTACATGGTGCTGCTTGACAGCATAAGGCTTGATCATCGTTAATGTGATTTGTCCCTTCATAAATATTGATTTTCATAGATAAGATTGAAACGACCCTTATTCTTAAATCGACGGCTGAATGTAACGATTTAAGCTAAGGCCGTAATAGATTGGGTTTGAAGATAAGTATTTTTTTGATTCAACAATAAAAGCAGCTATATTTTGTTATATTTGCGCCTGTTAAGAGAATAATTATGGAGTTTTTCAGCGAGGAATTATCCCGGCTTTCGGCATATCTGGCTCATCCTAAAAATATTATTATTGTACCCCATAAGGAACCCGATGGAGATGCCATAGGATCTTCTCTGGCATGGTATAATGTGCTTAATGGCTTGGGTCACGATGCTTTTGTTGTTTCAAATGACGAAGTTCCGGGAAACCTTGTCTGGATGGAAGGAGCCGAATCAATTGTCAACTATTCATCTCAGGCTGCTGAAGCCCTCAGCCTTATAGAGAAGGCTGAGCTGTTCTTTTTCCTTGATTTTAATGATATCAAACGAACAGGTTCTCTTCAGGAAGAATTGATTAAAGTTAATGTGCCAAAGGTTATGATTGACCATCATCCATATCCGGATACAAGTTTGGCTCAAATTTTGATATCAGATACTTCTATGTCCTCAACCTGCGAGTTGAGTTACAGGGTGATGAAAGCTCTGAACCTGACTCCCGGCAGTGCCGCCGCGGGATGTATTTATGCAGGTATAATGACAGATACCGGTATGCTTAATCACAACTCATCTCATCCGGGGGTTTATAACGTTGTTGCTGAGCTGCTTGATTTGGGAGTTAATAAGGATAAGGTGCATGAAGAGTTGTTTCATAGTAATTCTTTAAGCAGAACACGTTTGTTGGGTTATGCTCTTTGTCATAAAATGCAGGTTTTGAGTTCAGGCAAAGTGGCATATATAGCACTTTCGTCAGAAGAATTAAAGGAGTATAATTATAAACCCGGTGACACAGAGGGCCTGGTTAATATGCCCCTTTCGATAGAAGGTGTAGATGTGTCAGTCTTATTGACTGAGCGAAAAAAAGGTTTGATTAAACTGTCGTTTAGATCGCGAGGAAGTGTAGTAGTCAACAATTATTCGGAGCGGTATTTTTCAGGAGGCGGACATAATAATGCGGCAGGAGGCGAATTTGCCGGAAGTTTAGAAGACGCGTTAAAGCTTTTTTGTTCAACTATTGAATCATTTATCAAATGATTATAGATATTAATATTTCCAGAGTACTTATTATTGTCCTGCTTTTGGGCTTAAGTAGTTGCTCCAGTTCACAGAGCAGAAAGGAACAACGCGCAAAAAGTTCTAGCATCTCCCTGGACAGATATATTGAGCTTAACAAGCAGATGGTTGATGACGAGCAGAAGGTAATAGGCAGATATGTAGAAGAACACAAACTGGATATGAACAGGACTCAAACCGGTTTGTGGTATGCAATAAGCGAGCCGGGCTCAGGTGACAAGATCGTATCCGGCAAAGTGGTGACTCTTAATTATGAGATAAGATTGCTTGACGGCACTCTGTGTTACAGCTCGCAAAGGGATGGACAAAAGGTGTTTCTGGTAGGGCAGGGAGGTGTTGAAGCCGGGCTTGAAGAAGGGATTTTGATGTTAAAGCCCGGAGGTAAAGCAACCTTTTTGATGCCTCCGCATCTTGCACACGGCCTGGTAGGGGATGATGATCAGATACCATCCAGAGCTATATTGAGATATGAAGTTGAAGTTAGCAATGTTGAAAATAAAAACTGAAGATAGATGACACGACTGTTTTTGATTGGGCTTTTTGCTGCTTCCTTTTTGTTGGCTTCCTGTGACAAGGATGATGATAAGGAGGATATAGTAATTGAGGATATTGAAGTAATGGATATTGACGACTATGCTGAGTTGTACTTTCCGGATGCCAAGCCTGTTGAGGGCCTTGGTATGTATGTAATAATTACTGATGAAGGAAGCGGTGATCCGGTTAAAGATGGCGATCTGCTTTATACATATTATGTTGGAAAACTGCTTGATAAGAGTCCCGTTGAAGCCACCAAGTTTGATAGTACTTATGCCCGGGCTCATCCTGATTCAATTGCTACGCAAGCTAAAGTCCTGAGTTTTCAATTAGATTTGAAGGCTAAGGATGATGATGGAAAGGAACGTGTACGCCAGTTTTTAGACGGTTGGTACCGTGGGTTTTCCCAGCTAAAATTAGGAAGTAAAGCTGTTTTCTTAATTCCTGACAGTCTGGCCTATGGCGATACTCGTAGAGGTATTATACCTCCAAATGCTGCACTGATGTTTGAAGTTGATTTATTAAAGATAAAATAATCCCTGCTATGAAGGTGTTTTATAAAATGATGGCCTTAGGCCTGCTAACGACGGTTTTCGTCCTTGTCTTTTCATCTTCTTGTGATGATCCATACAGGACTGTTGATTACAGCAAATTCATAGCTGAAGAAGCTGAGCTGCGAAAGGAATATATTGACAGAGTCTTTAAAGATAGCTTGTTTGCTTCTCTTGTTGATACTGTTGACAAGAGAAGTACTGAAGGTTGGCTTTCATTTCAAATAGAGAAAGGCTCTCCAATCGATTCGGTGTTGCCCGGCACGCCTGTGTCATTCAAATACAAATATTACTACGTGATGCGGGATGCCGATGATAATCCGGTTTTAGTTCTAAAATACACTAATCGTGATGATGAATCCTTAGCTTCATATACGGTAGGAGCGCTCACTTCTTCTGATAGCGAGGTGTATAAGGGTGTTGATAATGCTATTCATTATATGTCGCTTTACGGGAAGAGTTTTGTAATTATGGCTCATTCACTGGCAGATAATCAATACTATCCGGTCGTTGCCGAGATTGAAATTACCTGGATGAATCTGGACTAAGATTAACCGCCGGCTTAATAGTCCGGCGGTTAATATCTAACAAGCAAAGCTTTATCCTTTAGCCCAAAGCTTATATTTTAAATGACAATCCAACAAGCAGATACAGCTTTTCAGTGTTTGGATTCATTATAAGAGCACCGTTTAGCGGTAACGAAAAGGAGTCGCTAAATTTTAGTTCTTTTGAAATTCCAATTCCGCAGTTGCTTAGCTGAAAATCTCCTTCCCTCGTGTTCCATCCATCTCCGCCTCCCATAAAGAAATTTATTATGCTGGTGGTGTATCCGATTTCGAAATAAGTGTCGCCTCCCTGAGAGCCAATTCCCTCGCGCGAGTCATTTATCACATAATTCGCGCTAAAAGAGAGATCCTTAAATGTGTATGCCCCATTTATCTCAACTGCATGACTGGAAAATCCCTTGTCAAATTCAAATAAAGATAATTCGGAAGAATAATAAGAGACAAGTCCAAGACTAAAGCCCAAATCAAAGGTGTAGCAGAGGTATAAATCTACCTCATTGTAAGCGCCCTGAGTCCCGTTAGCTGTTGAATAAGCGCCCCATGCGCCCAATGTTAGTCCGCCCGCGTTTAGCTCAAGTGAAGGCTGTAAGCTTGGCGAGTTTCCAAGGTTAATGCCGCGAAAGATGTAGCGATTGTAGAAATCGAGACCTACACTGATTTCCTGGGCTTTTACTCCTGTAAAGAATATTATGCCCACTAAGGTAAAAAAGATTTTTTTCATGCTTAATAGAGTTAAATTAGAAATCAGGAAATTTGAAAATGATAAAAATGTCGATATCTCCCCCTTAAAGAAATGGGGTAACAGAACAAATTTATGGCAAAAACAAAGAAAGACCCCTTAAATTTATGTGAAAAATATTGAAAAGAGTATGTATTTTTCAAATGACCCAATTTTCTATTATTCTTTGAAGGTGCTAAACTCTTCTTACAACATCCTCACAATACTTGGATTTAATAAAAATTTTCTAAAAACATCTGTAAAATAAAGCAACCATAGAAGCAAGCTGGCATCTAAGGTTTGTTAGCGGCTTAAAAATACAGGATTGTCTGGATGAGTTAACACAGCTAAGAAAATGAATAAATAGTAATAATTTAAAATCGCTTAAGATGAAAAAAAGTTTGATGTTGATTGTGGGCTTACTTGCCTTTGCTACCGTAAGTTGTAATATGGATGATGATACGGAGTATTACAGATACGCTCTTGGAGTTATAGAAGGCAGCAGTTCTTCTAGTTTTCTAATAAAAACAGATGGCGGACATAAATTCAAGGCTCTTGAATATCCTTCAACTTTCAAAATTGAAGACGGGAAAAGAGTGTTGTTAAGATACACTGTTGTTGAAGAGATGAAAGATGCCGGCTACGATTATTCTGTTAAGATAGCGTCCATCCAGGATGTGTTGACTAAGGACATAAAAGTGGCTGATGCTGAGCTAAGGGATACTCTGTCTAATGACCCGGTTACAATTACCTGGTTGTCGATTGGAAATTCCTTTCTGAACGTAGAATTTTCATTTTTCGGGAATGATACAGTTCACTACTTTGATTTGATTTATGATGAGGAAAAGCAGAATAAAGAGGGATTTATAACGCTTAATTTTCATCATGCTTCCAACGATGATTTGCGATACAACAAATATCAGGGCATTGTAAGCTTTCCCCTGAGTTCGATTGAAGTAGAAGATAAAGACAGCCTTATGATAT
Organism: Marinilabiliaceae bacterium UBA5488; assembly: GCA_002427105.1. Taxonomy (GTDB): domain Bacteria; phylum Bacteroidota; class Bacteroidia; order Bacteroidales; family Marinilabiliaceae; genus Geofilum. The sequence goes on along the minus strand of DIPM01000029.1, from coordinate 81,299 downwards.
ATTTTACTTCAAGGAATGAAGATAATAGCACTTTTACCACCGAATTGAAGTATAAGTATGGCGCTGATGAATAAGGCTTATGAATTAATGAAATTAGTCCTGTTTGCCTCCCGCGCTCAGGATTAATAATAGAGGGTTTATTGATTAATAGAAAGGTAGAGGGGAGCTTCTTTGGAGCTCCCCTCTACTCTTTCTATCTGTTTTTGATTTCTTCCAGACTGTAGTGGTTTGTAAATGATAGGCGGCTGACTGAACAGGCTGCAAAACAACCAAGGGCTCCGTTGCTGATATTGGCCGGTACGTTGGCAGGAGATCCGGAAAAAAGAGGATTATTCCCTGCCATCTCAATTTGTACGCCGTAAATATAGTCGTAATAGGCCTCGTCAATTGAGTAGGTTTCAATTGTCAGAATATCGCCGGGTTCTAAATTATCACCGTCATCCGGATCTAGCCCAAATATCCAAACGCCATCAGCGTAATTTCCATCAAAATAACGGTCATCAAGAATTACCATTCTATCGTAGGCATCAGTGACATTTTTGCCATTATTAAGGAGGCTGAATAAATAATAGTTGGTCTCATTAGGTGGGTCTTGAGCATATATAATAATTTTCCACCACTGATATTGATCACTGAAATCAACTACCGCCGAATCACATTCCACATAGTTGGGAAGGGTGCTTGAGGCTTCGAAAATCTCATCAGCTGAAATCCCTTCAATATTAACGTTCTTTATAGTGAGTCGATATTCTACACCTGATTTCCCGTAATATGAAGAGGGTGTATGATAATGGCCGGGCCTTTCTGTTGATTCTGTAAGCAAAAAACTGGAGTCAGCATCGCTAATCTCAACAAAGGCTCCTGAAATGGGACGTGCCGGCTGATGATTGAAGTAATCACCCGACTGTGTTAGGGTGACCCAGTGCATTGTTGTGTCGGTACTAATCATTCCGTTTACAACAAGACGAGGGGCGCTTGAATCCAGTTGCAGATTAATTTCCTCCTCGCAAGAGCTGAATGAGAGTATCGCTAGAACAAGGAGTGATAATATAAAAATGCGCTTCATAATAATCAGAACTTAAAGTTATATGTAACTGAAGGAACAAAAGTGAAGAGGTAGGTTTTCATTGCCTTGGTGCGGTTTGGAACATCCTCATCCTCTACAAAAGAAATAGTCCAGGCGTTTTTTTGGCCATAGGCGTTGTATAGAGAGAAATTCCATTCACCACTGAAGCGGCGACCCGGTTTTAGCTTGTTTCGCCAGGTCAGAGCCAAATCTAGGCGATGATAATCAGGCATACGTTCAGCGTTACGATCGGAATAAATCGGCACGATATTTCCGCCACTTTCAAAGCGTCCGACCGGGAAAGTAACGGGAGCTCCGGTAAAGAATACCCAGTTGGCCGAAAGTGTAAGCCGTTTGCTAAGCTCACGACTGACCACTAATGAGATATCGTGAGTATGGTCATAAGGTGAAAAGTAGCTCTTATTGTTGTTGATGCCCTCAATTTTTCTTTTTGATTCACTAAGAGTGTAGCTTATCCAACCGTCCCATTTGTGGAAATTGAAGTTAGTTAAGAACTCCAGCCCGTAAGCATATCCGGTGCCAAAGCGCAGCTCCCCTTCAAGATACTCGTTAAGCAGGAGCTCGGCATAATCCTTAAAGTCGATGGTGTTGCGCATCTCTTTATAAAATGTTTCCACACCCACGTCGAAGCTTCCATTGAGAAATTTCCTGAAAACTCCGGCTGAAATCTGATCTGATTGCTGGGGCTTCACATTTGGTGAAGATGTAAACCAGACATCAAGAGGAGTGGTTGAACGAGAATTGCCTGCAAGGTGCATATATTGAAAAGAGCGAGAGTAGGCTGCCTTGACCGATGTTTGATGAGATAGCATCCATGAGGCTCCGAATCGCGGCTCAATGCCCCAATATGTATTAAACACTTCGCCTTTTTTATACTCTGTGGTGCCGTTCACATTATAATCCTCATCATAGGAGTGCAAAACCCCCTTCCCGACATTCTGAAAGGCTGACAAACGAAGTCCATAGCGCAGGGTAATGGCATCAGTTGCTTTATGCGTATCTTCCAAATACAGGCCATGCTCCCAGGCTCTGCTTCGGGGTAGTTTTATTTCGTTGAAAACCGTATTGTCCTGTGTGCCCTTAACGTGGGCCGGAAGTATATTGTGGTAAATACTTTGGACACCAAAGCTGATGGAATGTTTGCTGTTGGGATAATAATTGAAATCAAGCTTGGCATTATAGTCACGCAGATTCGATATCCATTCAAAATCATCAGCACTGCCGCTCTCGAAGCTTAACATATAGTCATAATTGCTGCTTATCAGAGTAAGGTTGCTGAACAGACGCGGCGAAAACAGGTGATTCCAACGAAGGGTAATGGTCTGATTTCCAAAGCCTATTTTGCTATCTGCACCTTTAAAAAAGTCGCGACCCAAATAAGCGCTCAAATAAATACGATCGCGGTCGCTTATCGTGTGGCTTATTTTGGCATTCAAATCGTAGAAATACAGGCCTGCATCACGTGCAGCTTCTTCCTTGGCAAAGGGCAGGAAAAGATCTGCATAGGTACGACGCCCTGCAAGGACGAAGGTGGTGCGCTCTGAGAGTATAGGCCCTTCAAGTGTCAGCCGTGAGGATATTGTCCCGATTCCACCGGTACCAGAGAAACGCTGAGAATTGCCGTCCTTCATCCGGACATCCAGTAGGGAAGAGAGCCGACCCCCGCTTCTGGCAGGGATATCACCCTTATAAATATTCACATCTTTTATAGCGTCATTGTTAAAGACAGAGAAAAATCCCATCATGTGACCGGCGTTATAGACTATGGCTTCATCCAACACAATAAGATTTTGGTCAGGGTTTCCTCCTCTTACACTAAAGCCGCTGGAGCCCTCGCTTGCTGCTGAAATACCCGGCATTAGCTGGAGGACTTTAATAGGGTCAACTTCGCCCATTAGTGCCGGCACTTGCTTAATTTTAGCGGCATTAATTCTTTGCACGCCCATAAGCGGCTCTTCCAGTTTGGTGTGCGATTGGTTGGCAACAACAGTAACTTCGCTAAGCTGTTCTGATTCAGGCTCCAAACTTATATTGAAAGTCAGGTTGGATTGAATATCAAGTTCCTGCTGAAGACTTTTATAGCCTAAGAATTTAACTACAAGTGTCTTGCTGCCGGCCGGTGTCGAAATGCTGTAAAATCCGTAAAGGTTTGATGCTGCGCCGATGCCGCTTTCAAGGATATATACAGTTGCTCCTATAAGCACTTCGCCGCTTTGGGAATCCTTGATATATCCACTTAAGACAGGTAATCTGCTTAACTCGTCTTCATCGCCGGCATACAAACAAAGCGTTGTACCCCAGATAAAAAATATCAGGAAGCAATAAAATATTTTCATAATTTCCATAAAAAAAAGAGAGTTGTTCTTATTAGAATATTGGGTTGTGATAGTAGAGGAAGAGCCGGCATCTTCCTCTAATGTTTGATTGTAAAATAGTGAAGTATAGAGGGAAATGGTGATTAGAACTTTCCAAATTTCATATTTATGCCTACGTTGAATCCTCGTAGCATATCTTCTGAGCCTATCATTGTTCCATTATTGGAAGGCTCGATGGAGTTTTTGTAGCCTAATTTTATGTCGGAGGTGTAGCGATAGCTTATTGTAGCAGCCATACGCATCCATTTGACCAAATTAAGTTCAACTTCAATCCCTGGCTCAATAACGAAAAAGGCATTGCTGTCTTCATCGGCAAAGTCATATTCCTCATCATTATTGTCATAGTCGCCCCAGTGTTGAATATAACCAATACCTCCGCCACCTATCAATACCGGGAAAGAGAAATGAATAGGACGATCCCAGCCTAAAATTGGCTCTATAATTAAGCCTCCATAGCCGCCGGCGTAGTTATATTCGGCGCCCAAATTATTATCATAAGCCATTTTTGATGCAAAGCCTTTTCCTCCTGCACCAATTGCAATAGAGTGATTAATTACTACCGCGCCTTGTGCAGAAAAATAGAGGGCGTCCCTGTCGGCCACTGTGGTATATCCAAGGCCTAAGGCTCCATATCCGCCTATCGAGTTAACTTCCGGGTCGCCAAATATTGTTTGCATAGAGGGACTTGACTCCTGCTGTCCAAAAGCTGTAATAGCTGATAAGCTAAGAGCCACGAATGTCAATTTAAGTGATTTCATAATCTATTGGTTTAATTGGTTTAATTGTTTTAGTTTTAAATTAAAATACATAAGCTACCCCTGCAGTGGGTATTATATTAATTGCAAAATAGCCCGGTCTGAAAAATTCAAAATTGCAGTTAAGGTCGAGCACTATTGTAAAAGGTATTTTCAAAAAGCGATACTCTAATCCTGCATAAGCATCAATGCCGGGAGCTATAAATTTGCGATTTATCTTTTTTGAGCTGTTATTAGGGTCAAAAGGGTTCCAAAGCGTGTAATTACTATGGTAAGCCAGGTGTGTTCCATATCCGTATAAAGCGAATACCTTATCTGAAAGAAGCGGAAAAGCCGGCTGTTGATGAATTCTTATTGCTGAGGCCTGTATCAGATTTTCATTACTCATAAGAGATATCTCAAAGCCTTTCTCGAAATCTGTCAAATGCTTATAAGCTATGCCGAAACCATTGGAGGTGCTAACTTTTACAGCATGGTTGTAATCCTGCGCCCCGACGGTTGTGGTGATAAACAAGCAGATTGATAGTATGAATCTTGTTGTGTTCAATGCTCTGAGTTTTTCTTTAAAGACAAGTATCATAATAGTAAGTTGCTTTATTGATGAATAATTTTAAAATTTCCGTTCTGAATATTTATTTTAAGCTTACTTTCAGCTATGTTTGATTTAAAGTAATATCTGCTCAGCCCTTCTTCTCCGGCTCTCACGGGGGCTGGGGTCAAGCTTTCCGGAAATTTTAAACTTGCTCCGGATTTTTTTAACAAGAGGGAATAGGCAGAGGGCTGCATCATTTCGATATTTAGGTTGCATGTCCTGGCCACTATAATGCATTCAGTGGTGCTATCAAGGAGCTTTAAACCGCTAAGTTCACCATAGGTCATGTCAAGCTCACAACGATTAGCCAGCTCTCCAAAATTCGCGTTTGTGAAATAGGTAGTGCCTGCTATCTTGCCTGCTTTCTCAATTATGACCCGGTCTCTTCGGGAGTTTAATACCAGGTCGGTGATACTCTTTATGTCAATTTTTGAAGAATTTCCATTGACGGTCAAACTATTGGCCTTATTTAGTGAAAGCTCAACAAAGTTAAGGCTTAAGACTCCATTGTTTAACTCATTAATCAAAGCATTGCCAAATGCCAGACTGAGCTCACTGTGCCCGCTAAGCCTTTGTGCCTGAAAGTTTCCGTTGGAAAGATCTACCGTAACCCTTCCACTAAGGGTCGGCAAGATTACATCTCCATATTTGTTGATTATATTGATATTGGAACTTGTGGGCAGGGTAATACTGTAGTCTATACGGGTATTGCTTTCACTGCCAAACATATTTGTAGCTTCTCTTACATTCCGGAAAAAACGTCCTCCACTTTGCTCAAAGGAGGTCTCGAAACGTATTGTCCCACTAACATTATAACGCAGGATGTTAATGCTGCTTTTTAGCTTATTAATGTTCTCTATGCTTGTATGAGTGTATGTCTGCGTAATTTCTACCTTCACCGAGTCTTTGGCCCAGGTGTTGACCTTTACATGCCCGTACTTGTTGTTGATTTGCACTGAAACAGTTCGAGTGGCAGGGTACAAGTAGGATGTACTAAGCGTTTCATTGATTTGCTGGGCATTAACCCTCGCCGAAATCATTAGTGCCAAGCCAATAATTACGCATAGGTACTTTAGCTTATCTCTAATTATCATGGTCTTATAATTGAATCTCTTCATAATCGTCTTGCTTCTTGGAGCTGTTATCATCATAGTCAATATACTCAAGCACTTGTTCAAGTATATCAAGTTTCATCCTGTAATTCTGTATCATTGCTGATACGACCTCCCTGTTGGCCACATCATCGTTCAGGTCTTCCTTTAGGTCTGAGAGTATTTTTTCAAGCTGAGCCAGATCTGCATCAACTTCAGTATTTATGGAGGGCTCGTCGGCGGTTAGTTGTGAAACCCGCATTCGCTTTGCTTCAATTTGTGATTCATAGTAATAAGAAATTTCACTAATCTCACCCGACAAAGCGGATTGCTGTTCTCCCTGACTTCTTAATAGAGAGTACCATATTGCAGGTATTATGCTGATAAATATAACTACTGCAGCAATTTTCAAAAGGCTGTATTTGATGCTCTTGCTTTGCCAATAGGATTTATTGCCGGGTATTTGTTCTGATATTCGATCCCAGAGTTCTGCTGAAGGAGCATTGTCATCAAACAAAGCTCTGTTCTTATCTATAAAATCATCTAAGGACTGCTTCTTTTCCATATCACTAATTTTTATCCGTCAGCTCAAGCTGCCCGGCTTTAAGTATCTCAATTATTCTGTTTTTGGCCCGCATCAATTGTGTTTTTGATGTGGACTGCGATATATTAAGTATTGAAGATATTTCTTCATGGTCATAACCCTCCAACATATAAAGAGAAAACACTATTCTATATCCATCCGGCAATAGAGCCATGGCGTGTTTTATCCTCTCTACCGATAGCTCAATGTCATCAACCGAAGGCTCGTTCTCCTCCCTGTAAATTGAGTCGGGCATTGTTTCCATATATTCTACAGGGAGCTTGCGTCTTTTTATCTCATTAATACATCTGTTGACTGTGATTCGCTTGATCCATGCTCCAAATGTCGATTCGAAGCGAAAGCTGTTCAGCTTGCCAAAGGCTTCAATGAAAACTTCCTGTAGCATATCTTCGGCATCAACCCTGTTATTCATCATCCGATAGCAAATATTGAACATAGCCCCGCTGTAAAGCTTATACAGCTCGTGCATTGCCTTTGAGTTTCCACTCATAGCTTTTTTTACTATCGGCTGATGTATATCGTTAATTTCGACTGGCAATGCTCTTGTTTCTATTTAATGACAACTTTTTTGATTCGAGGTTGCACAAAGTTATCTCTTTGTGCAAAATAGTTCAATTTACTTACTTATGAATTGCAGTTTATCTTTGCCAAACGTCGATAATAGGGTATAAATGCTAATTGTCTTGCTTTTATTTATTTTAAAACTGGAATATTTGCAATACAATTAGGATATTTGTCCATGTTTTTGAAAAATTGCAGATCTATTCATATAATCATGAATTAATATAAAAACCCTTATGAAGAAAAACTTAAAATTTATTGCATTGTGTTATGGCATTATGGCGTCTGCAATTATGACAGCTCAAGAAGAGGCCGATAGTTTAAAGAATTGGAAATTAGGAGGCGATGCCTCCCTTACTTTTACCCAGGTAAGCCTGAATAACTGGTCTGCAGGGGGACGGAACTCTGTGTCGGGTAATTTTCTTTTCAACAGCTTTGCTAATTATGCTAAGAACAAAAGTGCCTGGGACAACAGTCTAACTCTTGGTTACGGCTTGGCACAGCAGGGCAGCGAAAATCTGATAAAGACCGAAGACAGGGTTCTGCTTACTTCCAAATATGGTTACAAAGCGAGCAATAAGTGGTTTTATACTGCGCTGTTTGACTTCAAAACTCAGATGACAACCGGTTACCAGGATCCTCCGGCTAACACTCAGGTTATTTCGGAATGGCTCTCTCCCGGTTATGTTCTGTTTTCTCTGGGTATGGATTATAAGCCAAACGACAATTTTTCCTTGTATATTTCGCCGCTTACGTCAAAATCGACTATTGTCCTCGATGATTCTCTTTCATTAGCAGGGGCTTATGGTGTTGACCCAGGCGATAATTACCGTGGGGAATTTGGTGCGTCCTTAAAGTCTGTCTATAAAAAGGAGAATATTATTAAGAATGTTGATTTCTTCACGCGTCTGGATCTTTTTTCCAATCTTGCTGATGAGCCCTCGCATATAGATGTGGACTGGGAAGGACGTATCAATCTGAAGTTTAACGACTATCTGACCGGTGTTGCTTCTCTTCATTTGCTTTATGACCATGATACTAAAACCACTGAAATGGTTGATGGGCAGCCTGTTACAAGAGGAGCTAAGTTGCAGTCGAAACAATTACTTGGATTTGGCTTGAACTATAAATTCTAAGTGCTTATTATGTTTTTGAAAGAGGTCACCCGAAAGGTGACCTTTTTTGCTTAATAGCTTTTCTATTTAAAAAGAACTTCTATTTTTGTTCTTAGCTTGAACAGTAATAGATATGACCGAACCTGCAAATTCCAGCTATGATTGGAAATATTTAATATATCAGCCTTATAAGTGGCTGATATTCCTACCGTTAATGATAGTTAATTCTATCTTGTTTGCTACCTTGGCAGCCCTTTGTGCATTGCTGATTTCGGCAAAGGCAGGCAGTTTCATGGGTAGGTGTTGGGCGCGTGTATGCTGCTGGATAACACCTGTGAAAGTTTTTGTTAAGGGAAAAGCCCAAATTGAAACCGGTAAATCCTATGTAATAGTGTCAAATCATCAAACCATCTGGGATATATTTCTGCTTTACGGATATTTCCCCACAGATTTCAGATGGGTTATGAAAAAAGAGCTTAGGAAAATTCCTTTTATTGGATATGCCAGCGAAAAGGTGGGCCATATTTTTATTGACCGATCATCGCCTCGCACTGCGGTTCAATCTCTTGAGGAAGCAAAGCGTAAATTAGATAATGGAATTTCGGTGGTGATTTTCCCTGAGGGCACGCGTAGTGGCCAAAAAGAAATGCGTCCCTTTAAAAAAGGGGCATTTAGATTGGCTTTCGAGTTGGGATTTGATATCTTGCCTATTACCATCATTGATAGTTACAAAATTAACAGAAGTGGCTTTTTTAATTTGATGCCGGGTAGAGCAGGCCTGATTATTCACCCACCTGTTAATACCCACTTGTTTACTGATAAACTTGAAGACCTTGTATCTTACACCCGTGAAGTAATAAATTCGGCTTTGACAGATTGAGCCCTGTCTGATATTAATCGCAAAACTCTGAGCATGAGCATGAGAAAGATATTGGTGTTGATACTGTTTTTACTTTCTGCTACTTTGCAGAGTGCTATAGTACAAGCGAAATTGTCGTCCAGGAATCGGGCTGCCATTAAGTTATATGATGAAGGTATAAATCACTACAGCGCAGGTCGATTAAATCATGCAATAGATGCTCTTTACGAAGCTTTGGCTAAAGATCCTGATTTTATCGAGCCTTACTTGGTCTTAGGCGATATTTATAATAGTCAGGGAAACTACAGCCGTGAGATGGAGGTGCTTATTGAGGCTTATAAACTAGACTCGCTGTTTTTTCCAAGCACTATGTTTAATATAGGAATAGCAGCCATAAAAACCGGTAAGTACAAGGAAGGTTTGGAGTGGTTGGAAAGCTATAAGTGGAAACACGGTGATCAGAAGAATGCCGAAGAGCTTAAGCTTTGGATTGAAAGGGGGCGGTTCGCAAAGGATGCTGTTGATAAAGCATACTGGATTGAGCTTATTCCGGCAGGCGAAAGTCTTAATAATGATTATGATGAATATTGGCCAAGTGTCACTGCCGACGAACAGACCCTTGTAGTTACGGTCTTATTGCCGCGTGATGAACAGCTCTTCCTGGAGCGGAATTTACCAAAGTCTGCTCTTTATTTTCAGGAGGATTTCTATTTTTCAAAAAAGCTTGAAAACGGCGAGTGGGGAAAGCGTTTGCCTCTTTATGGCAATATCAACACTCCGGGCAACGAGGGCGCTCAATCTCTATCAGCGGATGGGAATATGATGTTTTTTACTGCTTGTGGCCGCTCCGACGGACTGGGAAGTTGCGATATTTACTTCTCGCGACGCTATGAAGGGGGCTGGAGTACTCCGGTCAACCTTGGGATGCCCCTTAATTCTCCATATTGGGAAAGCCAACCTTCATTTTCAGCTGATGGCAAAACGCTCTATTTTGTCAGCAATCGCCCGGGAGGAAGGGGTGGAAAAGATATTTGGAAGGCCGAAATTCAGTATTTTAGAAAGGATGCTGTCCCTGTTTTTGGCGCTCCGACTAATCTGGGAGCCAATATTAACACTTCAAGGGAAGAAAGTTCTCCTTTTATTCATCATGATAATAAGACGCTTTACTTTTCCTCTGACGGCATGGGAGGAATGGGAGCACTCGATATTTTTGTCAGCCGAAAGAAAGAAGACGGAGGATGGAGTCAGCCTGTTAATCTGGGATACCCAATTAATACACAAGGAGATGAGATGGGCTTTGTGGTTAATGCCCGTGGAAATCGTGCCTACTTTTCAAGTGACGGCGTTAATGAAGAAGGCAATTCTAAGGCTATTTATTATTTCGACCTTCCTGAACCTTTGCGTCCCGAGCCTGTGCTTTACGTTAAAGGGAGGGTCTTTGATATAGAATCGGGGGAGACGCTCCCGGCTGATTTTGAATTAAAGGATTTAGCATCAGCTGAATTAGTTGTTACAGCTCAGGGCAACAGCTTTACCGGAGAGTTTCTGGTCTGTTTGCCTATCGGAGGGCGTTATGCATTCAGAGCCTCACATCCCGGCTACATGTTCTATTCAGGACACTTTGATTTGCATAAAGGACACTCACTTGAAACTCCGTACGTACTGGATATCGGTCTTCAAGCTGTGAAAGCAGGAGTGAAAATGACACTTGAGAATATATTCTTCGAAACAGATTCTTACGAACTTCGTGACGAGTCGAAAATTGAGCTCGAAGGTCTGATCAGCTTTATGAAGGAGAATCCTGAAGTAAAAATACTGATAGGCGGACATACTGACAATCAGGGGCCGGCTGCATATAATCAGCTTCTCTCCGAGAATAGGGCAAAGTCGGTATTCATCTACCTTACCCGTGGTGGAGTGCCCCAAGAACGGCTCAAATACAAAGGTTTCGGAATGAATCAGCCTATAGATGATAATTCTTCAATTGAGGGACGTGCGAAAAACAGAAGGACTGAAATTACAGTTCTGTAAATGATTTTTGAGTAACTATACACCATTTGCTAAATAATAATGATGAACCATTACCGATACCATATTCTGATTCTTTTGTTTCTGTCATATCTCCTATTAAGCGCTACTCTTAAGGCTGCTGTCCCAATTTATGGGATACCGGAAGTTGACTATTTCAGTCGCGCTGATTATAAAGGAGCAACTCAGAATTGGAGCATAAGCCAGGCTGAAAATGGCCTTCTTTATGCGGCTAATAACGATGGTATTTTGGAATATGACGGTTCAGAATGGCGCCTTTTACCTAAAACTACAAATGTTATTCATCGTTCGGTGCTTGCCTACCAAAATAGAATTTACATGGGGGCTTATAATGAATTTGGTTATTATGAGTATAACGGACATAGGGATCTTGACTATACTTCGCTTTCAGATAATGATGAACTGTCTGCGTTGGGTGATGTATGGGAAATTATCCCGTTTAACGATTGGATAGTTTTTCAGGCTGACAAGGGCCTGGTTTTATGGAAGGAGGGGAGCAAGCCTATAGTTGTTTCCGCAAAAGCTCGAATTCCAAAGGCCTTTACTGTTAATGGTCTGTTGATAGTATATGATGAGACCTATGGCTTAATGGAGTTTAGACAGGGACGCTTATATGAAATTCCCGGAGGGGAATCATTTGCCGGTGTTAGTATTGGCGCAGTTTTGCCGCTTTCTAGCAGTGAAATTCTTATTGCTACAATAACCGGGGGAATTTACGTTTGGGATATGCAAACTTTTAAGGAGTGGGATGGCCAGGCTTCCCACTTTCTTAAGAATGCCAATGTATATTCGGGAATTGAATACGGTGAAGATGAGTTTGTATTCGGTACTATTCAATCCGGTGTAGTTATTACGGATAAGGCTGGTAACATAAAAAGCATGATCAACAAGGAAAGAGGACTACAAAACAATACAGTTCTTGGTTTGGAAGTTGATCAGGAAGGTAATATCTGGGCGGGACTTGACAACGGGATAGCAAGAATTTCTTACAATTCGACTATTAGCTTTATTCAAGGATACTACGATATAGGCACTGGCTATACTGCCGAAGAGCATGAAGGTGTATTATATCTTGGTACTAATCAGGCTCTTTACTATATCAACGAGATGGATTTTAAAAATCCTATTAATGATCGCAATAGCTTTGTCAGGATTCAGGGTACAAGCGGGCAGGTATGGTCGCTATTTACTGATAAGGAGGGACAGGTCTTGTGTGGTCATAACTCGGGTGTTTTCTCAATTAATTATGGAAGGGCGAAGTTGATTACACCTGCTCATATTGTGGGAGCGTGGATTTTTAGATATCCCCCCAACAGGACTGATTTATGCTTGGCAGGCTCATATAATGGGATTATTGTTCTAAGAAAAGTTGATGGCCAATGGACTTATGTTAAGCGTCTGGATGGATTTAATGAGTCGGCGCGATTTATGGAATGGGATAGCGACGGAGCATTATGGGTGACTCACGGATATTTGGGAGCTTTCAAGGTGCATTTTGATGAAAATTATAATGAAATAGTTGAAGTAGAGACCTTTAATGATGCTAAGGGACTTGATAAAAATCTCTCTCTTAACGTTACAAGGGTTAATGATGAAGTGGTTTTTGGCTCTTCTAAGGGAGTCTTTGGTTTCGATTCCAATTCAAATAGCTTTTATCGTCACAATCTTAACACTTATTTCCTGGAAGGAGGCTTTCCAACACTTTTACACAGTGATGATAATCGTAATGTCTGGTTCTTTACTCAAAATGGGGTGGGTGTGTTGCGCCGCCTCGAAGATGGAAACTACACAAAAGTTACACTGCCCTTCTATCCAATAACGGGCAAAGTAGTTGACGGCTTTGAGTTTGTAAAGGCTCTTGATGAGAAAAATACAATATTTGGGGTTGAAGATGGTTTTGCTCATTATTCGGTAAACGAAAGAAAGGAATTGCTTAAGCCTTTTAATGTTCATATCCGGGGATTTAAAAGCCTGAACGACGATGTTGATTATTTTTCCTCGCCCGGACTGCCGGATACTAATCATAAACCTCAGTGGCCATATAATCAGAATTCTTTTGAGGTTAAATACTCTGCAACTCATTTTGAAACCTCTAATATTAAGTATTCTACTTTTGTTGAAGGTTTAGATCAAAATTGGTCAGAACCTTCTCTTTCGCAAAGGCGACAGATTGTTAATATTCGCGAAGGAAACTACGTGTTTTGGGTAAAAGCTATTAATGTCCACGGTCAGGAGTCTGAGCCAACAGGTTTAGAGTTTATTGTTTTACCTCCCTGGTATCGGACTATATATGCCTTGGTGGGCTATGTGCTGGTTGTAATAGGCTTAATTGTAGGTGCATGGTATCTGTTGATGTGGCTTATAGAGCGAAGCAGGCTAGTTGCTGTGGAAAAGCAAAAGGAACATTTTAGAATTAAAGAGGAGAAGCTGAAAAATTTAGCTCTGGAAAATGAAAAAGAAATGATTCGTCTCCGTAACGAGAAGCTGCGAGATGAGATGCTTTTTAAAGAGAAAGAGCTTGCCAACTCAACGATGAGCATTATTTACAAGAATGAGTTTTTGCAAAAAATAAAAGAAGAATTACTGAAAGTTGCCTGTTTGAAAGACCTGTCCAGCGTTGAGAAGAAGGTGGGATATATTGTCAAAAAGATTGATAATGACATTGATAATGAATCACATTGGGAGGTTTTTGAACTTCATCTTGAGCAGGTTCATTCCGACTTCCTTAATCGTTTGACAAAAAGCTTCCCGGATCTGACATCCCGCGAGTTAAAGCTTTGTGCCTATCTTCGAATGGATATGCCTTCAAAGGAGATTTCCTCCTTGATGAACATTAGCGTTAGAGCCGTCGAGAATAACCGCTATAAACTCAGGAAAAAGCTTGGACTTAGCGGGAAAGACAATCTATATGAATTTATTATGAGTATTTGACTTCTGTTCTTTAGCCAATTCTAAATCTGAGTTTATCTAAATCTGTATTTTGACTAAAGCTTCTACTGATGCCTGTCTGTTAATTTGTGTTTCTTTTCTCTTTGTTGGTCTGACTGTCGGAATGCATAGTGCAGTTGAGGTGAATATTTTTCATATAAATTTCTTAAAATAATGAAAATCAAATTTATACAAATTACGTAGTGAGTTTTTTGTGAGGTTTACTAATAGAAGAAATGATGTTTTTGTGTAGGTAGAAATTATGTTTTATTAACAGGATGCCGTTTTTTTGTATTGTGATTTAAGGTTTGTAAACTAATTTTTATTAACACCAGTTTAATTCAAATCATTTCTTATGAAAAAAACATTAGGATTACTTTTTTTTATGTTGCTGACAACAGCCATGTTTGCTCAGCAAGTTACCGTCACCGGACGAGTAACATCCCGTGCTAACGGGGATCCCATTCCCGGGGTTAGTGTTGTACAGCAAGGTACAACCATTGGGACAATTACCGATATTGACGGTAATTATACACTGTCAACCGAGATGGGGGCTACCCTGGTCTATTCGTTTATAGGGCTGGACACAAGAGAACTTGTTGTTAACTCTCCCTCTATGAGCATTGAGATGGAGGAAACTTTTACGGATTTGGATGAAGTAATTGTAGTAGGCTACGGCGTCCAGAAAAGAAGCGTGGTAACAGCTGCAATTAGTAGCGTTTCCGCAGAGGATCTTGAAATCTCAAAACCTTCACGCATCGAGGATGTACTGAAGGGTAAAGTGTCAGGTGTTCAAATTACCCAAAGTTCAGGGCAACCGGGGGCTGATTCTAAAGTCCGTATCCGGGGTATTGGAACTATTAACAACAGCGAACCACTTTATATTGTGGATGGAATGGCCGTTGATGGTGGTATCAGTTATCTGAATCCTACCGATATCCAGTCGGTTGAAATCCTAAAAGATGCTGCTTCAGCAGCTGTTTATGGAGCTCGTGCTGCTAACGGTGTAGTATTAGTTACCACTAAGTCTGGCGTCAAAGGAAGAACTACAGTAAGTTATGACTTTTCTTACGGTTGGCAAAATCCTTGGAAAAAGAAGGAAGTTCTTAATGCGACCGAATATATGGTAATAATGAACGAAGCCCTGGCTAATGATGGCAACTCTCCCAGGTACACTAATGAACAAATAGCCGGTGCCGGGACAGGTACTGATTGGCAAGATGAAACCTTTAATTACAACGCACCTGTAGCAAATCATCAGGTGAGCATTCAGGGAGGAAGTGACCAGGGAAGTTATTTTTTGTCGTTTGGTTATTATAATCAGGAAGGTATTGTAGGCGGAGACTACGGAAAGTCAAACTACGAGCGTTACAGCATTCGTGCCAATAATAACTATACTGTATTTGAAGAAGATCGCAATTATCTAAATAAGGTAAGAGTAGGTATTAATGCAGGTTATTCCCGTGATAAATCCTCAGGTATCGAAACCAACAGCGAATATGGTTCGATTTTGGGTAGCGCTATAACTTTTAATCCACTGGTACCTGTTTATGCTGAGTATCCTGATGCAGTTCTGGCACAATATCCGCACGCTGTGACTGATAAAAACGGCCTCGTGTTTTCTATACCTCCGGCTGGATTTCAGGAACTAGCGAACCCGGTAGCCATGCTTAATGCTCCTCAGAATAGCTTTGGAAATGCTGATAAATTCGTTGCTACTTTCTGGGGCGAATTGGATATCCTTAAGGGACTTAAATTTAAAAGCAGCTATGGCGTTGATTTGGCTTTTTGGGGAAATGATGGTTATACTTTTGAACATTTTCTAGCTACACAAGGAAAAGATCACACTCAGAGCCACGTTTTTTCTAATATGCACAGAGGATTCAGATGGCAGTTGGAGAACACTCTGACCTACAATTTGTCGTTAAATGAGGATCACAACTTTACTGCCTTGTTGGGTCAATCAGCTATGGAATATACGCTTCGCGAATTGTATGGAGATGATTACGATTTGTTGGAGAATGATCCTTCTAAAGCCAATATTAACGCTGCTATTGCTGATAGAGCTCTGGAGCGTGTTGCTGGAGGAACCGGAGGATTTTCATCCATAACATTGGCTTCCTATTTTGGACGTTTGGACTATAACTATCGTGAAAAATATATGTTGCAGGCCACTGTACGTCGTGATGGTTCGTCTCGTTTTGGAGCCAATAATAAATGGGGTATTTTCCCATCTGTTTCAGTTGGATGGAACGTGACCAACGAAGCCTTTATGGATGGTCGTCCTGATTTTATAACTCATTTGCGTGTGCGTGGTAGCTGGGGTGTTAACGGTAATGAGCGCATTGGCGAATTCCGTTATGCTAGTATGATGGAAGGTAACCAAAACTACTATTTCGGAGCTGGAGATGATATGGTTATGCAGTATGGAGCAGGACCTACAGTTCTTTCGAACCCGGATATTAAGTGGGAGGAAACTGAGCAGATTAACTTTGGTTTGGAAGGTCGCTTCTTTAGGAGTGCATTAACTCTGGGTTTTGACTATTTTGTAAAAACCACTTCAGGAATGTTAGTTGATCAACCAATTCCAAGATATGTCGGTAAAGGTTCGCCAGTTGCCAATATAGGTGACATGGAAAACTCCGGCTATGAATTTGAGTTGGGCTTTAAGAACTCAATTGGAGAGTTTAATTATTATATCAATGGTAATGCCTCTTTGCTTTCGAATAAGCTGATTAAATATGGAAACGAATCAGGTGAAATTATTTACGAGAATGCCGGAGCATCTGGAGTTGGTCCTTTTGTAAAAGGTGAAAATGGTGAAGTGTTCCCTTATTTCTACGGATACAAAACGGATGGAATTATTCAGAATCAAGCAGAAGCTCTTGCCTATAATGCTGCTTCGGGACGAAATGCTCAACCTGGAGATGTGCGTTTTGTTGATGTTGATGGTAACGGAGTTGTTGATGATGGGGACAGGGTGAAAATTGGTAAAGGTATGCCCGACTGGACTTATGGTTTGAATTTGGGAGGTGAGTGGAACGGATTTGATTTGAATATGTTTTTCCAAGGTACAGTAGGAAATGATATTTTTGACTTTTCGATGCGTGGTGATATACCTGCAATGAACCGTCCTGCATGGATTCTTGATCGTTGGATAGGAGAAGGAACATCCAATTCTATTCCTAGAATGACTAATGCCAACCCCAACGGCAACTGGGCTTCCTCTGATTTATATATTAAAGATGGTTCCTATTTGCGCTTGAAAAACATTCAATTAGGTTATACTTTGCCTGAACTTATTAGTAAACAGGTTTCAATTTCGAAACTAAGAGTTTACGTTTCGGCTGAAAATCTGCTAACGATTACCGGGTATGAAGGTTTTGACCCTGAAATCGCTTCGGGTGGATACACTACTATAGGTATTGACAGAGGTATTTATCCTCAAGCAAGAACAATTTCGGTTGGAGCTAATATTACTTTCTAATCCACTTAAAGTTATATAACATGAAGAAAATTTTTAATATATTATTCATTGCTGCTTTGCTTGGCTTTACAGCATGTAATGATGATTTTTTGACCATACAGCCGACTGATAAACAGATGGCTGGAGGATCAGCTACGGAGGGAGCCATCATGACCAACTTGGCTTCAACCTATCAGATTTTGTTGTTTGACAGCTATGCTGATAATAATTACAACAGCGTAGTGCTTATGTCTGACTTGCGTTCAGATGATATTTTTAAGGGTGGTGGCGATGCCGGTGACCAGGCCATGCTTTACCGTTTGTCATTACTTGATGCCACTCCTACAGAAATACCTCAGGGATTGTGGACTATATATTATAGCGGTCTGTCAAGAGCTAATAATGCTGTTTTAGCATGCGAAAATGCAATGGGCGTTTCAGAAGAGCGTGTGGCTGAGATGAAATCAGAAGCCTTATTCCTGCGTGCATATTATACACATTGGTTATGGAAATTTTGGGGCAACATTCCCTATTTCACAGCTGATTTACCGGCTCCATATATGGCTCCTCAATATACGGCTGATGAAATTTATGCCTTTATAATGGAAGATATTGATGCCATTATTGAAAGTGCAGCCCTTCCAATGAAAGCAGTAAAAGGTAATGATGGACGCGCTACTATGGCAGCTGCCTATATGCTGAAAGCTCGCGTGGTGATGTATCAAAAAGATGAATCGCGCTATGCAGAGGTAATTCAGGAAATGGATGAAATCATTAGTAGTAATGAATACTCTCTGGTCGATTTTGCTTCTATTTGGTCTAAGGAAGGTGAGTTCTGTGATGAATCTATTTTTGAAGTAAATCATTTGCCGGGAGAGTATGGCGGAAAAACCTGGGCCTCAGGTTGGGCAGGTTATGGAACAAATTTACCCGCGTTTATTTCTCCAAACGGACTTGCTGCTGACACTCCTGATTTGTTAAGTGGTGAAACAATTTATAAAGGAGGATGGGGCTTTGGACCTGTTCGTCTCTCTACTTTAGCACTTTTTGAAGCTGATGATGTGCGCCGTTCCGCTTCTATCAATCAGTTTGAAGATGGAACCTATTCCGAACGCTTTCAGAATACTGGCCTTTTTATGGCTAAGTATGCTGCTCGTGTTGGATACAATGAACCTCCGGGTGACACTGACCTAAACTATGAGAATAACCTTCGTATCTTCAGGTTGGCTGAAACATATTTGAACATTGCCGAGCTTATAGTTCTACATGGCGTAGATCAAGGTAGCGGAATTTCTGCTCAGGCAGCGTTAGATGCTATACGTACCAGAGCAGGGCTGACATCTATACCGGCTACAGTCGAAAATATTAAACTGGAGCGTAGGAGAGAGTTTGTAGGTGAGGGTATGCGTTTTTGGGACTTAGTGCGTTGGGGAGATGCCGATGTGCTGACTGAAAATTTAACTGAGTATTCTTCTGTTCGTACATGGACTCCGGCTAAGAAGTATTTGCCTATTCCACAGTCTGAAATTGACAAAACAGACGGAGAGTTTAAACTTGAGCAGAATAACTATTAAGGCTAAACTGGTTTATATTACAATAAATAATAATCTTATGAGAAAATTTAGTTTAATAAGCACTATATGGGCTATATCCCTGTTGTTTATTGCCTGTGAACCACAGGAAATGGATGATTATGGGATGGGGAAAATGGTCTCAGAGAGTGATGCCACTTTTTCTGTAACGCCTAAGGCTGACAAGCCAAATGTAGTAATATTTGAAAACACCTCTTCATTGCCTGGTGTGGCTGTATGGAATTTGGGCAATGGCTCAAAGGGGAAAGGACAAAGTGTAAGCGGAGAATATCCATTTGCCGGTACTTATGAGGTTGCAATGACCCTTTATACACAAGACGGTTCTGCCACAAAAAAGTTCTCTTTAGTGGTAGCAGAAGACGATCTGTCATTATTAGAGCACCCTTTGTACACAGCTCTGACTGGTGGGGCGGAAAAGTTAGAAGGAAAAACATGGGTTTTTGATCAGTATAATAAGGGTCATTTTGGTGTGGGTCCGGTTGATGATGTGGCACCATCTTGGTGGGCCGCCGCACCTAATGACAAACTGGAATGTTCTTTATACAAAAATATTTTCACTTTTAAGCAAGTTGGTGTTGAATTGAATTGGACAAACGAGGGTTATGTTTACACCAATGGTGCAGGACTGCCCGGTTTGGCCGCTTTGGGATATAACAAGACTGTCGTGCCTCCTGCCGGTGACTTCGATGTGGAGTTTTCGCCTGCCGCAAACTATACTTTTTCGTTGAACACAACTGATTCGACTTTGACCTTGTCTGATGGGGCGTTTTTCGGTCATTATGCAGGCTCCTCTGTTTATGAAATCATTTCGTTGACAGAAACAGAAATGTACCTGAAAGTGAGAAGTATTGCTGAATCAGGAAATGGTTGGTGGTATAGGTTTATTCCTGAAGAACTCAATGTAGCTCCTCCTCCGGTTGTGCTACCATTAAAAGAAATCCCTCTTTTTGAAGACTTTGAAGGGGAAGAATTAAGTGTTGAGTTCGTTGGTGAGGCTATGGGTAATTTAACTATGGCTGCATATCATAATCCGGCACCTGTTCCCATTAATCCATCTTCAAAGGTTTATCTGTTTGAAAAGAAGGCTGGGGAGTTTTATTCAAATATTTCATTTGTGGCCAAGGGTTATAAATTTGATTTGACTGAGCAGAATCAAATAACCTTAAAGGTTTTTATCCCGGGTTACAATGATTATACCTCTGAAAACAATAAAGCCGGAGATTGGATTACTAACAATTTATTACAAGCTTCTATAGCTGTCAAATTGCAAAATGCAGATTTGGAAGGCAATGCCTGGCAAACGCAAACTGAAATTCTAAAAACCGGATTAGAGACAGACAAGTGGTTAGAATTAACTTTCGATTTTAGCAATATTGCTGACCGTAAAGATTATAATAAAATTCTGATACAGTTCGGTACTGAAGGACATGATGGTGGAGGTATTTTCTTCTTTGATGATTTTGCTTTTCATAATTAGAGGTTGATTTTTGAAAGGAGGGCTGTCTAAAAGGTTTCTCATCTGGTCTGTACAAAAACTGACCCCAATGGCCAGGAAGATATTAACTTTCTTCGGAGAGCCTTTTAGGCAGCCTTTTAATTTCAGTATTGTTTATCTGTAATGATTTTGTGTATGTGGTATAAAGTAAAAGTAACACGATTAATTGCCATTATCACTTCAATGGTCTTCTCTCTGATGATGCCATTAGGGAGCTGTCAATCTAAGAACACGGACAATTGGAAGCTGGTTTGGAGTGATGAATTCAACTACGAAGGACTCCCCGACGCCTCCAAATGGAGCTATGATACCGTAGGAAACGCTTATGGATGGGGTAACCGTGAGCTTCAGTATTATACTGTCAAAAGGGATAGTAATGTCCTGGCTGATGGTGAATTTCTTCATATTATTGCTCATAAGGAGAGATATATGGGTTTTGATTACACTTCAGCTCGTCTGACTTCTAAAGCTAAGGGCGATTGGCTTTATGGCAGGATTGAGGTAAAGGCTAAAGTGCCCGGAGGAAGGGGAATTTGGCCGGCTATTTGGATGCTTCCAAGCGATAATGAATACGGGGGATGGCCTAATAGTGGGGAGATTGATATTATGGAACATGTTGGTTTTAATCCCGATTCTATTTTTACAACCCTACATACCCATGCCTTTAATCACAATATTAATACTCAAGTTGGCGAGGATATTTATCTTCCCGACAGTGAAGAGAAGTTTTACCTTTATGCTATCGAATGGTTTGAAGATAGAATTGAATTTTACATTGATCAAAATAAAGTCTTTACATTCACTAATAGTGGGAAGGGTTCTGAAGAATGGCCCTTTGATAAGCGTTTTCATTTGATTCTTAATGTTGCTGTTGGAGGCAACTGGGGCGGTGCGCAAGGGATTGATGAAAGTATTTTCCCCGCTGCTATGCTTATTGATTATGTGCGGGTTTATGAAAGAGTAAAATAGATATATACCTGATCTAAAAAAAGGAGGGTGTCCAATAAGAAATTTATCCACAGATTACACAGATTTTCACAAATTAAATATCTTTATTCTCAGGTGTTTACAAACTTTCGTTTTGTCTTTTCTGTGTAATTTGTGTCAATCTGTGGACTTATTAGACAGCCTCCTTTAAATTTGGTTAATTAAGTTTTTATTACGTACTAACTGTTAAGATATTTTGAGAGAGTATCAATCAGTATCTGCAAACGGATAGGTTTTGCCAGATAGTCATTACATCCGGCCTCCATACACTTTTCTCTTTCGCCGGACATAACATGCGCTGTTTGAGCAATAATGGGTACATCAGGGTTTATTTTCTTAATCTCGCGGGTTGCAGTATAGCCATCCATAACGGGCAATTGCAGATCCATTAGCACAAGGTCAATACTGTTAGCTTTAAACATATCAATGGCTTCCTGCCCATCTTTGGCCCATAGTATTGTTGCTTTAGTACGACGCAAAGCAGCGTCAAAAAAAATCTTGTTTGTGTCGACATCTTCAACCACCAGGATGACTTTGCTCTCCCAATTCTGGTTTAATGCATTGCTTAAATTGTCTGACATAATTATTAGTTCGTTGGTGAAATATTCCGCTTTTCAATGATGTTCCGAAAGATTAATCACGGCTCTCCAAAATTAAGCTTTTTTTTGATATTATAACGCATAAAACAAATATCTCTATTTTTCTATTATTTAGACCTCCGCTTCGCCTATATCTTTTATTTTTGTAAATGTTGGATCTTTTCGTTGAGATGCCTAACTCTTATTACGGATGTTCATAAAATGGTATGAAGGATAAATTATTTCTGTTGTTATTCTTTTTCTTATACAAGGCTGTTTTAGCTGGAGGATTGTCCTTAGACAAAAGCCTTCAGAAGCAAGCAGAATTGTGGGCTGACTCTGTATATCCAACCCTCAGTCTTGAGGCCAGGGTCGCTCAAATTATCCTGCTGAATACTGACAAAGAAAGTGAACTCAGAACTGCAGCTAAGTTGTCTCCCTCGCCCGGGTTTTTGATAGCCGAGCCATGGGTGATCAACAGCCGCTTGCCCAATCGAAGCCGGGCGCTGGATCCTGTTGTGATTGCTGATATTAGGTCTGGATATGAGACCGAGGGAATGGAGCTCCCCTTTCCGGATGAACTTACTATGGCTCTCAGCCTCGATAGTGCACGTGAAGCTTTGATTGATTGGCTTTCAAGCCGTGCTGCCAGTAAGGGTGTTTTTGGATTTATGACTTCTCAAACTTTTAAGCAGCTATGGCTCGATGGACTAATTAATAAACCGGCAGAATATGAGGCTTTTAACCTTTGGATACCTAAATCCAATCCTGATAATAGCAACAGCGACGTATTTGTTAATGTTGCCTTGATGCCAAGGCAGATTAACCGTCTTTTGTTATCACGACGGTCATTAAGCTCTATTTCTGCCGCCGGGGCAGCGAGGAAGTCCCTGAATTTGACCCAGGATAAAAGTTTTGTTCCTCAAACTGAGCTTTCAGTTGAGCAGTTGTTGTTGGATGGTACTCTCCTGCTGAGTAATGACTTCAAGAATGATTATGAGCGTCTGATAAGTGCTTTTCGATTCCGTTGGCTTGATGATGATTTACTTGAACTGGCCTGCAAGAAAGCTTTGGCCTTTAAATATTGCCTGACTAATTCAGAGCATTATAGGGCAACAGATACTGAAACTGAGAACTGTCTTTGGCCTTTTCACCTGGCTTATGAAAGTAGCGTGAGCCTCTTCCAATCAAGGGATAAGCAACTTTTCCCTTTGGTAAACCTTGATTTAAACATTGCCTACTACAACATGGGGGCTTTGCATATTAACAGTTTTACCAGGATGGCCGACAATTATATTAAAGCTCCTTCCGAAGCTCTATTACCCCATGAGTATGATGTGATTTTCCTGATGAGCGACCCTTCCTATGCCCGTGTTTTTGATTTGGATAAAAATATAAAGGCCCTGAAAGATTATTATCCAAACGCTTCCCTGGTAATGATATGGGGAGGCTCACCGGCTATGCTGCCCTTTAAATCTTTACCTGCCGGGATAGATGCCCTCTTTGCCAGTCCTTCCAATATCCCGCTTGCATGGGAAGCAATGGCCCAGGTGGTTTTTAACGGTATTGCCAGCTCAAAGCGAAATATTGAATTGGTCTATGGAGATTTGTCTGCCTTTAGTTTTAATACAGGGGTTAGCCGATTGAAATACGGCAGGGCTACCGAGGTTGGCATGGACGGTGATACATTAAAATTGATTGATGAGATAGTTGAGAATGCTATAAGGCAGGGAGCAAGCCCCGGTGCCCAGTTGCTTGTTGCACGAAAAGGGGTAGTGATTATGAATAAAAGTTATGGTTGGCATAGCTATGAAAAAAAAAGGTATGTAAAAAATAGCGATATCTATGATCTGGCTTCGGTAACTAAGATTGCTGCTACCATGCCCGTCGCTATGAAGTGCTATGACGATGGGCTCTGGTATTTACGTGATGCCATTATGAAATACTTGCCCCAAGCCGATTCAAGCGACAAAGGTGATATTACTATTCGTCAACTATTGCTGCATCGCTCTGGCTTGCAAGCCTACATTCCTTTTCATACTGAAATAATTGACAGGGAAAAGCTTTCGGGTACGCTCTATAGCCGACGACGCTCTTCCTCGCATCCTATTCGCGTGGATGAACATCTGTATATGAATAAATCGGCGGTCTTTAAAGATTATCTTATCAGCAATTATCATGATATGAAGTTCTCGGTGAAGGTGGCAGATAATTTATATCTTAACCATACTTACATTGATTCTATCCATACCCAAATTCTTAACTCAAAATTGCGTAAGGGAGATTATCTTTATAGCGATCTCAACTTTATTCTTCTGACAAGGATATTAGAAAGGACTTCGGGGCAGCCTTTGGATATAATGGCCGACAAGTTATTCTACAAGAGGCTGGGAAGTACAACGCTTCAGTTTAATCCCTGGCAGAAGGGAACTCTTGAAAATGTTGTTCCAAGCGAAAATGATAGAAGCTTTAGAAAACAACTTTTAAAAGGATATGTACACGACCAGACCGCTGCACTGCTTGGCGGAGTGGCCGGACACGCCGGACTTTTTGGAAATGCTAATGATCTGGCTAAGCTTATGCAGATGTATCTAAATAGGGGTGAGTATGGTGGATATAGATTTATACACGATGAAACCATAGACTTTTTTACTTCACAACAGGAAGATGATAGCAGGAGGGGACTGGGTTTTGATAAGCCTGAAAATAACCCTGATAAGGATTCTCCCGTATCGCGTCTGGCCTCGCCCAAGTCATACGGCCACTCAGGCTTTACCGGAACTATTGTGTGGGTAGATCCAACCTACGATTTGATATACATCTTTTTGTCAAATCGTGTTCACCCGGACTCGTTTAATCGAAAGCTCAGCCAATTGAACGTCCGTACACAAATTCAGGATGTGATTTACAGGTCAATTATTGACTGAAAGCACTCCGCTTCAAGGTTTTACCTTAATTGTCAATCTGCCGCCTACAAGTTGAAGAAGGTACTAAAGGCCTTAATCATGTAGGCATGATCCTCAACACCTGCAAGCTCCCTTACCGAATGCATAGCCAGCATGGGGTTGCCAACATCAACAGTTCTGATATCTAAATGGCCGCTGCTTATATTGCCCAAGGTTGAGCCTCCAGCAATATCTGAGTGATTAACAAATTTTTGATAGGGAACGCCGGCTTTTTCGCATATTTGCACAAATACAGCTATGCTATCTGCATCGCTTGTGTATTTCTGATTGGCTGTGATTTTTATTACCGGCCCCCTGTTAATAAGTGGGTGTAACACGGGGTCGTACTTCTCGGTATGGCTGGGATGGACGCTATGCGCCATATCAGCTGAAATCATAAACGACTGATAAATAGTTCTTTGTATCTTTTCGCCACTAAGTCCCAGGTGAAGCAGGATTCTTTCAAAAAGATTTCTTAAAAGCGGAGAGTCTGCACCTTGTTTGGTTAAGCTGCCAACTTCTTCATTATCAAATATCGCGACCATTTGAGTTGACTTGCCCGGCTTGCTTCCCAGCAAGCCTTTGAGGGCAGCATGAGCCATGGCTAAATTGTCAAGTTTGGGGGCTGAAATAAATTCGTTATCGTAGCCCATAATGCAACCGCGGTTATACTCATTTAGACTTAGATCATAATCCAATATATCATCGTCGGCAACTCCCAATTCTTTTGCCAGCATCCTTTTCAACATTCCGCGTCCTAAATTCTTGCCTTTTGTCAATCCAAGGATGGGAAGCATTTCTTTTTGACGATTAAGTTCAATGCCTTCATTGACCGTTCTGTTAAGGTGAATGGCCAGGGAAGGAATGATTAGCAGGGGACGATTAAAGTTGACCAGACGATTATCGGGCCATAAGGGCTGATTGCTTCGCAGGCTAACTCTCCCGGCAATCGATAGTGGACGATCCAGCCAGGTCATAAGAATCGGACCTCCATAAACTTCAGTGTTTAGCCTGACAAAATGATTGTCACTATCAATTTCCGGATCCGGCTTAATCCTGAATGTAGGAGAATCGCTATGTGCTGCCAATATTTTAAAACCTTCTACTTCTGGTTCGCCGCTCCCAATGATAAAGGCAAAAAGTGCTGAGCCGTTACGACTGAGGTAATATTTGCCTCCCATAGTCAACCGCCATTCATCACTAAGATTTAAAGCCTTGAATCCTGCCTTCTCAAGTTGCCCGGCCATAGTATCTACCGCGTGGAAGGGACTGGCACTATTATGAATGAAATCAATTAATTCTTCGGATAATTTATGAACCTTTTTCATTATTGCTTTTTTATCCTAATCTATTATTAAGACCATAAAAGTAATACAAAAAAAGCTAGTATTTTTAGCCCGGCTCAGCTAACTTTTACTTACTTTTGTTATAAAACGTATGAAAAATAAAAGTTTAATCTCAATCAGCGACTATTCCAAAGATGATATTCTGCGGATTTTAGAACTTGCTGCCGGGTTTGAGGCTAATCCCAATCAGCCCCTGATGCGCGACAAGGTGGTGGCTTCGCTTTTTTTTGAACCTTCAACACGTACCCGCCTCAGCTTTGAGACGGCAATGAACAGGCTGGGAGCAAGGGTTATAGGTTTTTCTGACGCTTCATCTTCTTCCACCACTAAAGGAGAAAGTCTTAAAGATACGATAAAAATGGTTAGCAATTATGCTGACCTGATAGTGATGCGACATCCGCTCGAGGGTAGTGCCCGCTATGCTTCAGAGCAATCAAGGGTGCCTGTGATTAATGCCGGTGATGGTGCCAATCAACATCCTACTCAAACCTTACTTGACCTGTACTCCATTCAAAAAACGCAGGGAACGCTTGAAAATCTATCCATCGTTATGGTGGGCGACTTGAAATATGGGCGTACTGTTCATTCTCTGTTGATGGCTCTTTCTCATTTTAACCCTACTTTCTTTTTTGTTGCACCAAAAGAGATGTCTATGCCTCGTGAGTATAAGCGCTTTTTGCAGGAAAAGGGAATTCCATTTTATGAGCAGTTTGAAATGGGAAATATTGATAAGGCTGATATTCTTTACATGACCAGGGTTCAGAAAGAACGCTTCTCTGATCCAATCGAATACGAACGCGTGAAAAATACTTACGTGCTGAAAAATGCAATGCTGAACAATACTAAGGAGAATTTGCGTGTGCTGCATCCACTACCACGGGTAAATGAGATTAATTATGATGTGGATGCAAATCCTAAAGCCTATTATTTCCAGCAGGCTGAGAATGGTGTATATACCAGAATGGGCATTATTGCCGCGATTATGGGCTTGAAATAGTGCTGATTATCGTAAATTTTAGCTATAGACCCATCTCTGTTTTAATAAAATAAAAACTCTTAACTATATGGCAAAGCAAAAGCAACTTCAGGTAAGTGCAATTGAGAATGGTACGGTTATCGACCATATCCCTGCCGCTTCGCTTTTTGATGTTATAACTATTCTTGGGCTGGATAAAATACCCAACCAGACCACCTTTGGCGCTAACCTTGATAGCCAAAAGTTTGGCAAAAAAGCTATTATCAAGGTCGCAGACAAGTTTTTTGAACGAGATGAGATTAATAAGATTTCACTTGTGGCACCCCATGCTAAGCTCAATATAATAAAAGACTACGAGGTTATAGAAAAACGTGATGTTACGATTCCCGATGAGATTATTGGAATTGCACGCTGCTTTAATCCTAAATGCATCACAAATAGCGAAGCCATAGTGACGCGATTTAAAGTTGAAGACAAGGTAGAACTAGCCCTGAAGTGTCACTATTGCGAGAAAATCACCTCTCGCGACGAACTGCAAATGCTGTGATATGATTGTTGATGTGAACTTGCCGCACGGATTTTTTCGTGTGGCTATTTAGTAATCCCCGGCAACAATCATATCAGTTTGTAATCTAAATCGTGATATTTAGCCTTTTATCATTATTAAGAGCATCTTAAACTTAGTTGTGGCATATACAGCATGAGGAATGTTTGCCGGCATTATAATCATTTCACCGGCCTTTACTGTATGAGCTTGCCCACCAATTACTATTGAGGCTTCCCCATCAACAACATGAACTGTGGCATCAAAAGGAGCTGCGTGCTCGCTGAGTTGCTGTCCTTTGTCAAATGAAAAAAGGGTAATATTACCTGAAGGGTTCTTGGTAAGCTGCTGACTTACGACGCTGTTGTCTGCATAACTGATTCTCTCTACCGGAGAAAAAACCTTGGCGCTTTCTGCTAATGTTGTCATACTTAATTTTTTAATTTGTATTTTGTTTAATCCGAAATCTTAGGCAATGGCCTTAATTCGTCACATCAACTTCAACAATATCGCCTTTCCCGGCGTACCAGATATATCCCTTTACTTTTTCGTAGCCCATTTTCTTTATAAGCTGAATATACTGTCTAACTTGACTTATGTGATTTGGATGCTTTTGATGGCCGAATTTATAATCAACAACCAAAACCTCACTATTGTTTATCATTACACGATCGGGGCGCCTCTCCCGCGTTGAGAGTATTGCTGCCTCTGTTTTGACCTGGTAGCTCCCGTCAAACCATTTGCTGACGGAGGGATGTCCTAACAATTCCTGGAGTAATTCGCGATAATATGAAAGCTCACTGCCTTCAATTTTGCCTTCAAAGCGCAGTGAGCTCATAGCCTTTTCGAAATCCGACGCTGTGCTGATACGCTCAAATAAGGCATGCATTATATTCCCTTTATTAATCGCCTCGCCGGCATCGCTGTTAAAATAATTCTCGCTTTCCAAATGAATTAGAGCCCTTTTGCCAAGGGGGATTTGAACAAAATCGTGACTCTCACGAGTCAATTTTTCACGTTTGCCATTAAAATGCTTTTCGCCCTCTTGCTTAGAGATGATGCCTGACGTTGGACTTTCATGCTTCCTGTTTTCAACTTTATAGCTCATACTTGCCGCGTCCCAGCCATCACCGGCCGACTTAGCATAGTTGTATATCAAATCTCCTATTTCCTTTATCTCGCTGGTTTTTTCTAAATTACTGACCCTGGCTATTATATTAATACTCTCTTTGGCACGAGTCAAGGCAACGTAGCTAAGGTTGAGATTGTCAACGTACTGATGGAGTACTTCATCTAGGTAGTCTTCTGCAAAGTGAGTCTTGGCTAAAACTGAACTGCCGGCCACCGGAACCAGGGCAACTGCATTGAAGGGCTCGACTTTCGGACTTAACCAAAGTAGATCAGTATGACTAAGCGAGTTGATTTCCCAGCTAGCAAAAGGTAATACTACGGCTTTAAACTCTAAACCCTTTGACTTGTGTATTGTCATAACACGTATGGCATTATGGCTGTCGGCTACCGATAAGGAAGTGCCCGAAGCTCTTTTGTCCCAGTGTTCTAAAAACTGATTGAGGTCGGCACTTTCCCGGTTTATGTAATCCAGACATAAGCTCAAAAAAGATTGCAGATATACTGAGTTGCTTTTCTTTATTTGATTGGGCAATAGCTCTATAAGCGACTCAACTAGTTCATAGAAGGGTTTTTCGCGCAATAATCCTAACTTGCTGAGGTAGTTTTTCCAAGCAGTTTCACTGTCATAACTGCTTAGTGAAAGTGAAGCATCAAGCTGCCCGGAGCTTTCTTCTGAACTTAGGTCTTTGTTAAGGGGTTGCTGCTTCATTATATGAAGGCGAACAAAGGAAGCTGAAAGCTGATCGTCGGGATTGCGTACAAATTTAAGCTGCTCAATAATTAGTTTAACGGCCTCAGACTTCGATAGGATAAGTGATTCATTACTTATTACATCCAAGGCTTCCTTCTTTGAGTGATAAGCTCCCGAAAGCATGGCATTGGTTATCTCAACACCTTCTTTGTTGTTACGCACCAGGACTGAGATTTCGGATGGCTCAAATCCCGAGCGCAAAAGCTCTTCAATACGTGATATGGCAGTGCCAATGGCCTCCTCCATGAAGTCTTCTTTTATTGAAGCTTCAATTACTTTGATATAAACGTCACCTCCCAGCTCGCTCTTTTTGGGTGAATGTTTTTGGACTACATCGAAATAGGCTTTGCTGATTTTTGATTGCATTGTCATAATGTGGGGCTGATTTGATATATCATCCGGAATAAGTCGGTTGAATTGCTGCTGCAAGGTGCCGGCGGCTAAGGTGAAAAAGCTGTTGTTAAACTTAATAATATCAGGACTGCTTCTCCAGTTGGTGTCTAAGGTTTCAATATCAACGCCATAAGTGCTATAGTCCCTTTCAACAGCATCAGCCAGAAGATTCCAGTCAGAATTACGCCACCTGTATATGGCCTGTTTTACATCTCCAACAATCAAAGAATGCTTTCCCGATGCCAGCGAGTCCCGTACTAAGGGTATGAAGTTTTTATATTGTAAGGCTGAAGTGTCCTGAAACTCATCAATCATAAAATTAGAATAGCGAGTTCCTGTTTTTTCATAGATAAAAGGAGTATCGTTGTCGTCAATGATTCGTGCCAGAAGATAATTCGTGCCGGAAATCATAAACACATTTTGCTCGCGACTGATTTTCATCATGTTCTCATAAACATCCTGTATCAAGCCCAAAGCATTTAACTGCTTTAATATGGACTTGGCAGTGTGGTAATCTTTGCTTTTTTGCTCAATAATCTCTGCCGCCTTAACAAGCAAAGCATGCAGTCCACTGTAATAGGCCTCTGTTATAGCCATATTCTTTTCGGGCTTATTGTCTTTGCGAGTCCATTCGTCTGCGCCGTCAAGAAGTTTAGCAAACTTCTCAAGCTCCAAATGATTTTCGAGATTTGCCATTCTTTCAAAAACCTTCACTTTACTACGGCTCTTCCCGCTAAAATCCTCTGATATGTCTAATTTATAATGGCTGATAAGTGTTAAACCCTGCATGCCTATTTCTGAAATCTGCTTGTCAACATTGTCGCAGATCTCCCATAGAGCATTCTTATATGTTGATAAATAGCGCTTGTCTTTTAGCTGCCGACTTAGAAGTGTGGCACTTGCCTGATATGTTTCGTTAAAAATTTGTGTGCTTATTTTTTCAATTTCTCCGGAAATATTCCAACTGTTGTCCCGCTCCATTTTATCGCCGGCAAATTCTATCAGCCAGTTTTTTGTCTCCCTATGCTCGGGTTTGTCCATTTCAAGTATCAACTGGTCAATGGCTTGCAGCATAATGTGTTTTGCCTCCAGCTCTAATCTGAAGCCTATAGGCAGTCCCATTTCATGAGCAAAGGAGCGGGTTACTTTCTGGAAGAAACTGTCGATGGTGCTTATAGAAAATTTTGAATAGTCATGTAATAGCTGCCCAAGAAGTGTTTCTGCCTTTTGACGCACCTCGTTTTCAGAAAGCGCAAACCTGCTTTGTAGCTCTTTCAGGTGTTCCGGATTTTTAATTTCCCGATTTGCCAGATCGCTAAGTGAGTTTAAAATACGCGTTCGCATCTCAGCTGTAGCTTTGTTGGTAAAGGTTACTGCCAGGGTGTGGCGGTAGTTGAGGGGCTCATCAAAAAGCAGCATTATATACTCCTGAGTGAGCTTGTAGGTCTTTCCCGACCCTGCTGATGCTCTGTAAACCTGTAATTTCGACATTTATTATGCTTTATTTTGTGCTGCTTTGCTGCACTAAATTATAAATTATATCCTAAGTTAAGCTAACAAAATTCCTTGTCTTTTTTTTTTACATCTTGTTTTGCCTGTTTTAATACTGCTGATAAAATGTTAGTTTTGCGATTAGTTTAGTATTTAGTAATAGAAGCTTAATGAAATATATAGTTGTTCTGACCGATGGGATGTCTGATGAGCCAATTGAAGAGTTTGGCGGCAAAACCCCCGTTATGATAGCCAATACTCCTGTTATGGATGAAATAGTCCGAAAATCGGCCACCGGACTGGTACATACCGTGCCTAAAGGTTTCCATCCCGGAAGCGAAATTGCAAACATGAACATCCTGGGTTACCACCCGGCAAAGTATTTCCAGGGTAGGGGAGTAATTGAAGCTGCTTCCTTAGGCCTTGATTTCGAGCCTGATGAGTTGGTGTTTCGCTGCAATCTTGTGTCTTTGGAAAATGATATTTTAATTAATCACTCTGCCGGCCATATAACCTCTTCGGAGGCTGCCGTGTTGATTGATGCCCTTAATAAGGAGCTGGGCAATGACAGGATAAGGTTTCATGCAGGAACGAGCTATCGCCACGTGCTGGTGATAAAGGGCGGAAATTCTGATATAAAATGTACGCCTCCTCATGATCATCCCGGCAAGCCGGTCGCGCCTTTGTTGCCTGTGGCAAATTCGCCCGAAGCGGAAGAGACAGCACAAATATTGCGCTCTCTTATTGTGAAATCGCAAGAGCTGCTTGCCAAACACCCGCTTAACCTGAAGCGACGCTCTCAGGGCAAGGGCTGTGCTGATTCCATCTGGCCCTGGTCGCCCGGTTTTAAACCTAGTTTCCCTCCTTTCAAAGAAAGGTTTGGCATTGAGTCGGGAGCCGTTATTTCGGCTGTTGACTTGATTTTTGGTATTGGGAAACTGGCTGGCCTGGAAATGATTCATGTCGAGGGTGCTACAGGACTTCATGATACGAATTATGAAGGTAAAGCAGCAGCAGCACTTGAGGCTATGAAGAGACACAGCTTTTTGTTTTTGCATATAGAAGCAATGGATGAGGCCGGACATGAAGGCGATTTTAATCTGAAGAAGAGGGTGATAGAGGACTTCGACAGACGTTTACTAAAACCCCTTTATGAAGGTCTTAATAAAATGGGAGAGGACTATGCTATGCTTTTGCTGCCTGACCACCCAACGCCATGTAAATTGCGCACCCATACTATGTCGCCCGTGCCTTTTATGATTATGAAGAAGGGTCTTGAGCCTGATAAGGTGATGGAGTTTAATGAAGAATCGGTTAAAGAAGGCGCTTTCGGAGAAATTGATGGTGCTGACCTTCTTGATCTTTTCTTTAAAATTTAACTATCGGGCATCTGTCCCAATAATTTAACTTCTAACAATAAACTAAATGATATGCGATATATTAGCCTAGCTTCAAAAATGGAGAGCTATTCCTTAAAGGAGGCTCTTTTTAAAGGACTTGCACCGGATGGTAGTCTGTTTATGCCCGAATCTATTCCAGCTTTGGATGAGGCATTTATACGTAATATTCAGAATTACAGCTTAGCGGAGATAGCATTTACTGTGCTCAAACCTTATGTAGATGCTGATATTGAGGGTAAGGTGTTGAGGCAAATAGTCGAGGAGGCTTTTTATTTCGATATTCCTCTTAAAAAGATTGATGAGAATCTTTTTGTATTGGAACTTTTTCATGGCCCTACCCAGGCATTTAAAGATGTTGGCGCTCGTTTCCTTTCACGTTTGCTGGGCTATTTCAACCGTAATGAAAAACGTAAGCTTATGGTGCTAACCGCTACCTCAGGGGATACAGGCGGGGCTGTGGCTCACGGTTTCCATAAGGTGCCCGGCATTGAGGTGGTGGTGCTCTATCCCAAGGGAAAGGTGAGCCCTTATCAGGAGTATCAAATTACTTCGCCCGGTGATAATGTTCACGCCATTGCTGTTGACGGAAGTTTTGACGATTGTCAGCGATTGGTAAAGGACGCATTCCGGGATAATGAACTTCGCAGCTTGGTTTATATGACTTCAGCCAATTCTATTAATATTGGCCGCTTACTGCCGCAAATGGTTTATTATTTTTATGCTTATGCCCAACTAAAAAACGGGGGCTTCGATAAGGCGCCGGTATTAACTGTCCCAAGCGGTAATTTTGGAAATATCACGGCTGCTATGCTTGCTCACAAAATGGGCTTGCCGATTAGTCGTTTTGTTGCAGCCACAAATGCAAATGATGTGGTTCCCCGATTTATGAATAGCGGGGTGTATGAGCCTCACCAAACTATCGTAACTTTGGCCAATGCCATGGACGTGGGCGACCCAAGTAATTTTCCCAGGATGTATGATTTATACAATAACTCTCTGGATAAATTGAAAGGCGAACTTGTATCTGTCTCGGTTAATGATAATCAGATTAAGGAAGCAATAAAAACTGCCTACAAGCGTTTCAATTATTTGATGGATCCCCACACTGCAGCGGCATATACCGCTGCACGTGATTTGTATTCTGAAGGAGATATCGCCCTTTTTGTTTCTACTGCTCATCCTTTTAAATTTGGTGAGATAATTGATGATATTATCCCCGGCGGATTGAAAGAGGCCGGTTATACCATTGATTTTCCGAAGCTTGACGGCAGAACAAGAAAGCCTATGAAACCTGAATACGCGAATCTTAAGGAAGAGATTAAAAATCTGGCATGATGATTGCAATTCACAAAGGGTATTATATTCTTTTGTAGTTTTTTTTCTTTTGTTATAAAAATGTTATTTTTGCGAGGTTTTTAAGTAAAATTTGGAATAAAATAAAGATGTTATGAAGTATTTGACAGTTGTAGGGATGTTGCTGATATCGCTTGTTGCAGTTGCACAAAACGAAACGGCTTATGTTGAGTTGAAAAATGAAGGAAATGAAGCGCTAAGAAGCAATGATTTTGCGACGGCACTTCAAAAGTATGAAGCTGCTCTTGCTGTATGGCCTGAGGAAGAACCAATCGACGGAGCAATGGTGTTTAACCTTGCAACTTCTGCTCGTAGGGTGTCTGATAATGAAAAAGCACTTGATTATTATCAGCAGTCGGCTGAGCTTGGATACCGTCCCGATTTTTCAACTTATTATATTGCTTCTTCTTTGAACAGCCTTGGTAAAGATGCTGAAATGGAGCAGGTTTTGCTTAAGGCCATTGATGAGTATAAAACAAGTTCGGTTTTAGGGCATATGAAAAAAATGCTTACTACTTATTACCTGAAACAAGGTGCCGAACCATTTAATCAGGCTGCTCAAACTCTTGCTTCGGCTGCTAATGCCGATCCGGAGCAGTATGATGAAATTACTGCCCGTGCCAACGAATCATTTGCTGAGGCCAAACCTTGGTTTGAAAAGGTCTTGGAGATTGATCCGGGAAATGAAAATGCTCAGTCTTCTCTTAGGGAGATTAATAGCAGAATAGCAAACTGATAGTATAGTGTTGTAAGTAAAAAAAAGAGAGTAGCTCAAACTACTCTCTTTTTTTACTAAAATCTATTAAACCCAAAAACTTATAAGCTGTAGGCTTAGTTAGCATTCTCAGGCCCGGATTTAACAACCGGATCTGCCTTGCCTAATGAGATAATTCTGGTTGAAATTTTCTGCTCCTTTTCATCAAAGCTGACTTCAATTTCATCGCCTTCGGTTACCGATGCCTGAATTATTACCTCTGCCATTTCATCTTCAAGGTATTTCTGAATAGCCCGCTTCAAAGGACGAGCTCCGTATTGGACGTCATAACCCTTGGTGGCAATAAAACGCTTTGCCTCATCAGTTAAGCGGAGTTTATATCCAAGTGATTCAACCCTTTTGTAAAGTCCTGCCAGTTCGATATCAATAATCTTATGTATATCTGCCTCGGAAAGATGATTGAAGATTACCACGTCATCGATGCGATTCAGAAACTCCGGTGCAAAAGCCTTCTTGAGTGCTTTTTCGATAATTCCTTTTGCAAAATCACTGTCACTCTGGCTTGCTGTGCCTTGCGGAGCAAAACCAACACCGCGGCCAAAATCTTTCAATTCACGAGTCCCAATATTTGAAGTCATGATAATGATGGTGTTCTTAAAGTCAATTCGACGACCCAGACTGTCAGTAAGACGTCCTTCGTCCAAGACCTGAAGCATCAGGTTGAACACATCGGGGTGAGCCTTCTCTATCTCATCCAATAATACTACTGAGTAGGGGCGACGACGTACCTTCTCTGTTAGCTGCCCTCCTTCTTCGTAGCCTATATATCCGGGAGGAGCTCCAACTAAGCGAGATACGCTGAATTTCTCCATATACTCACTCATATCTATACGAATCAGAGCATCGGTCGTGTCGAACAGATATTGCGTTAATATTTTTGCCAGGTGAGTTTTACCAACACCGGTAGGTCCCAAAAACACAAAGGAACCAATCGGACGGTTAGGGTCTTTTAAGCCGGCGCGGTTACGCTGAATGGCTCTTACTACCTTCTGAATGGCCTCTTCCTGACCGACAACCCTTCCTTTTAGCAGTTCGCCCATCTTAAGCAAACGGAATCCTTCGGCCTGAGCCACTCTCTGAACAGGAATACCGGTCATCATGGCAACTACTTCAGCCACTTTGTCGGCATCTACTATCTCGCGATGCTGCTGAAGTTCTTCTTCCCATTTAGATTTAGAACGCTCAAGCTCGTCCTGGCAGCTTTTCTCCTTATCTCTGAAGCTGGCTGCCAATTCAAAATTCTGAGCTTTTACCGCCTTTATTTTGTTCTCCTTTATTTCCTCTATCTGTTTTTCAAGATTCAGGATGGTGTCGGGAACTACAATATTAGAAATATGAACTCGTGAGCCCGATTCGT
Source organism: Marinilabiliaceae bacterium UBA5488 (assembly GCA_002427105.1). Classification (GTDB taxonomy): domain Bacteria; phylum Bacteroidota; class Bacteroidia; order Bacteroidales; family Marinilabiliaceae; genus Geofilum. Next base: position 44,703 of record DIPM01000029.1, on the reverse strand, counting down.
CTAAGGCATCTATCGCCTTGTCTGGTAAGTGACGATCTGAAATATAACGCTCTGTCAGTTTTACACAGGCGTCAATGGCCTCAGCCGTATAGGTCACGTTGTGGTGATCTTCGTATTTGGATTTTATATTATTTAAAATCTCGATAGTCTCATCTGCCGAGGTTGGCTCTACCATCACTTTTTGAAAACGCCTCTCTAAAGCACCGTCTTTCTCAATATGCTGACGATACTCGTCGAGGGTGGTAGCCCCAATACACTGAATCTCGCCACGAGCCAATGCCGGTTTAAGCATATTGGCGGCGTCAAGTGAACCGGTTGCACCTCCGGCTCCTACAATTGTGTGGATTTCATCAATAAAAAGAATAATACCCGGATTTTTTGACAACTCATTCAAGATTGCTTTTATCCGCTCTTCAAATTGTCCACGATACTTTGTTCCCGCTACTATTGAGGCCAAATCAAGTGTTACTACCCGCTTGTCAAACAAGACACGCGAAACTTTGCGCTCGATAATGCGCAAAGCAAGTCCCTCGGCAATGGCCGATTTCCCAACTCCGGGCTCGCCTATCAAAACAGGGTTGTTCTTCTTGCGACGACTTAGTATTTGAGCCAGACGCTCTATCTCTTTCTCACGCCCTACAATCGGATCGAGGCGACCCTCTTCGGCGGCTTTGGTGATATCAATTCCGAAATTGTCGAGTACAGGTGTCTCGCTCGAACCTTTGGCTCCCGATGGTTTTGCTCCTTCGGGCGAGCCTCCGCCAAACGGACTGTCCTGATCATCGTCTTCGGGCATCTGTGAGCGCGCAATAGGTTTCTGTTTTAATAGAATACTCTTTAAGGGCTCATATTTTACATTAAAATCTTCCATAATTTGCGATATTATACTGTTCGGATCTCTTAGCAGGGCTAATAAGAGGTGGATGGTTGTTACCTTCTCACTTTTAAGAGCCCGGGCTTCAAGATAGACAAGTTTTAATATTTGTTCGGTAGATTTCAATAAGGGCAAATCGCCTGTATGTTCTACCGGTTTTGTTCCTTTAATTTTTTCTTCAATTGCCTGACGAAGCTGATTAAAGTCAACTCCCATTCTCTCTAACAAACGTGCCGCACGTCCCCCGGCTTGAGATAATAATCCCAGCATAATATGCTCGGGGGCAATAAACAAATTACCCAGCCGGACGGCTTCCTCTTTGCTGTACGAAATTACATCCCTCACTCTTGATGAATAATTCAAATCCATATATTAACTATCTTCAGTTTCTAATTGCTAACAAATAAAGTAATCCTCTAAAATGATTTTACAAAAAATCTTCCCAAAAATACGATATTTTGCTCAATTATCCCACTGATATAGTTAAACTGTTTAGCTGTCTTTTGGTTCAAAGAGTCTATTCTCAATCATTGATGGACAAAGGGTTTAATTATGAAGAAAATTGTTCATAATTAGCCTCCGACAATTTTAGAATTACGCATTTTTTCACTAATTTAGTGCGATTAAAAAGAGGTCTTTTTTCAGACCTTTTTTTGTGTTCCAGATTCATCAAAGTTTTAATAAATGATTGAAGGAGATAGAATTATTAAGGTTAACATCGAAGAGGAAATGAAATCTTCCTACATCGATTACTCGATGTCGGTTATAGTTTCCCGGGCTCTGCCTGATGTGCGTGACGGTTTAAAGCCTGTTCATCGCCGAGTTCTGTACGGAATGAACGAGCTGGGTGTCGCCTCAAATAAACCGCATAAGAAATCTGCAAGGATAGTGGGAGAGGTGCTTGGTAAATTCCACCCCCACGGAGACTCTTCCGTCTATTTCGCGATGGTGCGACTGGCGCAACCATGGTCAATGAGATACCCTCTTGTTGATGGACAAGGTAACTTTGGCTCGGTTGACGGCGACAGTCCCGCTGCCATGCGTTATACCGAGGCTCGTTTAAACAAGCTTGCCGAAGAAACCCTGTTGGATATCGATAAGGATACAGTTGATTTTCAGATGAACTTTGACGATTCTCTAAAAGAGCCTACCGTGCTGCCCACACGCATACCTCTTTTACTTGTCAATGGTGCCTCAGGGATAGCTGTTGGAATGGCGACTAATATGGCTCCTCATAATCTTGTGGATACTGTTGATGCCATTATTGCCTATATTGAGAACCCGGAGATAGCTATTGACGAGCTTATTAGTATTATTAAAGCTCCCGATTTCCCTACAGGTGGTACTATCTACGGCTATCAAGGGGTAAGAGAAGGATATGAAACCGGCCGCGGGCGGATTGTTATAAGGGCTAAATGTGAGATTGAGACTGATAGCCATGGCCGAGAAAAGATTGTTATCAATGAAATTCCTTATCTGGTAAATAAGGCTGAGCTTATCATTAAGATAGCCGACCTTGTTAATGAAAAAAAGATTGATGGTATTTCAAATGTAAATGATGAATCCGATCGCGATGGGATGCGCATTGTTATCGATTTGAAGCGTGATGCAATAGCCAACGTAGTTCTTAATCACCTCTTTAAATATACGGCGCTGCAATCATCATTTGGCGTTAACAATATTGCCCTTGTGAAGGGCAGGCCTATGTTGCTTAACCTCAAAGATCTGATTTCTAATTTTGTTGAGCATCGCCATGAGGTGGTAACCCGACGTACTCAATTTGAACTTGACCAGGCCGAAAGGAGGGCTCATATTCTTGAGGGACTGATTATTGCATCTGATAATATTGATGAAGTTATCAAGATTATTCGGGCTGCTCAAACTCCCGATCAGGCAAAGGAGAACCTGGTGGCGCGCTTTGAACTTTCGGAAATTCAGGCAAGGGCAATTGTGGAAATGCGACTTCGACAATTGACCGGTCTTGAGCAAGATAAGCTTCACGAGGAATATAATGCTTTGATGCAGGAGATATCCAGACTGAAGGATATTCTGGAACATTTTCATTTGCGCATGGAGATTATTAAAAATGAGTTGGCTGAAATAAAGCAAAAATATAACGAAGGAAGAAGAAGTACTATTGTTTATTCTTCAGAGGAGTTTAATCCTGAGGATTTTTATGCTGATGATGAGATGATTATCACTATTTCTCATTTAGGATATATCAAACGTACTCCTCTTTCTGAGTTTAAGACTCAAAACAGAGGTGGGGTGGGGTCGAAAGGCTCTTCTACCCGTGACGAGGATTTTATTGAGCAGATTTATCCGGCTTCTATGCATGCCACTCTCTTGTTCTTTACTCAAAAGGGACGCTGTTTCTGGCTTAAGGTCTATGAAATTCCTGAGGGTACTAAGAATTCAAAAGGGCGGGCTATTCAAAACCTTATTAATATTGATCCCGATGATACTGTTAAGGCATTTATGCGGGTGAAACGCCTGGCTGATGACGTGGATTTCATTAACTCTCATTATATTATCATGGGCACTAAGAAGGGAATTATTAAGAAATCCCCTCTTGCCGATTATAGTCGTCCACGTCAAAATGGGGTGATTGCTATTAAGATTAAGGAGGACGATGAGCTTTTGGCTGCAAGATTGACTAATGGTAAGAATGAAGTTCTTATGGCTACTCGCAGCGGTCGCGCTATTAGGTTTAATGAGTCGATAATCCGTCCTATTGGTCGTACCGGACAAGGGGTGAAGGGTATAACTCTCTCTAATCCAGACGATGAGGTAGTTGGCATGGTTTGTGTTAAAAATATGGATGACGACATACTTGTTGTCTCGGAGAAGGGATATGGAAAACGTTCCAAAATCGAAGATTATCGCGTTACCAATAGGGGAGGAAAGGGCGTTTTGACTATGCGTATTAGCGAAAAGACGGGCGATTTGATAGCTATTAAGAATGTTAATGAGGATAACGATTTGATGATTATTAACAAATCGGGTATTACTATCAGATTGGCTGTCGCTGATGTCAGGATTACCGGTCGCGCTACTCAGGGTGTGAGGTTTATTAACCTTGATAAAAAACAGGACGAGATCGCATCTGTTACTAAGGTGCTTGCCGAACATCTTGAAGATGTGATAATTGAAGAAGATGCCGACTCTGATGAAGGCCTTATTGAAGGTGATATGAATAACAGTTTAAAGGATGATGATGAGGGTTTGAACGATAATATTGAAGAAAAGAATGATAATTTATAAGAAACTGTCTAAATTTGATTCTGAACACAACAAAAACAACAACAAATGAAAAGGATTCTATTATTAGTTTTTTCTGTATTGGTAGTGGCTTCTGTTTATTCCCAAAAAGGGAAAGTTACTGCGGCTGCTGCTTTTATTGACAATGGCGACCTTGATGCCGCCCAAGCGCGCATAAATGATGCACTTGAACATGATGCCTCTAAGTATTGGCCACGCACTTATATTGTTGCAGCTAACCTTGCTACTCAGCAATATAAAAAGAGTCAGGAGATTAGTAAGGTTATAGACGCGGCTGATTACTACTTTAAGGCTGCAGATTTGGATGCTAAAGGTGATGCCAAAGGTAAAGGTGCGGGTCGGGCTGCAAAGGAAATTAAGGTGGCTCTGACCTTTTTTATGCCTGAACTGCAAAACGCCGGAATTGAGGCATTTAATGCTGAGGATTACAGCAGTGCTATGAATATTTTTGAGAAGGTGGTGGATTTAAACAAGTTGTCTATCTATGAAAGTGATAATCTGCCTGCCGATTCAGTTTTTATTTATTATACCGGTCTGGCTGCCAGTCGTTCAGGAGATTGGGCTAAAGCTGAAGCTTATTTAGAAGAGGCTATAGATCTTACTTATGCTGAGGGTGATGCTGTTTTGCTTCTGCATGAAGTATATGCCCAGTCGGGCGATTCTGCAAAGATGGCTCCTAATCTTAAAAGAGGGTTCGAGCTTTTCCCGGAGGATGATCGTATTCTTACTACTTTGATTAATTACTATTTGCAGACTGAACAAAATGATGAGGCACTTAATTATTTGAATACTGCTATTGAGGCCAACCCTGATAATGTTAGTTTTTATAATGCTCGTGGGGTGCTGTTCGACTTGAGTAAGGATTTTTATAAGGCTGAAGCTGAATACAAAAAGGCTTTGGAAATAAATCCTGAATATTTTGAGCCTACGCTTAATCTTGGTGTTATTTATTATAACCGTGCTGCCGAAGAAATGAACGAGGCTAATGATATGACTGATAATCGTTCTTACGAAAAAGCCAGGAAACAAGCAGAAGATACTTTCCGCCAATCATTGCCCTTTATGGAGAAAGCTCATGAGCTTCGCCCGGATGATTTGATGGTGCTGGAAACTCTTAAGAATTTGTATTATCGCTTTGAAATGACTGAGGAGTATAACGCTGTTGATGCAAAACTGAAGGCTCTTAAAGAGGAATAGGATACTCTCAGGCTAGTGGAATTAATATTGTAAATTATCCGGGATAAGCTATCCCGGATAATTCTTTACATATCCTGTTTATCATAATAACAATTATAAGACAGAGGATATAGTTTTCTACAATTGATAAACTTCAAAAGATTGGTATTATTCACTAACTAAATCAAAATCAGCCCACTCATTAGTTTTTGCAATTCCTTTATGCATCATTCGTCTGATGTCATTTGCAAGTTTAGGACCTTTCCAGGTGCTGCTGTTAAATAAGACCACATATGATATTCCATCATCACGGTTTACCATTAAGGTGCTGGTTCCTGCTAGTGTTCCTGTGCGATAACGTTCTCCGGCCTGAACTCCTCTCCAGCCATACGGATGGTAGCCAAGTTCTATCGGTGTTGTCATTAGCTTAACACTTTCGGGACTAATAATATCTGCCGGCACAGGATTGCCATCAATGGCAAGCATGAATTTCATCAGGTCTGTTGAGGATGCTATCCAGCCTCCGGCAGCTCCTAAGGTATGAATATCGTTTCCTCCATAAACTCTTGGAACCATCTGCTCGGCAACACTATAATCGCTAGTAAGATTACTGTCGAAAGGCTCATAGTATCTGACTTCCAAGGGATTGAGCTGGTCTAAGTGGCTATTACCCAACTGCATATCATATATTCCTAAAGGTAAGAGTACACTGCCTTTTATATAATCTTCGTAGCTCTGATTGCTCACTTGCTCGATTACTTTTCCCAATATTACATAGCCTAAATTAGAATATGATGACATCTCGCCGGGTTTAAAGTGGAGCCTCTTATCCAGCATAAAGCTAATAATGTCTTCATCGCTTACCGGAAGGACTTTCCCTAGTTTTTTGGCTACTACGCTGGGCATAAACATTGGGTCCCCCCATCTGTTTGTCCACCCGCCTGAGTGATTTAAGAGATGTCTTACTTCTATATCTTCAACTCTTTTGTCGCGGTAATTTGTATAGGGCTCCTGGCTGAGGATTCCATCGGGACCAAACACCCGGTCGTCAAGGGATAAAAGGCCTTCTTCTGCCAGTTTTATAATACCTGTAGCGGTAATCAGCTTTGAAATACTGGCGACCCTGAAAAGATGATAGGGCTCAACCTCCTCTCCTGCCTGGGAATCGGCGTATCCATAGCCCTTAGCGTAAACTAATTTTCCATCTCGTGCTAGTGACAGCGAAGCGCCTGTAATCTCCCAATTGCTCATAAAGCGCTCCATTTCTGTGTCTATCAGACTGTAATCTGTTCCGTCGGAATACATCCCTGATATGCGTAAGGAAGTGGTTTCGGGTGCGGGTGGAAGAAAATCTGTACCAAAGGTTTCTATTGATGGACCGGTAAGGTAATTAACTGCTATACCGAGTATTAAGCCAATAAACAGTAAAATTAAGCTTCTTCTAAACAACATAACTCATACTTCTAAAAAATACCTATGCGAAAGTACGCATTTTTATGCAAAAGGTTTTAAAAAAGCAGTATGAAATGGTAAGTACCACTTCATGCTGCTTTTATTTGTTCCTTATATGCTGGCTTACTCTTTAAATTTTATAGTACATCCAACTGCTTTGGTCTCTGTTTTTGCTATTGCTTTGCCGCTTTGTAATGCTCTTATGGCATCTGCTAAATAATATTCATGCACATCATCGGGATCCTGGGAGTTGTCATCTATGGCTCCAATATAGGCCACCGAAAAGCTTGCTCCTTCATTTTTCAAAAGATATACATGTGGGGTTCTTGTAGCTCCATACTTTTTAAACAATTGAATATCATCCAGAAGGTAAGGAAAATTGAAACCCTTGGCTGCTGCATTCTCAACCATTTTTGAAAAGCTGTCTTCCGGTACCATTGTTGAGTCATTTGGATTTATGGCTACTACAGGGTATCCCTGGGGTCCAAACTCTTTTTGAAGTTCTATAATCCGGGTTTCATAAAGTTTTGCATAAGGACAATGGTTGCAGGTGAAAATTACTATTACGCCTTTTTCCTTACTGTAATCGTTTAGTGACAGCCACTGATTATCAATTCCTTTTAGTTTGAAATCCGGGGCCTTGTCTCCGGGTTGCAGTTGTGAAAAGGCCATAAATGTGGCTGCTGCCAACATTAAGCTGCTTAATAGGATTGTTTTTTTCATACTTCTTGCTTTAGTTTATAATAAGCTGTTTATCCACTCTTTGATTGTTTCGTAATCTGTCTCGCCTTCATGAAAAAAACGTTTTCCCTGATGTACTATGATTGTGGCGGGAATAGCCCCACTCCATGCAGGGTCCAATTTTTCTATCCATTCGCCTCCCCGGGGAGTCACTGCTGCAACTACCTCGTGAACAACCAGGTTGTCTTTTAAAAAAGGTATTACGCGACTTTCTATCTGATTTGGAAAGTCCAGATTAGCCATTATTACTTTCACGGGTTTGCCCGCGTAGCTGGCAGGTATTTTATTGAACTCGGGAATTTCTTTCACGCAGGGCTGGCACCATGTTGCCCAAAAATTCACTACGAAGATTGTGTCGGAGGCTTGCTCAACTCTGTGCTGTAGTGTGGCTATCGGGAGCTTGCTTATTTGTTGTCCGATGCTCTTAGCATTCAAGGCGAAAAAGAAGGTGACTAATATTAATAATCTGTACATAATCTAGCTTTTGATTTGATTACAAAACAGATTAGACTATCCCTTTGTTCAGTGTTAGTTTCTTTCTTGTATCGAAAATATAAGTCGCACGATTAGTATTATCCAAACGGGGATTAGTGCTCCCGGTATATATTGAGGTATAAAGGCTGAGAGTATGGCAAAGAGGAAAATTGCCAATACCATAAGCTGTCTGATTAAGGTGCCGGCACGACTATTTGAGAATGATGGAATTAGCAGTATGAGGTATAAGGGATTTGCCCATATTATATGCCAGTTTGGTCCGGTTACTGTATGCAAGGTGAAGAACCAAAGAAAGATTATTAGCAGTCCCAATATTCCAATTAGAGAAAATATCAGGCTATTTAGCCACATACTGCTTTTACGCTTTCTGTAACTTATATAGCTATAAACAAGGACAGCAAGGGCAAGCAGACTCAGCCATACTACCGGTGGCGTGGGCTTGGCTGTTTCCGGTTGCTTTGGCTCGAGAAGGGTTTCTGTGCTGCGGATAAGGGCTGTATTACTCTCTGCTCTGTGAGTATCAGAAAACTGAAGCATAAGGTAGTCGGGCAGAAACTGGATTGAGGAGGCGTTGACCGGATCGTCGGTGGGGGCTCCCAAAATCAAATCCAGTCCAAGCTTTGTCCATGGTCTATTATGCAGATATGTGCCTATTGCATCTCGAAAACATATTAGGTCTTTGTACTCCTTTTCTGGAAATACTATTGTGTCTCCTATGTTGCTTGCTATTACGTCGCGTACTCTTGTTGCACAGTTGTCAAAGAAGAAATGGTACTTATAGTATCTGTTTTGTGGTTCATAGTTAGATATGAGTGCCTTAAATAGTCTGTTCTTTTCATCTGTAGTCAGGTTTAGACTTTGTTCTATAACTGATTGTCCTGCCTGACGGTATTCGGGTAGAAAATAACTGAAGTCTGATACGGATAATGCGTAATCTAATTGTCCCCTCATAAACTTGAGGTAAAAGTTTGGGGTGTTGAAATCAAAGGTTCCGTAGTTAAATACATAGTCTATTTCTAATACGGGATCTACTACCCTCATTGCGGTGTGTCCAAAAATGCTGTACAGTTCTTCGCCGGGTGAACAGGTCAATATTGTGATTCTACTTTCCTGGCTGAGCTGTGCTCGAAGTGGCATAAAGCTATTTAACAAAATGAAGAGCCCTAGAATCGCGTATTCTAACCTGCCTTTCCCTTTGCATTGGCCTTTGCATTGGCCTTTGCCTTTGCCTTTGTAAGGGGCTGATATAATTGGGCAGGGAGCTGTTTTCTGATTTTTTTCCGATCTTATATGCCTGGCCATAATTTTCAGTTTGCTGTGATGGTTTGCATTATATACAAAAAGAGGAATGCTTATCCTCTTTATGTTATTTTCTTGTGATTAGATATTATTCTTTAGCTTGTTTACATTTGTGCGACAAACTGGATAAGATATGTAAACAAGATTTGCGCCACTTTTACATTATTAAACAGTTATTTTTCTACTGAAAGTGCTCCGACAAGCTCTCCTACAGATTCTATTTTGTGTAAGTTCAGATATCTTTTTATTCCTTCAATTACTTTAATAGTCACGGCGGGATCTACGAAATTTGCTGTTCCAATTTGTACTGCGTTTGCTCCTGCCAGTAGGAATTCGATGGCATCCTCTGCCGAACTAATACCGCCCATTCCTATTACCGGTATTTTCACTCCCTTGGCTACTTGCCAAACCATTCTTAGAGCTATTGGCTTAACGGCTGGGCCTGACAAGCCCCCGGTGACGGTGGATAGCACTGCCCGCCTGCTGTGTGAGTCGATTGCCATGCCTAGAAGGGTGTTGATAAGTGATACAGAATCTGCGCCGCTACCTTCTACTGCCTTTGCTATCTCTACTATATCTGTTACGTTTGGCGACAACTTTACCATTAGGTGCTTTTTATATACCTTACGTACGGCCAGAGTTACAGCTTCAGCCGACTGGCAGGATACTCCAAAGGCCATCCCTCCTTCTTTAACGTTGGGACAGGATATATTGAGTTCAATACCGGGAATGGCTTCGAGTTCGTTAATCTTTGAGGCTGTTTCTATATAATCTTCAATGGTGGAACCCGAGACATTGACCAGTACATTTGTTTGGTATTTTGTGAGCCCGGGATAGATGTCTTTTATAAAGCTATCTACGCCTACATTCTGTAGCCCGACGGCATTTAGCATGCCCATAGCTGTTTCGGCCATACGGGGATAGTCATTGCCCTGCTTCGCTTCACGGGTCGTCCCTTTTACTACGATGCCGCCAAGCTCGTTTATATCTATAAAATCCTCGTATTCCCGACCGTAGCCAAAAGTACCGGAGGCGGTCATAACGGGATTCTTGAGTTGCAGTGCTCCTATTTTTACTGATAAATCTACCATTGTAAATATTTTGAGTCAAACACAGGCCCTTCTGTACATACACATTTGTGACCATCTTGGGTCTTTGTTACACAGCACAGGCATGCGCCTATGCCGCATGCCATATGATTTTCCAGTGATACCTGACAAGAAATATTATACTTGTTGGCATATTTGGCCAGGATACGCATCATGGGCTCGGGTCCACAGGTGTATATTTGTTTAAAATCGGGTGTCTCGGTGCGCATTACCGGATGATGTATTACGTATCCTTTGGTACCGGCTGTCCCGTCTTCGGTTGTAATCATTACTTCTCCCAGTTCACGATAGGCATCTATGCTAACCAGGCTGGATGCAGTGCGTGTGCCGATTAGAAAGCGTGGCTTTATGGAGTGGCTCTTTAAATATCGTCCCAGGAATAGTAAAGGGGCTACTCCACAACCTCCGCCAATCAAGAGCACTTCTTTACTTTCAGGCAGGCTGTAGCCCTTGCCTAGGGGATAAACCAAATTTACTATACTCCCTACCGGCAAGGCGCATAGTGCTCTGGTGCCTTTTCCAACTTCCTGCACTAAGAGCTTTATTTGCCGCTTTTGATAGTCAACATCGTGAATCGAGAGGGGCCGGCGTAGGTAAGCCGCAGGCTCGTTGGGCACCCGAACTTCTGCAAATTGACCGGGTACCATAGCAGGTAATTCGCCTGCCTCGCAATTGAGTGTGAGTACAACAAATTCTTCGTTCTGCCTTTCGTTGCTGCTTATAGTGAAATTATGAATGTGTTTCATTGAGAGACTGTTTTTAAGCAGTGATTTGTCTTTCTGCGTATTGCTTTTTGTTTACAAATGTAGCGCAAGGCGGACTTGCACTGCAAAGTTAAGTCTTTTTCGACATTTTTTATTATATAAGTGGGATTAGTTTCCTGTCTGCTTATTCGGGTAGATATTCTCTGAATTTCTTATTGGTATAAAACACTACAATTCTTTCTATCCTGGCGTCTTCATTGTCCTCCTGCTTTATTTGACTTGTGCTGTGCTGAATTTCCTTACTTGGCTTCTCCCCTTCAGCTTCTTTTGTTGACTTTAATAAGTCAATATTTCGTTTGCTATAATACGGGGCCGGATCTTCATCCTTTACTTGGCTAAATAGGGTTCCGGTCTGCATCCTGGGCGTGGTGTTGTCTTTTGTCATATTAGCTTTGTACATATCTCCCTGGCCTGTAATAAGCCAATCGCTGTTGAGCTGGGGAAAACCGGCCAGTATTTTTTGGATAAAATCCAGGCTTGGATTGTTGCGACCCGAAAGGATATGACTAACACTGGAACGCTGGACGCCAACTAGCTCGGAAAAGCGTACTGGTGTCAGATCCTCTTTTGCCAGAAGTTTTTGTAAACGATCTTTCATATCTGTGGTTTTTGGGGGTTGTTACAATTCACCTTGTCTCCTATTTTGTTATTAAGACTTCCGTTATCCGTTACAAATATAAACTAAAAGTTTACAAACAGCAAAGAAGATTTACAATGCTTTGTGATGCTTTTGTAAACTAGTGCATTCCCAGCTTCCGTTACATCTGTGGACAATATTCTTTTGGTTTATGTGATTTGCCTTAAATCCTTCTATTACAAGTAGCTATATTATGTACCCCTTTAAACTTCAACTAGTGCTTAATTCGGCTTGCTTTGGTTATGGACAGGGCTTTATTCTATCTTAATCGGCCTGTTTTAGCTTAATTTGAAGGCTTTAACTAAGCGTAAACGGATACTTTAGCTACATTCTATAAATAATTGGTTTTAAAGCCTTTAATCTTTGTTTTTTGAGATAATACCTGATTTTTGAATAATTATACCTTTACTTTTTGTAATCTCTTGAAATAATGCTTTATATAAATAGGTTAAATGATTGATTGCCTGATTTATATAATCATAATTATTGACTTTGCATACCCTGTTTTGTTGCTGCCTTGCATGTTTACAAATGAAGATGAGGCTGTATTTAATTTGAAAGTGAAAAAAAAGGAGTAGCTACATTAGTAACTACTCCCCAAAACAAAGGAAATATTTCCAGGCCTTTCGCCTAGTTCATGCCTAGGCCACGAATTCTTTTTTTAAGCTCTCTATCCAATTGTCAATCCGTTCGGCCGTTAAGGCTGATTGATTCTCAATGTCTAGTGCTAGACCACAAAACTTATCGCCACGCTCAGCCTTTGAACTCTCATAAGTATAGCCCTCTCTTGAGGTAAAACCAACTACCTTGCCTCCACGTTGCCCTACAAACTCAGCCATTAGCCCTATTCCATCTACGAAATTTTCAGGGTAATGCTTTTGATCGCCTCCTCCAAAAATAGCAAAACGCTTGCCTTTAAACGACTCGTCTTCTATGCTTGGCAGGTATTCATCCCAATAGTTTGGTAACTCCCCATCAAACCAGGTAGGTACGGCAAAAATAAAGTTTTGAAACTTTTTGAAATCGTCCAAGGTGGCGATATTAACATCGACTTCCTCGCAATTCTCCTCCCCAAGCTTCTTTATCATCTTCTTTATTTGCTGATGAGTTTTTACCGAACGAAAACTATAAAATATTCCTACTTTCTTCATATAACAGAGTGATTTTGTAACTTGTTAAACCTAGGTTAATATTGTAAAAGCTCTTTTGCTGCCTTCAGTACTTTCTCAGTATTTGGCAAAACAGCTGCTTCAAGAATGCGATTAAAACCAACCGGGGTAAAGGTTGAGCCTACACGCTTGATGGGTGCATCTAAATATTCAAATGCTAAATCTGATATCTGGGCAGCTACTTCTCCTCCGAAGCCTGCAAAAACTTTGTCCTCATGCACTATCATTGCCCTGGATGTCTTCTTAATTGAAGCAAGTATCGATTCAGTATCCAAAGGCGAAAGTGAACGAAGGTCAAGAACTTCTACATTGCCTATCCCGTCCTTTGCCAACTTCTCAGCCGCTTCCAGACAGAAATGAGTGGTGTTTCCATATGTTATCATTGTCAGATCTGTTCCTTCCCGACGAATTCGTGCCTTTCCAAATGGAACTTCGAAATCATCAGGTATTGATGTCGCGGCTTTTGGGGCGTTATATAAGGCCTTTGGCTCTAAGAATAGTGTCATGCCTTCCGAACGCATGGCTGTGCGCAGTAATCCTGCCGCATCATCAGCAAAGGAAGGATAAACTACCCTAACTCCCGGGAAGGTGCTTAAGGCGCCCTCTGTTGTTTGTGAATGATATAGTCCGCCGCCTATATAGCCGCCTGATGCCAAGCGCACTGTGATATTGGGTGAAAATTGACCCTTTGTCCTCCAATATTCGTGACTTGTCTCTACATATTGCTCCATCGCAGGCCAAAAATAGTCGGCAAACTCAGCTCCTTCTACTACTATCCGGATGTTCTTATTATAGCGAGACATTCCGTTGGCTGTACCCATAATATAGTCCTCGGCAATGGGAGCGTTGAATACCCTAAGCTTACCAAACTCCTGCTGCATGCCCTTGGAGACATTAAATATTCCTCCCTTGTCCTTGTTGGCTATATCCTGTCCCCATAAGTAAGTGTCCGGATTATGGCGGAATTCTGCTTTTAAGGTCTCATTGAGTGCCTCAATAAACTTCTTTTTTTCACCCTCGAGATTATGAACTCCTTCCGGGTATTGAGAGGCCGGGTAAGGCTCAGGAATTACAAAATCATGAATGGATTCGGGAGTGGGATGAGGAGAGGCCAGGGCCGACTTATGGGCTGCTCTTACCTCAGCACTCACTTTATCTTCTATTTCTTTCAATTCTTCCTCGCTCGCCCTGTTGTAACGCAACAACATGCGGCGATACTTTGCCAGAGGATCATACTCTTTTACGTAATTCAGCTCGTTCTCGTCACGATACAGCTCATGGCGGTCACTATTGCTATGGGAGCCGATACGGACGCAATTGGCTTGAACAAGCACCGGCTTTTGCTCTTTCATTGCCCAGGCTACTGCCTCTTCCATAGCATTCATTGAGTCAAAAACATCCTTGCCGTTACAGTAGATTATTCGAAGATTCTTAAATCCTTCGAAGTTTTTGGCCACCTTACGGTTGGCTGTCTGGTCTTCCTTTGGGACTGAAATACCATAGCCATTGTCCTGAAAAACAAATACTACAGGCAACTGCTCATTAGAAGCTCCGTTGATGGCTTCATAAACATAGCCCTCAGAGACTGAACTTTCTCCCTGACTGCTTATTACAACTGCATCTGTCTCTCCATAAGTCTTTAAGGCACGACCCAGGCCACTGGCATGCAAGGTATGATTGCCCGTGCTACTGCTCACATTATGAATATTCCATGAAGGCTTCGCGAAGTGATTCGACATATGACGCCCGCCTCCTGCTACATCAGCATCTTTTGAAATACCGTTAAGGATAATCTCTTCAGCAGTTAAACCAGCCGATACAACAGTCTGGAGATCCCTGTAATAGGGAAATAAATGATCTTTATTTTTCCTGAATACCTGCCCGATAGCAAGCTGAATGCCATCATGCCCTGCTGCAGGTGCGTGATATGACCACCCTATGGCTTGCTTCAAATAGTTGGGTGCGCGTTCGTCAAGCGTTCGCCCTAAAAACAAGAGATAATACCATTTTAAAAGCGTCTCTTTGTCGCTCTTTTTGATCGAATATTTTACAGGAACGTTACTTTTCATATTTCTATAATTTTTTTTAAAAATAAATTCAGATACTAATGCATCTGAATTATTCTATTATAATCTTTAAACCTCACTGTTTATGTCCCAGTTCTCCAGATAGTCGGCCACTCTGCGAAGGAAGAAGCCCCCAAGAGCACCATCAACAACGCGGTGGTCGTACGACAGAGACAGGAACATTTTTTGGCGTATGGCAATCACATCACCCGTTGGCGTTTCCAGCACGGCAGGTTTCTTTTCGATTGTTCCGGTAGCCAGAATAGCAACTTGTGGTTGATTGATTATCGGAGTGCCTATGGCATTCTTAAATGAGCCGAAATTTGTAATTGTAAACGTCCCTCCCTGAATATCATCAGGCGACAATTTGTTATTTCTTGCCTGAACCGCCAAACGATTAATATCGCTCGCCAGACCTACAAGATTCTTCTGGTCGGCTTGCTTAATAACCGGTACTATTAGGTTGCCCGACGGAAGTGATACGGCGATTCCTATATTTACATTTTTACGCATTATTATATTTGTGCTGCTTACTGAAGCATTTATCCCGGGATAATCGCGCAATGCTTTGGCTACAGCCCAGGTGAACATTGGCATAAATGTCAATTTCTCGCCATATTTTTTCTCAAACTCTGTTTTTGCCTTATTGCGCCATAATGCCAAATTGGTAACATCTGCCTCTACAATCGAGGTAACGTGAGGTGAAACCTGTTTTGACATTACCATATTCTCGGCAATTAGCTTGCGCAAACGATCCATCTCAACTATCTCGTCGCCTTCGCCGACCTTAACCTCAGGAACCTTAATGGCGGGACGAGAGGCTGCCGGTGCCACGCTTGCCGGAGCCGCGCCTGGCGAGGGTGCTGCAACAGCACTACTTGAAGAGCGGGTTTTTAAATAGGACAATAAATCGTCCTTTGTCAGCCGACCATCCTTACCGCTACCCTTAATCTTGTCCAATTCGCTGTAGGGAATATTTTCTTCCTTCGCTATGCTCTTGATTAATGGTGAATAGAAGCGGTCGCTGTCCTTATCAGATACTGAAGCCGGAGCTGATTCAAGTTTTTCAGAAGTCTTTTCTTCTTTTGCAGGGGCTTCTTTTACCGGCTCTGCCTTGAGGGGCTCTTCGGCCGCCGCTCCGCTCTCTGCAAGGTCGATAACGGCAACGATTTCTCCCACGGGAACTAAAGCCCCGGTTTCATATTTAATTTCCTTGATAAGCCCCGAAACGGGTGATGGAATTTCCGAATCTACCTTATCGGTTGCTATTTCTAACAATAGTTGGTCTTCTTCCACTCTTTCGCCGGCTTTAACAAACCATTTGGTAATGGTGGCTTCTTCAACGCTTTCACCCATTTTGGGCATAAGGATATCAAATGTTGACATATTAATTTGTTTTGTTCGTATTGATTTTTATTAATTTAAAAGACCCGAAAGCTTTTGTATCCTATTAACAGCCATGTTTCAATTTTGTTTTTGGTCTGGTGAAAATTCGCCCTTTTCTTTAATAAGTTTGTAAAAAAAAAGAAGTGCGGCTTCAATTTCTTGAGCCGCACTATCATTACTTGCCTTAGTCTTATGATTCTTACAAACTATCTCCAAAATCAGCTTTGTATTTGGCAACAAGCTTTTCGGGCCAATCAGATACCGCATCCAGTTTGCCCATGAAGAACCTAAGCACCTTAGGTTCTTCCACAAATTTAAGCCCGCCTACCAAGTCGCGGTTCTTGTACAGCCAGTGAAGACGGTCAATTACAAACTTTGTTTGAGATAGTGTGAATACTCTTCTGGGAAAAGCTAATCGAAGCAATTCCATATCCGAAAGTATATCATCTCCATTCTCGTCACGAACGCTCGAGATGGTGCCACGCTCCATCCCGCGGCAGCCCGATACGATATAGAGAGCGGCGGCCAGTGCTCCTGCCGGATATTCCTTCTGCGGTATATGTGGCAAAAACTGCATAGCGTCAATGTGAGCGCCTAATGCACCACCCGGCATTATAACCGGAATGCCCAGCTTGTCAAGTTGCTTTACGGTATAATCAATAAAACCGGGAGATTGACAAATCACTGTTTCGTCGGTGGTTTCCCTCAAACCCACTGCCATGGCTTCAATTTCTCTTACCGACATGCCGCCATAAGTCAGGAAGCCCTCGAACAGAGGTATGAACTCACGCATCTTAAGAAATAAATCCTGATTATTTGTGCATATCCCACCCCCGCGTGATGAGCTCACTTTGCGACTGGAGAAATAAACAATATCACAGAGTCCGCACATGGTCAGGAGGATTTCCTGAATGCTGCAATTGGCAAATTCGGCCTCGCGTTGTTTTACAAACCAGGCGTTTTCACCTATCAGACTGGCATCCAGCACAATCATTAAGCCATGCTCATCGGCCACCTTGCGCACCTGGCGCATGTTTTCAATTGAAAAGGGTTGTCCTCCTATTAAGTTTGTAGAAGCCTCAAGGCGGATAAAAGGGATACGTTCTTTGCCATACTTTGCTATCAGATCCTTGAGTTTTTGTATATCCAAATTACCTTTAAAAGGCTTGTTGCTCCTAACCACTAGAGCTTCATCGGTAAATATCTCGAATATTGTGCCACCGTTCATATCAAAATGAGCCTTGGTGGTTGTGAAGTGATAGTTCATCGGGATTATATCTCCCGGCTTTATAAAGCTTCTGGCTATTACGTTTTCAGCAGCTCGCCCTTGGTGAACAGGCAAAACCAATTCTTTTCCAAACACTTCATTTACTGCTGCTTCCATACGGTAGAAACTCTGGGAGCCTGCGTACGCGTCATCAGCCTGGTGCATTGATGCCAGTTGATTATCACTCATGGCATTTGTACCACTGTCGGTTAGCATATCAAGGAATACATCCTTGGTGCTAAGTAAAAAGGTGTTATATCCGCCTTTTTTAATAGCTTCAAGCCTTTGATCAATTGGTTTTAAATGCAGTTTTTGAACAATTCTTACTTTGTGCAATTCCACGGGAATTTCCTCTCCGCTGAAAAATTTAATCTTGCTCTTTGTGCTCTGATTCATGATGAGTTTCTCCTATTTAAAAACTTTAATGGTTAAAAATGAAGCTGTTTGGTTTATCAGCGCCCGAAATTAGTTAAAAGTATCGTTAGAAATGAGAATTTTTGTATTGATTTTAAGCAGAACTGTGTTTTTTATTTAAAATATGATGAATTTTCCTTGATTGTTTATTATATGAGAGCTTTAGCCTTGGCTATTCTTGCTATCTTTATCCCGGTTTTTTCTCTTAAGATCTTTGAATAATATTTTAATCCTATTGCTTTATGCGTTTTTTCGTCGGCCTGATTTTTACACCTATTTATTACATTGTTTTCGGACTCTTACTTGGAGTGTTTCATCCTGTGCAAGTTATAGCACGACGTATTGGTGGTTACGAATTGCACAAAAAAAGTGTATGCACCTTGAATTATCTTTTGATCAGAAGCCTCTATATTATTGGTGCAAGAATATCATTTGAAGGGATGGAAAAACTCCCTCGCGACCGTCCTCTAATTGTTGCCAGTAACCATCAAAGTTTTTTGGATATTCCTGCTTTCGTGGATGCATTTGCCTTCTGGCATCCCAAATTTGTCTCTAAAATTGAGCTCGGTAAAGGGATACCGAGTATCTCATACAATTTGCGCCATAGTGGCTCGGCTCTTATTGACAGGAGCAACGGAGGACAGGCAATTAGGGAAATTATAAGGTTGGGTAGATATATTGAAGCTAACAACTACGCGGTGTGCATTTACCCCGAAGGAACACGCAGCAGCGACGGTATTGTAAAGACTTTTCAGTCTGCCGGCATTAAGTCTCTGCTAAAGGCTGCTCCTTCTTCGCTTATTGTTCCCTTTGTAATAAAAGGACACTCTGATTTGATAAAATGGGGTATGTATCCCTTGCAATTTGGCGTGAAGCTTAGCTACAAGGCTCTTGATGCCATTGACCCGACAGGACGTCCTGCTGAGGACCTGGTAAGGGAATGTGAAATTGCTATTAAAAGGGAATTGGGACAGCTTTAGCCCGGTGGGAAATAATGATTTAATCATATAAACAAAGCGCGAATTCTTAATGAACTCGCGCTTTGTTGTTTACTATTATGACAACTTTTTGTCGAGTTGTACTTTTATTGCATCCATAAAGGCTTCAGTGCTTACGTAGTGTTTGTCCTTCAATTCTGAACCATGTATAGTAAGAGCCAAATCCTTAGTCATCGTGCCTCCTTCAACGGTCTCAACACAGGCAGACTCAAGCTTTTTGGCAAAATCTATAAGTTTTTCGTTTCCATCCAGCTTGCCTCTAAATGACAGGCCGCTTGTCCATGCATATATTGATGCTATTGGGTTGGTTGAAGTTGCTTTGCCCTGTTGATACTGACGATAGTGGCGGGTAACAGTTCCGTGCGCTGCTTCTGCTTCTATCGTTTTGCCGTCGGGGGTCACCAATACGGAAGTCATCAAGCCCAAAGAACCAAAGCCTTGCGCGAGGGTATCCGACTGAACATCTCCATCATAGTTTTTGCAGGCCCAGACAAAGTTTCCATTCCATTTTAAGGCTGCCGCTACCATGTCATCAATTAAGCGATGCTCATAGCTAATACCCAGCTCCTCGAATTTGTCCTTATAATCCCGCTCGTAAATCTCTTGAAATATATCCTTAAAGCGACCGTCATATTTCTTTAGTATGGTATTTTTCGTTGAAAGATAAAGTGGCCACTTTTTGCTAATTGCCTGGTTAAAACAGCTGTGAGCAAAGCCTGTAATGCTCTCATCGGTATTAAACATAGCCATGGCTACTCCATCTCCTTCAAAATCATGCACCTCATACTTTTGTAGCTCACCACCATCTTCGGGTGTGAAGCTGATTTCCAGTTTGCCTCTGCCTTTGACCACGAAATCTGTTGCACGATATTGATCACCATAAGCATGACGTCCTATACAGATTGGGTTTTCCCATCCTGACACCAAACGGGGAACATTTTTTATTATGATGGGCTCACGAAAAACTGTCCCTCCAAGTATATTTCGAATTGTGCCGTTGGGGGATTTCCACATTTTTTTCAAGCCAAACTCTTCCACGCGTTTCTCGTCAGGAGTAATTGTCGCGCATTTTATGCCCACATTGTACTTTTGA
This sequence comes from Marinilabiliaceae bacterium UBA5488, assembly GCA_002427105.1. Lineage (GTDB taxonomy): Bacteria > Bacteroidota > Bacteroidia > Bacteroidales > Marinilabiliaceae > Geofilum. The sequence continues at coordinate 24,481 of DIPM01000029.1, read as the reverse complement.
ATAGCATGAGCAGCATCAATGGTTATCTGGTCGTTAGTGGCATCACGATTCTCTATACTAAGATCATAATACTTAATGTCGAGATCGAGGTAGGGTTGAATTAATTGCTCTTTAATCATTTTCCAAATGATCCGTGTCATCTCATCTCCATCGAGTTCAACCACCGGATTTGTTACTTTTATTTTACTCATTGGCATTTTATTTTTCCTGTTTTCACATGGTTATCAAATACAATGGTTCTAACAACACTGGGCTTAAAATGTTGAATAATTACTTCTCTTTCATTCCAAATCAAGATTAAACTTCTGTTTAAGAACTGCCAAGGCAGGGTTTTTCTGTATCATTGCTTCAAACTTCTCTGCTGCTGTAAATGCCTTCTTTTCAACAGCTAGGTCCTCTGGTCTTATTGATATTTCCAGCGTAAGCTTGCTGTTTTTTAATCGCTTCTTCAGAAATAACATAAGCTCAGCTTTGGCATTTGCCAACTCATCCATTTGAATTTGTCCCGATAATTGAATCCTGATAATTGTTGAATTGAAAAGTTCTGCCTGGTGCGCAGTTAATATGCTGAAAAGTCGCATATTCTCCGATTTTATTTGCTCTGCATATTCCAGCCAGGCTTTCTTTAGTTCTTGAGGATTCACGTCCTCATTTTGCTCTGTAGTCTGCTGATCAGTGTCTGACTTTTTTACAATTTCATCATCGACCTTTTCTGCAAGAGGCTTGCCCTTCATAAGATTCTTAAGCGAAATAGATGCTATACCCGCTTTTGCAGGCGGAGTGCTTGAAGACTCTTCTTTTGAGGATGTTGGTTGAGAATTATGGTTATTAGACTTATTATCAATAGCTTCCTTTTGCTTTCTCTTTAATTCAGCAGCTTTTTTTTTTCTGTAATAATGCGAGAAAGCGAGATAATCGTAAACTCAACGTGTAATCTTTTATTGCGTGCAATGCGATAGTTGAGCTCGCAATTGGTAGTGAGTCTGAGCGCTTCGTAGAGGAAATCATTATCACACAATTGGGCTTGCTCGAGGTAGCGCTGCTTTATGGATGCCCCAACCTCTAGCAGGCTGACAGTCTGCGGATCACGACACATCATCAGGTCTCTCAAATGACTGCTAAGACCGCCGATGAAATGACTACCGTCAAAGCCGTGCTTCAAAATTTCATTAAATATTATAAGTGCTGAACTAACATCTTCTTTCAAAAAGGCATCAAGCAACTTAAAATAGTAGTCGTAATCCAAAACATTCAGATTGCTGATAACCTGCTGATAAGTGATGTTTTTACCCGAAAATGCAACTATCTGATCAAAGATAGACAAAGCATCACGCATAGCTCCGTCTGCCTTTGTTGCTATTACGTTTAAGGCCTCCTCCTCTATCGCAACACTTTCTTTTTCAGCTACATATTTAAGATAGGAAGATGCTGTCTCAACAGTAATCCTGTTGAAGTCAAAGGTCTGACAACGTGATAAGATTGTTGGCAGTATCTTATGTTTCTCTGTAGTTGCCAGGATGAAAATGGCATGATGAGGGGGCTCTTCAAGAGTCTTTAAAAACGCGTTAAAAGCATTTGATGACAGCATGTGAACCTCGTCAATAATATAGACGCTGTAATTGCCCATCTGAGGTGGAACCCTCACTTTATCAATTAACAGACGGATGTCATCAACTGAGTTATTACTGGCGGCATCCAACTCATGTATATTGTATGAGCGATTATCATTAAACGACTTACAGGATGCACACTCGTTACATGCCTCGTTTTCAGGGCTTATATTTTCGCAATTAATGGTTTTGGCAAAGATACGGGCGCAGGTAGTCTTACCAACGCCACGCGGCCCGCAAAACAAGTAGGCATGAGCCAACTGCTTGTTCTTTATGGCGTTTTTAAGGGTCATTGTGATGTTCTCCTGCCCTTCTACCGAGCTAAATGTGCCCGGACGATATTTCCTTGCCGAAACTATATATTCCATATATTACAAAACTACCATTATTATTGAAGCTCTACAAAGATAAAAAATCATTTTAGCTCAGCAAAAAGATCGTATTCCTCTGCTCCTGTTATCTGCACGTTATAAAAAGCACCAACTTCCAAGTCTATCTTGCTACTAATCAATACTTCAGGATCGACTTCGGGACTGTCAAACTCTGTCCGTCCTATCCAATAATCATCTTCCGTGCGATCAATTATTACCTTGAGTCTTGTCCCGATTTTTGACTTGTTATGAGCCAGACTGATATTACTTTGAAGGGCCATTATTTCGTCTGCCCGCTCCTGTTTGATTCTTTCAGGAACGTTGTCCTTATAGTTTTTAAAAGCGTGGGTATCTTCCTCATGTGAATAAGGAAACACTCCCAAACGCTCAAACTTCATCTCTTCAACAAAGTCAAGCAGTTCGGCAAAATCGGCCTCCGTCTCGTTGGGGTGACCTGTTATCATTGTAGTTCTCAGATGAATACCTGGCACCACCTTACGCATATATTCAATCAGCTCTATGGTCTCTTTCTTTGTTACATTGCGCCTCATTAGTTTAAGCATGGGGTCGGATATGTGCTGCAAGGCTATATCCAGATACTTGCATACTTTAGGGTTATTAGCCATAACTTCCAGAACGTCCATAGGAAAGCCTGTAGGATAGGCATAATGTAACCTAATCCACTCAATTCCCTCAATCTCGGATAGACGGGTGACTAATTCAGCCAGCTTTTTTTCTTTATATAAATCCAGCCCATAATAAGAAAGATCCTGAGCTATCAGTTGAAGCTCCTTTACGCCCTTTTTTGCCAGAAGCTCTGCTTCGTTAAGAAGACTCTCTATTGAGCGGGATTTGTGCTTGCCGGTGATTAAGGGTATTGCACAATACGAGCAAGACCTGTTACAACCTTCAGAAATTTTTAGATAGGCATAATGACCGGGCGTGGTAAGCGAACGCTCATTCTTTAAATCAGCACGATAATCTATGCCCATTTCGGCAATCAGCTCTTTCCAGTCAAATTTACCGTAAAATTTGTCAACTTCAGGGATCTCTTTACTCAGATCTTCTTTGTAACGTTCGGACAAACAGCCCATTACAAAAAGTTTGTTTATTTCACCACGACGCCGTGAATCTGCAAATGCAAGGATACTGGCTATCGACTCTTCTTTGGCATCACCAATAAAGCCACAGGTATTAATAACCACCACCTCCCCCTGTGGATTGGCTGAGTCATGTTCAACCATATAGCCATTTGATTGAAACTGCTTTATCAGAAGTTCTGAATCAACTAAGTTTTTGGAACAACCAAGGGTTACAACGTCAACTCGCTTTTTTATCATATATTATTTACCAAACAAGGAATCAACAAAGGCCTCGCGATTAAAGGGCTGCAGGTCGTCTATGCCCTCTCCGATACCAATGTATTTAACCGGTATTTTAAATTGATCGGAAACTCCAATTACTACTCCGCCTTTGGCCGAACCATCAAGTTTGGTAATGGCAAGGGCGGTTACTTCTGTGGCTTTGGTAAACTGCTTTGCCTGTTCAAAGGCGTTTTGACCGGTTGAGCCATCCAATACAAGCAACACCTCATGAGGAGCCTTAGAAACAATCTTTTGCATCACGCTCTTTATTTTTGATAGCTCATTCATCAGGTTTACCTTATTATGAAGGCGACCGGCTGTGTCTATAATCACTACATCGATATTGTTGGCCTTGGCTGATGAGATGGTGTCGAATGCTACAGATGCCGGATCTGCACCCATTTTTTGCTTTACTACCTCGATGCCAACCCTTTCAGCCCATATTTCAAGTTGATCAATGGCCGCTGCACGGAAGGTATCGGCAGCACCCAAAAGAACACTCTTACCGGCCGACTTAAACTTATGCGCAAGTTTACCAATGGTTGTGGTCTTTCCTACTCCATTAACTCCTACGACCATAATAACGTAGGGTTTTACATTGCCGGGAATCTCAAAATCACCATCTTCGTTTGCTTCATTCTCCTTTAAAAGGGCCGTGATTTCTTCTTTAAGTATCTTATCAAGCTCTGCTGCATTTATGAACTTATCGCGCATCACCCGATCTTCTATACGCTCTATTATCTTGATAGTGGTATCAACACCAACATCAGAACTGATTAGGACTTCTTCCAACTCATCCAGAATCTCATCGTCAACCTTGGATTTGCCAACGACCACACGAGTAAGTTTCTGGAAAACGCTCTCTTTGGTTTTGGAGAGACCAGCATCTAATTTATCCTTCTTTGCCTTATTAAAAGCACCAAATATTCCCATGATTCTGATTTATAATACCTTAACTAAAAACCTTTTAGCTAAGCTGCAAGCTATAACGAGAAAGAGCAAAAATATAGTTAATTATTGGATTATCATAGCAGCATCTTTGAGCTTTTGCTAAAAATAACAAAGCCCTCTTATCTCTAAGAAGGCTCTGGTATCTCACGGATAATCCGCTTATTTTTTGTTGAAAAAATCTTTAACCATGTCATTAACAACCATTTCCGTATGGAAAGAGTAGGCTCCGGTCTTTTCTGATTTTACCATCTTAATAACACGGGTATGTCCTTTTCCCGCTCCCTTTTGCAGGGTAGCTACTGATTTCTTTGCCATAACTTAATAATTACTTGATTTCACGATGTACTGTCATACGCTTCAAAATTGGATTGAATTTTTTCAACTCCATTCTGTCAGGCGTATTTTTTCTGTTCTTAACGGTGATATACCTGGAAGTTCCGGGTAGTCCGCTTTCCTTATGTTCTGTGCATTCCAGTATTACCTGGATGCGGTTACCTTTACCTTTTTTAGCCATTTGTTCTACCCTCTCTTATTATTTTTTTGCACTTAAGTATCCTTTTTCTTTGGCCGTTTTGATTGCTGCATGTACACCAACTTTGTTAATGTAACGCAAGCCGGCAGCCGAAATCTTCAAACTGATCCAACGATCATCCTCAGGTAAATAGAATTTCTTATTGAAGAGATTTGCATTGAATCTTCTTTTGGTACGTCTTTTTGAGTGAGACACATTATTCCCAACCATAAAGCTCTTTCCGGTTATTTCACAAACTTTTGACATTTCTTGATCGCTTTTTATCTTCGTTTTTCAAACAGAGCGCAAAATACGCTATTTTTTTTCAATAATGCAAATACTTAATCCTTAAATTTATCCCTAATAACGCTTTTTTTCTGCCTGATAGACCTGTTTTTGCTGCTACAATTCTTTCTTTTCTATCATTTGCTTCAACAAAATCACTCCTGCATCCCCGCTGCGCTTTATTATTCGTTCACGACCATCCCCAAAATTAAAAAGACGACTTACTACCTTATCCTTTGTAGCCCAAGCAATCCATACCGTTCCGACAGGCTTGGCAGAACTGCCCCCTGATGGACCGGCGATGCCAGAGGTGGCTATAGCGTAGTCGCTGTGAAGCACCTTGCAGGCACCAAGTGCCATGGCTTCAACCACTGCTTTGCTAACAGCTCCCTCTTGCTCTATTAAACTGTGAGCCACCTCTAATTGCTCCTCTTTGACTTTATTGGAATAGGCAACTATCCCACCCGCGAAAACATCGGATGCGCCGGGAACGGATGTAAACAAATGTGACAGGTATCCTCCTGAACAACTTTCGGCACAGCTAATCGTGGCGGCTTTATTCCTTAAGAGCTTTATAAGCTCCGCCTCCGCAAGCTGCTCATCAAAACCAAAAATATTATCCCCTACAATCACAAAAAGCTTATCAATTGCTTCATTAATAAGCCTTTCAAGTTTATCCCTGTCATTACCCTTGCCGCTTAAACGCAACCTGATTTTGCCTGCCTGGGGCAGGTAGGCTACTTTAATATTTGCAGCTAACTCATCTTCCCACCCGCTTAGCCTCTCTGCAAGCATGGCCTCGGGAATATCAAAAATATGAACTGTCTTGTGTATCAGAACCTCTGAGACAAATTCATTAGCTATCCGGGGAATAATAGAGCTTTGCATAGCATCCTTCATCTCCGAGGGCACTCCAGGCATTGAGACAACGACTCCCTTACTTGTTCTAAACCACATTATGGGAGCCGTGCCAATCTTATTACGTATCACTGTACAGGCCTCCGGAACCATTGCCTGATCGCGATTCATCGTATTGATTCTATGTACCCTATTCTTCAAAAAGTTCTCTACATCGGAATAAACCTCTTCGTTGAAGACTAATCTGGTGTTGAAAAACTTACATAGAGCTGCCTTGGTAATATCATCCCGTGTGGGTCCCAGTCCCCCTGTAATAAGTACAATAGGCGTTCTGGACACGGCTTCCTTCAGAATGGCTAATATATCTTCCTCTGTATCGCTAACAGAGCTAATCCTGTGAACCGTGATACCTACCTTGTTAAGTTCCCGACCCATCCAGGCCGAGTTGGTATCAACAACCTGACCTATAAGTAGTTCATCGCCTATTGTGATTATTTCAGCCTGCATTTTATTTCTTGTTTCTTTTTTCCCTCCTGGTTTGCGAAATCATAACGTCAACCTTTGGACTCGTGAGTGCCCTGTAAATTAAAAATATACCCAGAAGCACAAAGGGGATGCTTAATATCTGACCCATATTAAGCGCCATCGCGGCTTCAAATGCCTCCTGATCTTCTTTGAGAAATTCAATTAATATCCGGCTGCCAAAAATTCCTATAAGGAATGAGCCGAAAATCAAACCGGGGCGCTCTCCGGCATTCTTCCGCCAATACATATACATTAGAATAACAAAGGTGATCAGATAACAGATAGCCTCATATATCTGTGAAGGGTGTCGCGGTAATTCCGGATTCTCGACACCATGTGCCTTCAAGAAAATAAAACCCCAGGGAAGAGTGGTTACGCTTCCTACTATTTCTGAGTTCATCAGGTTACCAAGGCGGATAAACATCCCGGCCAAAGCCACCGGTATTACCATCTTGTCAAGTGTCCAAAGCATAGAACGCTTGGTCACTTTTTTTGAATAAAGCCAAATTGCTATCAATATACCTATCGCACCTCCGTGACTAGCGAGTCCTCCCTCCCAAATCTTAAGTATATCTTCCGAATGTTGTGAGTAGTAGTCCCATCCATAAAAGAAAACATGACCCAAACGCGCCCCAACAATGGTGGCAACAATAACATAAACAAAGAGCTTGTCCATCCAATCTTCAGGAGCGTTTTCACGCCTGAACATCCTTTCTGCTATATAATATGATAAGATAAAAGCAATGGCAAAAAAGAGACCGTAGTAACGGATAGATAGAGGTCCCAGCGAGAATATCTCAGGGTCGGGAGCCCATGTAATATAACTGAATAGTATCATAATACTTTGTTTTTAGGTTATATACTATTTTCCATGACATTGTTTGTACTTCTTGCCACTGCCACAAGGACAAGGCTCATTGCGGCCGACCTTCTTCTCTGCTCTAATTGGCTGAACAACTTGAGCCTTGGGCGGCATACCCTCACCCGGCTGTCTGCTATAACCTTGAGAGCCGGCTCCCGGATCGTCTTTTTGCGTACGAAGCTTACTCAAATCTGTCCTCCTAGATTGATTAGCCTGACGAACCTGACTTGCATCGCGGATTGGAATATGTGCCTTTGCAAGCGAAGCCACAATACTCTTGTTGTTCTTATCTATCATTGCCTTGAAAAGGTTGAATGACTCAAACTTGTAAATCAACAAGGGGTCTTTTTGCTCATAAGAGGCATTCTGTACGGCTTGTTTTAAATCATCAAGCTCACGCAGATGCTCCTTCCAGGCCTCATCAATTGTGATAAGCATTATAGCCTTCTCAAAGGATTTGGATAATTCTAAACCTTCTGTTTCATAGGCTTTTTTCAGATTTGTGGTGATCTGGTAAATGCGATGTCCGTCTGAAATTGGTACTACGATATTTTCATATATTTCAGCCTTAGTTTCATACACGTTTTTAATCACGGGAGTAGCTTGTCGTGCGATAATCTCCTTCTTTCTTTGATAGCCTTTCCATACCTGACTGTGTATTTTCTCAGTGAGTTCGAGCGGCTTTTCATTGGCAAAGTCTTCTGCTGAATACTGAATTTCGGTTGAGAAGATACGGATTAGCTCCATTTTGAAGGTTTCAAAATCTCCTGAGTCCTGATAGTCTGCTATTAGACCTTCAACGGTGTCGTACATCATATTTGATATCTCAACATGCATACGTTCACCATACAAGGCACGCCGACGCTTGGTGTATATAACCTCACGCTGGGAGTTCATAACATCATCGTACTCTAGCAAACGCTTACGGATTCCAAAGTTGTTCTCTTCTACTTTTTTCTGCGCTCGCTCGATAGATTTGGTTATCATGCTGTGTTGAATCATCTCTCCATCCTCAACACCGAGCCTGTCCATATATTTAACCAAGCGGTCGCTCCCGAAAAGACGCATTAAATCATCCTCTAAAGAAACAAAAAACTGGGATGAACCCGGATCCCCCTGACGCCCGGCACGACCGCGTAACTGGCGATCCACACGACGCGACTCGTGACGCTCGGTACCTACAATTGCAAGTCCCCCCGCAGCTTTTACCTCTGGCGAAAGCTTGATGTCGGTACCACGACCTGCCATATTGGTAGCAATAGTTACAACGCCTTTCTTACCTGCTTCTGCCACAATATCAGCTTCACGCTGGTGAAGCTTGGCATTCAGTACGTTATGTGTTATTCCCCTGAGTTTTAACATACGGCTAAGCAACTCGGAGACTTCAACTGAGGTTGTACCTACAAGAACTGGTCGTCCGGCTTCAACAAGCGCTACAATTTCATCTATTACTGCATTGTATTTCTCGCGCTTGGTTTTGTAAACCTTGTCGTTCATATCCTTACGCTGAATAGGGCGATTTGTGGGTATCACCACCACATCAAGCTTGTAGATATTCCAAAGCTCACCTGCCTCAGTCTCGGCAGTACCCGTCATACCGGCCAACTTGTGGTACATACGGAAATAATTCTGCAATGTAATGGTGGCGTAGGTCTGAGTGGCAGCTTCTACCTTTACCCGCTCTTTTGCTTCTATAGCCTGATGCAATCCGTCAGAATAACGACGTCCCTCCATAATTCGGCCGGTCTGCTCGTCAACAATCTTTACCTTATTGTCGATTACAACATACTCTACGTCCTTTTCGAACATTGCGTAGGCCTTCAAAAGCTGGCTAACTGTATGAACTCGTTCAGATTTGACCGAGTAGCTTTGCATCAGCTCATCCTTTTTCAGCAACTTATCTTCATCGGAAAGTTCGGATTTTTCTAAATTTGCTATTTCAGAGCCAATATCAGGCAAAATAAAGAACTGTGGATCTTCTGAGGAGCCTGTAATCAAATCGATACCCTTATCGGTTAATTCTACGGAGTTGGTCTTTTCATCAATTACAAAATAAAGGGGATCGGTTACTACATGCATGTTTTTATTATTCTCCTGCATGTAGAAGTTTTCTGTCTTTATCATTCCCGCCTTCATTCCCGGCTCGCTTAAAAACTTAATTAATGGTTTGCTCTTGGGCATTCCTTTAAACGACCTGAGAAGCAATAAAAAGCCTTCTTCCTGTACTTTAGAGTCGTCTGATTTAAGCTTTTGTTTAGCATCAGAAAGCAAATGAGAGGTCAGGCTGCGCTGAGCCTCAACCAGCTTTTCAACTTTTGAACGCAGCTCAAGAAAGAGCTGATCGTCTCCTTTCGGGATAGGTCCCGATATAATAAGGGGAGTTCGGGCGTCATCTATCAAAACCGAGTCAACTTCATCAACTATCGCGTAGTTATGCTTTCGTTGAACCAGGTCGTCAGGCGATACGGCCATATTATCACGCAGGTAGTCAAAACCAAATTCGTTATTCGTACCGTAGGTTATGTCTGCTCTGTAGGCCTGGCGACGCTCAGTTGAGTTGGGTTGATGCTTATCAATGCAATCAACGCTCAGTCCATGAAACATGAAAATTGGCCCCATCCACTCCGAGTCACGCTTGGCAAGGTAATCATTGACAGTCACAACATGTACTCCGCGACCACTAAGGGCGTTTAGAAATACCGGTAGGGTTGCAACAAGGGTTTTACCTTCACCTGTGCCCATTTCGGCAATTTTTCCCTGATGCAAAACTACACCGCCAAAAAGCTGTACGTCGTAGTGAACCATATCCCAGCTTACTTCATTACCACCGGCTATCCATGTATTGCTATAGTAAGCCTTATCGCCTTTAATAGTAACAAACTCACGAGTGGCGGCTAAGTCCCTGTCAAACTGGTTAGCACTAACTTCAACTGATTTATTATCAGAAAAACGACGAGCCGTGTCTTTGATAATTGCAAATGCTTCCGGAAGAGCATTATTAAGCGAATCTTCCAGTTTGGCAGTTATCTCATCCTCTATCCTGTCTATCTCCTCATAAATCTTCTCCCTTTGGTCAACATCGGGATTGTCGCGCTCTATTGAGGCTTTTAGCTCGTCGATTCTGATCTGCTCGGCAGCATACGAATCAGCTATCCTTTGTTTGAGCAGTGTGGCGCGCTCGCGTAGTCCGTCATTTGTCAGCTTTTCTATCTCAGGATAGATGCTTTTTACTTGCTCAACGTATGGCATAAGCTCTTTCATATCGCGTTTTGACTTATCGCCAAGAAACATTGAGAGTATATTGTTTACAACACTCATTTCACTTAAGATTACTATCCGTAAGTCAAAATAGGACAATCGGATATAGTTATTATATTAAAAAAAAGAATACTTGCTCAAGGATGGAGCAATAAGTTGAGAATTAAACAAGAGGTCCGGCACGAACAGGGCTGTTCAACATCCTGCTGCCCTCTGAGAATGAGATATTGGCTGAATTAAATATTCTTCCCTTCAAAGACGAGACTGAAAGCTCCGATTCTAATAATAGAGAAGCAAAGTCAATGTCCGATTCTGTGCTGCTATCTTGCTGATTGTTTAATTTTTCAAGTCTTTTTAAGAGACTGGGATGGCCAGGCTTTAGCTTAACTATCAGTTCAAGAGGATGTTGCAACACGCTAAATACCTGCTGCTTGTAACTCGGGGAGAAAACTGGGTTATAGCACGATGAGGACTTAAATGCAGCTTTTAAATAATCAGCCGATACTATATATATATGTCGCCCTTTGGCGTCGGCCGGCTCTACACTTCCTTCACCACTACCCCTATACTGTATGGCTATAACCACCGTAAGTGATAAACCCAATAAGCTCAGGTATTTGATTTCGGAACGACTCCTCATATCTTCAACAATTTCTGCTGCTATTTTGAATGCTTGCCCTGCTTTTACAGGCTGTAATTTGGACGTAAAGATGCCAAAAGATTTTTAATTTGCTGTTATCGCAAGTATATTTTTGTGTTTTAAAAAGTCGCGGAAAGGAAAAGATCTTTGATAAGCTTGTTTTTTCTTTAATATTTTGCACATTTGAGCCAAAATTAAAGTGGCGTGACCTATTTTATGCCGTCGAAATCAGCCATGACTACAGCGGCAGCAGGTCACGCCATCTTGTTAGTTTAAAACAATCAGCTATGATTGTGGTTCAAAAAAATCTTTGCATTTGGCATTTTAGGATAAATTTATCCTAAAACTCTTATCTTTGCAAAAAAAAAATGTCACTTTACAATAAGCTAAGTAAGCCTGAATTGTTGGCGCGTATTAATGCTGAAGGTTTTAAACGGCAGACTGTATCTTTCTATCGTTATGTTGATATAAAAGATCCCGGGACCTTCAGGGATAGCTTATATAAGGCTTTTGACTCTTTGGCCTGCTACGGGCGCGTCTATATTGCCAACGAAGGTATTAACGCTCAAATGAGTGTCCCGGAACACAATATGGAAGCCTTTTTGGCATATTTGCAAGAACAGAAGCTCTTGAAAGATATGCCTATAAAATATGCACTTGAGGATAAGTCTCACTCTTTCTTAAAACTTATAGTAAGGCTTAGGCCCAAGATAGTAGCCGACGGACTCAACGAAAGACTTTTTGATGTCAGCAATGTAGGAAAGCACCTCTCTCCTGTTGAATTCCATGAATTGTCGCAAAAGAAAGACGTCGTGGTGGTTGATATGCGCAATAACTACGAAAGTGAAGTGGGTCGCTTTATTAACGCTATTTGTCCTGATTCAGAAACCTTTCGTGAGGAGGTAGAAACTGTGGTGGAGCTCCTATCCGACAAAAAAGACAAAAAGATTCTTCTGTATTGCACGGGTGGAGTGCGCTGTGAAAAGGCAAGCGCATGGATGAAGCACTACGGTTTTAAAGATGTTAATCAGCTGCACGGTGGTATCATAGCTTATGCATCAGAAATAAAGCAGGCCGGATTGCAATTGCGCTTTATAGGTAAAAACTTCGTGTTTGATGAACGTCTTGGCGAGCGTGTGACTCCTCATGTTTTGAGTAAATGTCACCAATGTGGTAAGCCCTGTGACGAGCATGTCAACTGCAATTATAATCCTTGTCACGATTTGGTTATTCAATGCGATGAATGTCGCGAAAAGTATGAAGGCTGCTGCAGTGAAGAGTGTTATCACAATTTAAAAAACCAAGCCTCGGAATCAAAAAGAATACCGGGATAAGCTAATTTCCGAAAAACCTGTGCGTAAATAGCAAAACAATAATCAATAATGGAAATTAAAGAAAACTTTTGGCATAAGTCCATAAAGCCCCTGTTTATGCTGGCTCCAATGGAAGATGTTACGGATACAGCCTTTCGTGAGCTGGTGATGCGCATGTCCTCAGCTTCTAAACTTCACGTTTTATTTACAGAATTTACCTCCACCGATGGCTTAAGCCATCCTATTGGCCGCGACAAGGTCAACTATCGCTTGCATATCTCCAATAGCGAGAGACAGTTACTTAAATCTATGGGTATCAAAATTATTGCTCAGGTATGGGGCAATAAGCCGGAAAAGTTCTCAAAGGCAGTGGCTTATATAAGTGAGGAGTATGACTTCGACGGCATAGATATTAATATGGGCTGTCCTGTAAAAAACGTTGTTGCCCATGGCAGTGGTGCGGCTTTGATTAATTCGGAAGGCCTTGCCGGAGAAATAATAGCAGCCACACGAGAAGCCTCCAAATTGCCCTTAAGCATAAAAACCCGTCTGGGTGTAGGCCGTGTTGATACTGAGCGCTGGATATCCTTCTTGCTTCATCAGAGGCCTGATGCTCTTATTATTCATGGTAGAATTCAGAAACTGATGTCGGATGGATCGGCTGATTGGGCTGAGATAGCTAAAGCCGTAAGCCTGAGAGATGAGCTTGTCCCGGACATAATAATTATAGGCAATGGTGATATTGAATCGCTTAAGGATGCTATGAACAAGACTTTGTTTTATAAAACGGACGGGGCTATGATTGGTCGTGGAATATTTAAAAACCCCTGGCTTTTTAATACTGATAAGAGTAAGATTGGCATAAAAGAGCGCTTAGATACTATGCGGCTTCATCTAAGGCTATTTCACGATGCCTGGGGCGAAAGTCGCAACTTTCACCTCCTGCGGCGCTTCTTTAAAATTTACCTTTCAGACTTCCCGGGCGCTTTGAATTTAAGGAATGAAGCTATGAAAGCCGAATCCTTTGATGAAGCCATCAAGATCATCGACTCTTTTGAAGCTGTTCAATTATTGGTAAACCAAGAATAGAGCAGGTGAATATGGCAGGATAAAAGACAGGGATATTATCTCTCCTTGTTAACTCACCTCATAATTGCCCGCTTTTATGCTCGCCGGGTAATTCTCTGATAATTTCTTCTTCATCTTCATCATCAAAAGGAGGCGGGGGTTTCTGCGGCCCATCTTTGCGATACACGATTGCTGCCACTACCCCGGCTATAAAGCCCCAAAAATGTCCTTCCCAGGAATGTGGCATATTATAAGCAAGAGGAAACATCCCCCAGACCAGACTTCCATACAGAAACACAACAAACAAGGATACCGCCATTAAGGGAATATGCTTTCTAATAACTCCGCTTACAAATAGAAAGGAAGCCAAACCATAAACCAAACCGCTTGCACCAATGTGCCAGGCATCTCTGCCTCCAACCCATAACCAAAGACCTGCCATTAAATAGATTACCCCAAAAACCCGGTAGGCTATCTCCCTATAAAAGTAGAATAGAGTTACTGCAAGCACTGAGAAAGATACTGCATTATTAAAAAAATGCTGCCACCCGGCATGAATAAAGGGAGAGAGCAAAACACCGGGAAGCCCTTGCAAGCTTCGTGGTTTAACACCCAAAAACGAAATATCCCACTCCTCCAAGGATGAAATCAGCTGTACTGAAAACATTAGCAGAACTACCATGAAAGGGATAATTATGCTGTGCATGACCCGCCTCTTCTCCGGTTTTTGATGACTCCCAACTAATTTAAATGCCATTGTCTATATCTTGTATATAAAGCTCTTTTATTGCTTATTCTGCTGCTTATATCGCCCTTTGGTGAAACACCAACATGGGAGTGTTGGTGTGAAACAACATCTTTTTAGCCACAGAAGGATTAAGAAGTCGTGAAAACAAGTTTCTTCTGCGGGTGGTGAAACTTATTATATCTATCTTCTTATCGTGAATAAAGCCTTCCAGACCAATCCAGAAATCTTCATTTTCAATATAGTCGCATACTACATCCGTATCCGGAAAACGCTTTTTCATATAGTTTTTCAATCCGTCAAGCCTCAACCTGTCCCATTGACTGTCGGCTTGCGGTCCTACGTGAACAAAGAAGATTCTGACATCCAATGGCTTGACGATTTTCTCCAACTTATCCAATGCCTTAAAATCAGATTCTTCAAAATTTGTCGCGTAAAGTACATTCTTAATCTTGTCTATGCCCTGGAAGTGAAAATCTTCCGGAACTGCCAATACAGGAGCCCGCGCCATCTCCATCACCTCTGCTGTAACGCTGCCTATCAAATCGCTCGCCTTTCTATCCCTTCCCCTGGTCCCTAATATTATAAGAGTAGGATTATAATCTTCACTAAACCTTATTATCTCATCTTCTGCAACTCCCCTGACTAATTTATGCTTTATAACGATATTCTCGGCACCAAGGCTTTTACGCTTATCCTTAAACTTTTTGATAAACTCTTGCATATCCGACTCTGCCTGCTGTTCATTATCTACCAAAAGCTGATCAAGATTGGTATCGTAAACATAAGCCTCCGAGAATGGAAGAGTGTTCAGAATCGGGTTAAAATAGACATTCAAAACTGTTATTTCAGCCTTTAATCTGCCGGCCCATTCAAGAGCCATATCGGCGGCTTTATCAGAATAATCACTAAAATCGACCGGTAACAAGATTCTGGGCTTTTGTGGACGTCCGGCTTTCTTCTCATCAAGCTTTTCGATGCCGCTCAACTCAATCTGTTCTATTATCCTGATGGCTTCTTCAAGGTCAGATTCACGAATCCGGATTTTTACACTCATATTGAAAGCGCCTTCTATAACATTAGCGTTTTGAAGAAAGCATTCTATTCCTTCGGCTTCAAGTATGCTTTTTAAAATATGGGCATGCTGATAGCTGTTTGTTGCCAGTGTAACTATTTTTTCTTCCATGGCTATTAGATTTTAGCTTACTGTATAGCAATATACAATATTTATTGCTGCTATTCCAACAAAAAATCACCCGCCATACCCGTCAAGACGGGAGACCGACTTGATACCCCTTATTCCTTTTATTTTTTTTATTAAACCATTAAGGGCTTGATTATTATTTACAAACACCGAAATCGTTCCTTCAAATAAACCTTCATTACTATCAACCGAAATGGAACGTGTTTTTATCTTCTGATCCTTTGAAATAACCGAAGAGATATTGCTTATTATTCCTATATCATCTTCACCAACAACTCTGATTGCTGCCTGGTAACTGCCTGAGGCCTCACCTGTCCACTGCGCTTTAACTATACGGTAAGCGTATTTGTTGCGCAACTCAGGTGCATTTAGACAGTTTGACCTATGTATTTTTATCCCTCCTGATACAGTGACAAAGCCAAATACATCATCACCAAAAATCGGATTACAACATTTCGCCAGCTTATAATCAACATTGGTAAGGTTTCTATCAATCAATAACACTTCTCCCTCAGAGATTTCAGCCTCCTCAAGCTGGGGCGTCACAAAATTTCCGGCACTGCGTATTGAGTTAAGACTCTCAGCTGTTTCACGTTCTTGTTCCTTACGTTCCTGACTTTGAATAAACTCCTTTACAGCTACAACATCAAGCTTTTCCAGTGCTATATCCCTGAATAGGTCATGCACACTTTTGTACCTGAAATGCTTTACCAACTGCGAGATAAGTTGGTCGGTCAATTCAAGTTTCCAGTTTTTTAGTCGCCGTACCAGGGTTTCCCTGCCTATCTCCGATTCTTTGTATTGCATTTCCCGCAGTGCCTGCTTTAGCTTCGTTTTAGCCCTGGAAGTAGCTACAATACTAAGCCAATCCTGCTTGGGCACCTGCGATGAGGAGGTGTTAACCGATACGTGGTCTCCGTTATTCAGCTGATGCTTTATAGGTACATTTTTGCCGTTTACCTGGGCACCTACACATTTTTTGCCTACTTCGGTGTGAATATCAAATGCAAAATCCAGAACGGTGGCTCCCTTGGGCAAACGAATTAAATCACCTTTGGGGGTAAATACAAATACTTCTTCATCATAGAGGTTTAGCTTAAAGTCATCAATCAAATCAACGGCATTAAGCTCCGGGTTTTCAAGTACTTCCCTGACATTCTCCAGCCAGGTATCAAGACCTCCGTCTCCTTTTATTCCCTTATATTTCCAGTGTGCCGCAAGCCCTCGCTCAGCAACTTCATCCATTCGCTTTGACCTGATCTGAACCTCAACCCATTTATTATCGGGCCCCAGCACTGTTGTATGTAAAGATTCGTAACCGTTGCTTTTGGGCACAGAAAGCCAATCGCGCATCCTACGTGGATTAGGCTGATATTTATCGGCAACAATAGAATATACCTTCCAGCAATCAGCCTTTTCATTTCTCTGCTCACTTTCAACAATAACACGAATGGCAAAGAGGTCGTAAACTTGCTCGAATTCAACATTTTGCTTCTTCATCTTATTGTGGATGGAATGAATGGTTTTGGTACGACCCTTAATGTCAAACTTTAAACCATTCCTTTTAAGTTCTTGTTTTAAAGGCTCTATAAACTCCTTAATATACTTATCCCTGGCACGCTTAGTTTCGTTAAGCTTTTTAGCTATAAATTTATATGTTTCGCGGTCGGAATATTTCATCACCAAATCCTCCATCTCAGATTTGATGGAATACAAGCCCAGACGATGCGCCATTGGTGCATACAGGTAAGACACCTCCGACGAAATAGAAAGCTGCTCATCTATGCTGTAATTGGAAAGCGATCGCATGGTGGAAAGCCGGTCGGCTATTATAATCAACACAACGCGCATATCGCCGGCAAACATAAGAAGCAGTTTTCTGAAATTTTCCGATTTGATGGATGCGTTGGTCTTGTATAAATCATAAACCTTAACCAAACCTTCCATTATTGTAGCTTCCTGGCTGCCAAACATTCTGGCAACCTCTTCTTTGGTAGTTCCTGAACTTCTTATAAGCTCGTAGAGAAGAGCACAAATTAGTGAGGTCTTACCCAGCCCCACCTCTTCAACTGTAACCCTGGCTACCTCAAGGGAGTGAACAATTAGAAGCTTGCCGGATGGATGGCGCTCAAAACCGGTCTTTTGCATAGAAAGCTCAATGGCTTCCCGAATAAGCTTAATGTCCTCCCATTGCAGAATATCAGTGCTGACCCGGAGTAGATTACGATATGCACTTAGAATCTCCCGCCTGTCACTAAGCGGTATGTTGTCGAGGCTATTCTCCATAATATTTTTCTATTTGCAATTGTAAAGATAAAATAAAGGCTCGGTTATTGCTTAATTCGAGGGAGTGAAAAAACCGAAAAATGAATTCAACGGAGGCTGTGATATTGACAGACGAGAATAATAACTTGACTTTTTGCTCGAAAAAAACTATATTTATAAGTTATATCATGGTGTTGAACTATCAAATATTTAATTTAAAATCAGATAATATGAAATCAGCAGGATCATTTTTTGGAGGATTGTTGGCAGGAGCTGCCATTGGAGCTGTCCTTGCTCTGTTGTATGCGCCGAAAAGCGGAGAAGACACACGTAAGGACATCAAAAGAACAATAGGAAACCTTGAGGAAGAGCTTGAATCTTTGAAAATCAAATTAAAAGAAAAGGGCGGAGAACTCAAAGAGGACATAAAAAAGAGAATTGAAGAGATTGAAAACAGAATTGCTCACCTTACAGCTGAATATAGAAAAGAAAGCTAATGATTCAGGATAATATAAATGAGCATCTTAAGGATGTGAAAAAGGACTTTGAAAGCTACCTTGAAAAGCGTATAGATTTATTTAAACTTCACTTAGTTGAGGAGTTGTCGCGCTTTACAGCGGGCTTTGCCCTTAAGTTGGGGATAATGTATCTTCTACTCTTCGTGTTGTTGTTTATCTCGCTGGCCGGAGCATTATTCCTGGGCGAATTACTTGGTTCTTATGGTTGGGGTTTTGCAATTGTAGCAGGTTTTTATCTGCTTTTAGTGCTTGTATTCTACTTGCTTAGACGCACTTGCATAGAACGCCCCCTTATCCGGACTTTTATCAGAATGTTTTTCCCAAAACTTGATGGCGATGAATAGAAGTACGCATCCCTATAAAAGAATCGGCTCATTTGTTGAGTTGTCAAACGAAAAAATCAGACTTTCTTACGAGAGCCGCCTGGCGCGTACAAAGCTGGATTTGTCCTTGCTAAAACTCGGGGAAGAGCTAAAACCGGCACGTTTACTTGGCCTTATGGCCTCGCGCTTGCTCGTGCCACTGTCTGAAACAATCAAATCACGGCTTGTCTCTTTCTTTCAAAAAGGCTCGCGTAGCTATTGATAAATTAAAGGCTAGATTGCCAACAAATGTCCTTTAAAATTGTATTTTTGTTACCATAACATTTTTGGAAACAAAGCTATTTATGGAACAGAAGAGTGCTCATGCAGCAATAATAAGCTTACGTGAAGAGCTGCATCACCATAATTATCTCTATTATATTAAGAACAGCCCCGAAATTTCTGATTTCGATTATGACAAAAAAATGGCTGAACTTATTAAACTGGAGAGTGAGTATCCCCTTCTGTACGACAGCAATAGTCCTTCACTCAGAGTTGGAAGCGATTTAAGTCAGGAATTCAAGCAGGTTTCTCATAAATCCCCGATGCTTTCGCTTGCTAATAGTTATTCAATTGAAGAATTACGTGATTTTATAGACCGGGTGCTAAGGTCGGTGGGGCGTTCTGTTGAATTCGTGTGTGAACTAAAGTATGACGGGACTGCTATTTCATTGAACTATGAGGATGGGCGACTGGTAAACGGGCTTACCCGCGGTGATGGGGTGACGGGTGATGACGTTACACAAAACGTTAAGACCATAAAGAGTATTCCTCTTCAACTTAAAGGCAGTTTCCCGCCAACACTTGAGGCTAGAGGGGAGATTTTTATATCAAAAAAGGGTTTCGAGCAACTGAATTTGGCTCGTGAGGAAGCCGGCGAAGCTCTCTTTGCTAATCCCCGGAATGCAGCTGCAGGCTCCCTTAAGCTTCAAAACAGTGCCCAGGTTGCCAGGCGACCCCTGGAGTGCTTTGTTTACCATTTCGTTAGCGAGAATCTTCCCTCCGATAGCCATGCTGACAATTTTGCCGCAGCGAGCGACTGGGGCTTTAGGGTTTCTCCCCATTATGCCCTATGCAGGAGCTTTGAGGAAATTAAAGAGTTTATCAACTATTGGGATGAGAAGCGCAAAGAGCTTCCTTTTGAAATTGACGGTGCTGTAATTAAAGTTGACAGTCTTGCCTTGCGTGAAGAGTTAGGCTCAACCGCAAAGAGTCCCCGCTGGGCTATTTCTTATAAGTTTAAACCTGAAACGGCATTTACACGCCTTGTTTCTGTTGATTTCCAGGTGGGACGAACCGGGGTTATCACTCCCGTGGCAAATCTGGAAGCGGTTCAGTTGGCCGGCACTACTGTTAAAAGGGCGTCCCTGCACAATGCTGATATTATTGAAGCACTTGATCTTCATGAAGGAGATATGGTTTCGGTTGAAAAGGGAGGCGAGATAATTCCTAAAATCACCGGCGTTGATGTCAGCAAACGTGATTTTTCCAGCAAAAAGCTAAAGTTTATTAGGATGTGTCCCGGTTGTAACACGCCTTTGGTTCGCGTCGAGGGAGAAGCAGCGTATTGTTGCCCAAACTCTATGAATTGCCCTCCCCAGATCAAAGGCCGCATAGAGCATTTTATCAGTCGCCGTGCCATGGATATTGAAGGTCTGGGGAGCGAGACTATAGCTCTTTTGTATGATAATAAGCTGCTTAAGGATGTTTCCGACTTATATCGTCTTGAGGTATCGGATCTCTCCTCGCTTGAACGCCTAGGCGAAAAATCTGCCACTAATATTATAAATGGTATTGCAAAGTCAAAAGAAGTGCCTTTAGCTCGCGTTCTTTTTGCTCTTGGAATAAGATTTGTAGGCGAGACTGTTGCCAAAAAACTTGCCTCTGCGCTTGGCTCCATGGATAAAATCCAAAGTGCCGACCTGGAGGAACTTTTATCTATAGATGAAATAGGAGAAAAGATTGCTACAGGAATAATCTCATTTTTTGCTTTAGATGAGAATAGGCAATTAGTTGACCGGCTGCGCTCTTTCGGCTTACAAATGGAAGAAAAGGGAGGCTCGGATAAGCTTAAATCAGACAAGCTTGCCGGCTTATCTTTTGTTGTCAGCGGTGTGTTTTCCCGTTCTCGCGATGAGCTAAAAGAAATGATAGAAGCTCATGGAGGGAAAAATGTTTCATCAGTAACAGGAAAAACCAGCTACCTGCTAGCAGGAGACAATGTCGGTCCAGCAAAATTTGAGAAAGCAAAGAAACTAAATATCAGTATTATTTCTGAAGAGCAATTTCTTAAGCTGCTCAATGAATAAGGCAGTTTAAGATGATATAGTTGTAATTAATTAGTATAGATGAACTTTTTAAATAAATTCAGGACAAAGATAGGCTCAATGCTCTTGAGTTCAAAGTTGAAGAGCAGGAACCGGGAGCTTCGGGCAATAGGACTTAATAAGGCGCAAAGCCTTGGAATTGTCTTTGATGCCTCTGATAAGAAGAACCACAGGCTTATCAAGGAATGCCTAAAATCCTTTCCCAACACCTTGAGTGTAAATGCCATTGGCTACTATCCCAACCCAAAGATGGATAATGATTATATAAGTGACAAGTCATGGTATTTCTTTAGCTCTAAGGAGTGCAACTTTTTCTTTCAACCCGATAGTAAGTATATTGAAGAGTTTTGTAATCAAAAGTTCGATGTCTTACTTGTAATTGACACATATTATCATTTCCCTATCGAATGGATTAGTTCTATGTCGCTAGCGGGGTTTAAAGCGGGTAAATCAGGTAGTTATGATAAGTTGCTTGACTTTATGATTGATATAAAGGAGAATTCAGTTGAGCGACTCTTGCATGAGCTTACTCACTATTTAGGAAACCTTAATTGCTAAAATCGGGTATATATTTGGTATGGCTTTTGATACGAGAACTTAATAGGATTATAGATCTTAATGTTTAACAAACAGTTTTTAATATGAAGCATTTTATTCTCGCAGCAGTGTTACTACTGGGTTTCAGCTTTCAAAGTTGCAACACCCGTAAAATAGAACGTATCGGAACTGAAGAAACCATAGACCTTAGCGGTCGATGGAATGATTCTGACTCACGCATGACTGCCGATGCTATGGTTGAGCAAATCCTCAACGCCGGATGGCTCGATAATCATGTTAGGGCAACGGGCGAAAGGCCGGTGGTAATTGTCGGACTTGTGTATAACAAATCGCATGAACACATTAGCGCTGAAACCTTTATAAAGGACGTGGAGCGCTCATTTATTAATAGCGGCAGGGTTCGTCTGGTGCAGGCAGGCGACAAACGCGAGGAGCTTCGCCAGGAGCGTGCTTCGCAACAGGATTTCGCTTCCGTCGAAACGGCAAAACGCTGGGGTTTAGAGCTGGGAGCCGATTACATGCTTAACGGCGATATTAATTCAATAGTTGACAGCTACAAAAAGGAAAAAGTTACCTATTATCAGGTTAACCTTGAGCTTACAGACCTTGAAACCAGTGAAGTTGTTTGGATAGGAGATAAAAGGATTCGTAAATACATTACTAATTAACACTTATTTTTTAAGTTGTTCAAAGGCAGCTACTTATGAATCAAGGGCGAAATTTTCCTAAACTTTTCACATTAGCCTTAGTTGTTAGCGCTACGCTAATGTTGAGTTCCTGTGCCAGTTTTTACCAAAAAACTATTGCTGTACAGGAAAATATTGCTGCGGGAGATTTTCAGTCTGCCATTAAGGAGCTTGAAAAAAACAAAAAATGGCCTGAGAATAATCACCGGGTTCTATATTATATGAATCGTGGCCTGGTGCATTTTATGCTCGGCGAAAATGAGGAGAGTAACTCCTACTTCAATATGGCCGATTACTATATTGAAGACTACCGTAAATCGATTGGAACCGAGGCTTTGGCCTTGGTTTCCAATCCTATGGTTCGGCCATATCGTCCTGAAGACTTTGAAGCTATAATGATTCACTTCTACAAAGCCTTCAACTATATCGCGATGTATGATTATGAAAGCGCAATAGTCGAATGCCGCAGGATAAACATCCGTCTGATGGAGTTTAATGAGGATTATAAGGAAAACAAGAGTCGCTATGCACGCGATGCTTTTGCGCATAATCTGATGGGTCTGATTTATCAGGCAACTGGTGATTATAATAATGCTTTTATTGCCTATAGAAATGCTCTGGATATTTATGAAAATGAATATTCAGAGCTTTTTGGTGTTCAGCCTCCTCAACAGTTAAAACTTGACTTACTGTATTGTGCCAGGAAAACAGGCTTTCATAATGAGCTCAGATATTATGAGGATAAATTTGCCCTCTCTGCTCCTGAAATGCTTAGCGGCAAGGGTGATTTGGTTTATATTTGGATGAACGGGATGGGGCCGGTTAAATCTGAATGGAGTCTAAACCTTACTAATATGGGAGTTTCGGGCAGCCAAATGATATTTGGAAGCAATGAGCTCGGTCTTAGCTATCCCATTTTTCTTGGCAATCAATCGGCCTCGAGCCAGGCTCAACTCAAGGATCTGTCGCTTATCAGGCTTGCCTTTCCCAAATATGTGGAACGTCCGCTTGCATTCTCGGAGGCTCAATTGGTACATGGCAATCAACAATATAAGCTTGAATTAGCTCAAAACATCAATGGCATTGCTTTTCAGTCACTTAAGGATCGAATGATGCGAGAAATAGGTAATAATATTTTACGTATTGCAACCAAACAGGCAATAGAGCAGATTACCAGAAATGAAAATGAAAACCTGGGGGCTCTTGTCAGTATAATGAACGCGGTGACCGAAAAGGCCGACACACGTAACTGGCAGTCTCTGCCCTATGCCTTATACTATACGCGCGTCCAGCTTCCGGCGGGTGAGCAAACGCTGACTCTCCAACAGCGACGTATCCAGGGCAAGGTAGAGAATGAAGATATTAATGTTAAAATAGAAGCCGGCCTTACTACTTTTCGAATCTTTCACCAGCTTGAATCAGCTCCTCTGCCTGCCGGATCATACTGATGTATTTATTCTAAAACCAGATGATCAATCATCTTAAGTCTTTCTCTAAGTTCCTCTTCCCTACTCTGTCTAATTGAAAGAATTATACTGCACGACAAGTCAAACTTTTGATGGATTATTTCAGGAGCTTCTTCCTTAATGACTTTCATAACATCATTAAGCGACTCGTAGGGAAAATGGAAGCTGATTACACTATTAACAGTCCGCTCTACTATCTTTGAATTGGCCAAAGCATCGGCAGCTGCGGCTTTGTATGCATTAATCAACCCACTGACTCCAAGTTTGGTACCTCCAAAATAGCGAACAACCAGCACCAAGATATTACTTAACTCATTGCTTCTTATCTGTCCGTAAATGGGCTTACCGGCAGTTCCTGATGGTTCGCCATCGTCATTGACTCTGTAATTCATCCCGTCCAGGCCCAGCTGCCATGCAAAGCAATGATGACGAGCATCATGGTACCTTGTCTTCATCTCGGCCAATTTTTCCTTTACCTCCTCTTCAGATTCTATTGGCCAGGCAAAAGCCAGAAACTTACTACCTTTCTCTTTGTAAATACCTTCTGAGGGATGCTCGATGGTCCTGTAAATATCCTCACTGCTCATTCCAATAATCTCTAATAGATTACAAATTTAGCAAATCAGAGCAGAGAACTACAATATTTGCAGCTTAAGCAGCAATTCAGTAAATTTATCAGCGTAATGAATAAAGCTTATTACTGAATTGCTGCTTAAGCTGCAAATATTGTAGTT
>DIPM01000010.1:131566-169891 GCA_002427105.1 Marinilabiliaceae bacterium UBA5488 | reverse complement strand
TGCCTCGCCTCTTATCCGCAACAGCTGGTTTAGAAATAATTATGCCTCTGACGACGGAGGAGCTGTTTATGCAAACTCATCCTCTGCCTTATTTGCAAATGTGCTATTTACTAATAATGAATCAGGTGATGATGGGGGAGCTGTTTATTCCTACAACTCTGGCGCGGATTTTTACTCTTGTCTGTTTTACGACAATAATGCGGGTTATTGGGGGGGAGCTGTTTACAGCAATAACAGCACTCTAAGCGCCGAAGTTGTAAATTCCATAGCATGGAATAATAATGCTTTGCAAGGATATTCCCAATTCGTCAGGCTTAGCGTAAAACATTCTCTGGTCCAGGGAGGCTATTCAGGTACAGGCAATCTTAACCTTGATCCATTGTTTATAGATGCTGGGAATGGAGATTTCAGATTAGCAATGAATTCTCCGGCAATTGAGGCCGGCCAGGTCGAGCTGCTGCCCGAATGGCTGACAGTTGATTATGCCGGAAAGCCAAGAGTTACAGAGGGCAAAACTAATATGGGAGTCTATGAAGGTATTGCTTATTCACCCATACCTCTTTTCCCGCAAGACAATAGTGTATTGGACACCAATACAACAGAGCTTGATTTTTTGTGGCAATTACCGGAAGAAAATGTTGAAGCAATTAGTAGCTATAGCTTAGAGTACCGCAAGAACAATGGCGGTCCTGTAATTATTGAGGATCTTGATGTAACGACTTATATGCTTGATGGAATCAATGCTGCTGATAAAATTGAATGGAGAGTGGCAGCAATAACTGAAGAGGGTAATAGAAACTGGAGTACTTGGAATTCCTTCAATATTAGAAGGAACCAACCCATCTTTGTGAAACCTGACGGAAATGGTCAGGGCGCTTCCTGGTATGATGCCGCTAGTCTGCAAGAAGCCTTATCAATTGCCGTAGATGGGGAACAAATATGGCTAGCTGCCGGGATATATAAACCAACGGATGGTACAGATCGCACCATCTCCTTTCAATTAAAGGACGGTGTAGCACTGTATGGTGGATTTGCCGGAGTAGAAAACGCCATCGATGAACGCAACTGGCGAATGAATGAAACCATTTTGAGTGGAAATATTGGTGAGGCAGACGCTGAGACAGACAATAGTTACCATGTACTTGTGGCCAATGGTTCAGCAATAAGTCCTATCACCAACACTACACTGTTGGACGGCTTAATTGTTGAAGCTGGCTACGCGAATTCTTACGCTTTAAACGACCAACAACGCGGAAGTGGATTATATTTAAACTATGCTTCTCCGAGTATTCGCAACAGCTGGTTTAGAAATAATTATGCCTCTAACCACGGAGGAGCTGTATTTGGCTATAATTTATCCTCGGCCATTTTCAAAAATGTGCTGTTTACAAAAAATAGTGCAAATGGTGATGGGGGTGCTGTTTATTCAAATGCATCTGTGATGGAATTCCACAATAGCCTTTTCTATGGCAATTATTCAGAGAATAGGGGTGGTGCAATTTTTAACGTTAATAGAATAGGAACTGTTGTAATAAATTCAATTGTATGGAACAATAATGCGCTCGTTGGTCAACCCCAACTCAATTATGTTACAGCAATTCATTCTCTGGTCCAGGGAGAATACACAGGTACGGGAAACATAGATGCCGACCCATTGTTCATGGATCCGGAGAACGGAAACTTCATGTTAAAACCAGGCTCTCCGGCCATTGATGCCGGAAGCAGTGATTTACTCCCGGAATACTTAACAAGGGATTATCTTGGTTTACCCAGAGTTCAGGGCAACAACGTGGATATGGGTCCCTTCGAGAGCATTGTTTTGGTCAACACCATGCCTGCCCATTATGGAGGAGCGAAGGAATCAGAATTTTTCGGACTTGAATTCCGCTGGGGCGTAAAAAAAGGAGAGCTAATTGATGAGTCAGAGATTCCCAATATGCTATACCGCATTCAGGTTTGGGAAAGCGGCGAGGAAGAAAACCCTCTACATGACGCAGAAATTACACCCGGTGGCTTCTTTGCCACCGATTATAACACCTTCAATCTTTCAGGATTTGCTTCAGGAAAAACCTATCAGTGGAGAATCGCCATGCTATTGGATGGTATGGAGATTTGGTCTGACCCCACCGTGTTTTATATTGGTCACGACCATGTAATCCATGTCAAGGCAGGAAGTGAAGGAACCACCGGCGCCAACTGGGACAATGCCTTTGGCACCTTGCATGAGGCTCTGGAGTATTCCTTACCCGGAGATGAAATCTGGGTAGCAGCCGGAACTTATTATCCGGTTGAAGTTGCCAATTCTTCTGCTGTCAGCACGGCCGAAAGAGATGCGGCTTTTAAGTTAAAAACCGGACTCACCATTTATGGAGGATTTGAAGGGACCGAAATGTTACGGGATTATAGAAATTATGCGACAAACCATACTATCATAAGCGGAGACCTTTCAGGTACTGGCAATTATGAAACTGCCAGTAAACACCTATTCCTGAACACAGGCAGTAGTGAGCAGCCTATCTCTAATGGAGCAGTGCTGGATGGACTGATATTTGAACATGCGGCTCAGTCGGCCATTGTCAATAATCAGGCATCCCCTGCTATCCACAACTCGATATTCAGAAATAATAAGGGAGAAAATGGTGCAGCTATTTCCAACACAGAAAGCTCTCCTTTGCTTTACCAGGTGCTTTTCCACAACAACGAAGCAACAGCTTCGGGTGGAGCTATATGGTCTGGCAATAACTCTATGCCGGAATTGATAAACCTTACTATTGTTAAGAACATGGCACAAGAAGGTGGCGGAGTCTATGGTCCTGCTTCGATAAAGAACAGCATTGTATATCACAATGACGGAGGCCAGGTAAGTGAACAGTCCACAATAATATATTCTTGTATTGAAGGCGGATTTGAAGGAGAAGGTAACACATCCTACGACCCCAATTTGATTAACGTAGAAGAAGGTGATTTCAGGATGATGGCCTTTTCGTCTGTCATTGATGCAGGACTGCAATCCTTGATTCCCGGACAAGCATTTGCTGATTTGTCGATGATGGCTCGCGTTATGGGCGACAATGTGGATATGGGTGTCTATGAAATGCAGTCGAAGTTAGATTTCTATATTACTGAGGCTTCTGCTTATCGCAACAGTATTCATAGAAATGACGATATCACAATACGCTATCAGGTGCCTGTTGTACTTAAGGCCACTGAACTAATTGAACTATCATCAGAAGGTAAACTTACTCCTCTTTATTTAACCGTAGAGGACGGAGCTCTTGTTATTTCACATGACGGACTTGAGTTCGGGCAAGAATACAAGCTCCTGATTCCCAAAGGTGCTGTGGCGTTTGAAGGCAATCTAAGAATAGTAAATCAAAGTGCAGAACTGGATTTTGCCACACTGGATTGTAAGCCCTCGAGCATTATCAGCCTGCCCGACAGAGTCGTAGTCTGCCCTAACGAGCCTATAGAGATAGTAGCGCAAACAGAAGGTGATATTGCCGGCTTCAGATGGACTTATAATAATGAGGTCTTGGAGTCCAATTCAGATACTTTAACTATCGAAAGTCTTACACAAGACAAGCAAGGTATATATACGCTTGAAGTAAGCGACTATTGCCAGTCTGCAATATCTAAGCAAGTAAGCGTTGAACAAATAGAAGCCACTGCTTTAAATGTCCTGAATAAATGGGGAACAGTCTTCTTTATCGATAACGCATCAGAACAACTCAGCGATTACAAGTGGTACTTAAACGAATATTTTATATCAAATGCTCAATTTATTGATGCCAATTACAAGAACGGGCAACTGGTGGTTTATGCCTTAGACAGCAAGAGTGGCTGCGTTTTGCGCTCAGAACCAATCGAATTATCAGGGGGTGAGCGCTCTGCCATTATGCTATGGCCTAACCCGGTTCGTGCAGGCAACAATGTAAGTGCGCTAATGCCTACTGGTTTTGAAGCTGTCAATATGCAATTACTTGACATTTCAGGCAGACTTATGGTACAGGAAAAAGTTGCCTCAGGACCCCAGTATGATTTCGATAAGACCGATTTCTTACCGGGCGTTTATATCCTTCAATTTGAGGACAAACAGGGCAATAAAGAATTCGTAAGATTTACCATTGATTAATTCAGTTAGTAATTTATTATAACCACATACGAATAAACATGCGATCAACTCATATATATCAACTTTCAGCAAAGCAGGCACTGATACTCGGTTTTTTGCTGTCCTTTATATGCACCTCTATCTCCTTGCAAGCCTCTAATCCGGCAGCAAATGACTCCCTGGTAATTAACAAAGGTGAAGAAGAGCCAGCCATAGAAAGCAATAGAGGCTGGTACTCTACCTCCCTCTATGCGGAGTTTGGGATGCCCAAAATAAACCACAACGAGGCCGGTTTGGACTATGGCAAAACCTTCTCTTATGGAGGAGGATTCAACCTGAACTTCCGTTTCGTAAAGTGGCTGGGCTTGCAAGTAGGCGCAGGACTTAGCTTTCAGAACAACAACATAAGTATGGAATCCTATGAGGCTGAATTTCATGCGGTAGATAGCGAAGGTGATGCATATACGCAAATAATCACGGCCCGGGATGTGAAAGAGGAACAAACATGGTTATTTCTAAATATCCCCCTTGCTTTATCCTACTACCGGGAGCTTGGAAAAATAGAACTATATGGCTTTGGGGGAGTAGAATTACGTCATGCCCTTAAAGCTGATTACAATCAAAACGGGACCTTCGGTCATCAAGGATATTACGAACAGTGGAATATCCTTTTTGATGATTTGCCTGCATTGGGCTTTTATACCGACAGACCCATGGAGGTAGAAGCAAAAATGGAAGCTGATTTGCTGACGCTTCCCTTTGTAGGAATAGGTATGTTCGCTCCGAGCCAAAAAGGCCGCTTTTATCTGGAAGCGCGCTACTATTTCAAGAGTAATGATCCTTTTGCCGATGAAAAGTATCCCAGCCTATTTCCGGGACCGGAGCATAATCAAGCAATTGGAACTTATAAAAATCCTTCTGTGATGAATTATGGCGATGTTTCTTTTGAAGGTATTAAATTTGTGCTAGGTATTAATTTCTAAAAATTAATGGTATGGCTACAATTTTCACTAAAATAATCAAGGGCGAAATACCCTGCTACAAAATAGCAGAAGACGAGAATTATTTCGCTTTTTTGGATATCAACCCTCTTGCTAAAGGGCACACTCTGGTGGTGCCTAAGCAGGAGATTGATTACATTTTCGATTTAGACGACAAGACCTTGGCAGGCCTGGCTGTCTTTGCCAAAAAGGTGGCTCTGGCATTAAAGGCCAGCCTGCCCTGCAAGCGTATAGGAGTGGCAGTTTTAGGACTTGAGGTGCCCCACGCACATATTCATCTTGTGCCCCTGCAAAGCGAGGCAGATATTAATTTTTCAAACCCAAAGCTAAAACTGAGTAAGGAGGAAATGGAAGCCATTGCCGATGCCGTAAGGAGCAAAATGTAATACGGGGATCCTGCATTAATTTAGTGGTATATGCGTAACAAACAACAGAAATATATACTCACATAACTACAAAGGGCTTTGATCAGATTAAGAATCCTTTGAATCGTTTGACTCTTCGTTGATAACTCGATTGATTAAAAAAAATGCACATTATGAAATTGTATATACGCAATATAGTGTCGCATTCCCAATTTTGCTTTCCCACTTTAGTGTCGTATATACAGATGCTGGAAGTAATGTAGAAAAACCGGATAGTAATAAGAAAATCATCCAAATCATTGCAAAATGTTACCTATTTAGCTAACTTTGAAACATGAATGAGGAATATAAAAGGAACATTTTCTATTATAAAAGGTATTATTTGGACTTCTTTGAATCCCTGGAAGACGAGGTAAAAAAGAAGTTCAACTGGACCTTAAAATTAATAGCGACAATAGAAAGGGTTCCTTCGAAATTCTTCAAGCATATAGAAGGGTCAACTGGCTTGTATGAAGTAAGAGTTGAACTAGGAGGTAATATTTATAGAGTGTTCAATTTCTTTGATGAGGGAAGATTAGTGATTCTAATCAATGGATTTCAAAAGAAATCACAACAAACGCCCAAAAAAGAAATTGAAAAGGCTGAAAAACTTAAAAAGGAGTATTTCGATGAAAAAGAAAGTAAATAGTAAGCTGACATCTTTTGAGGATCATCTGGATCAGCAATATGGTAAAAGGGGTACTTCAAATAGAGAAAAATTTGAAGAAGGATTTGAAGCATTTAAACTTGGTGTAATGATCCAAGAACTCAGAAAGGAGAATGGATTGACACAAGAACAGCTTGCAGAAAAATGTGGAACTACTAAAACTTATATTTCACGTATTGAAAACAATGCTTCAGATATCCGGCTTTCCACGCTAATGAGAATAATAAAAGAAGGATTTGGAGGGCAATTAAGATTAAGTGTTGAAATTTAAAAGCACTACTTCCAACATATAGGAGTCTGAGCGGTCGGACATCTCGACTTCGCTCGATGTAGCGCATGCTACTCTTCTCCTGCGACTATCAGGCTTGCATTATTGTAGTCTTCTTGGGTGAAGGTGTAGGTGTAAATATAACTGTAAAAGCCGTTTTTTCAATTACATCATCATTCGAATAAGTAAGGAAAGTTGTATTTCTATTACAAAAATATAGCTAGGCTTTGCAAAAGAGGTGTCACTTTTTCACACGGGAAGGGTTTTTGGCCATAAACTCCTTCCAGCTTTTCACACCAGTGCCCGAAGCAGGGACATTCGACTGCAGGAAGTGGCACATTGCAGCGGCCAGACCATCGGTGGCATCATAGTATTCAGGCTCCACTTCCAGTTTAAGGAGCTGTTTGAGGAAGAGGGCCACCTGCTCTTTTGACGCAGAGCCGCGCCCTGTGATAGCCTGCTTTATTCTCAAGGGTGCATACTCAAATATAGGAATGGAGCGCGAAAGAGCTGCTGCCATAGCCACTCCCTGCGCCCGACCAAGCTTAAGCATCGACTGCACATTCTTTCCATAAAAAGGTGCTTCTATGGCGAGCTCATCCGGATGATAGCTATCAATCAACTGAATAACCCGCTCAAAAATCTTTTGAATCTTTAGATAGTGGTCACTGTATTTCTTGAGTTCCAGAACCCCCATTGCTATCATTAAAGGTCTGTTGCCTCGTATCAGCAAAACGCCATACCCCATTATGGTTGTCCCCGGGTCTATGCCCAAAATAACTCTCTCTCCGGGTTGCCGTTGCATCAGATTCTCCTCATTATTGAACTGAAATGAGTGGCAGAGACACCAATAACAGTACTACATTCCTTCAAAAGCTCAGCTAATACATCATCAACCCGCGCAAGCTGCTCTTCGTCGCAACGCCACTGAACCGAGAAAACCCTGCTCTCTTCAGATTCTGCTGACACTACTTCAAAAAGCTCTACTTTAACAGCTCCCACAGCCTTCTCAACCTCCGGCAAAAGCCTTTCGGCCGTCCATCGACCCCAAGCCTCAACATCAGCGTGGTCTATATAAAATGATGTATTAAAAATAAGCACTGTAGATATTATTTAATTATATCAAAGCCGCAAAAGGGCTGCAACACCCGAGGGATCTTGATTCCCTCCGGAGTCTGGTTGTTTTCAAGGATTGCCGCCATAATACGCGGAAGAGCCAACGCGCTGCCATTGAGCGTATGAGCCAATTGCGGCTTGCCGCCATCGGCATCTCTGTACCTCAACTTTAGACGGTTAGCCTGAAAGCTTTCAAAATTACTAACCGAGCTAACCTCGAGCCAGCGCTCTTGTGCGGCCGAAAATACTTCAAAATCATAAGTCAGGGCTGAAGTAAAGCTCATATCACCGCCGCAAAGACGCAAGATGCGACAGGGTAGTTCCAGTTTATCCACCAAACTCTGTACATGCGCCACCATCTGATCCAATATCTTATATGAATCTTCCGGCTTAGCCACTTGTACTATCTCAACCTTATCGAATTGATGCAGACGGTTCAAGCCTCTCACGTCTTTTCCGTAAGAACCGGCCTCACGCCTGAAACAAGCCGAGTAGGCACAGTTTTTTACCGGAAACTGCTCAGCACTTAAAATAACATCACGATAAATATTGGTTACAGGCACTTCGGCTGTTGGAATCAAATAGAGATTATCAATACCGACATGATACATCTGACCCTCTTTGTCAGGAAGCTGACCTGTACCATAAGCCGAATCTTCATTGACCATCAGGGGAGGAAGCACTTCCTCATATCCCGCTGCACAGGCCTCTTCCAAAAAGAAGTTGATTAAGGCTCTTTGCAGTTTCGCTCCTTTGCCTTTATAAACAGGGAAACCCGCTCCGGTAAGCTTCACGCCCAGTTCGAAATCTATCAGCTTATATTTTTTGGCCAACTCCCAGTGAGGCAAAGCATCCTTAAGCTCAGGCATTTTCCCGCCTTCCTTAACCTTCAAATTATCCTCGGCCGATTTGCCTGAAGGAACAGACTGATGCGGCAAGTTAGGCAGTTGCACCAATAAATCTAGTAATTCTCTTTCCACAGATACCAAAGTCGAACTTAAGTCTTTAATCTGTTCCTTTAATCCTGCCGTGCGCTCCCTTGCCTCGTTGGCGGCATTGATATCCCCCTTTTGTATCAACTGCCCAACAGACTTAGATATCTTGTTCATCTCCGCCTGAAGAGCTTCCGATTCAGTCTGAGTTAACTTGCGTTGGTTGTCCAGTTCAATAATCTGATCCACAATAGCAGTGGCATCAAAGTTTTTTATTTTGAGGCGCTCTATAACCTCATCCCTGCCATCCTGTATTTGCTTGAGTGTGAGCATAATGATTAATGTTTATCTGTAATTCTATACTTAAGACCTGCGGTCTGTTCAAAAAAAATCTCCTGAATTTGTTACGAAAGTAACAAAAACAGGAGACTTTTAATACCTTTTTTGCCCTTAGTTATTCGGCAGCAACAGGCTCAACCGATACAAATGAACGGTTATCTCTTTTCTTGCGGAAAACAACTTCACCATCGGTTAGGGCAAACAAAGTATGATCCTTACCAATTCCAACGTTATCTCCGGCATGATGTTTAGTGCCACGTTGACGAACTATAATATTACCGGCTTTGGCAAATTGTCCGCCAAAAATCTTTACTCCAAGTCGTTTGCTCTCTGAGTCACGACCGTTTTTGGAACTACCTACACCTTTCTTATGTGCCATTTCACCTTAATTTTTTATTATCCAACCTGAATATCTTCGATCTGAATCTGGCTTAAATACTGCCTGTGACCGTTTTTCTTCCTGTAAGTTTTACGTCTCTTTTTCTTGAAAACGATAACTTTATCACCCTTCAGATGTGACAGAACTTTTGCTGTTACTTTAGCTCCGGGCAATGCAGGCGCACCTACCTTAATACCGGCTTCGTCTTCTACCAAAAGAACTTCATCAAACTCAACAGAAGCGCCTTCTTCCGCAGCTAAACGGTGCACAAATATTTTGCGCTCCTTCTCAACTTTAAACTGCTGTCCGGCAATGTTTACAATTGCATACATCACTAATTCAATTTATTGTTTCTTCCTGCAGGTGGGTAAATCTAATATTGCCTACCTCTTTTATACCCGTCAGAATTCATTCGGACTGCAAAAGTAGATATTTTTTTTATCTCAACAAATTAATTATGGCTAAAGTTTGATTTTCAAGACCTGATACAAGGGCATAGAAAAACATAGGTCAGATTTCATTGTTATCTATTATTGTTGTATATTTGCAACATGGTTGCAAATATTAACGATATAAACTTCCTGCTTAAGCAAAAAGGGCTAAACGTTACGGGCATAAGGCGTAAGGTACTTGAGCTGCTTCGCTCTCCGGGTATTGCTTTGACCCAAAAGGAGATAGAAGAGCAGCTGGAGCAGGATATGGGACAGGTTGACCGGGTAACTGTTTATCGTACAATCAGGACTCTGGTCGAGAAGAAGATAATTCATCAGATTGCAATTGACTCACAAACTGTCAAATACAAACTTGCAGGCAAGCATATAAACAGTGCTCATGCGCATTTTCACTGTTCACACTGCAACAAACTTATTTGCATGCCTCAGGTAGATATAAAAAAGGATACGCTGCCGGGCGGTTTCGTCATGGAATCGAGCAGTCTGATAATTGAAGGCATTTGTGCCCATTGCAATCTTCCTGCCGGCAAATAAAGAGTGAGCGATTACATTGCTTGGATTAAGAGATGTAGGATAGCCCGGCAAGGGTGTAACACAAAAGTCCAATAAGATGGGATAGTTATTAGTTAAAAATTAAAACATGAGACAAAGAAAAATACAATTAGCATTAATTCTACCACTATTACTTAGTGCATATCTCACGGGCTGTGGCACAAAACAGGCAAGCGACAATTTGCTGTCAGTCAGCATTCTGCCGCAGAAATATTTCATCGACCAGTTGAGCGGCGGAGCGCTTGAGGTTAACGTAATGGTCCCTCCCGGATCCAGTCACTCAACCTACTCGCCCACTACTAAGCAATTCCAAAAACTTTCTGATTCTAAGCTCTATATAGGAGTGGGCAACCTGGGCTATGAGGCAGCCTGGCTCCCAAGACTGGGAGAGATTAATCCGGAAATGAAAATGCTCACCCTCTCCGACCACACAGAGCTTATTAGCGCTTCGTCAGATCACCATAAGGATGATGGACATGCGCATGGCGTAGATCCACATATCTGGATGTCGCCTTCAGTGGTAAAACAGCTTATCCCCCTGATCAGGGATGCCCTTATTGAGAATTTTCCGCAGCTAAAAGATACCATAGAAGCAAACTACCCGCATCTTATGGCAATAGTGGAAAAGGCAGACAAGGAAATGAGGGCTACAACGGCTTTGGTCAAGACCAGGGAGTTTATGATTTTCCATCCTGCACTTAGTTACCTGGCACGCGACTATAATTTAGTGCAGCACGAGGTCGAAGTAGAGGGCAAAGAGCCATCGCCTGCCTATCTGGCATCCTTAATAGAGACTGCAAAGAGCAAGTCCGTCAGCGTTATTTTTATTCAGGAAGAATATGATATCAGGAATGCCGAAACAATAGCTGAGGAGGCCGGTATTGCATTAGCAACGATTAATCCCATGGCTTATGATTGGGAAGAAACGATGGCAGAGCTAAACCTTACCTTTCAAAAATACTTAAATGAATAAAGCAATCGCTGAGCTGGAAGATGTAACGGCCGGATACAACGGCGAGGCAGTCCTCCGGAATATCAGTCTGAAAGTCTATCCCAAAGACTTTATCGGGGTGATAGGTCCAAACGGTGGAGGAAAAACCACAATGGTAAAGGTCTTGCTTGGTATAATCCAGCCTTTTAAGGGGCAGGTCAGTTTTCCATCAGGTAAAATAAACATAGGCTATCTGCCACAGGCATCACGCGTTGACCGTAGTTTCCCCATCAGCGTTGAGGAGGTAATACAGTCGGGCTTCAAGACCGGAAGTGCATGGTGGCCACGACTTAGCAAAGCTCAAAAAGCCAGAAGCACAAAGCTGATAGATGAAACAGGCTTATCAGCATATCGCAAACGTCCCATCGGCGAGCTTTCAGGAGGGCAGCTACAGCGTGTTTTGCTAAGTCGCGCACTGATTAACCAGCCGGAGTTGCTTATTCTTGATGAGCCCAACACCTATGTTGATAAAAACTTTGAAGGTGAGTTATACAAATGGCTTCAGGAGCTTAACAAAAACATGGCGATTATCCTGGTGTCACACGATGTAGGGACCATCTCGTCGATGGTCAAAACCATAGCCTGCGTTAATCAAAATATGCACTATCATCCCTCCAATGAGGTTACTGCCGGCATGTTGGAGAGCTACAATGCCCCCTTGAAGATAGTGGCCCACGACAAGGCTCCGCGTAGTATCCTAAACAAACATATATGATGAATGAATTCATAAATCTCTTCAATTATACTTTCTTCCGCAACGCGGTTGTTGCTTCGCTATTAACAAGTGTACTGGCAGCTATGATAGGAACCTATATAGTAGCACGCAAAAACGTTTTTATTAGCGGAGGTATAACCCATGCCTCATTTGGCGGCATCGGCATAGCCTACTATCTGGGTCTAAATCCTTTTATGGGCGCGGCAATCTTTGCCGTGCTTACCGGAACAAGCATTGAATGGATCTCAGAGAAAGGCAAGATGAGGGAAGATAGCGCCATTGCAATACTCTGGTCGCTCGGGATGGCTCTGGGAATAATATTTGTTTTTCTGACACCCGGCTACGCCCCCAACCTTATGAGCTTTCTATTTGGAAGCATACTCTCGGTAGGGATAAGCGATATTTTTATGATTTTGACTCTCACCATCTTCACAGCGCTATTTTTCATCGTTTATTACAGACCAATAATCTACACAGCCTTCGATCCGGAATTTTCAAGAATAAACGCCCTGAAGGTGACATTTTTCAGATATGCAATGGCCATATTAGTCTCGCTTGCAATCGTAGTTAGCATTCGGATTATGGGAATCATACTGGTATTGAGCCTTTTCACCATACCTCAGGCGACAGCAATGTTGTTCACTCACTCTTTCAAAAAAATAATTGCCCTGTCTGTTCTCTTTGGCTTAATAGGTTCTTTGGCAGGGCTCTTGGTTGCTTACGCTCTTAATATCCCCTCAGGAGCTGCTATTATTTTCGTTCTTACAATCCAGTATCTGATACTAAAAGCCGTAGGAGCGCTTAAAATCCTTGCCAAACAATCTGCATAAACTATTAAGGCATGAAAAATAGGGCTTTGACTTTTTATCCGCCCGTAATATTCTTATTTTTGCAGCTCAGGTTTTCATAAAAACCCGCTAAGCACTTAAAATAATACTTCAATGCAGGAGAAAATAGAAGAGTTACTATCGGAAATCAGGAGTCTGAAAGCTAGCAGTGCAGCTGAGGCAGAAGCTTTACGTATAAAATATCTGAGTAAGAAAGGACTTGTATCCAACCTTTTTGACCAATTCAAGAGTGTCGCAGCCGAAGAGAAAAAAGCTGTAGGCATGTCGCTTAACAGGCTCAAGAGCGAGGCGCAGAATATTATTCAGCAGCTGAAAGAAAACAACGAAGCTACAAGTAGCAGCGCTTCCAATACCGATCTTACCCGTCCCGGGAGCCCCTTTCCTCTCGGGGGACACCACCCTATCACCCTGGTTCGCAATCAGATAGTTGACATCTTTGCCCGCATCGGCTTTATCGTCTCTGAAGGACCTGAAATAGAGGATGACTGGCACGTATTTTCAGCTCTCAACTTCCCGCTTGATCACCCGGCCAGGGATATGCAAGACACCTTCTTTATCAATAAAGACCCGGATATACTTTTGCGTACTCACACCTCCTCGGTTCAAGTCAGAGTAATGGAGAAACAACAGCCACCTATCCGCGCTATTTTTCCGGGAAGGGTGTTTCGTAATGAAGCTATTTCGGCACGTGCACACTGCATCTTCCATCAGATTGAAGGACTATACGTGGATGAAAACGTGTCGTTTGCCGACTTGAAACAGACCTTGTTATACTTTGCCCGCGAGTTTTTTGATGAGAAAACTGAAATACGGCTGCGTCCCTCCTACTTTCCTTTTACGGAACCATCTGCCGAGATGGATGTGAGCTGCTCAATATGTGGCGGCAATGGTTGCAGTGTATGTAAGCATACAGGCTGGCTTGAAATAATGGGCTGCGGCATGGTCGATCCTAAGGTGCTGGATTTGTGCGGTATAGACAGCCAAAAATATACAGGCTTTGCCTTTGGCATGGGCATAGAAAGAATAGCCATGTTGAAATATCAAATAAAAGACATACGCTTGTTCTTTGAAAACGACATTCGTTTTCTGGAACAATTCCAGTCGGCAATACATTAAGGACAAACATCCTCCTTATTGGCAACAAGTGCCTCGCCGGGTCCTTTTCAGGGACTGGCGAGGCACTTGTCGTATTCTAATCTGCCTCGGCAAGACCCCGTTCTGTAGAATTTATCCACAAACCACACCCCAGCTTCCCCAAAAGGAAAAAGCCCGGTCCCTAAGGCTTAGCGCTTGCTGTCAGCCACTTACATCATTCGCGCAATTATGGCACGATTATGCCATATAGTTTATTACTCTCATAAATGTAATATATAGTGTAAACTTAAAATTAATTAGAGATGAAAAAGTTAAGAATGTTATTATTTGCCATAGCGCTTGGAATGTTCACCACGGCAGCTTATGCCACTGTGACAGAGGCCGGCAGCAACAACGCCGTATCAATTGAACAAGAAGTAACTAAGACTCCTGTTGAAGTTGCAGACCTTCCCGAAGCAGTAAGCGAAGCCCTTAAAGGCGAAGATTTTGCAGGATGGGAAATAGCTGAAGCAGCACTAATTTCTGATGCAGAAAATAGTCTTTATTCAGTTAAACTTGTAAAAGGAGAAGAAACAAAAATAGTAAAAATCACAGCTGAGGGTGAGATAAAATAAAAACCTAACCCGGTTTTTAGAGTTTAGTTTTGGGGTAAATTCAAGTTTAGTTTTGGGGCAAAGCCGGAATAACGATTCCGGCTTTTCTATTTTTACAATAGAGAAAAAAGAGGGAGTATCAGATGTGCGAGCATAGCATTTTTCCTATATTAGCATAATAGAAAAAAATGCACAAATGAGAAAACTGCTTATTGTTGAAGACGATATCGCTTTTGCCAAGATTTTGGAGGGTTTCCTGAAAAAGAAGGATTTCAGCGTCAGCCTCGTTACAACTGTCAAAGATGCCGGTATTGCCATCCAAAAGCAGCATTTTGATATATTACTGTTAGATTACCGCCTCCCCGACGGCACCGGCCTCGACCTTTTGGAGGGTATCAGAACCCACAATTTAAACTCCTCGCTTGTAGTAATGATGACAAGCTTTCACGATGTAAGGATAGTGGTGAAAGCGATGAAAATGGGAGCCTCTGATTACATAACCAAGCCTGTTAATCCGGATGAACTGCTGATGATTTTAAATCATTTAAGCGAAAAGCCTGATAAAGAGGCACGTCCGGCGAAAGGAGGAAAGAAAGAAGAGGGCTACATAGCAGGGACAAGCAGCAAATCAGCGGCTCTTCAGGATTTTATTAAGTTGGTTGCACCCACAGATATGTCAGTAATAATTCAGGGCGAGAGCGGAACGGGCAAGGAGTACGTAGCCCGTGCCATTCACAAAGCCAGTCGTCGGGCATCAAAGCCTTTTGTACCGATTGATTGCGGCGTTCTCTCAAAAGAGCTGGCAGCAGGTGAACTCTTTGGCTATATCAAAGGAGCCTTTACCGGAGCCTTAATAGATAAAAAGGGCCAGTTTGAGACGGCTTCCGGCGGAACCCTCTTCCTCGACGAGATAGGCAATCTGGGCTACGAAGTACAAATCAAGCTCTTACGTGCCATTCAGGAACAAGTCATTCAGCCGGTTGGCAGCGACCAACTTATCCCTGTTGACCTTCGTCTAATTGTTGCCACCAACGAAAACCTTATGGAGAGCGTTAACGCCGGCGAATTCAGGGAAGATCTTTACCATAGGCTCAACGAGTTCAAGATTTCTGTGCCCCCATTAAGGGAGCGGGGAGGCGACCTCGACTTGTTTATAAGTCATTTTATTAGCGAAGCCAACCGTGATCTGTCCCGCTCTGTGGTCCGTGTTACACCTGAGGCCATGCAAATTTTAAAAGAGTATCATTGGCCGGGCAACCTGCGCGAGTTGCGGAATACTATCAGGAGGATGGTTTTACTTTCTCCGGGAGAAGAGGCCGGGTGCGACTCCTTACCTGAAGAGATGCACTATTCGATGCATAGGGCCGCAAACCTTACAAGCGGCCAAAGTGATTTGAAAGCTTTACAGGAACTGAGGGAAAAAGAACAGATAGAAAAAGTTTTGATGCAGTCAAGGGGAAATAAGTCTAAAGCCGCAAGATTGCTGAACATAGATCGCAAGACTCTTTACAATAAAATGGAAAAGTACGGGATTAATTAATACATCAATTACAGGCTACCCGGAGCTTGTTTGGTGCTAAGAATTGTTTCGATAGAAGCGACAAACTTTTCACCCTCCGCGAGCAAGGAATCAACACTTTCCGGGCTAAGCAGTACGGAATCGCTGCGAAGCTCAAGCTCTGCTTCACGTAAGAGCCGCGAATATTCCATGGCTCCACACTGCCCGCTTCGGCCAGCCATCCGGTGAATTATAAGCAATAAAGCATCACTATCATCATTATCAAAAGCTTCCTTAATCATTGCTAGATCCTTTAGGCTCTCATCCCTTATCGACATCAAAATGGAAGCAACAAGATCTCTATCGCCGCCGGCCATTTTCTCAAGATTTGAAATATCGGGCAGGACTTGCTGACCCTCATTGCTGCTATTATGCATCACGGCAAGTAAATCAGCCTCTTTGAAAGGCTTACTGACAATACCGTCGAAGCCTTTTGCCAGCATTTCCTCCCTCTCCTGAGGAAGCACCTGTGCCGTTAGTGCAAAAATCCGTATGGCCTCACCCACCCGAGCCCGGATTTTTTCGCAAACTTCAAGCCCGCTCATGCCGGGCATCCGCATATCCAGTATGACTACATCAGGTTTCCTTTTATCAAAAGCCTTAAGAAGCTCATGACCATTATCAAAGAACTCGCCGTCTATTTCATGCTTTTTTAAAATAGCCTCACCAAGCTTTAAAATCATAGCATCATCATCAGCCATCCAAACTAATTGCGGCTTAACAAAACCAGCCTCAGCCTCATCAGCGCTCTGCTCCTTACCTACATAGCCCGGATAGGGAATATAAACGCTAAAGGTAGAGCCCTCTCCCTTTGCGCTCTCCACCTCAACCCTGCCTCCCTGAAGTTCAACCATGTTCTTTACTATGCTCAATCCTAGACCCGTACCTCCATAATGCGATGAAACTCCCGCGTCGGCCTGCGAAAACTCCTTAAAAAGCAGAGCCATGCGCTCCGGCTCAATGCCAATACCGGTATCCGACACAGCAAGCTTTAGTCCGAAGCCCCCGTCCTCTTCCTTCACCTCCAGCTTCACCTTAACGCCACCTTCCTTGGTGAATTTCAAGGCATTACCCACCAGATTATAAACGATTTGTCGCAGCCTGAAAGCATCACCCAACAACAGCACCTCTTCACTGCCTTCAAATTCATAATCCAGCTTAATATTTTTCTTTTGAGCAGTTTGCCGCATACTCTTTAGCACGCGACTAAGCTCCTCGGATGCCCGGAATGGCTCGCTGGCAAAGCTAAGCTCACCCGAAGTAACCTTAGCGTAATCCAAGACCTCATCAACAACCTCCAAAAGATGCATAGCAGGATGATATACAGCTTCCAGATCAACGCTGCTTTGCCTTGCTAGTTTGGCCTGCTCGGCATATCCAAAGATCGATTGCAGAGGAGTGCGAATTTCATGACTCATATTTGACAGGAATCTCTGCTTGGCTGCAGCCTCTTGACGTGCAGCTTCATGAGCAGCTTCAAGCTGATCGCGATATTTATTGCTTTTGGATATATCCATCAGAACAATCAATACGAGGACTAGTGTCACTATTACAAAAATCACAGCTATCAAATTGAGAATCTGAATAGTATCACCCGCTGTCCGGAAAGCTGATTGAGTTTCGGCATTAAGCTTATTTATCTCCTCTTGTTCAAGTTCATTAATAATATTAATAAGCTGATGAATAAGATTGCTATTAACATTCAAAAGCCTGAACTCCTGAGTCTGCAACTCGGCAGCCTCGTTGAGACGCACTGCCTGAACACTATCCAGCGAACTGCCCAAGGCCTGAAAAAGATGATCAGCCTGAAAGATTCCGGAAGTGTCAACATCAAATTTAACCTGCTCCTCCACCTTAGTTGCCTTATTCACAACATCATCGACATTTTTGGTGTCGGAGCCGCCAAACAAGCGCTGCAAAAAGCCCGGCTTCTGAGCCTTTATGGTGTCCAAAGATACTGTAGTGGTAGTGGTGGTTATTTGCGTCTGAACAATGGAAGAGATTAGTGAATCCGCCTGACGTATATCATCACTAACCCGGGTTAAAACAGTATTGATGTCGGGATTTAGCTTATGGCGGTATTGCAGGCTCATGTATTCTTTGAACACCACTTCGCTTCGGCGCAAAAGCTGCCATATATTATTCAGACGAAACAACTGCAGGCTGTCTCCCTCAAAGAGTATCTCCAGGGTATCGATACTTTGGTAGAGCAAATTTGTCTCCCTCTTATATTCTGCTGAAGGAGTAAGGCGGCCGCTTGCAGCGTCCTTCTGCTGCAATTGATTTAGCTGCGACACTCCTCTGAAGAGCTTATTTACTTGAAGCAGGCGCTCGTTGGGTTCTGCCAGACGATCAATATTAACGCTGATTCGCTCAAATGCCCTGCCAACAGAAAAGTATATCGCTGAAATAGCAAGGATACCAACAATCGTTGTGAAAACAACCTTTCTTTTCAGGGCAAACGCCATTTTTTTCTTCATCTCTACAAATGATATACAACGGCAAAACCCCGCAAAAATCGCACCATTACACGCTCCGGCAAACA
Source organism: Marinilabiliaceae bacterium UBA5488 (assembly GCA_002427105.1). Lineage (GTDB taxonomy): Bacteria > Bacteroidota > Bacteroidia > Bacteroidales > Marinilabiliaceae > Geofilum. The sequence goes on along the minus strand of DIPM01000010.1, from coordinate 151,325 downwards.
AAGAGCCCCGGTGCCCGCAAACCAATTAAGTGAGCGCTAGCTCAGCCCGGCTGTTTACACAAGTCTGATCTCATAAGAAAGCGGAACAGCTTTTTTATAAAATGCTGAAACTCCACAATATTTTTCATCCGACATTTCAACAGCCTTTTTGAGCTTGTCCATTGGAAGATCCTTGCCTTTAAACTCATAAATAAGCTTCAATTCGGTAAAGGTCTTGGGATGTTCCTCTGATATATTGCCCTCGACCTTAATTTCCAGACCTTCAATTTCGACCCGCATTTTCTTCAAAATAGACACAACGTCCATACCGGTACATCCTGCCAAAGCTACCATTACCAAAGGCTTCGGACGAGGACCCCTGTCTTCGCCCCCAACTTCGGGTGTGGCGTCCAATACTAATTTATGACCATTGACCTCAGTCTCGAAAGCCATATTGCCTTTCCACTTTATTGAAACTTCACTTTTCATATATTAACATATTTAGATTGTTAACACCAGAGTGCTAATTTAATCTTTATTTATATATTTGCTGACATGATTTAGGAAAATCACACCACCACAGAGCATCGCATGAAAAAAGAGGGGCAAGAGATTGAAATCTCGTTGCATGAGCTGCAGCAACACGAGATTTTCAGGGGATTAACCGGTGAGCAAATAGCCAGGGTTTCGCAAACCATGGTCTGCAACTTGTTCAAAAAAGGGACCTGCCGCGAGCTTGGCGAATCCAACAAGTTTCTTACCGATATAGCCCAGAAAACCGTAAGGGAGCGACTTGCAGAAGTGCTTCTCTTACTGATGGATACCTTTGAATTAGACGAAGAAGGCACGATTCAGATTTCATTGACGCGCGAGGAGCTGGCTAATATGGTAGGTACTGCCACCGAATCGGTAATTCGCCTGTTGTCTGAGTTTAAGGCCGACAAAATGATTGAGCTTCAGGGTCGCAAAATAAAACTTCTGAACATTCCAAAGCTTATTAAAGTGGGGAATGTCTATGTTTAATTAACTGCTATTGCTGCCTTTGCGTTATCTTTGGCTTAGTATTTTTTCCAATTATCTCAAGGCCCTTTCCCGCCTAAGCCGCGCAGCAAGCCCGACATCGACCTAAAGGACGCGGGTTTGACAAAACTGATATAATATGCTTATATTCGCCGTTTAATAGTTCTTTAATATAATTGATGAAACGACCATGTAAGAAATTTACCCACAGAAGGTGTGGGAAATTATGGAAGTTCAATATGACCATTAAAAAAACTTTTAAAAGATGAAATCAAACGGTTATATATCGATGGTTCAGTCGTCCATCGAAAAAAACGCTGATCTTATAGCATTCAGCGATTATAAAGGAGAGGATTTTACATACCGGGAAGTTGGAAAGTCTATTTATCAGCTTCATATAGTATTTCATGAGCTTGGAATAAAGCCCGGCGACAAAATAGCCTTGATAGGCCGCAACTTTTCTAATTGGGCAAGCAGCTTTTTGGCAATAGTCACCTACGGCGCCGTGGTAGTGCCGATACTATCAGATTTTCACAGCAATGATATACACCATATTATTAATCACTCTGAAGCTGAATTGCTGTTTGCCACCGATTTGATGCTCGATAAGATTGATGATAAGCAGACCCACAATCTAAAAGGCATATTGTCGATACACGACTTCAAGGCGCTCGTTGACCATCACGGGAAACTAAAAAAGGCAGTTGATAAAGCGATTGCTGAAACCAAAAAGGGAGGGGAACCCTTCGATTTAAAGAGAATTAAATATGCTGAAAGAGCAGCCGAGGATGTAATGGTGCTTTCCTACACCTCTGGGACATCCGGATTTTCTAAAGGAGTATTGCTGCCACACAGAAGCATTTGGTCGAATGTGCAATTTGCCGATGACAACTTCGACCTCTCACCGGGCGACAGAATAGTGTCCTTTTTGCCGCTTGCCCACACCTACGGCTGTCTGTTTGAATTTTTGTGGCCCTTTACAATTGGCTGCCACATAACCTTCCTGACCCGCGCCCCATCGCCCCAGATAATAACGGAAGCTTTTAGGGCCGTCAAACCCCATCTTATACTTTCAGTGCCGCTAATATTGGAGAAAATCTTCAGAAACCGCATCATGCCTAAGCTGGAAAGTCCCGGATTGAAGCTGATATTGAAAACTCCCATAGCCAATAAGCTGGTATATAACAAAATCAAAAACACCCTTATCGAAGCTTTTGGAGGCGAATTTAAGGAGATGGTTATTGGAGGTGCCGCCCTTAACAAGGATGTAGAGCTATTCCTTAGAAAGATTGAGTTCCCGATGACAGTCGGCTACGGTATGACTGAATGTGGTCCACTGATTAGTTATGCTCCCTGGAACAAGACAAAGGCAACATCTGCCGGCCGGGTGGTTCATCGTATGCAGGTACGTATCGACAGCGAAGATCCTTACAATGTGGTGGGTGAAATACAGGTTAAAGGCGATAACACCCTCTCAGGGTATTACAAGAATGAGAAAGCCAGCTCTGAAGTCTTTACTGAAGATGGCTGGTTACACACCGGCGATTTGGGCGTTATCGACAAAGAAGACTTTGTGTTTATCAAGGGCCGCAGCAAGAATATGATTTTAGGCCCCTCGGGTCAAAACATATATCCTGAGGAGATTGAGGCAGTACTAAGTAATCATGAGCTGGTTCAGGAGTGTCTGGTACGCGAAAATGAAGGAAAAATTGAGGCTCTGATATATCCCGACTATGAAGTTACTGATCTTTCAAATCGAAGCTCGGAAGAGATTGAGGAGGTTTTGCAAAAATTAAGAAGAGAGGTTAACGCTGAGCTTCCGGCATACATGGCAATTAATAAGGTTATTCTCTTCCCCGAGGAATTCGAGAAGACCCCCAAAAAGAGCATAAAACGCTATAAATATCTAAAGTAAACACTTGGAAGATAGCATGGCCGACAATATAATAATAGTTGCAGGCGGAAAAGGCCTTAGAATGGGCGAGCCTATACCCAAACAGTTTTTGCCGCTAGCAGGCAAAGCTATTCTGATGCTCACTATCGAGAGGTTTTATGGTTTCGACCCCAACATTAATATTGTGGTGGCACTGCCGGCCGAACAGCGTGAATACTGGAATAAGCTATGCCGCGAATGCAACTTCAATATTCCTCATGCAATAGTTGATGGGGGCGAGACACGATTTCATTCTGTTTCAAATGCCCTTGACAGCATCACTGACCCGTCAGGACTTACGGGAGTTCACGACGGAGTTCGTCCTTTTGTTTCGCTTGAAACCATAAGGAAATGCTACCTGGCAGCCTCGAAATTCGGCGCTGCTATTCCCGTGACCCGGCCGCTTGACTCGCTTCGCGAAGTCAAGGAAGGTAACTCAATTGCCAGGCTGCGCGATAACTACAGGCTGGTACAGACGCCTCAGGTGTTTAGAACCGACCTTCTGAAGCAGGCCTATAGGGCAAAACACAAAGCCTCATTTACCGACGATGCCTCGGTTGTTGAAGATATGGCTCACAAAATTGAACTGGTTGAGGGAAATATTGAAAACATAAAAATAACCACTCCCTTCGATTTGCTGCTTGCACAAACGCTAGTATCTCAACAAAAAGACTAGAATATAGACTAAAACGGATAGCCCAATCCAACGTACCATCTGAATCCCCTGTTCATATTGCTGTTGGACACCCCCAACTGAACCGGACCAATTACGCTATCATACTCAAGGAGTAAGCCATATCCCAAAATCTTCTCATCCTTGGCCGACAGGAAGCCTAAAAGCTCCGGACCGTCGCCATTAAAAGACATCATCCCATTGGCAACTCCGGTTATATTCAGATTGCGCCTAAAGCGATAACGAAGATTGAGCTGTGCGAGGATATAATTCTGAACCACTTTTTCGCGAGACGACATCCCCACAAAACTAACCTCGTTGGAGCGGCGTTGGAACGGCATACCTCCCACAAAATCGCGACCGGGCAAGGGAAGCTGCATATCTGAGTAATTTGCCTGAACACGGGGTGAAACGACCCATTTTCTGCTTAACCTGATAAACTTCTGAAAGGATCCCGACAATTCGAAAAAGTGCCTGTTTGCCGGCTCAATTGCCTCTGCAACCAAATCACGAGCATGCTCATCGCCATGATAAACAGCGCGACTGTCAATATAAAACCTATACCTGATAAAAGCCTCATTGCCCGAGGTCGGGAAAAAGCGTCTGTTAAGGGTATTATAATAAGCGTTGAAATTGGCTGAAATGAAAACGTTACCAAACTTATTAATTCCCGAAGAGAACAACTCGTACATGCCGGTCTGACTGTGCATCATGCTGCGCTCATACTCAAGGTAGGCGTCGATTTCCCATTTTGTATCTATCGATGACATTATACCAAAGGAGATATCAGTGTAATTATGAAAAAAACTCCCGTAAACAGCGCCGTCGTCAAGATATACCGGGAAATTACTCCTCTCCCAATTTAAATCCAGGCGAGAACCGGTCAAATGGTTTTCTCCGTGGTAGTTTATTAATGACAGGTTGAAGCGGGGTCGCTCGGAAATATCAAAAGTAGTACTCATACGGTTTCCCCTCAGCAAAATATTCCTCAGGGTAATATTTGCCAAAATCCCTGCCCTGTTCTCATTATCATAGTGAAGCGAAAACTTAAACTTAGCCCGCGCTGACTCATTGGCAGTTAGCTTTAAAACATAGCCCTCATCACCCGGCTTAAGATCATAAGTAAGCGATTCAAAATACCTTGTTCCCATCAAACGACTAACCCCATGTTCCAAAATATCAAAATCAATTGTGTCGCCAACAGCAATTTGCAGCCCGGAAAGGAAAAAACGACGACTTACATTTTCAAGTCCTACCGTCTGTATCTCGGAAATAATATAAGACCCCGGGTCGGGGGGAACTATCAAGGGCTTGGCTTCGCCCATACTGTTGAGCATAACGGCCAGAGAATCTATCAGATGAAAGCTCTCCCTTGCAGCTTCCTCTCCTTTTTGAATAATCTGAGGGCCATTAAAAAAACTTGCTACATTATACAGTGACAAATCAGGCGAAATTAAAACATCAACAAGAGGTAACTGACTTCGGTTGTTAGCACTGTTGCCTATCATTGCCGAGGCAGAAAGCACACTAATAATCGAACCGAGCTCGCTCATTGGCACTCTGTCGGCATTGCCTACATTTACACCGATTATTATGTCTGCTCCCATATCCAGGCAAATATCAACCGGGAAGTTATTAAGCACACCGCCATCAATCAGGTAGAGAGTGTCCAATTCAACAGGTGAAAATACAGAGGGAATTGACATACTGGCACGAAGCGCTGTCGAGAAACTGCCACTGTCGAAAACAACCTGCTCGCCGGTAAGCAAATCGGCGGCCACGCTCCTGAAAGGAATAGGATAATCATCAAAAGACTCGATTCCTGCGACGTGCGCCGATAAACGCGACAAAAGCTCCGAGATAGATTGACCGCCAATTAGTCCCACAGGAGCTACCAAGCCATCCTTTTTTATGTCAAGCTCTACATGAAAGCGATGATAATCAAGCTTCTCTTCGGGAATAACATTAGAAAGAGGAATACGGTCAGAAAGCAAGAGGCTCCAGTTGAGGGACGTTACAATCGAATCGAGCTCTGCAGCCGAATAACCAATGGCATAAAGGCCGCCAATTATGCTGCCCATACTAGTACCCGTTATATAGTCGGGACGGATACCCGCCTCCTCCAACACTTTAAGCACTCCTATATGCGCAAGACCCTTTGCCCCTCCACCACTAAGCACCAGACCAACCTTCGGTCGCTCTCCCCCGGCAGCCAAGAGTAAAAAAGGAAGAATCAAAAAGCATAAGCTAATTATAAAGCGCCTTGTCATAAATTAGAACTAGTAAAAAATCAAAGTCAAAAGTTAGCCATTTTAAGGCGTTAAAGCTAAATTCCTAACAAAGAAAAATGCCCAAGAGATGTAAAAAATGATTAAAGCGTCGGACTAAAGAACCGAGACCATGGAAGAGAAAAATTGAAAAGATGAGCTTAGAGCAGTCCTCTCGATTTGAATTCGAGATAGCGGTTCATTGTATCTACGGTAAGCTGCTCGGGCTTGGTCAACAAAGCATATATTCCGCTTCGCTCAAGCTCCTTCACTATCTGTTTTTTATCATAAACAAACTTCTCGGCAATGGCTTGCTTATATATCTCTTCAGCATCCTCCGCCCCGTGATTAATCATTCTTATTATTTCATCATTCTCAAAGAATACAACCATCAAAAGATGCTTGGATGCAAGCTTGGCCAACAGGCTAATGTCACGTTTAGCTGATTCCAGACTCTCAAAATTGGTGAATAAAATAAAAAGACTGCGTTGATGGATTTTATTCCTCACCAGACTGTAAAGAGCCTCGATATTATGTTCGGCAAAACTGCTTTTCTGATTATACAATACCTCCATTATGGCCTGAAGATGCTTGCCCTCACCCCGGGCCGGCAGCATTGCCCTAATCTTATCATCAAAGCTGACTAAGCCCGTTTTATCATGTTTAAGCAATGCAATATTCGAGATTATCAAAGATGTGTTGATAGCATAATCGAGCAAAGTAATCCCGTCAAAGGGCATCTTCATCGTACGCCCCATATCAATCATGCAAAACACCTGTTGAGATCTCTCGTCCTGATACTGGTTAACCATCAGATTCGCCATGCGCGCCGTTGCCTTCCAATTTATTGTCCGGATATCATCACCCTTAATGTAATCGCGAATCTGGTCAAATTCGCTATGATGGCCTATTCTTCGGATTTTTTTTACTCCTATCTCGCTTAAGCGGTTGCTGATAGCCATTATCTCATAACGCTTCATCTGTATAAATGAAGGATAGACCTTTATCGAAGCTCCGCTGTCAAAGCGATAGCGCCTGCTAAAAAAGCCCACTTTGGCTCTTGCATAAATATTAAGAGCCCCAAACTCGTACTCGCCCCGCTCCACAGGTCGCAGGCTGTAGCTCTTAACTAAGGGCTTGCCTGATTGCAGGTTTGCGCTAAGGTCGAAGTCTCTAATCTGAAATTGTGGCGGCAGCTCATCAATAATACTGAGCTTGACGGGATAGGGAAAGTGGCTTTCTACAGTGATTGTAACACGGTTAAGGTCGCCGTTGGAAAATTTCTCCGGGAGACTTCGCTTTGCTAAGATATGCTTATCACCATCCTTGGGATACAACATGAGCAAATCAACCAGAGCCGCGCCGATAAAAGCCATGAGGGCGAGCATGGCAATCGCGAAGAAGGGCTTCCATAGGAAGGCGATTACAAACAAAACAACCAGGCTCCACAATAGATTATAGAACAACTTATTGGTATAGACCGACTTAAATGGCACTTTCACTTCCTATCCGTTTTTATACAAATACTAGCGGGGAACTTCAACAGAATCAACTATTTGCCTGATTACTGCCTGAGGTCTTACTCCTTCCATCTCCTTCTCGGGACTTAATATAACCCGGTGAATCAGAACCGGAAATAAAACCTCCTGAATATCCTCCGGAGTGACAAAGTCGCGACCCTCAAGGGCTGCAAAGGCCTTTGCGGCCTTCAAGATCCACAGAGATGCACGAGGACTGGCGCCCAAATAAAGGGAGCTGTGGTTACGAGTCTTCTCCACAATTGTTGCAATATAGCGTATAAGTTGAGGGTCAACCAACACATGGTGAACCAATTCCTGAAACTCCAGAATCTCGCTTTCTTTAACTACCGCTCCTACCTGATCTATCTCCTTAGCCCCGCCCCTTAAACCTGCATTATGTAGCATGGCTATCTCTTGTTCAAGACTGGGATAATCAATATTGATTTTGAAGAGAAAACGATCCAGCTGGGCCTCCGGCAAGCGGTAGGTTCCCTCATGCTCAACAGGATTTTGTGTAGCCAGAACCATAAAAGGAGCGGCCATCAAACGGGTAGTTCCATCAATGGTCACCTGTCTTTCCTCCATCAGCTCGAAAAGGGCTGACTGCGTCTTGGCAGGAGCCCGGTTAACCTCATCTATCAAAATCATATTAGAGAAAACCGGACCCGGTCTAAATTCAAAAGATGAGTTGGCCGAATTGAAAACCGTATTACCCAATACATCCGATGGCATCAAATCAGGAGTAAACTGAATACGTGAAAACCCGGTGTCTATACACTTAGACAATAATTTTGCAATAAGCGTTTTTGCAACACCCGGCACTCCTTCGATTAACACGTGCCCATTGGCCAGCAGGGCAGTCAAAAGAAGATCCAGAACGCGTTCCTGACCAACGATAACCTTTGAAAGTTCATTTCGGATACGATAAGCCAGGTGATTAAGCTCCTGCACTTTTAGTCGGCTCTCAAAAGGAAGGCCGGTGTTGTTATCATCGTAATTCTCTGATTGTTCCATATCTAATTGCAATTTTTATAAAAGAATTCTAGTTGCCGGTTAAACTGATGAAGGTCTTCAAGGGTAATCTTATCGACCTTGTCCATATTTCGCGCCATGCGAAAAATGGACGCGAAGGTGCGCTCGGGAACTCCCGACTTGCGCGAACATTCCTCTATCAACCTGCTTTCATGGAGCGAGGTGTCAAGGAACAATTTGCTTCTCAAAAAGTCTAAAAAATATAGGTAGCGCTTTTTAGCAATATTAAGATGATCGCCATTGATATAATAAAGACGGGCTACACTCTCAACAAAATCAAGCGAACTGTTGGAAGGAGAATTTATCACAAGGATGGGGCGTTGCTTGCGCTTGCCCTGGAATACAAAATATAAGATTACGCCGCTAAGAAAAAGATACCAGGCTATGCGTAATTCCCGATTGTTTAAGATGTATCCCATTTCTGACACCAGGGCTGGAGCGCCCGACTTGTACTTCTCGTCCCAGTAGGTAGTGGCAACAGGCAGATAAGACAAGGCCCGGAAGATATAATCGCTGTTGCTTCTATCTAATAGATGATAATTGGTAAAAACAATAGGATTGCAATTAATATAGAAAAACCCCTGACCATGCTTCACCCTAATGTAGTTTGTAGCGCCTTTGTTATTGTAGCCCAACACTGTAGTCCTTAAGCTATCATAATGCACAAAACGATTATTCGTGACAGCTTGCGAATACCAGAAGTTGCCGGCCACCTTGAGTCTGCGATTAGCAAAATTAAAACCTACCGAATCGCTAAGTATCTCCAAAGGAAGCGGCTCTGCGTAACGAATATCAATCCCCAGCGAGTCAACTATATTCTGCGAAAAGCGATCTGCTGCCATAAATACCATATTGCCGGCTTCAACAGCCTGCATAAGCTTACTCCAGTCTTTCTGCTCTATCTCAAGCAAATCATTAACAAGCAAAAAATTACTATTTGAAGGAAGCTCTTCACCAAAAAAATCTGCCACGCCACGATGAACTACCACTAAATCCTTGCCGGGAAACAACTTTTCTGACACCTTAAAGACCAAATCCATGCCCAGTGGTAGCGAATGACGCTTCGAGTAACTTGGACGCCAGTCAACCTTCTTTGGCGAGTATATTATAGCCGCGACCATAACAATAAGCCCAATAATTAGGATAAAGCTCATCATTTGAAATCGTTTCTTGTCGCTCGCCATAACTATAGACCCCCATTTTGAAGCGCCAATGCGCTGGCAAAGTCGGCCTCAATCTGCCCAAACAGCTCTTCATCAGGGTCGAAGCTTCCAAACCATACATAGTCGTATATTTTCACCAGGGAGCTAAACTTCCTGCGCAGCTTCAAATCTGATATCTCGCGCACGTAATCGCGGTTGGTCTTAGTGTCACGCAAAGTTATTGCTCCTCTGCGCTCAAGCTTCCTAAGGGTAAGCAGATACATTATTCGCACAGCTTCACGATAGGCGCCATTGCCGCGATACATTTCCAGCATCTTCTCCATGTCGGCGTCTATGGACGATGCATCACCCGACGAGAACAGCAAGTCTGTGCTTCTTCCCTTTCCGGCAAATTCGATAAAGCCAACAATAGGAATATTAAGCAGGCGCAAGATAAAAAGCACAAAAGCCACCAGTAGCAATCCAAGCAGCACATATCTAAACCAGGGATTGCCATCCATACCCCGCGAAAAGGCATCTATAAGCATCATTATTAACCTGGCAAACCAGCCGCTGCGTCTGCCTTCTATATCATAATCATAACGCGGATCCTGCCGCAGAGATTCTATTTCTGAATAAGGCGGTTGCCGATACTCTATCAAGCTGTTTTCATCCCATGGCGGAAGCTCTTCGGCTGTTCCTGTAACAGCCGAAGAGAATATAAAAACTGCAAAAAGTAAATATCTGAAATAGCTCATCTTTTGTGTCTAATCAACGCTTCCCTGTTCTACAATCCGGAGGCTGACTCAGTTTGCTCCATTATCATCAGACATTTGTGCGATCCTTTCAATCAGCCCCACATTGTCTGTCTTTTCCTTCAAATTATAATACTGAATCCCGACTCCGACTATTAAAATGGGATAAATAAGCAGAGAGCCTAAGGTGCTTATCAGTGAAGTGAGAACCATCGTGAAACTGAGATTCCCTGCATCAAATCCCCCTCCTGAAGCGGCAACAAAGCCCTTTACCATGCTTGAAACCATCACCGGGATAGAGAATAAGGAACTTATAATACTATAGATAAGGTATATCACAAGTATTATGGCAAAGCTCTGCCACCAGCTTCCTTTTATCAAATCAAGACAACGCTTAAACACCTTGCCCAAATCCACATCTTCAGCATAGATAACCATATTGGCCATAGATAGTGGAACAGAGAGATAAATAAAAAAGAGCAACAACAATATAACTGCTATTACCATAAGCGCCAGCAAAAGGCGGCTACCTCCATAGCCTGCACCGATACCAAGACCTATAAAAATAAAGCTAAATACCATGGCAATAGCTGCTACCACCAGAAATACAAGAAGGTAGAATGAAAGCTGTTTAACAAATTTGGCTTTAAATTGAAGCCATACATCAGCAATCCCAAAACCTTCACGGCTCGGATCTGAATATAGCACCATATAGGCAGCTGTCAAACCTGATAAACACAAATACACAACTGTAATTAAAAGATTCACAGCCAGCACCTTAAACTGATAGGAAGCTCCCAGGGAATGAGCTGAGATCTCTCCTGAACTCATCTGGCTGAAGACATTGGAAAGTTCGGCGCCCGAAAAAACTGCCCCTGCAATTCCCGCTAAAAGGATAGGGATGCCTCCATAATAAAGAATTGTTTTGCCATATCTTTTTATCTCTTGAATAATAAAAGCAAAAGTGGCATTGATTACGTCTGAGAAATCACGCTCTTTGTTTAGTTCAACCCGTGGTTTGTTCATAATCTTTTTGTTTTAGGATGTTATTATGTACTATGATTGGATATATCACAAAGTAGAAAACTATTAGGGCAAAGGAAACAACTATCACAGCCAGTTCAAGCCAGACAGCCATTTCATTGTAATGTCTGGTTACATAGCTTTCGATTATAGCAGCCAGGATAAAGAAGGGGATTAGCCCTATGATAATCTTGCTGCCTTCCACTGCTCCTCTAACAAACTGATGCTTCCGGCTATAAGTGCCCGGGAACAACAGACTGCGACCCATCAGAATCCCGGCTCCACCGGCCAAAACAATGGCCGAAAGTTCGATAGTACCATGAAGCAAGACGGCCATCGCCGACACTTCTCCAAGGGAAAACTGAAAGAAAAAAGACAGAAAAGCACCTACCATAATTCCGTTTCTTACCAGAATAATGGAAGTACCAAGCGGTGTAAAAACTCCAAACAAAAAGGCTATTATCGACACCCTAATATTATTATAAGCAATAAAGAAGAACATCTGAAGAGGGTTGCTCATCCCGTAAACTCCCAGAGGGTCGCCTTTCGCGATATTGTCGAGAGTCATATTGACGTAGGCATCGCCCAAAATTACCCTCACAAAATCATTCTCCCCAATCGAAGAAACAAGCCCCAGCAGGAAGGCTCCGACAAAGATTAGTAAGGCGCTTAAAAAGTCTTTGCGAGCGGAATAAAGAGTAAGAGGAAGCTCCGTGGTCCAGAATCCTATCAGGCGATTGCTCTTTTCGCGCTTATTACGGTATAAAAGCGCATGTGCCTTGGAGCTTAAAGAATTAAGATAAGACACAACTCCCGATTCCGGATAAAAGGTACGGGCATAAGAAAGGTCGTCGGTCAATAAAATATAGTTACTTGCCAAATCATCAGGCGAAATACTGCCCTTTTTGCTGATTTGATCATCAAATGCAGACCATCGCTTCTTGTTGATATTGATGAAAGATATTTCCTTCATATCTGCATTTCAGGCCTATGACCGCGTTTAATAAATCTGAAAACCACGATTTCCATAAATAATTACTTATCGCTGACTTCAAACGTCAATTTTTCACTAAATTTGAACAAATTTAGCATAATCCGTTTAATAGTAGCAAAAAAGGATGGAAACTTTTAACCTGCAAACCACGCAAAATGTAACCCTTCAATACAGAATTGCAAGTGTAGGCGACCGCGTAATTGCAACACTTCTGGATTTTATTTTCATGGGTGTTTACGCCGGTATTCTCACTATTATTATTACTCAGTCGCCCGAAAATGCCGCACCATGGCTGGCTGCCCTCTACTTCCCAATACTTTTCTATCACCTGATCTTCGAGATTTTTGTAAACGGCCAAAGCCCCGGAAAACTGATAATGCGTATTAAAGTGGTTAAGGCCGATGGCACCCACCTAACAATCGGGGCGGCTCTTATAAGATGGCTATTCAGGATATTGGATGTTACTCTGCTATTTGGGGGACTGGCTGTGATAGTGATTATTATAAACGGAAAAGGCCAGCGTCTGGGAGATATTGGTGCTTCGACTACGGTTTTAAAAATTCCGGATAATTCTGATATGCAATCGACCTCCTGGGTTGAAGTACATCCCAATTACAAACCCATGTTTCCTCAGGCTGAATTGCTGACTGACAGCGACATACGAACAATAAGAGAGGTCCTCGCCCTTGCTGTTAAAAAACCGAAGCAGCCCGCCACTGACGAACTGCTTCAGCAAACACGTGATGCGGTGGTAAAAAAGACCTCAATTCATTCTGATATGCCCACTCGCAAACTCCTTTATACTTTAGTTAAAGACTATAATGCTATTAATATAAGTATGATGGCCGAAATATCTCAAAACTAATCTCTTCTGCTAAAAAATATCATTATATAATACAGCAGGGTGGCCAGGGCCGATAAAGCTGCAACAACATAAGTGTAGGCTGCCCATTTGAGCGCATCCTTTGCTTCCTGGTGGTTGCGACCTCCGGTGATGCCTGCATTATTTAACCAGGCCAGAGCCCGCTGGGTGGCATTTATTTCAACCGGAAGTGTGATTAGCGCAAAGGCGGCAAAGATTCCATAACAGGCAATAATAACCAATAGAGCCAGGTCAAAAGAAATCAAACCGGGGAGTATCATAGCACCTGCAAACATCCCGATAAAAATAATATTCAGCAGCTTGGCGCTGACATTTTGAAGAGGCACAAGAGCCGAACGCATTTTTAGAGGGGCATAAGCCTTTGCATGCTGAATGGCATGCCCACACTCGTGAGCCGACACGGCTGCAGCAGCAACACTTCGGCCTCCATAGACTTCAGGGCTCAAATTAACGGTCTTATTGCTCGGGTTGTAATGGTCGGACAACTGTCCAGGCACCGATAGTACCTTCACATTTGTGATACCGTTATCATTAAGCATCTTTTCAGCCACTTCCCTACCCGACAGGCCGGAAGGGAGAATCGACTTAGAATACTTTTTGAATCTGCTTTTTAGCTGAGAGCTTACAATCCAGCTGGCAAGTGAAAAAACAGCAAAAATCACCAATAATGGAACTGATACCATAAATTTTCCTTTTTTTATTATCCTAAATCAGCAAAAAGTTTGCCATCCTAAGCCCAACTGACAATCAGACTGACTGAAGCAGCCAATTAGCTGCGCGGTTTGATTTTCAGCTTCTGGCCCGGCTTAATCCTTCTGGCGTCCGTAATGTTATTGAGACGCAAAATATCCTCGTTGCTTACTCCGGGATACTGTTGGGCGATGGTCCAGACACTATCACCCGAGCGCACGGTGTGATAGATATAGCTTGCATCCTCGGCAAGCTCAGCCGGCGCGGATGAAGCGATAGTCTGTGAAGTACTTGCCTGCCGACTGCCATGCTTGCGGGCAATGCTCTCATAATGACCCACCTTATCCTTAGGAACATATATTACCAACTTCTGCCCAACGCGAATCATATTTCGATTGATATTATTCCAATACCTCAAATCTGACAGCCTGACATCAAACCACTCGGCTATCAGACCGACAACATCACCCGATTTAACAGTATAATAAACTACTCCACTGCCACCGGGCGCAACCACAGGATGGGCAGACGCGGCAGTTGGGGAAACGACTAATTGATTATTGGGGAAAAATTCCTCGCGCCGGTGAGCGTAAACAGTATCTTCAACTGATGCGAAAAGAGTAGCATGATCAAAGGCCAAACGCAAAGGATAGGCCTTGGTTTTGGCAGGTATTACATCCAGACGGTATTGAGGATTTAGCTCCCTTATTATCTCTACCGGCACTTTTGTCATATCTGCCACCTGCTTGAAATGAAGAGGCTGAGTTATCATTACCGTATCGGTTGCAACAGGCAGTTGTACAGCCTGCGCACGCAAGCCGTGCTCTTCGGCATAGCTAAAGGTATAGGCGGCAGCAATAAAGGCGGGAACATAGCCCCTCGTCTCGCGGGGCAGGCGATAGTAAATCTCCCAGAAATCCCGTTTGCCGCCCGAACGACGAATAGCCTTATTTACATTGCCTGGCCCACAATTATAGGCAGCTATCACCAACTGCCAGTCGCCATAAATATCATAAAGATCTGACAAAAAGCTCACGGCAGCCCGACTTGCTTTTACCGGGTCGCGACGCTCATCAAGGTAGGAATCGACTTCAAGTCCATATCTTTTCCCGGTATAATACATAAACTGCCAAATCCCGCTTGCCCCGGCGCGCGACAAAGCGCGCGGGTTAAGTGCCGATTCAATAACAGGCAGATACTTAAGTTCCATAGGCATATTGGCTGCATCCAGAGCCTCCTCAAAAATCGGGAAGTAGTATTGAGACAATCCTAACATCTGCTCAACCTGATCGCGGCGACGCTGGGTGTAAAGCTTGATATAGGATTTTACCTGACTGTTAAAAGTAAAGTGAAAGGGCGAATTAATTGCTGCCAGACGAGCTATATAAACCGAATCGGGCAACTCTTCAATTAGCTTTTCGGCCGACTCATTTATACTGTCAACGACAAATTCAATGGCAGCCGGACGCTTGTGCCACTCATTCATCATACTATCCAGGGATGCCATATACTCTTCCGTGCCCGGGACCGTAGTAGCGGGCGACTCAGCTTTCACCGCCGTAAATGCGGCTGCTGCCAAAAATGTTACTATCCAAACTGCTTTCTTCATCTTTCTTCTTTTTATAGCAATCATTTGCAAACAAGGTCTTAAAACCCAATGCGCATTTGGAACCCAAATGTCGCATTTCCGCTTTGCACAGCAGGAACTATCGCGGGTTCAAGTTTAAGCGACAAATCGTCACTAATATCAAAATCGTAAAAATGGGCGTCAACGCTCGCGTCAATAATGCTGATAAGGTAGATGGCTGCCATTCCTATATAACTCAAATCGCGCGAGCGCTTGTAATAGCGCTTTTTATTCTGCAAGGAACGCTGAAACCAATCGGCATATTGTCCCTGAACAGCATCAATATCCAGACCTGGCGGTATAAACTCCTCGTAGCTCGTGTTGCCCGGATCCCTAATCAGGAAATCACGGTAAGCCGAGCGATATTTATCATAATAGGTAGTGTTGAAGTTGATGGCATAAACCAAGGCTCCAATACCCCCGTAAAGGATAGGCAATTTCCAGTATTTCTTGTTGTAAATTTGCCCTGCACCGGGCACCACTGCAGCAAATATACTGGCTTTGTGGGGAGAATGTTTATACTCCGGCTCCAAATCCGGCCTTAAGGCTGTAGCACTGCCCGTTGTTTGAACCACACTGCTCAAAGAATCGGCAGTCCTTCTTTCTTCTTCGCTAAGTATCAGCTCATCAACAGCCGTCTGAATAAGGCTGTCGCCATTAGCAATATTATCTTTAGGAGCGCGTAAAGCTGAATCAAGGGCAAGTTGATAGCTGCCCGACAATGAATCACGGAGCATATAGCTTCCTGAAAGCGCTGCTATTGTATCCATCGGAGCCCTTTGAGTGTTAGCTCTTACCCCGGCAGTACCGCTAGTTGCAATCTGCTGTGCATCAGCAAAGAAACAGCAAAGCAAAAACTGCGGCAATACTATAAAAAGAGTTTTATCGAATCTGATCACCTTAAATTTAATGGCGTAAAAATCAAGACTTTGCCCTATCCAGTATAGAAACTATTTGTTCCAGCTCGTCATCCGAACGAAAGGGAATGACAATTTTACCCTTACCCTTATCATCACGCGAAAATCCTATATCAGTCTTAAAGAATTCTGACAGATGCTTACGCAATTCAACATATTCTCCAACAGGCTCTTTTTTCGCTTTCGCCTTAGGCTCAACCCGCTTGTCGATATCTCGCACCAGCTCTTCAACCTTACGAACCGAGTAATCCTGCTCGACCGTCTCATTAAATATTGAAATCTGCTTATCGCTGCTTTCCACACTAATGATGGCTCTGGCATGACCCATAGAAATTTGCCTGGCCCTCAGACCAAGCTGTATTTCTGCCGGAAGCTTCAACAAACGCAGGTAATTAGCAACCGTAGAACGCTTCTTGCCTACCCTGTCTGAAAGATCTTCCTGCGTTAGGCTGCACTCATCGATCAAACGTTGATAGGAAATAGCTACTTCAATGGGATCTAAATCTTCGCGCTGAATGTTTTCTACCAGCGCCATCTCCAGCATCAGGTCGTCTTCGGCGTCGCGTACATAGGCAGGTACTTTTGTCAGACCAGCCAGCTTTGCTGCCCTGAACCTACGCTCTCCGGCAATAATCTGATACTGGTCTTCACTAATTATGCGCAAAGTAAGAGGCTGAACAATACCCACACTTTTAATAGAGGCCGCCAGCTCGCCCAAGCGCTCCTCATCAAAAGTGGAGCGAGGCTGCCACGGATTTGCCTCTATTTGAACAATATCGATTTCGTTGATGGAGGCTGCCGGCCTTGGCCGCCTAACCTCATCAGGATTCTCTATCAATGCACCTAAACCTCTTCCTAAAACGCTCTTCTTTCCCATTGTTACTGTCAAGAATTCAATTAGTTATTACTTTATCCTTATTATCCATTTTGGTCATATTGTTCCTTTGCAACAACTCACGAGCCAGATTCAAATAGTTGGTTGCACCCTTTGAGGCGGCATCATACATAACTACTGCCTTCCCGTAACTGGGAGCCTCGCTGAGCTTAATATTGCGGGTAATAAGGGTCTCGAACACCATCTCCTGAAAATGAGTCTGAACCTCTTCTACAACCTGATTGGACAGGTTAAGCCGGGAGTCATACATAGTGAGAAGGAAGCCTTCTATCTCAAGTTCGGGGTTAAGACGGTTCTGAATAATTTTAACTGTATTAAGCAATTTTCCTAAGCCCTCAAGTGCGAAGTATTCGCACTGAACAGGGATAATAACAGAGTCGGCTGCCGTTAGCGCGTTGACAGTGATTAGCCCAAGCGAAGGAGAACAGTCAATGAGGATGAAATCATACTCATCGCGTACTTTATCAAGAACCTCTTTAAGCACATACTCCCGCCGGGGCATATTAAGCATCTCTATCTCAGCACCCACCAAATCAATATGCGAGGGCAGCAAAAACAAATGCTCAATCTCTCCCTTTAAAATGGCCTTTTTTGTATCTACCTTGTCAACAATACACTCATAAATGCTATTTTCAATTTTAGCTAAATCAAAGCCCAGCCCCGAAGTTGCATTAGCCTGAGGATCGGCATCAACCACCAAGACTTTATACTCCAAAACAGCTAAACTGGCAGCCAGATTAATAGCCGTTGTAGTTTTCCCTACTCCACCCTTCTGATTCGCAAGCGCAATAACTTTTGCCATAAATTACCTCTTTTATTGTTTAATACCTAAACCGACTACAGCCAATTCAGGACGAAGCCAAAGTTAATCTTTTATTAAAAACAAATATAGAATATACGCATTATTTTAATTCGAGACAGCGCCTTTGCTTAGGCAAAAGCTGCATAAAAGCTGACTGTTCGCATATCACGTCGCTTTTTTGAAAACTTAATAAAAAAGACCTTCCGCTGGAAGGCCCTTTTTGAATTTTTATACGCTTATCGCCTAAACGTCTCCATCGTATTATCAAAATTAAGATAGTACGATCCCTTGGCAAGCTCCTCAATTTTGAGGGTTTTGCCATAGCCCTTAACTATAATTCGCCCGTAGGCATCGTAAAGTTCATACATCGTAGGAGAAGAAAACTCGATGGAAGTCCCGCCTGAAGTAACAGCGAAAGACACAGGATCTGCAGAGCTGTTGTAAACCAATTCGGCAGAGTACCTGTTCACCTTACGTGAATCGGTTTGTCTAACCCTGAAACGATTCTCTCCGGCATGAAACCTGACAGGGGCAGAATATGAATGAACTCCGGGCAAACCAAGCCCATCAACTTGTCCGACACTAATCCATTTATTCCATCTAAACTGCTCAATTATATAGGGTAAAGGCCCGGTTTCGTTACGCGTCTTCCACGCCACCCTGTTGCCCTGAACCTTAAGCTCCTCAATAACAAACGAAGTTTTGGCATTCAAAACACCGGGATTTAGCACTGAAGGCAAACAACCATCCTTATAATTTATGGTAACCACCACAGCTTCGCCCAATGCAAAGCCGTAAACAGAAAGATCTACCTCAAAAGCTGCCGAGTTAATCTCATCGGTCGAAGTCATACCATTGACGGTCACTTCATAAACACAAAAACCTACACCAGTTGCTGCAAATGGGTTCTTCACGTATAGATTTTCGCCCTGATAGGTACCTCTAAACTCGATTTGGCCGGCGTTCACAACAAAGTGACTCAACAGAAGGCTAATAATTAACAGGAGCTTTCTCATTATTTTATAATAGGTCGTTAACTAGCAACTATTCACAAAATAACGCAATTTAAAAAAACATTTAATGCAACACAAAAAAAACCATTCTCATTCCACTATTTTCATAATAAATTTGACAAAAAGTCACTCTGCGAAAATCCAAGCCTATAGACAGGAACCCCTCCAACAGAATAAAACGGAGCATGCCCACCCAAAACGACCCGGCCTATGCCTGTATCAAATATATGAATCACTGCCATAAAGAGAAGCAGCAGTTGCTGTAGAGCTAAATTAAAAGATTTATGCTAATTTTGGAAGTAAGCGGCCTGAAGGAGACTATGACAAAATTGAGGCAAATACAATTTAAGTAAAAAGACAATGAATATCAGAACTATAAAATCGGAAGCAGACTACAAGCTTGCATTAAAGAGATTGGAGGAAGTCTTTGATGCGCGTATTGGTACGGCTGAAAGCGACGAAGCAGATATTCCGGGAGTTTTGATTGATGAATTTGAAAAAAAACACTACCCAATTGAAGCTCCGGATCCAATAGAAGCGATCAAAACAAGACAAGCATTGAGCTGGCAACCCAAATTTTAAAGTGGTCGAATT
>DIPM01000010.1:28194-131474 GCA_002427105.1 Marinilabiliaceae bacterium UBA5488 | reverse complement strand
GTCGAATTCGACCACTTTAAAATGCAGGCATTTATAAATCAAGTATCTAAGCTGAATTGAAAAGTCGGTATTTCCAAATGCGCAAGGCAGAGGATAAGGGGAGGTATCCTTCCCGGATTGTTTGCCGGCTTAATAAAGAACAGCAGAAAAACCCGGTTTCATCTTTCTTCCTCGCGCCAGTCGCCTCCCTCTTTAATAAGTTCTACGAGGCGTTCAACGGCTTCATCGGCCGGCAAAGCCCTTAGCACAAGCTCTCTGTTTTTGTAGAGAGATATTTTGCCCGGACCGGCGCCTACATAACCGTAATCTGCATCAGCCATCTCTCCTATGCCATTGACAATACATCCCATAATGGCAATTTTTAGCCCTTTCAGATGTGAAGTCCTCGCCCTTACCAGTTTGGTTGTTGTCTGAAGGTCGAAAAGCGTCCTGCCGCATCCCGGACATGAGATATACTCGGTTCGGGAAAAGCGGACGCGCGAGGCTTGCAAGATGCCAAAATGGAGCTCTATCAATGAGGCAAACCCTATTGCAGGCGCAGCGACAGACAGCCCATCTCCAAATCCGTCAAGGAACAAAAGACCTGTATCGGCAGCTGCCTCTATCTGCAAAGAAGCAAGGTGGTTTTCTGCATATTCCCGGTGAATAATTACCGGATGCGTGAGTCCTTCTGCCGCCATAGCCAAAAAGAAAGCTCTTTGCTCAGCCGGGCCGTTCGCGTGCTCTGTGGTCAATAATATCACGCAGTTCGTTTCCTCTCTCAGTCGCTTAATAAGCTTCGCTCCCAAGTCGCCATAGCTTAGTGAAAGCACCGCCGGCTCGCCCGAAGAAGCATGACTTATAAAGGCTTCTGCATCATAAAGCGGCCAGAAGTTGGGGCCTGCCTCCTTGCCGATATTGTTGTGGGGAATTATCTGAATAAGATTATTATATGATAAGGGCAATTTTGTCAGCGGTTTATCAGTAATCACTGCCTCACAGACACAGGCTGAGTCGGCAATGCCTCTTCCGCCGCGCAGATCCATAACAACTGCTGTTGTTTGACCTCCACCAAACAATCCTACTTTATGAGACTTCCGCTCAACATAATCGTAAGGATGATAGGCGGATGAATCAACGGGAGCAATGGCGGGCTGCCCTTCTCGTTTTTCGATAAGCTCTTTTAAATGACGGGCAACAGGAATCTCCTCTTCCGGCTCTTCAGTAAGCGATACACGAATAGTATCTCCCAGTCCGTCGGCCAGAAGAGCCCCAATTCCGACAGCCGACTTAATACGCCCGTCTTCGCCGCTACCCGCCTCAGTAACTCCAAGGTGAAGAGGGTAATTCATATTTTCCGAGCGCATAGTGGCTGCAAGCAAGCGCACAGTCTGCACCATCACGCGGGTATTGCTCGACTTTATACTTAGGACGATATTCTCAAAATTCACCTTACGGCAAATCCGTAAAAATTCCATACACGATTCGACCATGCCCAGGGCGGTGTCGCCATAGCGGGTCATAATCCGATCCGAAAGACTGCCGTGATTCGCCCCTATGCGCAGGGCAGTGCCGTTATCGCGGCAAATATCCAAAAGGGGTAAGAGCTTAGCTTCAATTTCTTCCAGACCTGATAAATATTCCTCCGGGCTCAAAGCCTTAGTGCTAAACTTTTTGGCTCCGTCGGCAAAATTACCCGGGTTGATACGTACCTTTTCCACCCGTTCTGCTGCCAGCAGGGCGGCATTGGGGTTAAAATGAATATCGGCAACCAGCGGGATATCAAAACCTTTGTCGCTTATATACTTTTTTATCGGCTCCAGATTTATCGCTTCCCGCCGCCCCTGTGTGGTAATCCTCACAAGCTCGCCACCTGCCATAGCAATGCGGATGCATTGATTAGCCGTTGCCTCCGTATCGAGAGAATCTGTTGTTGTCATCGACTGCAGCCGAATCGGATTATCCCCGCCAATAAAAATACTTCCCACCGGCACAGCACGACTCATATTTCTCTTATATTCAAACAGAGACTCACAATATAAGGGCAATTTCCCCGCTTTATCCATAGCAATAATGATATTAGAAGCTGCTAATTTATCCCGCTAATCTGAAAATTAATAACTTTAAGGCAAAATTATTCGCTATTATGTCTATAAGAGTAACAAACGTATCAAAATATTACGGCCGGCAAAAAGCGCTCGACAGGGTTTCTTTCTCTTTGGAAAGCGGCGAAGTGGTGGGATTTCTGGGACCCAACGGAGCCGGAAAATCCACGATGATGAAGATACTTACCTCTTACCTCTCTCCCTCTGAAGGCATGGTCGAAGTATGCGGCGTCGATGTTGGCTCCAACTCAAGTAATTCGCGCAGAAAGGTGGGCTACCTGCCCGAGCACAACCCGCTTTACCCTGAGATGTACATAAGCGAATACCTGCGCTTCGTAGCAGGCATTTACAAAATAGCAAATGCCCGCCAAAGAATTGAAGAGGTAATCGAGATGACCGGTCTGGGACCTGAGCGCCACAAGAAAGTAGCTGCCCTGTCGAAGGGATACAGACAGCGCGTAGGACTGGCTCAGGCGCTTCTGCCCGATCCTGAAGTACTGATACTCGACGAACCCACTTCGGGCCTCGACCCCAACCAGATTGGCGGAGTAAGGGATCTTATCAGCAATCTGGGTAAGTCAAAAACAATATTACTGTCAACACATATAATGCAGGAAGTTAAGGCCTTATGCGAGAGGGTGATAATTATCAGCGCGGGGCGCATTGTAGCCGATGAAAGGCCCGACAGGCTTGGCAACACCCTTAGCCATGCGGAGACAGTAATTGAAATTGCATTTGATCGCCCCACTACTCCGGGTCATTTACAATCCATAACAGGGCTTGTTTCTGCCACAGCCGATAACAATCGTTGGATAATTAAGGCTACAGAAGATATACGACCTCAGTTATTCAAGTTTGCCGTTGCCAATGACCTTGTGATACTTGAAATGTTCCTTAAGCAACAGTCGCTTGAGAATATCTTCCGGGAACTCACAAGCTAAAATGCTTCAACTAACAAACGTGCCTAGTTAAGGAGCCAAAATATCTATCGTCCACAAGCTTCCCTCCTTGCGATATCTGAAACGCTGGTGTAACCGTCCGGGACGACCCTGCCAAAATTCAAAGCTCTCAGGCCGGATAAGATAACCTCCCCAATGCGCCGGACGGGGTATGACCTCATCCTCAAACTTAGTGCTATATTCAAGCCAGGCCTGCCTTAGCTTGTCGTAACTCTCAATAAGGCTGCTCTGCGGCGAAGCCCATGCCCCTATGCGGCTCTCGCGCGGACGGGTAGCGAAGTACTCATCAGAGACGGCAGCTGCCACCTTCTCCACTCTTCCCTCCACCCTTATTTGCCGTTCCAGCTGAGGCCAGAACAGCAGTGCGGCTGCCATCGGCTTGTGAGCCAACTCCTTTCCTTTATCACTGTTATAATTAGTGTAAAAAACCAAGCCCTCCTGCTCTACCCCTTTTAAAAGAACCATACGCGAGCGCGGAGCACCCGACACGGCGACCGTTGACAGCGACATAGCCGAGGGCTCAGGCTCTTCAGAGGCAATCGCCTCGCTAAGCCACTTCTGAAGTTGCTTGATGGGGTCAGGAGCAAGACTATCCAGGGACAATTCACCCTTAACAAAGTCTTTCCTCAAATCCTGAAGTCGCTGTTTCATATCTCTCAAGTTTAATAAGATAAATTATAAAACTTCTAACGCATTACAAACAATGAAACGAGGACGAAAGTTGCAGCCTTTTAGCACAAAAAGAGTTATTAAACAGCTTTTTGCATATTGAAGAATCGGGATAATATTAGTAATTTTGCACCCGATTTTAACAAGGTCCTGCTAAGTGCATAAGGGGACAAGAGAATGAATAATTAACAAGAAACATATAAAATTAGGACAGATGGGCTACAAGACAGTCACAGCCGAAGAGGCGGTAAAGGTTATCAAATCAGGTGATCGTGTTCACATGAGCAGCGTTGCAGTAACCCCATGGGCACTTATCAGAGCCATGGTAGAGAGGGGACGTAACAAGGAACTCAAGAATGTAAAAATTCAGCATATACACACTGAAGGTGCAGCACCTTATGCAGAAGCTGAATTTGAAGGCATCTTCCAGCTTGAATCCTTCTTTGTTGGAGCCAACGTGAGAAAAGCCACTCAGGCAGGATACGCTGATTATATTCCGATTTTTCTTAGCGAAACCCAAAAGCTTATCCGTGAAGGCTATCTGAAGGTAAATGTTGCTATGGTTCAGGTTTCGCCGCCCGACAAGCATGGCTATGTATCCCTGGGTACATCTGTTGATGCTACAATCGCGGCTATTGAAAATGCCGACACAGTAATTGCCCAGGTCAACAAAAATGTTCCTCGTGCATTTGGCGATGCCATGTTCCCTGCCAGCATGATCGACTACTTTGTTGAGCATGATGAGTCGCTTTATATTCACAACAATTCAGCTCTCTCCGACCTTGAAAAGAAAATCGGATACAATGTGGCTCAACTAGTTGAAGACGGAGCCTGTCTTCAAATGGGTATTGGCGGTATTCCAAATGCAGTACTTGCTGAATTAGGAAATCACAAGAATCTGGGAGTTCACACCGAAATGTTCTCAGACGGAATTCTTCCCTTAGTAGAAAAAGGCGTTGTTAACGGCAGCCAAAAGCAGATTGACAAAGGCAAGATGGTCGCATCCTTTTTGATGGGCTCACAGGCTCTTTACGACTTTATTGATGACAACCCAATGGTTGCAATGATGGACGTGGCTCATACCAACGGGATTCACGTGATTCGTAAAAACAAAAAAGTAACAGCCATCAACTCAGCCCTGTCGGTTGACCTTACAGGACAAGTTTGCGCCGACTCCATCGGCACAACTCACTACTCAGGCGTAGGAGGACAAATTGATTTTATCCGCGGAGCAAGTCACTCGGAAGGTGGTAAGCCAATTATCGCCATGCCATCGGTAACCTCAAAAGGAGTGTCAAAGATTACCCCAACCCTTATGGAAGGAGCCGGTGTGGTTACAACACGCGCTAATATGCACTGGTTGGTAACCGAATATGGCGCAGTTAACCTTTATGGAAAAACCTTACAGGAGCGTGCACGTCAAATTATCAAAGTTGCCCACCCCGACCACAGAGAGATGCTCGACAGAGCGGCCTTTGAGAGATTCGGTTCACACTATTACTTTGTTTCAAAGTAAGCTGAGATAACAACAAATAAAAAAGCTGCCGGAGATTTCCGGCAGCTTTTTTATTTGTCACAGACAGGGCCTCGCGGGGCTACAAGCTACTTGTAGCGCTGGCTTCCTGAGGTAGTCACACCTATAACCTTGATCTGACCCTGCCCTTCAAGCATTTGTTTGCTGCCGGTTTTTCCAAATATCGACAGCCGCCCTGAAGTACTCCTTAAGTCAAAACTCAAATCCTCTTGCTTATTGGCCAACAAGACCTCGATAGATCCGGAAGTGCTTTTAAAGGACGAGCTGTCCTTTAAATAAATACCATCTCCGGAAATAGCGCCGCTGACAGTGTTGGCCGCGACAGAGCCTGATATTTCACTAAGCTGAATACTGCCTGAAGAGCTTGTTGCTTCAATGGAACCTTTTACATCGCTAAACTTAATACTTCCCGAAACCGACTTAGCCTCGCCCTTGCCCGACACTCCTTGAGCTGTAATACCTCCCGAAATGGTGGCAGCTTTTATCCCCCCGGCAAGCTCAGAAGCATTTATACTGCCCGATACCGAAGAGGCCGAACAGCTGCTTTTAGCATCCTCGATTGCTATCCCGCCGCTAATGGTATTAATTGACACATCGCCCTGAAGCGATTTAGCCGAAACGCTTCCTGAGGTTGATTTAATCTCAAGCGGAGTTATAGCCCCCTCAACGGCAACTGCTCCCGACAAGGTTTCAATAAAGGTTTTATTATAGCCTACTCCTTGCAGTATTATACTTCCGGAGAGAGTGACGACATTAATCTCCGTATCCCGGGGCAGATTGAACACAAGATATCCTCTAAGCTGATCATTTACATTTCGGGGGTGCTCAATCCACACTTCAAGCAGCGATCCTTCCTGAGAATGACGGATGCGAATGTCTTCATACTTTCTAAGGCCTCTGATTTCACCTTCGAGGCTAAGGGCGTCGCCACTACCGGCATAAAATTCAGTTTTGCAAAAAGCTCCTCTGACATTCACTTTTTCAATGCCCGTAAAATCAATCTGCACCTTATCAATCAACTCTTGCGCAGATAATTGGCAAGACAATAAGCCCATTAATAAAATCCAAACTACGTAGTTTTTCATCACTTAACTATTTAAATTAATATTCAGGCCGCTATTACTCTCTACCCAATCTTTGATATTGATGCCTCCCAGGCTTCCGGAAGTCATCACCAGCAGGTTAAGATTATTAAATTCTATACCATCCAGGCGCTCTCGTAAAACCTCAGATGAAGTGATTACGGCTGACTCAGGGATGTTAAATGCCGCGGCAACTTCACCGGCCTTTATGGCAGGAAGCTTTTTATGATCAATAACTTCGGGGCTGAAAAAGACCAGAGGCTCATCGGCCTTTTTCATCGTATCATAATACTGAGGCAAGAAGGATTTGTTGAGACTGCTAAAGGTATGAAGCTCAATACATGCTATCAGCTTTCGTGAGGGATATCTTTGCTTAACCGCTTCAACGCTGGCCTTGAGCTTGGACGGCGCATGAGCAAAGTCGTAAAACACAGTGGAATTATCGCTTTGACCCAAAATCTGCAATCTACGTGAAGCACCTTTAAAGGTGCTCATCGAGAGAAGAAACTGATCCTCACTAAGTCCCAGGCGGCGGCAGAGATTCATGGCTCCAGCCATATTCTGCATATTATGGGCTCCAAATACAGGAATCTGATACTCTTTAGACTTATAAACCACGAAATTATCATCCCCTTTCTGCTTTGTTTCAAGCTCCCCATAGGCTTCGTGGGTATAAGGCCTCAACTTTTCGCCCACTATAGTTTGCAAAACAGCATCATCCTTAAACCAGGTAAGATAGCCATCCTCGCTAATCGAATCAGCAAATAAGCTGAATTGCTCATTATATTTTTCTATTGTAGGAAACACATTGATATGATCCCAGGCAAGGCCGCTGATCAAAGCTAAGTGAGGTTTATACCACAGAAATTTAGGCCTCTCATCTATGGGCGACGAAAGATATTCATCGCCCTCGAAGACAGCAATAGCGGCAGTATCGGAGAGGCGTACCATAGTATCAAAACCCTCCAGCTGAGCCCCGACCATATAGTCGAAATCAATGCCGTTGAAGCGAAGAGCGTGCATAAGCATGGAGGTGATGGTCGTCTTCCCGTGGCTGCCGGCAATAACTACACGGGTTTTATCCTTGCTCTGCTCATAGAGATATTCAGGGTAGGAATACACTTTTATTCCCTTCTTAATTGCCTCCTGCAATTCAGGATTATCCTTGCGGGCATGCATACCCAAAATGACAGCATCCAATTCGGAAGTAATAAGTTCCGGCTTCCACCCCATTTTTTCCGGCAAGAGCATGTGAGCCGCAAGTCGCGAGCGGCTGGGCTCAAACACCTCATCATCCGAGCCGCTGACATCAAAACCCTTATCCTTTAGCGCGATAGCCAAATTGTGCATTGCACTGCCTCCGATTGCTATAAAATGTACCCGCATCTCTCTTATGTTTATAATCTCAAAAATACGCATTTCTTTGGTTTCAAGAGTTAAAGACATAGGATAATTAAAGAAGCTCGCCGGAGGCAACTTGACAAAAAGAAAGATTATCCGGACATTAGGATTTGAAGCGACAGAAAAACTATGAGAAAAGAGCAGACAAATACAGGCAGTAAGTGGGTCACGGGCCTTATGTCACTAATCTATCCAAGCACTTGCCTTAGCTGTTGCTCACCACTCTATAATCACGAAAGCTATTTATGCAAAGAGTGTTACAGCCATCTGGCTCTGACCGGATATGAAAACCTTGCCGACAACCCCGTAGCCCAACTGTTTTGGGGGCGGGTTCCCTTAGAGTTTGCCGCCTCCTTGTTTTTCTACCGCAAAGGAGAAACTCTTCAACAACTTATTAAAATCATGAAATACAGGGGCGAGCCAGAAGCCGGCATTTATCTGGGTCAGATAGCCGGAAGGCTGCTAAGCCGCTCATCACTGTTTGCCAGGCCCGACTATATAATGCCTGTACCGCTTCATCCTGCCAAAGAGCGAAAAAGAGGCTATAACCAATGTGAGAAGATTGCTGAAGGTATGTCGCCCCTGATAAATGCTCCTGTTGATACCACTCTCTTGTTCAGAAGAATAAACAACTCATCTCAAACTACCAAAAGCAGATATGAAAGATGGGAGAATGTTGATACTATTTTCGGGCTTAATCAGCCCGAAGAATATCAGGGCAGCCATATCCTGCTAATTGATGATGTAATAACCACGGGCTCGACCATAGAAGCCTGTTGTCACGCCCTTCTGGCAATTCCCGACCTGAAAATCAGCGTTGTATCTATTGCATATTCCCACTAATAATCAGTTATCAGTCATCATTCATCAGTTTCGAATTTGGGGTTTAATTAGAGGCATACAAATACCGCACTTTAGAAAAGGGTATAACATCAATGTAATTAAATGGCTCAACCGGGTTGTTAAATGTTCTTATTTTCTTATTTTTGCGACTATTCTAAGATAAAGTATCGAGATGAGTTCTACAAAAAAAATAAAATCAGCCCTGATATCGGTTTTTTACAAAGACGGACTGGAAGATATTATTAAGACCCTTGACCAACAAGGCGTTACTATTTACTCAACAGGAGGGACCCAAAACTTTATCGAGCAACTTGGCGTTCCTGCAATCAGCGTTGAGTCTCTTACAGGTTATCCTTCAATTTTGGGAGGTCGCGTAAAAACTCTTCACCCGGTAGTCTTTGGCGGTATTTTGAATATTCGCGACAGCAAAAAACATCAGGAAGAAATTACCCAATATGACATACCTGAAATAGACCTGATAATTGTAGATCTCTATCCTTTTGAGGAGACCGTGGCATCAGGCTCTCAGCATGCCGACATAATCGAAAAGATTGATATTGGAGGTATTTCATTAATCAGGGCTGCAGCCAAAAACTACAACGACGTGGTAATTGTGCCTTCGCAGCAACAGTATTCAAAGCTTCTGGGCATACTGAAAGAAAAGAATGGCGAGACTTCCCTGGAAGACAGGGCTGAATTTGCAACAGCTGCCTTTGCGGTATCCTCAGGCTACGACAGTGCCATCTACAACTACTTCAGCAAGGGACAATATCCGGCTTTCAGGCAAGCAGCCAACGGCCGCAAAGCACTTCGTTATGGCGAGAATCCGCACCAGGAAGGGAGCTTTTACGGTGATTTGGACAAAATTTTTGAACAGCTTCACGGGAAGGAGATTTCATATAACAACCTCTTAGACATAGACGCTGCCGTATCGCTGATTGCCGAATTTGAGGAGACTACAGTTGCCATCCTCAAACATAACAACGCATGCGGACTGGCATCCAGGCCTAAGCTTAGTGAAGCATGGGAGCTGGCTCTTGCCGGCGATCCGGTTTCAGCCTTTGGCGGAATATTGATAAGCAATGCTGTTGTGGATGCCGAAGCAGCCACAGAAATGGATAAGATATTTTTCGAGGTAATTATCGCGCCCGGCTACAGTGATGAGGCTCTGGAAGTACTTAAACAGAAGAAAAACCGTATTATTCTTATCCAGAAAGAAAATATTAAGGACGGAAAGCTCTCACGCACTTTGCTTAACGGGGTGCTAGTGCAGGATCGCGACAACAAAACCGAAAGCGCATCAGACCTGGAGAGTGTTACAAACACATCACCATCAAAAGCCGAGATAGAAGACTTAATCTTTGCCAATAAAATTGTAAAGCACTCCAAATCGAATGCTATAGTTTTGGCGAAAGACAAGCAGCTAATAGCCAGCGGCGTTGGACAAACCTCGCGGGTAGATGCCCTGAAACATGCTATAGAAAAGGCCGGCTCCTTTGGGTTTAAACTGCAAGGGTCAGTAATGGCATCCGACGCGTTTTTCCCTTTTGCCGATTCAGTGGAGATAGCCCACAAGGCAGGCATCACATCGGTGATACAGCCCGGAGGCTCAATCCGCGATAAGGAAACTATAAATTTCTGTAACCAAAATAAGCTTTCTATGGTATTCACCGGAAACCGACATTTTAAACACTAAATAATTAATCAATGGGATTGTTCTCTTTTCTGTCTCAGGAGTTGGCAATGGACTTGGGTACCGCCAATACCATCATCATACATAACGACAAGATTGTTGTAGATGAACCCAGTATAGTAGCCTTAGACAGGCGCTCCGACAAGCTTGTGGCTATAGGAGAAAAAGCCAGGCAGATGCACGGAAAGACCCACGACAATATATATACTATTCGTCCGCTAAGAGATGGTGTAATAGCCGACTTTAATGCCGCCGAGCAGATGATACGGGGCATGATAAAGATGATGGATCAGAATAAGAAGCGCTTGTTTACCCCATCTTTAACTATATGCGTTTGCATACCATCAGGCAGTACCGAAGTTGAGCTGCGTGCTGTACGCGACTCGGCCGAGCATGCAGGAGGTCGTGAGGTATATATGATTTACGAACCTATGGCTGCTGCCCTTGGAATAGGCCTGGACGTTGAAGCCCCTGAAGGTCACATGGTTGTTGACATAGGTGGTGGCTCTACCGAAATCGCGGTTATCTCTCTTGGGGGGATAGTGACAAACAAATCTATCCGCATAGCCGGTGATGACCTTACCGCCGACATTATCGAGTATATGCGTCGTCAGCATAATATTAAGATAGGCGAGCGTACCGCTGAGGAGATAAAAATCAGAGTCGGCTCGGCTCTGCCTGAGCTGGATGAGCCCCCTGCTGATTATATTGTGAATGGCCCCAATCAAATGACAGCCCTGCCAATTGAGGTGCCAGTCTCATATCAGGAAATATCGCACTGTCTTGAGAAGTCCATCTCTAAAATGGAAACAGCCATTCTGAATGCTTTGGAACAAACTCCGCCTGAACTTTATTCCGACATCGTGAATAAAGGGATCTATCTGGCAGGCGGCGGGGCTCTTCTAAGGGGATTAGACAAACGCCTGACCAACAAGCTGAATATTCCTTTCCACATTGCTGAAAACCCGCTTCACGCGGTCGCACGCGGAACTGGGATAGCGCTGAAAAACAGGAATAAATTTCAATTCCTGATTAGATAAACGCGGCACAATCTCATCCTGATTATGAGACGGCAGCAGCAATAGTATGAAATCAGTTTCGACGATATGAGGAACATTATTCGTTTTATATTAAGGCATAATCTGGTTTTTCTGTTTCTCTTGTTCGAGACTGTCAGCTTCTCCCTGCTGATTAGCTACAATCATCATCATAATCAGACCTTCATAAATTCTTCCGGTCGCTTCGCGGCCGGAATAATGAAGATATCAGGCACTTTCACCGAGTATTTCAGCCTCAAGACGGCCAATGAAGAACTCTCGCGCGAGAACGCCCTATTGCGGACTCAGTTGCCCGGCAATTTCCTGGTTGAAGACAGCTTTAGTTTCGATTATTCAAATCCCGACCTGGGAGTGAATTATATTTATCGTCCGGCAAAGGTGATCAACAATACGGTCAACAAATTTCATAATTACCTTACGCTCAACAAGGGTAGCAAGCATGGAATAGAACCCGGCATGGGGGTAATCACGGCTCGCGGACTGGTAGGGGTGGTTCGTCATTCCTCGGCTAATTACTCATCGGTTATGTCGCTTCTCAACACCCAGTTAAAAGTATCAGCCAGCCTGCGTGAGTCTAATCATTTCGGTTCGCTGGAGTGGGACGGCAGGTCGCCTCAATATGTTTATCTGCACGAGATCCCTTCGCATGCTCCTTTAACCATTGGCGACGCTGTAGTAACAAGCGGCTACTCAAGCATCTTCCCTCCTAATATTTTAATCGGGATAATTGAAGATTATGAGCTTAATGAGGGCGAAGGTTTTTATGAAATAAAGGTGAAACTATCGACTGATTTCACAAATCTCAGTTATGTAGAAGTAGTAGAAGTCCCTGCTAAGGACGAAGTGCACGAACTGGAAAAACTAACAAGCGATGATTGACAATCTGGGACGATATATTCTGGGCTTTATAAGCATTTTCCTTGTTCAGGTTCTTATTCTCAACAACCTGAACCTGGGAGGTTTTATCAACCCCTGGCTTTACGTCTTGTTTATTCTTATACTTCCCGTTGAGATACCCAACTGGCTGTTAATGCTGATAGGATTTACCACCGGACTGCTGATTGATATTTTTTTAAACTCTATCGGGCTGCACGCATCAGCGACTGTATTCCTGGCTTTTATCCGTCCCATGCTGTTGCGCTCGTTTGCTCCCCGCGACGGTTATGAGAAAGGCAGCTTGCCCCTTCCCTCACATTTCGGCTTCAGTTGGTTTTTTAAATACGCGATTCTGGCAGTTATGGCACATCATCTGTTTTTGCACATCGTGGAGGTTTTCACCTTCGACAATATATTTTCGACGATTTGGAAAAGCATACTAAGCAGCCTTGCCACATTATTAACTATATTTATTGCACTGCTGTTTACAGGCAGTAATAAGCAGAGGAACTAAAGAGTAAAACAGCGTGGGAAGAAGTAACAGAGCCATATTAATAGGGATCATATTTGTTATGGTTGGGCTGATTTTCATCATCCGGCTTTTTGTGCTGCAAGTAATCGACCCTTCCTATAAATATTACGCCGACAACAATACTCAGCGCAAAATAACTCAATATCCTTCACGTGGATTGATATATGACCGCAAGGGCAAACTTGTCGTTTCCAACCAGCCGGTATATGATATTATGGTAGTGCCTCGTGAGGTGGTCGCCTTTGACACTACCGAGTTCAGTAAGGCGCTTGATATTCCGCGCGAAGAACTTGTTGAGATGCTTTACAATGTTAAAAAAGCCGTTAGAGCCCGGAAGATTTCAGGATTTAAACCGTCGGTATTTTATAAGCAGCTGCCCGCCTCACAATACGCCTCCTTTCAGGAAAAGCTTTACCTCTTCAAGGGCTTTTTCGCGCAGCGGAGAACTGTCCGGAAATATGAGTATCCCAACGCAGCGCACGTTTTCGGATATGTTGCAGAGGTAAATGAACAGGCGCTGAAAAGAGACTCATATTATGCACTGGGCGATTACACCGGTATAAGCGGAATTGAAAACAGCTACGAGAGCTTCCTCAGAGGCAGGAAAGGGGCACGATACGTAATGGTTGACGTGCATGGCCGCGAAAAAGGACCTATGCGCGACGGTCGCATGGACACTGCAGCCGTTGCAGGTAAAGATATAAACCTTTCGCTGGATATAGACCTGCAGAGCTATGGTGAACTGCTGATGAAGAATAAAATTGGAAGCGTAATAGCGATAGAACCTTCAAGCGGCGAAATTCTGAGTATGGTGTCGAGCCCCGGTTATGACCCCGCTTTATTGGTGGGACGTGAGCGAAGCAAAAACTTTCCCATACTATCCAACGACAGCCTGTTTCCGCTGCTCAACAGGGCCATTATGTCGGGCTATCCTCCCGGCTCAACCTTTAAAACCGTGATGGCTCTTATTGGTCTCCAGGAAGGAGTTATCCGACCCTCGACAACTTTCCCCTGCAGCCACGGCTTCCATGCTCGCGGCATCTCAGTTGGCTGCCACACGCATCGTTCGCCGCTCAACCTGATTGAGTCGATATCCAATTCGTGTAATGCCTATTATTGCTACACTTTCAGGGCTGTATTGGACAACCCTCTTATTGAATCGCCCAAAATTGGGATGGATAAATGGAAAGAATATCTGAACAACTTCGGATTCGGCAACCGTCTCAACAGCGATTTTTTCAATGAAAACAGGGGCTTTGTTCCCGGGCGCGATTATTATGATCGTATTTACAACGGTAGCTGGGCCTCCTTAACGGTGATATCTTTATCTATTGGTCAGGGTGAGCTTCTTACTACACCATTGCAGATGGCCAATATGACGGCTGCAATCGCGAATAAAGGATTTTATTATACCCCCCATATCATTAAGAGTATTGAGAACGATAGCCTACCCGCACGCTTTAACGAAATTCACTATACCGGGATAGATTCTATACATTTTGAGCCGGTGATCGAGGGAATGGCGCAGGCTGTTTCCGGAGAATATGGAGCAACGGCACGTATAGCAAGGATACCCGGCATCGAGGTCTGCGGAAAAACAGGTACGGCACAAAATCCTCATGGCAAAGATCACGCTATTTTTGTAGCTTTCGCACCCAAGGATAATCCCAAGATTGCCATTGCAGTATATGTTGAAAATGCCGGATTTGGAGCATCAACGGCAGCTCCCATTGCCAGTCTGATGATAGAGAAGTATTTAAGCGAGAGTATTCACCCCTCACGTACCTGGCTTGAACAAAGGATATTAGATTTAGATTTGATAAATAATGAGAAGCAATAGCTCAATAAAATCTATTGACCGGATAACGGTTATACTCTACCTGGTGTTGGTAGGTTTTGGGTGGCTCAATATTTTTGCCGCGAATACCGACCCCGAGGGGCAGTTTGTCTTCGACCTATCCCGCGAATACATAAAGCAGTTATTATGGATAGCTATCAGCTTTGCCACCATTGGAGTATTGATGCTTATTGACAGTAAGTTTTTCGTTGAGTTCGCTTATGTTTTCTATATTATCACCACGCTTCTGCTAATTGTGGTGATATTTGCGGGAGTGGAGGTTAACAGCGCCCGCTCATGGTTTCAAATCGGCTCGTTCAGATTTCAACCGGTCGAATTTGCAAAGGTGTCAACTGCTCTTGCAATTTCAAGGGTGCTAAGCAGGTTTCAGTTCTCGTTCACACGCTTTCAGGATCTGCTTATCCTCGGGGTCGTATGGCTCACTCCCGTTGCCATAATCATCCTTCAGAACGACATGGGCTCCAGTCTGGTTTTCTTCTCCTTTTTACTTGTCTTCTTCCGGGAGGGCATGTCGCCCCTGTTTCTGGTATTTGGAATTGTTGCCATAGGCATTTTCATCCTCACCTTGCTTATACCTAATTATCAGATTGAGTTGATTTTAGCTGCGGCGTTTTTTATACTTCTCTATCTTAAGAAGTACAGAAGGCATAGCTTTATCTCACTGGCAATAGCCGCTTTTGTTTACGGCTTGTCACTTCTCTTTTTTCTTGAGCGCGGAGAGGCCAATCATTTCGCAGCAATAATTATCGGCATGGCAGTCGCCTCAGTCTATTTGGGCTTCGTGGCCTTGTTAAGACGCTACGGTGCTTTAGCTTCCTATCTGCTCCTGTTTTGGGGCTCTATGGCCTTTGCCTATTCCTCCGACTATATTTATGAAAAGGTGCTGAGCGACTACCAGCAATCACGTATTATGGTGATGCTTGGCCTGAAGGAAGATCCTCTGGGAGCCGGATATAATGTGAATCAATCAAAAATTGCAATCGGCTCGGGAGGCTTTTCGGGCAAGGGCTTTTTGCAGGGAACACAAACAAAATTCAACTTTGTACCTGAGCAAAGCACCGATTTTATTTTCTGTACCGTTGGTGAAGAATGGGGCTTTATGGGCACTTCGACAGTTATTTTGCTTTTTGTCGCCCTGCTTTTGCGCCTGATATTTATGGCTGAGCGTCAGCACTCCTCCTTCAGCCGTATTTACGGATATTCCGTCGCATCAATATTCTTCTTCCACCTTCTAATCAATATTGGTATGACTATAGGGCTTGCCCCGGTAATCGGGATTCCCTTACCTTTCTTCAGCTACGGAGGCTCATCTCTGTGGGGCTTTTCAATCTTACTTTTCATTTTCGTAAAGCTTGATACCAACCGTACAGAGCTTATAAGATAAGACTTTGTAACCTTTTTTCTGCTTTTTTATTATCCTACTCCAATCGGTTTGATAATAGGCTATAGAGGGCGCGAAACGCAAATCCGGATGGCATAAATTCTACCCGCGATGGAAATCGCTCTTGTAGCCCTCATGATTTTTCCTTATATTTGAACTACGCGAGTTGAAAATCTAAAAATTTGCAATATCCCTCAGAACGATGGAAGGAGTATTTTTATAAATCATCGGTCTTGAAACCCGCTATAAGCAGGGTCTATTTGTAACAAGCGGCATTTGACGCGAGCCACCGGGAAGCACCGGAGAATAATAACAGAAGCAGTTTATCGGGCACTTTCTACTTACAGACGTCCAGTCACCAGTAGTTTGCGGGTCTATCATTCAGACATATTTATTTATTTACATATAAACACATTATGTATATGGATTATCAAATTTATACAGCACGTAATTACCGGCAGATTGAGCAAATCAACAAAGTATCGGAGGAGGATTTACGCGACATAGAAGTTGTCGCAAAGGTCTTGCCCTTCAAAACAAATAATTACGTCGTCAATGAGCTTATCGATTGGGATAACTACAAGACAGATCCCTTGTTTATTCTCAACTTTCCTCAAAGAGGGATGCTTCGTCCCGAGCATTACAATCGTATTGCTACTTTGATGGCTAATGGAGCCCCGGATTCGGAAATTAAAGAAGCAGCCAATCATATACGTCAACAGCTCAATCCACACCCCGCCGGGCAATCTCATAATGTGCCCGAGCTGAATGGGGAGAAACTTCCCGGGGCACAGCATAAATACAGGGAGACCTTGCTCTTCTTCCCTTCACAGGGGCAGACCTGTCACGCTTATTGCACCTTCTGTTTTCGCTGGCCGCAATTTGTTGCTACCGACAGCCTTAAGTTTGCCATGAAAGAGATAGAAAATATAGTGAGCTATATTCGTGAGCATGAGGAAATCACAGATATACTTATTACCGGTGGCGACCCCCTGGTTATGAAAGCCTCCGTGTTAGACACCTATATCAGCGCGCTTTTGGATGCCGATATCCCTCATCTTCAAAACATAAGGATTGGATCTAAATCACTGTCATTCTGGCCCTACCGCTTTCTTAGCGATAATGATGCTGATGAAATTCTGGCCACTTTCCGCAAAGTTACTTCAGCAGGAAAATCTCTTTCCTTTATGGCTCATTTTAACCATCCACAAGAATTAAGCAGCGATGCGGTGAAAAAGGCCGTGAAACTTATCAGAGAGACAGGCGCACAGATTCGCACGCAGTCGCCCCTTCTCAACCATATCAACGCCCGCGCGGATATATGGGCCCAGATGTGGAAAAAACAAGTACAACTGGGAATGATACCCTACTATATGTTTATAGCACGCGACACCGGCGCACAAGAGTATTTCAGCGTTAATCTGGGTCGTGCCTGGGATATTTTCCGTAAGGCTTACTCGCAAGTAAGCGGCATAGCCCGCACGGTAAGGGGTCCCTCCATGTCATGCACCCCGGGCAAAGTACGTGTTGCAGGTCTTACCGAGATAAAAGGAGAAAGGCTGTTTGTCCTTGAATTTATCCAGGGAAGAAACAGTGATTGGGCAACACGTCCATTCTTTGCGCGCTACAACCCCGAGGCGCGTTGGATTGATGATTTAGAACCCGCTTTGGGGCGAGAGTCTTTCTTCTATGAAGACGAGCTGGCCGAAATGATGCTTGCATAATAGCACTTAGCTTGCTAGAGTATAGCAGAATAGAATTTAGCACTTATAACAAGCTAAAAAAAAAGTGCTATTTTTGGGGGCTAAACCTTATCGATGAACTGGAAAAAAGTTGTAGGCAATATTTTAAAAGTTGTAATAAGTGGCCTTGCCATTTATTACGTTCTTTCCCGCATCGATTTGCGTGAAATAGCAGATAAGATTAAAAATGCCAACATACTTCTGCTACTTGCAGCCCTTGCGACTTACACGGCATCACAGCTTGCTGCCGCCTTTAGGCTTAAGGTGCTATTCAAACGCGTCCCGATAGATATTTCACACAAAGAGAATCTAAAACTCTATTGGCTTGGGCTTTTTTACAATCTATTTTTGCCCGGTGGAGTTGGAGGAGACGGGTATAAAGTATATCTCATAGGAAAGCATCTTAAAAGGGACATCAAATCAACCATAGGAGCCATATTATCTGATAGAGTCAGCGGTCTTTCGGTAATAGTAATATTCCTGTTAATCTTAATTCCCCTGCTTGATTACAACATTCCATATAAGAACTGGGCATGGTCGGCTATTCCTCTGGTAGCGGCAGCTTTTTATCTCTTTTTAAGATTATTCAATCGTCGCTTGCTACCGGCCTACTTTCAGGTAATCTCATGGGCCCTTGTAGTTCAGGGACTGCAGATGCTTGCAGCAGTTTTAATCTTAAGTTCGCTGGATGCAGAAGCTAAAGGCTTCTATGACGCCTATATTTTCCTCTTCTTCCTCTCATCAATAGCAGGCTCGCTGCCCATCACCCTTGGAGGCATCGGCGCCCGTGAGCTGGTATTTGTATGGGGCGCTCAATATCTGAGCATTAATGCCGGTTCAGCACTGGCTTTGAGCCTTCTATTTTACACCGCCTCAGCGCTATGCGCCCTCCCCGGCATTGTCTTCACCTTCAGACCTTCAAAAATATTAGAAAAAGCCGAAGCCAAGCGGGCTGCTTTTCAGTAATCAGATGTGATTCAAATAGCCTTATAACATATGCCGATAGGCACAAAATATTGGTAAAAAGATACGAAATCAATGATATTCCGGTTTACCGGACAACGGAGATATGCGTTATACCATTGCAAGCTTAATTTTTTATCACCATATTTGACAAAAATGAAGTTGAACTGCAAAATTGCCCAATAATGAGCAATCTATATTTCAAAAGAAGCATAGAAGCGGAGTTGGAACGTTTGGCAAAGCTTTACCCCCGCTCGGCGGAATTATAAATTCCGTCGTTCCAACCTCTGTAGTCTCCTGACTACAAAAATAAAGATAACGCTTTTTTGCTATGGGACAATGGCAGTTACAAACTGCCGGGAAAGATAAGACGAAGTTGAAAACTTTGCCGAGCGGAAAATTCAACACAGCATGTACTTTATCCTCTTCATGAACTATCAGAGGATTAGAGTTTTCATTTCGCCTTATTATTCTGTATCTTTGCCAATAGTCAGCATGTGCGTCTTTAAATTTAGCGGTTATGAACTTACAATATATTTCAGACAGCAAAGGGCAAACCACAGGAGTTTTCATTCCTATTAACGAGTGGAATAATTTAAAGAACAAGTACAAAGGACTTGAGGAAGAGGATGTTACTATACCACATTGGCACACGAAGGTAGTAAGGGAACGCATCGATGATTACCGTAAAGATCCTGGTTCTGCTCTCGACTTTGATTCTGCTATGGATGATATAGAAAATGAACTGTGATGTATAAGGCTATCATCCTGCCTTTGGCAAAACAGGATGTCCGCGAAGCTGCTCTTTGGTACAACAAAAAGAGTCAAGGACTTGATAAAAGATTCACGGCAGAAGTCAGGGAAAAAGTCCGTCTTATCAGTCAAAACCCCACGGCATTTAATGTTCGTTACGATGATGTGCATACAGCAGCTTTAAATGTCTTCCCTTACATGGTTCATTATACCATCGACGAGGTCAACAAGACGGTTATTGTTTCTGCTGTATTGCATACTAGCCGTGACCCGGAACTGTGGGAAAATAGATAAAATAAATAATGCCCAAATCTTGACCGGGTGTTATATTTGGTGAAAATATTGTCTTCTTTATAACCGTTATTGCATGCCAGTTACAAACTGCTATTCAGCACTAATCTGCCGTAGGGCCTTTTCGATTTCTTCATAGCTAAAGCCGCGTGAAGCGGCAAAGCGTATCAGTGAGGCCTTTCGTTTATATGGGTCATCTTCTTTTATCTGACGGTTTTTCTGCATTAAGAGGCTGGCCAGATTCTCTTTGTAATCATTATCCGGAATGGTGGCCATAGCATCGTTAATAACTTCATCGGGGATGGACTTTTTTCTGAGCTGCCAAACAATTTTAGTTCTTCCCCATTTATTAAAACGCGCTTTGTCTCTGGCATAAAAACCGGCATAGCGATGATCGTCAATAAATTTCTCCTCGATCAGGCGGCTGATAACTTTTTCTGCGTCGGCACTCTCAATGCCCCACCTGAGCAGCTTCTCACGAATCATTGAGCTGCACTGCTCATTTCGTGCACAGAGAGCCGCAGCTTTGCTATATGCCTTCTCAGGATCCATGTCAGCCTAATAAATAGCTGCTGCCACTTCCTTAACACTGCGCGTGGCCATAAGCGTATAGAAGTGAAGCAGATTAACACCACCCGAAAGCAGTTCTTTTGCCTGCATAGTAGTCCACTCAACACCTGCCGCGGCAGCCTCCTCGTCGCTTTTGCAGCGCCGAAGCTCTTTTGCAAAAGCCTCGGGAATATCCACGTGAAATATCTTGGGCAGAACAGTTAGTTGATTTAGGAAAGTAAGCGGCTTAAGTCCCGGGACAATAGGAACAGTAATGCCCGCGTCGCGGCAGCGTTTTACAAACTCAAAATATTTTGAGTTATCGAAAAACATCTGGCTTACAATATATTCAGCCCCGGCTTCCACCTTCTTTTTCAACCAATAAATATCCGAATCGATATTGGGTGCTTCCTCATGCTTCTCGGGGTAACCTGCCACTCCATAGCTGAAGGGCGTCTCAAAGGCATCCGCCTGAGTGTCATCCAGAAATACTCCCTTGTTGATACTGTTAACCTGCTTAATCAAATCAATAGCATGCTCATTGCGCTCGCCCTGCAACTCAACGAGGGGCGACTTCCTGTCGGGTCTGTCACCCCGCAAAAGCAGCAGATCGTGAATACCAAGGAAATTCAGGTCAATCAAAGCATATTCGGTCTCGCTTTTAGTAAATCCACTGCAAATAATATGGGGAATAACCTTGATGCCGTAGCGATGTTGAATTGAAGCAGCCACCGCCACCGTTCCGGGACGCTTGCGGGTAATTCTTCGCTCAAAAAGTCCCTTGTCGATATCGCGATAAATCACCTCATCGCGATGTGAGGTAATATTAATAAAGAGGGGATTAAATTCCTTTAACTGCTCTATGGTATTATAAACACCGTTAATACTGTTGCCTTTGAGAGGAGGCAACAACTCGAACGAAAAGCCGGGCTTTTCAAGTTCTCGTATGAGTTGGGCTGCTGTTTTCATTATTTTATCTCTTAATTATTTATATGCCAAATTTGAGGGCAACCATTTTTCTATCTCTTCCAGGCTCACACCTTTACGTCGTGCCAAATCTTCTACCTGATCCTTCTGAAGATTTCCAACACCGAAATAGATAGCCTTATGATTAGCATAATACAGACCACTGACAGCTGCGTTGGGATACATACTAAAATGCTCGGTAAGCGTAATCCCTACTCTTTCTTCAACTTTTAGAAGGTCGAAAAGAATACGCTTTTCGCTGTGGTCAGGACTTGCAGGATAGCCCATAGCAGGGCGGATGCCGCGATATCTCTCGCGTATCAGATTAGCATGGTCAAACTCCTCGTCGGGGGCATAAGCCCAATACTCCTTACGAACCCGGAAATGAATAAGCTCTGCCAGGCCTTCAGCCAGACGGTCGGCCAGAGCCTTCACGAGAATGGCATTATAATCATCGTCATCCTTCTCAAAGCTCTCTATCCATGGCTCTAAGCCATGTCCGGCCGATACGGCAAAGCCTCCGATATAATCAGTGATTCCGGATTCTTTAGGCGCGATAAAATCAGAGAGGCAATAAAAATGCTCCTTCCCGGGCTTCTCCTGTTGTTCGCGTACATTATGAAACACTGCCACTACATCTCCGCTGCCTTGAGGGTCATAAACTTCTATATCATCACCCACAGCATTTGCAGGAAACAACCCAAAGATAGCGCGCGGGATCACCATCTTCTCCTTTTCCATACGCGCTAACATATTTTTTGCATCTTTATAAAGCTTAAGCGCCTCTTCGGCTTTCGCCTTTGAGTCTTCATTGCTAAAGCGCTTTAGCCATTCAGACTTCGTAAGTTCATCCTTCACGAAATCAATATCTTCAAAGCTTCCTGTGAGTCGCCAGGCATGAAAAAAGAAAGTCCAGTCGATAAAAGGAATAATATCTCCAATTGCATAATCTTCAAACACCTGAATCCCCAACTGGCGAGGCTTTACCACAAGATCTTCGTTCCAATCAATATCGAATTTTTTCTTTCGCGCATCTTCAATCGACAAATATTTTCTCTCCTTCTTGTTGGCATTTGCCTTTCGAAGCTGCTCATAATCAACCGCTACCTTTTGGGCAAAATCATCTCTGTCACGTTGCGACATTAGGGAAGCCACCACCTGGGCACTTTGTGAAGCATCCTTGACATAGACCACAGGACCTGAATAAACAGGATCTATTTTAACAGCTGTATGCACGCTTGAAGTGGTTGCTCCGCCAATTAATAGAGGCAATTTCATATTACGGCGTTCCATCTCGCGACCAACGTTCACCATCTCTTCCAGTGAAGGTGTAATAAGACCGCTAAGTCCAATTATATCCACATCATTATTCAAGGCCTCCTGCA
This sequence comes from Marinilabiliaceae bacterium UBA5488, assembly GCA_002427105.1. Taxonomy (GTDB): domain Bacteria; phylum Bacteroidota; class Bacteroidia; order Bacteroidales; family Marinilabiliaceae; genus Geofilum. The sequence goes on along the minus strand of DIPM01000010.1, from coordinate 108,855 downwards.
ATATCCTATCGGCAGGAACCATAACGCCAAGGTCAATAATCTCATAGTTATTACAAGCCAAAATCACCCCGACAATATTCTTACCGATATCATGCACATCACCTTTTACAGTAGCCATCAGGATACGACCCGCGCGAGTGCTCTCGCCGGCAATGCTCTTCTCCTCTTCAATAAAGGGCTGAAGCCAGGCCACGGCCTTCTTCATCACACGCGCAGTCTTCACTACCTGGGGAAGGAACATCTTGCCCGAGCCAAAGAGCTCTCCGACTATATTCATACCATCCATCAGCGGTTGCTCTATAATATCAAGGGCATACTCATACTTTCCGCGAGCTTCAACGAGATCTTCCTCCAGATAATCGGCGATTCCTCTGACCAGACTGTGGTGAAGCCGCTTTTCAAGCGTATCCTTACGCCAGGCATCACGGTCATGAACTATTGCGCCATCTTTCTCCTTCTTGTAACTCTCGGCCTTTTCTATAAGTCGCTCCGTTGCATCACTGCGTCTGTTTAGCACAACATCCTCAACCAATTCGAGCAGTTCAGGCTCTATCTGGTCGTAGATCTGCAACATCCCGGGATTTACAATTCCCATATCCATCCCCGCCTGAATAGCATAATATAAAAATACGGAGTGAATAGCTTCCCGCACGGTGTCGTTGCCCCTGAAGGAGAATGAAAGATTGCTCACTCCCCCGCTAATCTTAGCGTGGGGCAGATTCTCCTTTATCCAGCGTGTAGCTTTGATATAATCAACAGCGTAATTATTGTGTTCTTCAATTCCTGTGGCAATAGCCAAAACGTTAGGGTCGAAAATGATATCCTCAGGCGGTAATCCCACCTTTTCAGTAAGTAGCTTGTAGGCACGACTGCATATCTCGATGCGACGCTCAAAAGAATCGGCCTGCCCCTCTTCATCAAAGGCCATAACCACAACAGCAGCGCCGTATTGCTTGATTTTTTCTGCCTGCTCAAGGAAAGTTTCTTCCCCCTCTTTCAAACTGATCGAGTTAACCACCGACTTGCCCTGAGTGCACTTCAAGCCCGCCTCCAGAACTTCCCATCGGGAAGAGTCTATCATCACGGGAAGCCTTGCAATTTCGGGCTCCGAGGCCATCAAATTCAGGAAGGTATGCATTTCCTTTTTGGCATCAAGCATGCCGTCATCCATATTGACATCGATAATCTGGGCACCTCCTTCAACCTGATCGCGGGCTACCGATAAAGCCTCTTCATACTTTTCTTCACGTATTAAACGGGCAAACTTTTTCGAGCCGGCCACATTTGTACGCTCTCCAATATTTACAAAGAATGAGCTATTAGTTATAGATATAGCTTCCAAACCGCTAAGTCGCGTGGCCGGCTCCAGCACAGTTCGAACGTGGGGACGGCCATCTTTAAGTAGTTTTGAGAAGGCTAAAATATGCAGCGGAGTAGTTCCACAACATCCGCCAATAATATTAACCAGGCCATTCTTAAGATATTCAAAAATTTGGGGAGCCATCTGTTCAGGCGTTTCATCATACTCGCCAAACTGGTTCGGCAAACCCGCGTTGGGATATGCACTTATGTAAAAAGGCACCTTCTGACCTATCTCCTCCACATAGGCGCGCAGTGCAGAAGCACCAAAAGAACAGTTTACCCCGATGGAAAAAAGATTAACATGCGAAACAGAAGCTATAAAGGCTTCCATCGTCTGACCCGAAAGGGTACGCCCGCTGGCATCAGCCACAGTAACAGAAACCATGATGGGAAAGTCCTTTAAGCTTCTTTTCTTAAGCTCGGAATTTATCCCGAAAAGCGCAGCCTTGGCATTTAGAGTGTCAAAAACAGTTTCCACAAGAAGGATGTCAACTCCTCCATCGAGCAGGCCGGCCGCCTGTTCGGCATATATCTCAGCTAAATCGTCGAAGTGGACAGCTCTATAACCGGGGTTATTCACATCGGGCGACAAAGACGCTGTTTTGTTGGTTGGCCCCATTGACCCGGCCACAAAGCGCGGCTTTTCCGGAGTAGAAAACTTAGCGGCTGCTTTAGATGCCAGTTGAGCAGCAGTCTTGTTCATTTCATACACCACGTCCTCCATACCATAATCGGCCTGAGATATTCGGGTTGAATTGAAGGTATTGGTCTCGATGATATCCGAACCTGCTTCCAGGTATTTTTCATGGATTTCTGTGATTATATCGGGCTGGGTAAGCGACAACAAATCATTATTTCCTTGCAAAGGGCTCTTATGATTTTTGAAGCGCTCTGCCCTAAATCCTTCTTCTGTCAGTTTATATTGTTGAATAAGGCTGCCCATGGCGCCATCCAATAGCAGAATACGCTGCTGCACAGTCTTATGCAATAGTTCTGTTCTATTCATTATTAACAAACTTATATATTATCTGTCCTTAAAATTATTCAACAAAATAAATGATGATTTTTATCATTTCCCATCTCACAACACAAAGATAACCAATAATAGAGATAATAATTCAGGGAAAACAGGTAGGACAAAAGGTACCAAGGATAGAACAAAACAGAAACTAAAAGGTTAAACTACTGAATTGCTGCAATATACCTTCGGGGGCTAACTCCCATCCTTTCTTTAAAAAAGCGGTTAAAATTAGAGATATTGTTGAAACCACATTCATAGCAAATCTGTGATACTGAAAGTGAACGCTCCTGAAGCAGCTTACAGGCATAGCCAATACGCATCTCATTTACATAACGCACAAGGGTTTTCCCGGTTTTTTGCTTAAAGAAGCGACTGAAAGCAGAGCCATTCATACCGAATTGGCCGGAAATCGCGGCAAGTGATATTTCACGGGTGTAGTTAAGATTAATAAAATTCAGAACCTTCTCGATGCGATAATCTGCCCCGCTCATAGCTCCGGGTTTGTAATCACTAGCTGCCAAAAGCCTGTATGACTTAGATTTAGCCATCGCATCAAGAACCTTAAGAAGCTGAAGTATCCGTTCAAAGCCCTGAAAATGGTAAAGAGCCTTAACCATCTCGCATAAGCGACGATTTTCGGGCATGGTAAAATGAACCCCGGAGGCAGCCCGTACAAAGAGTTCCTTTATATGGCTCATCTCCGAATAAGCCTGTATGGCCTTGTCCATAAAGTCGCCTGCAAACTGCACCACAACGGCGTTCACGCGCAGTTGAGAATGCGACTCGTAATACTCCAGATCATTCTTCCAGTAATGGGGCAACTGGCTTCCGACAAGAACCAAATCACCTTCGCCAAAGCGCTCCATACTATCACCTACAAATCGCGTTCCCTCACTTTTTAGAACATATACTATTTCCATTTCGCTATGGAAATGCCATGGAAAAGTAAAATGAGGAAAATCATTCCATTTAACTTTGACCGCGCTCTGTCCGGGGACAAGCACCTGCTCGTGCATAATTGATTCCTTGCGCTTTTGCATTTGGCAAATTAAATATAAGTAGTTGCAAATTTACTATTTGTTTTGGCTTGACAAAACATCTAAATTTGTAAATATATTAAGCTAATCCTCACCCGGATAAAGCCCAGGGCAGTTAGACATCAAGGATATGAACTATTAAAATCATAGGATATGAGCAATAAAAAATTTGATCTTAGCGGAAGAGTGGCAGTAGTAACAGGCGGTGGCGGAGTCTTAGGGAGCAGTATTGCCAGGTCACTCCTGGAAGCCGGAGTGAAAGTGGTAATTTTAGACATACGTCAGGAAGCAATGGATGAAAAGTTGGCTGAACTCAGGGAGCTGGGAGAAGTTGCAGGCCTTACCTGCAATGTTCTTGACCGCGAAAGTTTGAAAGATGTCAGACAGAGGATTCTTGACAAGTGGGGAAGCATAGATATGCTAATTAACGTGGCCGGCGGAAATATGCCCGGTGCGACCTTGCGCGAAGACCAGACTATCTTCGATATGAAATTTGAAGATTTCAATAAGGTAAACGACCTGAATCTGAACGGCACTGTTTATCCCTCTATTGTTTTTGGCGAAGCCATGGCCAGTCAAGGCAAAGGAAGCATAATAAATATATCTTCCATGGCCGTATATTCGGCAATCACGCGCGTACCGGGCTATTCGACAGCCAAAACGGCCGTTGACATTTTCACCAAATGGATGGCAATGGAAATGGCCTTGAAATTCAGCGAAAAGATACGGGTCAACTCTATTGCCCCCGGGTTCTTTATAGGAAACCAAAATCGCGGAGTACTAATAAACCCTGATGGCTCGTTGACAGACAGGAGCAAGAAAGTTATGGCAAGAACACCGATGAGGCGCTTTGGTGATATCACCGAGCTAAACGGGATAGTTCAGTTTTTGTGCAGCGATGAAGCCAGTTTCATTACCGGGGCAATAATCCCGGTTGACGGTGGCTTCAGTGCTTTTAGCGGAGTATAACATAAAATAGCAATTATGGCCTTTGAAAAAACATGGCGTTGGTTTGGCGATAAAGATCCGGTTACGCTGTCGGATTTAAAACAGATGGGCATTGAGGGCGTGGTAACAGCTCTGCATCATATTCCCAATGGAGAGATATGGCCGGTGGACGAGATTATGAAGCTCAAAAACAAGATCGAAGCCCACGGTATGCGCTGGAGTGTAGTCGAAAGCCTTCCCGTCTCGGAAGGGATAAAAATCCGCTCGGCCGACTGCCCGCGGCTTATAGCCAACTACCGGGAGTCCTTGCGCAATCTTGGCAAATGCGGCATTGATATAGTTGTTTACAACTTTATGCCTGTATTGGACTGGGTTAGAACCGACCTTAACTACAAGCTTGACTCGGGTGGCGAAGTTATGTATTTCGATTTTCCCACCTTTGTCGCTTTCGATGCCTTTATTCTGAAGCGTCCGGGAGCAGAAGGCGACTATCCCGAAGAAATAGTTGAAAAAGCACGCGAGCGCTACAAGACTATGAGTGAAGATGAAGCCGAAACGCTTGCCCACACCATAATAGTGGTCACCCAGGGCTTTATAGACGGAGTAGTGGATGGTTCAACTCCCGACTACAAAAAAGAGTTTTTGAGCTTTATCGATACCTACAAGGGAATAGACAGAAACAAACTCAGGGAGCACTTATCACTCTTCCTGAAAGACGTGGTGCCCGTTGCCGAAGAGAGCGGCATTAATCTGGCCATTCATCCCGACGACCCTCCCTTCCCGGTTTTGGGACTTCCCCGCATAGTCAGCACAAAGGAGGATTTTGAATGGATAGTTGAGCAGTACGACTCCATCTCCAATGGTATAAACTTTTGTACCGGTTCCTTATCGGTGCGCAGCAGCGATAAACTTGTTGACATAATCAAGTCGGTAGGGCATCGCATCCACTTCCTTCATCTGCGTAACAATGTACTTCTGCCCGACGGCTGCTTCCACGAGTACGGGCATATTCACGGAGTTGTTGATATGTACGAAGTGGTAAAGGCTCTGCTAATCGAGCAAAAAAGGAGAATTAAAGAGGGCAGGAAGGATAGCAGAATGCCTGTACGACCCGATCATGGCATAAAAATGCTTGATGATTATAATCGGGATTCCAATCCCGGTTATCCTCTGATTGGGAGACTAAAAGGATTGTCAGAGTTGGCAGGTCTCGAGATGGGTATTGAGCGTACATTATAAGTTTGCATTGGATTTTTTCTTATCTTCACGCGATAAAACCAATCCGATTTAGGGTCTTTGGAATCCTGAACAGACTTATTATGATCACCTTAAAACTCGCTGAAAGACATGAGTGAAACCCTGCTGGAAGCTCTGATGCAGCTATTTGCACTCCTTACGGATATACGCAAGGAGAGGCAAACGGGTAGGGCATATTCTCTTGTCCGGGATTTCTTGTCGAAACAATTCAGCAACGAGTATGTAGAGCAATACCTGGGTCGTTTTGAGGTATATCTTAATCGTTATCACTCAGAAGTAGGCAGCACAAATCAACAGCTTAAGGATAAGCAATCGAGTGCCAACGTCTCCAGAATTCTCACTATAGCCACTAAAATCAATGCCGAACTTGAGCAAGAGCCTAAAATTGTTCTTTTTTCTCAGCTTTTAGATTTCCTGAAAAAGGACGAAGATATAGGTGAGGACGAAGTTAGAATGGTTGACCTTCTGGCAGATCGCTTTAAAATTGAGCCTGCCGATTATCAGAATTTAAAGAGCTTTATTCTCCTGGAGCCCTTACAAGTGCCCGATAAGACTGAGCTATTGCTGGTTACCGGGGAGAATGAAAAGCCTCATCCCGATATTAAAATTCTCTATAATCCTCCGCAGCAGGTTGAAGTCTGGATATTGCATGTAAGCAGCACAAACTCTTATATCTTCAGATATTCGGGCGACAGGAACCTCTACCTGAACGGACATAAGGTTGAACGCGACAGAGCCTACACCCTTGCCGTCGGCTCCGTTATTAAGACCTCAAGGATGCCGCCCGTGTATCACACCCGCGTATCTGAGCAGTTTATCCATCACAAAGAATCAGGCCGTATTTCCTACAGAGCCATTGACCTAAGTTATAAATTCAACAATAATCTTGTTGCCATCCATCCATTCAGCTTCACGGGACGCTCGGGGCAGCTGGTTGGCATCATCGGAGGCAGCGGCACGGGTAAGTCAACGCTGTTAAATCTGCTGAATGGTAATCTGAAGCCCAATTCGGGAAGGATAATAATAAACGGCTACGAGCTGCATAAAGACAAAGAGGCGCTCAAGGGCTTGATAGGATATGTGCCGCAGGACGACCTTCTAAAAGAGGAACTCACCGTATTCGAGAACCTGTGGTTTAACGCCCGTCTGTGCTTCAGCGACCTTTCCAAAGAGGCAATTAAAGAGCGGGTCGAAGAGGCCTTGAAAGATTTCGACCTGGTTGAAGCTCGCGACCTGGTGGTAGGATCTCCCTTAAATAAAATTCTGAGCGGAGGTCAGCGTAAGAGGCTTAATGTAGCCCTCGAACTTATACGTGAGCCCTCTATCTTGTTCGTTGATGAGCCCACCTCGGGGCTCTCATCCATGGATTCGGAGAAGGTAATCCTTCTTTTGAAGCGCCAGGTACTCAAAGGGAAGTTGGTTGTGATTAATATCCATCAACCATCATCCGACCTTTACAAGCTGCTTGATAAACTTCTGATGATAGATAAGGGCGGTCGCATTATCTATAACGGCAATCCAATCGATGCGATAGCCTATTTCAAGCGCGAAGCCAATTACGTAAACCCTGAAGAGAGGGAGTGTTACGTATGCGGAAATGTAAAGACCGAGCAACCACTGCGAATTGTAGAGGCCCGAATTGTCAACCCCTATGGTAAGCTGATAAGAAAACGAAAAGTCAGTCCCGAAGAGTGGTACTCCTTATATTTGAAAAATTTCGAGAGTAAATTTGAGTGGAAAGAAAAGCGCGACCTCGATAAGAAAGAATTGCTTCCTAAGAACCATTTTAAAATACCGAATCGCAGGAAACAGTTCAGCATCTTTGCCATGCGCGATGCACTCTCTAAGCTTAAAGACAAGCAATACCTTGCCATAAATGTTTTGGAAGCTCCTATTTTGGCCGTAATACTTGCCTTCTTTATAAAATTTCTTGCCGGTTCAGAGGGAGACCCCAATCTCTACATTTTCTCTGAAAATGTTAATATCCCGGCCTATCTCTTTATGAGCGTTGTGGTGGCTCTCTTTATAGGCCTCAACGTCAGTGCCGAAGAGATAATACGTGACCGGAGGCTGCGACAGCGCGAGTCATTCCTTAACCTAAGCCGCTTTAGCTTCTTAAACAGCAAGGTCTTTGTGCTCTTTATTATTTCAGCCATACAGTCGCTCAGCTTTGTTTTAATTGGCAATTATATCCTTGAAATAAAAGGGCTTACCTTTCAATATTGGGCGATTATCTTTTCAACGGCATGCTTTGCCAATATGCTTGGACTAAATATCAGCAGCGGATTAAACTCTGTGGTTGCTATTTATATCCTGATTCCCCTAATCCTGGTACCTCACCTGCTATTTAGCGGCATTATTGTCAGCTTCGACAAGCTGCATAATTCAGTCAGTTCCAAAGAGTTCGTGCCGCGTATTGGCGATATGATGGTTACGCGATGGTCGTATGAGGCTCTCGCGGTAGCTCAGTTTAAGAACAACCGCTATCAGAAGCACTTTTTCGAGGCAGAACAGGAGATGAGCCGCAGCTCGTATTATAGCAGCACTCTGATTCCGGAGCTTAATAAGCTTAACGATGCCTGCCTGTGGGCTCTGCAACGTAGTGATCAGGCCAGGGTAGATGAATATTCCGCTCCCCTGACCGCAGCCTTTAAGCAGATGGAAGCCAAAGAGCACAACGAGACTGTCGAGAGCATCCTCGGGAGACTGCCGGAGCAGTACGACGACAAAGTACATTCAAAAATCAAGAGTTTCCTTTCGGGCAAACAGACCGAATACAACAGAAAATTTCAATATTACTCTTCCTTGAAAGATGCTAAGATAGAAGAGATGGTAAATAATACATCATTAGAGGAAGTTATCCGTTTAAAACAGAAGTATTTTAATGAGGCCCTTGCCGACTGGATGCTCGATCGCAGAGAGGTGAGGCAGTTTGAATTTATCGACAATACTTTTATCCAGAAAAAGCATCCCGTTTATAAAGAAGCTAAAGGCAAATGGGGGCGCTCGCATTTCTATGCCGCATCCAAGAAGTTTGGACCAATAAATATCCCTACTCCGGTATTCAATGTCATCGTGATGTGGCTCGGAATAGCATTACTATACCTAACGCTATACCTGGACATCCTACGAAGAATAATACGCTACTTCGAGACCTTCAGACTGCGTCAACTAAACAAACGACTGCAAAGACTGGGAACATAAGCAATCAATAGCTAATTTAGCCCGCCAACTCAGTATGTAGATAATGCCGTTCTGAGCTTTTCAAAACGCGCTTCGTAATCCAGCATCGAAAGTTTAATTACCTCGTGCGCCTCTTGAGCATTATATACATGGGTAATTTCAGATTCACGGCTCATGCCCGGCATATCTTTATAAGTCAGGAAGTAATGTTTTAACCGCTCCAAAACAAGCTCCGGAAGCTCCGAAACATCAGTTACACCGCCATACATAACATCACCTTTCAAAACGGAGATAATCTTATCATCGGCTGCATTGCCGTCAATCATTCTAAATCCGCCTATAGGAATCACTTCTGCAATAATATCGCCGTGCATCACATCTTTCTCGGTCAGAACACAGATGTCGAGCGGGTCGCCATCGCCTTTAATATCTTTCTTGCCGGTCTTGTCCTCACAAAACTTACCAACATTAACACCGCAGTATGTTTGTGGGATAAAACCATACAAAGACGGCACAACATTGGAGTATTTTTGTGGACGATCTATGCGAAGATAGCCGCTCTCTTTATCAATCTCGTATTTAATAGTATCAGTCGGGACAACTTCTATAAAGCAGGTCACCGTTTCAGGCGCGTTGGCGCCTATATCTATCCCGTGCCAGGGATGCGACTTATAACGCAGTCCCATTAATCGGCCTATCGGTTCCATAAGTATATTTGAAGACATAGCAGCTGCTGTAGGTTTTTTTTGTGGACTCATCTCTTATTTGTTTGAGCCGCAAAATAAAGCCATTTTCTGAAACTATACTAATCTTGTCATAAATTTACACGAATCCTCCCTGCAATTACACCAAGGCATACTTCACCCTGCCCAACCTGAGCGGTCTAAACTCCTATACTGTACGGCCTCGGCAACATGATGCGCCTGAATATTATCCTCCCCTTCCAGATCGGCTATCGTTCTTGAAACTTTTAAAATTCGGTCGTATGCTCTTGCCGATAAACCAAGCTTCTCCATTGCATTCTTCAATATCATGGCACCGGCCTCATCGGGCGAAGCAAACTTACGGAGGAGGCGGCTGCTCATCTGAGCATTGCAATGCACCGAGGGGAAGGCCCTAAAGCGCTCACTCTGGGCTTCGCGAGCCTTGATAACCCGCGCACGCACATCGGCGCTCTTCTCCGACGATGGTGCTGAGGCAAGCTTATCAAAGGGTACAGGCACTACTTCAATATGAATATCAATACGGTCAAGCAGGGGGCCCGAAATACGGCTCAGATATTTCTGAACAACCCCTGAACTGCAGTAACACTTTTTCTCCGGATGATTGTAATAACCACAGGGGCAGGGATTCATGCTCGCGACCATCATAAAACTGGCAGGATAATCAAGGGCAAATTTAGCCCTGGAAATAGTAATCTGCCTGTCCTCCAAAGGCTGCCTGAGAACCTCCAGAACCGTGCGTTTGAACTCCGGAAGCTCATCAAGAAACAGCACCCCGTTATGAGCAAGAGAAATCTCCCCGGGCTGAGGATAAGATCCTCCCCCAACCAGGGCAATATCCGAAATAGTATGATGAGGCGAACGAAAAGGCCGTTGAGTTATTAGTGCCCTCTCTCCCATTAACTTCCCTGCAACCGAATGAATCTTAGTCGTTTCGAGCGCCTCACTTAGTTGTAAAGGAGGCAAAATGGTGGAAAGACGCTTTGCAAGCATGGATTTTCCGCTGCCCGGCGCTCCTATCATAATCAGATTGTGCCCCCCGGCTGCCGCCACTTCAAGTGCGCGTTTCACACTCTCCTGACCTTTTACATCCGAAAAATCCACCTCGTAAGAAGACAAACCGTTCAGAAACTCGGCTTCCGTATCAATAACAGTTGGTTCCAATTCCAACTGACCGTTCAAAAACTCCGTGACTTCACGAATATTTGCGGCACCATATACTTCAAGACCTTCAACAACAGCCGCCTCACGGGCATTGGCCCTGGGCAGAATAATGCCCTTGAAGCCTTCCTGCTGCGCACGAACCGCGATTGGCAAAGCTCCCTTGATGGGATTAAGGCTGCCATCAAGCGAAAGCTCACCCATCATAACATAATCACCAACCTTATCGGGCGACAATTGCTCATCACCGGCAAGAATTCCAATGGCTAAAGGCAAATCATAGGCGGAACCCTCCTTACGGGTATCGGCAGGAGCCATATTAATAACTATGCGTTTGCCGGGCCATTCATAGTTAAAGACCCTGAAAACTGATTCTATTCGCTGCTGGCTCTCTTTTACAGCATTGTCGGGCAGACCGACCATAAAAAAACGAATGCCCCTTGATATGTCAACCTCAATGGTAATTAAAATAGCATCGATTCCTGACACTGCCGCACCAAAAGTTTTTACTAACATAGTGTTATGGGTTGGAGAAAATACCTTAAAACCAATAAAGTTATTAACTTTCAGGAAAGAATACAAGGATTTTGTATTTTTGTAGAAACCAAAAGTTAGGGAATTATGGGACTATTTAATTTTAGCACTCCAAAAGTGCGTACCTTTGATCATAAACCCATCTATTGGGATCCGATAAAAGAAGAACAACAGGAACGCGAAAAACGAATAAGAGCCGAGCTCGGACTGGCCGAGGGCGACTTTAGCCGCTCAGGTATAGAATCACGGATTAAGGGCTCAATGCGCAAGGGCAACACAGGGATGTTTGATCTTAAGTCAAGGGCAAACCGCAGCTCAAATAAGAGACTGCTAATTATTGTTGTCTTGCTTGCAGCTCTGTTTTATTTCTTATTAAAATTTTAATCGTTTTAAATTCAAGGTTTGAAACTTAGAACATCAAACTTAGAACATATTTTGACAGTCCATGTCTGATTTAATACAACTGTTGCCCGATTCGGTAGCCAATCAGATAGCTGCCGGAGAGGTGATACAAAGACCTGCGTCAGTAATTAAAGAGCTGGTCGAAAATGCTATCGATGCTAAGGCAACAGAAATAAAAGTAATAGTTAAAGATGCCGGCCGGACGCTTATCCAGGTGATAGACAACGGTGGAGGAATGAGCGAAACCGATGCCCGAATGGCTTTTGAGCGCCATGCTACTTCGAAAATCAAATCGGCCGGCGACCTGTTTTCCATACTTACCATGGGCTTTAGAGGTGAAGCCCTTGCCTCAATAGCTGCCATAGCTCATGTTGAGCTTAAGACTAAAGTGAAAGACAGCGAATTGGGAACTCATATTATTATTGAAGGCTCGCGTGTAGATAGTCAGGAGCCAATTGTTTGTGATAAGGGCAGCAATTTCCTTATAAAAAACCTCTTTTATAATGTCCCTGCAAGGCGCAAATTCCTAAAATCCAACAGCACCGAATTACGCTATATTATCACCGAGATGCAGCGCATCTCGCTTGCTAATCCTGAAGTGGCATTCCATTTGACTCACAACGATCAGCCTCTGATGAACCTGCCCGCGGCTAATTATCGTCAACGAATAGCCGCAGTAATGGGTCGCCAGGGCAATCAACAACTGATACCGGTAAATACCGAGGCTTCAATAATCAATATTCACGGCTTTATCGGCACCCCACAAGGAGCGCGGAAAACCGGAGGCAGCCAGTTCTTTTTTGTAAACAATCGCTATATGCGGCATCCCTATTTGCATAAGGCGATTATGGATGCTTATGCATCCTTGATTTCCGGCGATTCTTATCCTTCTTATTTCATCTATTTCGATATTTCTCCCCAGATGATAGATGTCAATATTCATCCTACCAAAACAGAAATCAAGTTTGAAGATGAAAAATTGGTGTGGAAGGTTTTGAATTCGGCAATACGTGAAAGCCTGGGCAAACATAATATCGTACCATCAATCGACTTTGATACTGAAGGGCAGGTTGATATACCTACAAGAATTAACCCCCAAACCGGGCCGCCCAGGATAAACATAAACCCAAATTATAACCCTTTCGACTCGGATGGCTCATACAGCCGCCGACCCGACTCGGTGTCGCCCAAGTGGGAAGACCTTTACAGAGGCTTTGAATCAGATAGTTACCATGAAGATACGGATCAGGAGGTAATCCTTTTGCCATCAAAAGGAAATGAACAGACTGAGCAGACTTCTTTTTCGGGTAGTCAGGACGACCGCCCCGTGCACGATGCCTCCTACTTTCAGATTAAGAATCGCTATATATTAACTCCTGTAAGGTCGGGGATAATGATAATTCATCAGCGCCGGGCTCATGAGCGTATCTTATTCGAGAAATTTATGAATATTATTCAGACTCACAAATCGGCCACCCAGCAGGTGCTTTTTGCCGAGACCATTAGCCTGAATACAGAAGATGCCGTGCTAATGCGCGATATACAAGAAGAACTGAAAGTTTTCGGATTTGATATACGCGAGGAAAAAGACAACACTTTTACTATTGCCGGAATACCTTACGAATATGGCAACAACAGCAGCGGCCCCTTACTTGAGGACTTGCTTGAAGCCTACAAATCAGGAGAAATAGATGCTTCCCATGAAGTAAAAGAACAGCTTGCCTCAATTATGGCGCGCAACGCACGTATGAAACCCGGCGAAAGGCTCTCGGCCGATGAGATGACTATGCTTGTTGCCCGCCTTTTTCAATGCCAGACACCCGGCTACACTTCATCCGGCAAAAGGGTCTTTACAATCATAGAAAATGAGGAATTGGAAAAAGGCTTTAAGTAAGTTTAAGCTCTTTTGAAGGCTTAAACGTCAGAACTCTTATCTTTGCGCAACATATAAGCGACAATATTTGTTGATTAACTACATACAATCTTAGGAAAATGAGATACGGATCTTCACCTTTTGCAATGCCGCCGGTGGTAAAAAACCTACTAATTATAAATGCACTCTTCTACGTAGCATCCATTGCGCTTAAAGCGGGCCTCAATATTGAAATTATGGATTATTTGGGACTTCATCTTCCCATGGCAGAAAAATTCGGAGCTCACCAGCTGATTACCTACATGTTCCTGCATGCATACCCCGATCCTTCTCACATCTTTTTCAATATGTTTGCCCTCTTTATGTTTGGAAGAATGCTGGAAACTGTATGGGGCCCCAAACGCTTCCTGCTGTATTACATGGTTACCGGCGTAGGTGCAGGCATTATCCACCTTATAGTACAATACTTTGAAGTACAGCCTGTTCTGGAGGCAATCACTTTCTATATGAATAATGCCTCTCCTGAGAACCTTCAGGCCTTTTTAAGCCAATGGTACAGAGTCCCTTCGCCCGGATTTGGCTCATTCGTTGATCAATACAATGCTCTCTTGTACACCAACCCCGATATGGCCATAGCACTATCCAAAGAGTTCGTTTATAACTACCGGGCCGAGTATCTTAATGCCTATGTTACTGTCGGGGCATCAGGCGCTGTCTTTGGCATTCTGCTGGCCTTCGGAATGTTATTCCCCAACACGGTTCTCTTTCTGATGTTTCCTCCCATTCCTATCAAAGCCAAATATTTCGTTATAATATACGGCGTACTTGAACTCTTCATGGGCGTATCAAATTTCTCAGGCGATAATGTGGCTCACTTTGCCCACCTTGGTGGAATGCTCTTCGGATTTGTGCTGATAAAATACTGGCAAAAAAAAGGAATTTACTAAATTGCAGGTATGACAATAAGTTCTGAAATACGCGAATCGTTCAGGTATGGAAGCATGCTAACACGATTGATATATATAAATATCGGAGTGTTTCTGATTTTTCGCTTTATCCAGCTTTTTATGCTGCTCTTCGGCTTCCAACCGGACGAGATAATGAAATGGCTGGCTTTTTTCAGTGTGCCGGCTAATTTCCTGCAACTGATTAAGCGCTTCTGGACACCCATAAGCTATATGTTTCTGCACTTCGATTTCCTGCACCTGCTCTTTAATATCCTCTATTTGTATTGGTTCGGGAAAATTTTTATGCATCTTGTGGGTGAAAAACAACTGCTCAAAACCTACCTGCTCGGGGGCCTCGCAGGTGCATTAGCCTATTTTCTGGCTTTCAATTTTATTCCTGCCTTCTACAGCGGCGGAAGCTCACCAATACTGATGGGAGCCTCGGCCTCAGTAATGGCAGTGCTGTTTTCTGTAGCCCGCTTCCAGCCCGATTACACCGTTAATTTGCTCTTTATAGGCCCGGTTAGACTGAAATATATAGCCTTAACAGCACTAATAATCGATCTTATCAGCATCCCCACACTTAGCAATACAGGAGGACACCTGGCTCATATTGGCGGAGCTCTTGCTGGACTTTACCTGGGATGGCAGTGGAGTAAAAATGGTCTGCCCGGAGCTTCCGACCCCTTTATCTTGTTCTTTGAAAATTTAAAAGGGCAGTTTGGCAAGAAGTCTAAGATGTCGGTGGCGCACAAACGTCCTCTCTCGGATTATGAGTATAACGCCTTGAAGCTTCGCCGCCAAAAAGAGCTTGACCGGATACTGGAAAAAATTAAGAGCAGTGGTTATGAGAGCCTTAGCTCCGAAGAGAAGAGAACTTTGTTCGATGCAAGCAAGGAAGGATAAAATTGACTATATTTAAGATTCGGACAAAACGAAGAATACTACTTTGAAAAAAATAATACGTTCCATATCGCTTACCTTAGTATCGCTTACTGTTTTAGCGCTACTGATTGCAATGATGACAGCCTATATTTCACCGGCCAGGCTGCACATATTGGCCTTTGCAGGATTTTTCTTCCCGGTTCTGTGGATAATAAACTTGCTACTGGCTATTTGGATGATATTGCGCAAACGCTGGCTATTCCTGATACCTGCCATCGCTTTGCTCATCAGTTTTCAACACTGGAATAATTCATTTAGGGTTAAAAGCCGCAAATCGGAAGCCTTAGAAGAACCGGGGCAGATGATATCGGTATTGTCATATAACACAAGGATGTTCGACTATTACAAGCACTCCGGAATCGCTGGCACTCCCGGGCTTGCCTTTGATTTTGTGCTTGACAAATCACCTGATATAATCAGTTTCCAGGAATATTTCACAAAGCTAAAACCCGAAGAATTTAGCCCAACGGCTATTGCCCTGAAATTCAGGGGCTATAAATACAAGCATATCGAATACGTTGAAACTCACAAGGGGAACACCGGTTATGGCCTGGCGATTTTTTCGAAATACCCCATATCCGACGGGAAGGCAATTCATTTCGACCAATCAAGGAATATGACCATCTATGCCGATATCAATGTAAATGGAACGCTTATAAGAGTTTTCAATACTCACCTGGAGTCTATCGGCTTCATGGATAACGACCTTAAAGTGCTTGACAGCCTTGATTTCAGAATGAGCGAAAGCCAAAAACGAGGCTTAAAAAACATTTCCAATAAGCTGACCCGTGCCTTGAGAACCCGTGCCAACCAGGCAGAAGCCCTTGCCCTGCATATTGCCGAATCGCCCTACCCCGTGATTGTATGCGGCGATTTTAATGATATTCCGGTTTCCTATGTTTACCGCACTATGAGGGGCGAGCTTAAAGACGCCTTCACCGAGTCGGGACTCGGTTTTGGCGGCACCTACAACGGCCGGCTGCCTTCATTCCGCATCGACTACATCTTTCACGATCCGGGATTTCAATCTTACGATTTCAAAAAACACCCCGTAAAATATTCTGACCATTTTCCCATAACTGCTACCATTGACCTTCAACCTAAAAAGTAAAACCTCAAAGTACTTTATGCGATGCAACAATATCTCGGCTTGATAAAACGCGTACTCGATGAAGGGGTACATAAGGAAGACAGAACAGGTACAGGCACCTATTCAGTGTTTGGACACCAGATGCGCTTTAATCTTCAGGACGGATTCCCCCTGGTTACAACAAAGAAACTGCACCTGAAATCTATTATTTACGAATTATTATGGTTCTTGCAGGGTAGCACAAATGTCAAATATCTTCAGGAAAAGGGCGTGCGTATCTGGAATGAATGGGCAAAGGAAGACGGTGAACTGGGCCCGATTTATGGCTACCAATGGCGCTCGTGGCCTGATTACAATGGAGGACATATCGACCAGATAGCGCAGCTTATCGAGTCTCTCCAGAAGAATCCTGACTCGCGCCGCCATCTGGTTAGCGCCTGGAACGTTGGGCAAATCAAGGAGGTACAACTTCCGCCTTGTCATATTCTTTTTCAGTTCTACGTAGCCGGGGGTCGCCTCAGCTGCCAGCTCTACCAGCGTAGTGCCGATATTTTCCTGGGAGTGCCTTTCAATATTGCATCTTATGCTCTATTAACCATGATGATAGCTCAGGTTTCCGGATTGAAGGCAGGCGACTTTGTACATACTCTTGGAGACGCTCATATATACAGCAACCATATTGAGCAGGTAAAGCTACAGCTTACCCGCAAACCGCGACCTCTGCCAACTATGCTTATTAATCCTGAAATAAAAAATATTGACAACTTTAGTTACGAAGATTTCGAGCTAAAAGATTATGATCCTCACCCGCATATAAAAGGTGAAATAGCAGTATGATAATCCGGTTTTAAAACTTTTACATTATGGAAATTGCAATGATTGCAGCTATCGACCAACAGAATGCTATCGGACTCGATGGCGATCAACTGGTATATTTGAGTGGTGATTTGAAACGCTTTAAGCAACTTACCAAGGGACATGCCATAGTAATGGGCCGGAAGACTTTTAATGCTTTACCAAAAGGGGCTTTATCTGACAGACTGAATATTGTGCTTACTAAAAATCCTGATTTGAGCTTCCCGGGATGTACCGTTGTTACTTCCATCGAGGCTGCTATTGAAGCAGCCGATGGCCACCAAAAGCTCTTTATTATTGGGGGTGGCAAGGTCTATCAATCCTTTATGCATCTAACCCAACGACTCTATCTCACGCATATCGATCACAGCTTTGAGGGTGCCGACACATGGTTTCCGAAAATCTATCCGCAAAAATGGAGAGTAATAGAAAAGGAAGGCCCGTTTACAGACGATAAGTCGGGGCTCAGATACTATTATGAAACCCTTGAAAAAGCCGGCAGCTAACCGGAATCATCACCTCCGGACCCATATAATTTACAGGAGCTCCCAGCACCTGCAGGTGAATGCCCATGAGCTTTATTTTATTGTTGAGCCGGGTGTCGCATTCGGCCACCATAAGGTTGTGCTCATGAGTGCATATATGCCTGAAAGCCGCAACCAGCAACGTTTTAAATAAAGTTAAACGCATTACGGCCAGATGCGGATCGGCAGCAACTATCTCTCTATCGACAGCCAGGCGCCCCAGATGCCATATCTGTGGCGGAATAAACGGCATCCGCCCTGCCAAACCGGAAATTTCTATGCCCCATATCCGCTCTGCCGGAAAAATCATTCCCGCCTGCCACCGGCACACTCTGACGGTACCCGCTATTTTACCCTCCTTAGTTTTAACGGCATAAAAAATGAGTTATCGCAGTACATTAAATCTTCACCGGTCATTTCATTTACCATTGCGGTATATGAAGCTCCGGGCTGCTGTGAGCGTTTGCAGTTAACACCGGCTACAAACCGGGAGAACCCGGGCAGGTTGCACCTTGCGACCTGCCATACGGTAAAGAACGGGTGTTTTTTTACTCTTATGTCATTCATATTCAACCTGTTTTTAAGAAAAAACAAACCAAAGAATAACATTTATACGGAATCAAACGTATAATGGCCGGTTTAGTACGAGTTATTTTTTATTCACCCTTGAATTATGTCCGAAATTATTCGTAAATTCTTTGAACCTGTCAGGGAACCCGCCCCTGACGAGATAACAGGTGACGAGTCGGCAATCCCCATGGCCGACGTGCTGACCACATTATCAAAGATCTCCTCCCAAAGCACCTATATTATTGATTACACCCGTAAAGGATTTCAGTACGTTTCGCCCCACCCCCTGTTTCTGTGCGGTTATTCGGCCATGCAGGTGCAGAATATGGGCTGTCGATATTATGAAAAATGGTGCCTGAGGACGATCTCCGGATGTTGCTCGAAATAAACAAGTACGGCTTTGAGTTCTTTTACAATCTGCCGGTAGAGCTTCGCCACCGCTGTTCCATTTGCTATAACTTCAGGCTGAAACACCTGAACGGCAATATTATTCTGGTAAACCATCAGCTAACACCCCTCACTATTTCAAAAAGCGGGAATCTGTTACGGGCGCTCTGTGTGGTTAATCCGGCACATGGCAATCAACAGGGTATGGCTTGTATCCGTATAACAAATATCCCCCTGGTATATGTTTATTTACCCCAAAAGAAAAAATTTATTCCCGCCAACTCCCAAATATTATCCGACAGGGAAAAGCAAGTTCTGTTACTTAGCCTCGAAGGGCTCAAAACTTCCGAAATAGCTTCGAAGCTCAACATTAGCGCCTCGACCATAAAATACCATAAACATAGAATTTACAGGAAGCTTAATGTTAAAAACATGCAGGAAGCCGCCTACTACACGTCGGTCAACGGGTTGATGTGACACCCGTCCGCAATGCCACCGTCAAAGAGGTGGCTAATTATTCGGCCAGATTCTATTTCGCACTAAAAATCCCCCTCAAATGCAAACTTCTTATCTTTGCGTAACAGCTGCATGTTAAAGATGTAGCTGTAGGAGAAATTGGCAGAATAATGCGTTGAATGGCCACGCTGAGCCTGATTGTTGATCATGGCAAGGCTCAGGTTAAAGTTATGTCGCTTTTTAAGGGAGTAACCACCTGTCAGCCGCAGATTAACGATATTGGCAATGGCGCCATCGCCCTTAAAGGAGTTGCTGTAAGTGCCTGTAAAGGCCGTTCTGAATTGCTCCGCAAACACCTTCTGCACCGACAGGTTGTAGCTAAGTACATGCATGGCCATTTCAGGCATGCTGTTCCGGTTGTGATTGACGGTTGCCGACATATTAAAACGCGATGGCGTAACAGAAAAGAGATAAGAGATCATTGAATTATAGATTCTGCTGCCCACATACCGGCGGTCGTCCTCCTGCTGCCCGGTTCCACGGCCTTCCTGAAACGCCCGTACAAAGCAGCGAATCTGAATCCGTTATCCGGCGCCAGCTCTATACCTCCCCCAAAAAACTCGTGGCCTGAAAGCGTATAGGGCGAAAATGACATGTTTCCATACCCAATGTGGGTAGTAACCCACCGGTATGAAGGTGACAGCGAAAACCGGTTGAAAGGCTGGGGCAGATTGGCCGTTGCCTGGTTGTTGGTATAAGCAAATGAAAAGGGCAAATTTATTACCCCGAACATGGTGGAGTTGAAATTTCCGGACAGATAATAGGAATAGGAGTCTTATCCGACATATAAAGGCCTGATAGTTCAGCCGTGAGAATTGACTGGTCGGCTGCATACATTGCAAAACTGTAGCGGTGCTGCTCCTCTTTGTACATCTGATACACAACATGCGGGTTGCCCCCACTGGTAATTCCCCTGAAATATGAATCGAACAGGCACTCGGCCGCAATGGCCACATACCTGTCGCCGGCATGCGACTCCCACACCTCCAAAGCTTTGGGGCGTAAGGGCTCATTCAGCAATGCAACGCCCCACACGCTATCCGGGATCTCACCATCTCTGAGTATGGTATAACGCTCCACCTGGTAACCATACTCATTGCCCAGCCGCCATACCGCAGGCGATGCAGGCGCCCACCGCAACAACACAGTCTCCTGCCGGGGACTACCCAGCACCCGTACTTCATGCTGCTGTGCAATGCTATCAAGCGCGACAGCTATAAATAACAGAAACGCTTATGTGCCTCTAAATAACAGATTGATTTTTATTGGTGTCAGTTTCAGGTGCATGATTTGGATTTGTAGGGGTTGTGGCTTTTTATATTATTGAACACAAAAACAACTCCGGACAACACTTTTTTTGCAAATTTATACTTTTTATTGAACTCCGCGACAGATTTGATACATAAAGACCAAAATTTGAAGACTAAACAGGCTTTTGCAATAAATAATTCAGGCAATGAGAACACAATATATTACAGACACCACCGGGAAAAAAGCAAGTGTAATCCTGCCGATAAAGGATTATGAGAAAATAATGAACGAACTGGAAGACATTAAAGCATACGACCGTGCTAAAGCCCGCAAAAGTGAGCCTGTGCCGTTTGAACAGGCCGTAAAAGAAATTGAACTCCTGCGCAATGGCCGCTTATAATGTGTTTGTTGAAAAGGCCGTTTTTAAACAGCTTAAAAATGTCCCTGAAAAAGATTACCAAAAAATTATGGCATCCATTGCCGGTTTGGCAAATAATCCGCGTCCTGTAGGTTGTAAAAAACTCAAAGGCCGCCCAGGGTAATTGATTCCATTGTGACCAATCTTATTTGCATTTTTATTTAATTACTATGTTCTTTATCTTTGTAAAAACAATACTAATGGCATTAAAACAGAAAGATTATGCAAACACAATATAACATAAACTTAAATATCCCGCTCAATTTTAGTCAGGTGGTTGATATTGTGAGACAGCTATCTCCCAGTGAGAAAACAAAACTTAAAGAAGTTTTAGAGGGAGAACAGAATATTGTTATTCCCGAAGAACATAAAAACATGGTCCGTCAGCGTATTAAAACCAGTGAAACCGATCTCTCACGCCTTTTAAACTGGGACGAGGTCAAGCACAGGATAAAACTATAAAATGCTCAAAAAATTCACGCTTGATATTGAACCCGAAGCGTTTGACGATATTCAGGAAGCTGTGGACTTTTACAATTCCCGAAAACCCGGTCTGGGGAAACGTTTTTACAACACGGTTGACAAGCATTTCGATTTACTGAAGAAAAACTATTTCTCTTTTGCCGTGCATTACGATGATATCCGTTGCATTCCCATTAAAAAGTTTCCGTATATGATTCATTACCGGGTACTGGAAAGCCAGCAAACCGTGAGCGTCAAAGCCGTTTTTTGTACGCATGACAACCCGGGTAAGTGGGAAAGAGAGGATTGATGTTGGTTGTATGATGATTTTGGTTCAGGCAAAAGAAATATCCCAGGGAAGTTACTGATGCCGGAATCACCAGATTGGTAATGGAATTACTGTAGAAGGCATACTGCCCAATGGTGTGTAAGTTTTCACAACGCGACAGGTCTATTGATTTCAGATTGTTAGAGCTAAAGGCAGCAAAGCACAGCTCTTCGAGTGTTGTGGGTAGTGTCAACTCATAAATGCCTTTGTGCGAGAAGATGCCGTTTTCCGAAAGGGCTTTAATGCCTTTGATGGTTTGTCCATCCAGCTCGTCGGGAATGGTAATGAATTTGTAGTTACTGTTGTAAGAAGTGCTTTGAATGATACCTTCCCGATGCCAGTTCCTAATCCGTAAGACGCTATTAGTTCCAATGTTGAAGGCAGGGTGATCGAAGTGATCTGATTAAAGTAGAATACATCAGACATGATTTTTTCCAGTCCCTCCGGCAGAGCGACTGAGACTATATCGTTGCTTTGAAATGCGCCAGATTCAATGATTCTAAGTGTTGAAGGAAGCGTAAGATCTACTATGTCGTTTGATTGAAAAGCAAGCTTTGCCTAATGGCTCAGCCTGAGTGATACGATATATAGAAAAAAATGAATGGAGAGCTCCCTCAGGTGCAGGGACGGCAGGTGCCGGCACCTGGTGAAATTGTCGGGCATAAACTATGGTTGATAAGGTTTTTCATTTAATGGGCGTTTCGTTAGTACGTTTTAACAAATTTTGCTTAGTACATGACAAAACAGTTAAATAATGCGATTTTAAACTTACCCGATATCAGCGAGTTGTATAAATCTATCAAAGTTTTGTCATGTACTTAGAAGATTTACTGCAAAAAATAGCCCCCCTCGGCCAATCAACATAATACAAAAACAACATATATCGGTATAATAATTTCACCTAATGTCGTTTTGACTTTGGGATTGTATGCTATTCCATAAACCGACCTCAAAAGAGTAATAATCTGAAGCCGGGACAGCAATATTTCGAAAATAAAATTAACTTTGTCGAACAAAGAGATAAAGTCATTTTCATTTATCACTTTAATATTCAACATTCTAATCAGTATAACACCTAATTAAATTATTAATTATTATGAAAAAATGTATCTTACTATCAATGGCATTGTTTTTAATAATCAATGTTAATGCTCAACAGCTTCTTACGCCAAGCTTCACCTATTCACACAAAAAGACGTCCTATATCACAATGAAAGATGGGACTGAATTAGCTGGAACGCTCAGCAAACTAAGCCGCAAAAAAGGTTTGATAAATGAGGTGCGAATAAACGATGGTTCCGGGAAAGACAAAAAACTAAAACCTAGCGAAATCAGCCACATGTACCTTCCCCCAACAAATTTAGATGCGCTTTCGAAAAAAATCGATATGCTAACCGACATTCAAAAATGGAATGACGAAAAACTTAATCAGGATTTAATTAACGAAGGGTACGTCTATATTGAGAATGCACAAGTCGTAATTAAAAAAAAGGAATATACTATGCTTATGCAGCTCCTCAATCCATCTTTCAGTAAGGAAGTGAAAGTTTACCACGATCCCTTAGCAAAAGAAACCGCATCTGTAGGAGTTGCAGGGGTGACCGTGGCTGGCGGGGATGCCAAGTCATACTACATAAAAAAAGGAGATAAAGCAGCCTTTAAACTCTTAAAGAAAAACTACAATAAAGAGTTTAAACCTTTGTGGGGAAACTGTCCAAATGTAATGGACAACAATCCTAAAATCTCCTGGACACAATTAACAAAACACATTCTTGAATATTCTGAGTGTGCAGAATAAATGGTTTATCACATTTCTGACAGCTTCATAGGCTGTCCAATAAGTGGCTGTCCAATAAGTGGCAGCCTCTTTTGTTTATCTATAAACGAGAGTGGAAATTTACTCAACTATTTTATTCCTTACCCTAAAAACCTCATCAGTAATTATCCGCATTTGGCTTTCTGTGATAGCTTTGAAGATACCGACATCTGGTTTCCGCAAATCTATCCACAGAACTGGAGAGTAATAGAAAAAGGAGAGCCGTTTACTGACGAAAAATCTGACCTGAGTTATTTCTACGAAACACTTGAAGTAGTTGACAATTAGGCGCATAATCGATTAAGCCTGTCCGCCTGCCTTATACCCTACTCCCTTTTTATCAAGGCTATTATAAAAGCTATTGACACAAAAGCAGTCAGCACTATAAAGCTAACAAAAAGGGAGTAGATTTCTGCTACAAAACCCAGCACAACAGGTCCTGTCAAAAAACCTACATTAGACGATGCGGCAATAAGGGAAATTCCATCTGAGGCTCTAACGCCCGGCATATTCGATACTAGGCGATATATCTCAGGCACAATTACAGAAAAACCCAGGCCTATCACTACAAATCCTGCAAAAGCGGCAATAAAATGTGTTGTAAGTACTAATAACAGGCCTGCCAAGCTGACTCCAATAGCGATAAGCAACAATTTCCACGAGCCAAAACGCAGACTAAGACCATCGCCGTTAAAACGCCCAATAGTCATTCCTACAGCGAAAAAAGCATAACCCATGCCCAGATATTGAGGCTTTATCATAACCACCTTTTTCAGGTAAAGACCACTCCAGTCGGCAATGGCGCCTTCCGATGCCATCATTATCATCCCTATAACAGCAACAGCCATCAAAGGCCTCCATGGAGTAGTCCGTTTCTCGCCCTCTTCGCGAGCCTCGCCTTTGATATGCACATACTCCTTACGTAGCCAAAAATGAATAGGAAGTATTATTAGCAGTAAGACTGTAACATGCAGCAAAGGCATGCCAAACTTCCCGGCAATATAGCCGCCCACTGAGGCTCCTATAATGCCGCCAATACTCCAAAAACCATGGCTGCCGGTCATAATATACTTTCCGGCACGCTTCTCTATCTCTGCGATTAGCGAATTAACAGCTATTGAAAAAATTGAACTCATCATTCCATAGCAAAAAAGCGCTGCAATCAGCCATAGGTAGCTGGGAGCCAGCATAATGCCGTATAATGAAAATGCATATAAGATAAAGCCGACAAAGGCCTGACGTCCTACCCCCAAAATATCTATAAGGCGATTGGCAAGTGGAATCATAACAAAAGAACCTACCGAGGAAAAGAATAAGGCCGTTCCTATTTGCCCTTCACTTATTTGCAACTTCGCGGCCAGATGCGGAATATAAATAATCCAGGTACTGAAGACCAGAGCAAAGCAAGCGTATAAAAAGGCAGGCGCAAAAAATTTGCGCTCCCTAAAAAAGATTTTCAGCGATAACATAGGGATGAAAAATATTTGGCCAAAACTAAATAATTGTCATCAATATTATCAGCTAAAAATGCATAAAAATCATTGAAAAATAGTATTTTAGCAATCCTTGTAATACATACACTATCTCTTATGCAAAACGTTATGTTTAAATTCAACATCCCTGCAATACTAGCTATATGCCTGCTTATGGCATGTAACAACAAAAAAAATGAAACCTTCACTCCCGAGGTAACATTATCGCAAAACAGTTTTGAATTCTCCCCGGAAGGAGGAGAAAGCTCGATTAGCATCGCTACCAACACTCCTTTAGAAATAGAAGGAGACCAAGCCGGATGGTACTCTCTTAGCACTAATGAAAGTACTGAAAAAAATATACAGATTTTTACTGTAAGCGCTGAACCTAACAATAATGCCGACCCTCGGCAAGCAAAACTTACCCTTTTGGGCCGTGATTACGCCAGAGATATTTATATTAATCAGGAAGGCAAAAGTGTCATCTACAAGCCTGAAGAAGCTATGGCTCTGGCTAAAAAACTCGGGATGGGCTGGAACCTCGGAAATCAATTGGATGCACATGCCAATGAAATGGCCAACGAGACTATCTGGGGCAATCAGGCAGCGACCCAAACAACCTTCGACAAACTGGCAGAGGCCGGTTTTGCTTCAGTTAGAATACCCATCACCTGGCTTGGCAAGGTGGAGCCTGCTCCCGACTATACTATCGATAGCAACTGGCTCAATCGGGTAGCTGAAGTAGTAGGTTATGCCGAAAATGCCGGGCTTAATGTCATTATCAATATTCATCACGATGGTGGCGACAGCAAACATTGGCTTAACATCAAGGACGCGGCACTCGATCCGCAGGTCAACCGGGCTGTCAAAGCACAGCTGGCAGCAATGTGGACACAAATTGCAGAAAAATTTAAAGATAAAGGCGACTTCCTGATTTTTGAAAGCTTGAACGAAGTTCATGACGGCAAGTGGGGTTATGGCGCCAACCTTAATGATGGGGGCAAGCAATATGCCACCCTCAACGGGTGGAATCAGGTTTTTGTTGATGCCGTAAGAGCAACAGGAGCTAATAACAGCAATCGCTATTTAGGCATTCCCGGCTACGTCACCAACTCTAAGCTTACCATTGATCACATGGTGCTCCCCGTCGATCCGGCAGAGAATCGACTGATGGTATCAGTACACTATTACGACCCTCATAAATTCACCCTCGAAGATGAGTTCAAGGAATGGGGACACAGCGCAAGTGCCGACAAGAAAGCTGATTACGGCGATGAAGACTTCTTGAAGGATATTTTTGGGAAACTAAAAACTAAGTATATAGACAAAGGTATCCCTGTTTATATTGGCGAAACCGGCTGCGTGCACCGAGATACAGAACGTGCCGAAGATTTTCGCAAATACTATCTGGAATATATTTGCAAAGCTGCACGCGAATATGGAATGGCTCCTTTTTATTGGGATAACGGTGCCACAGGCGCAGGTCGCGAATGTTCAGGTATTATCAACCATTCCACCGGAGAGTTTATAAATAACGGGGGCGATATTGCCGCGATAATGGTTAATGCCATCACCAACGACGACCCCGCCTACACCCTTGAATCAGTGTACAATAGGGCGCCTTAAAGACACAAATTGCTCACCTAATCCCTAAATGAAAGGAATCCGGTAATTAACAATTGCTATTCTTTGCTCGCTAACAGCAAATAGCCAAACATTTACTATTGGACAAGGGACTACCGGCATGACCCGAGAAATTCTAGGACAGGGATTTACTCCATCAATACAAGGTAATGGATCTGGAGAAGTGGGTGCCGCAACCCTGGTTGGCTTGCAACAGTTCTCTTTCATGCTGGATGATAACACAACACCGGACGTCCTTTACATTTATGAAACTTTACCGGACAGCTACGAAACCCTTGTGAATGGTACCGGTGGAACATTAGTCGGACAAAGCAAAAGCAAAACCGAGGAAAGCTATTCCTACACAAATTACCATTTCGATGGCTTAGCCATGGATAAAGAATAGTAAAAATCATAGAAGTAAACCAAGGACAAAATCAAAAGAGCATTTCTGCTTTGCCAAACGGGCTGTATATTTTTAAGAATGAAAGCGGTAGCGTTTGCAAAGTATCAAAAAAATAAGAAATCACACTCACTACCGTAAGGAGAATTATTGAATCAGCCTACTGACATACTGTTGTCAGTAGGCTGCCTTTTCTTTGTAGTAATAAACTAAAAAATAGCATTATGACTACAAAAAATGAAAAAGAGATCCTGGTATTAAAGACGTCCCTCTCAACAACACTTGAGAAGCTGGTGTCCGACACAGGAAGCATCTCAGAATCCTTGATGCAAAAAGTATCAGAACTGAATCTGGAAATTGGCGCTTCACTTGTCTGGCAATACAGAAATTGCGATGGCAGACCAGACACCGTTTTTGACTTGGAAATGTGCATCCCGATAAAGGAAATGAAAGGAGATCCCTCACCTTTTCAATACTCCTCATTGAAAGAGTTTAAGTGTATTGCCACAACTCATCATGGGTCTTGGAGTCGATTATCATCATGTTATGAGAAGCTGATGGGTTTTCTTTACTCAAATAAGTATAACTACACAGGGATAAGTCGGGAAATATACCATGTCTGCGATTTTGAAAATCAAGACAATTGCATCACGGAAGTTCAGGTTGGTATTCAGTAAGCCTAGTAGCGGCTACATAAAAATACCTGTTTTTATGTAGCTGCTTCACTGAAAATATTGACTAAATTCACAGCTCGTTATGACCAATCATTTTGTATCAGGGATAGTTACCATAGCTGCTTTAATCAGATTATCATGAATCGTATTGAAAGACTACAAGCAATTATAACTCATCTTCAAAGTAAACGAGTAGTTAAAGCAGAGGAGCTAGCCCACAGATTCGATGTTAGTCTGCGAACAATTTACCGCGATTTACGCTCCCTGGAAGAAAGTGGAATCCCCTTAGGTGCAGAAGCCGGTGTTGGCTACTTTCTGCTGGACAATTACCATTTGCCTCCTGTAATGTTTACTCATGAGGAAGCCTCCGCAATTCTTTTAGCAGAAAAACTAACCAAGGGAATGAGTGACAGCATTACATGTGGCAACTTCAGTTCTGCTGTTTATAAAATAAAAGCTTTGCTTCATACTGAAGAAAAAGACTACCTGGAAAAAATCGATACAAGCATCACTGTTCTTTCTAATTCATCTCAAAGGCCAAATGCCCTTTACATTTTGGATATCCAACAAGCTTTAGCAAAAAAATCTGTTATCGAAATTGAGTATACTGCAAAATCTTCCTCATCAACAAGCCTCAGAAGGATAGAACCCATAGGTCTATGCAGCTATTTTTCAAACTGGCACCTGTTTGCATGGTGCAACTTGCGAAATGAGTATCGCGACTTTCGGCTTGACCGGATTGTGTCGCTGAAAACCACTTCAGACTCCTTCAAACACAAATCACACCCAAGTTTGGAAGAATATCTCAAACTCACTAATAGTAGCGAAAGTCCTAACATATCAATTATCGTAAGTAATAGTTATTTAAACCGTCTGCAGAATTCCAAATACTATTATGGCTTCAGATGGGAAGAGCATCAGGACAAAAACCGGACAAGATTGTTTTTTGTCAATAAAGAGCTGAAAGGATTTGCATCATGGCTCTTAAATACAGGCTGTATGGCAGAAATAGAATATCCCATCGAGCTAAAAAACACAATTAAGGATTATATCCTTAGCACTTGCCATGGATACAGCTGTCTTTTTCAGGAACCACCACTATAATACTGTCAGCATTTCCAGTCAGGCAAATCGCCTCGCCAAAGAACAGCTTTATGGGTAGCGCCATCCTACCACCATGCCACATCGGCATCTGTAAGGGTATATTGTGCACAAGGCGACGTAGCATGGAAGGACATCATAGTTTACGCCTACAATGCAACACCCACAGGACCTGCCTTTCATGATAGCACTACAGGAACGCAAATAGGCTCCTGGGGTAGGGCAAAACCCGACGCTTCCACTGCCTGGGAAACAATAGAAATTGATCTTTCAGGGGTGCCCGACTATGAAGGAACTGTCTTTTTGGCCTTTGGCTTCAACTGTGCAGGTGACCAAGAAGGTGTTACCACCATTTGGTATGCTGACGACGTATGTCTGGCGGCAATTTCCACCTCTATTCCGGAATTTGGTTCCGATTTACCTTCTGTCGATATTATTTCAAAAGCTGGTGTTATTGAAATAGCAGGACTGCAAAATAACAACATTATCGTTTACAACCTTAACGGCACTAAGGTTTTTGAACAGGCTGCGGTTAGTGGAAATCTGAACATTGTTCTGCCTGGCGGGCTTTATATGGTTCAAATTGACAGTAAAGCCATCAAGGCATTGGTTAAGTAACACGATTTAATTGTTATTAAAAAGTAAAAGGAAAGGTCGCCTGTAATCCGGGCGACCTTTTTTTTTAAACCATACAGGGACTCTAAAACTCTGTCAAACTCCTATAAAAAAACGACTACCTCCGGATGGGGCTTTTTTTGTAAGTATGTGATAGAAGCTTAACAAGCTACTTTCACAAGATATTTGCCCTTGGCAGCCCTGAAACCGCTGATTTATAAATCAAAATTAAGCACTTAGTCCTTCCAGTTGGGCATATCCTTCCGCCAGAGCACATCCGAATGGGTAGCGGCATCCTGCCACCATGCAGCATCGGCATGCTCGTGACTGCTCCCGCTAAAGGCCTCGGAACCGGGATTTAAGGTGCGATCGTAATCGTACCATGGCATGAAGTAAGACCAGGAAGCACCAGCTTCCCACTGCTTAGAAAAGGACGCTGAAGAGCCAAATTCACTCAAAGTCACCATCTTATTGGGATACTTGGCCTGAATGGAGGCAAACTGTGCAGCGATATCGCTGCCTGAACCATTGTTGTAGATGTCGCGCCCCACTATATCAACGTAGGCATCGCCCGGGTAAAAGGCAGCGTCTTTGGTCTGGGTAGTCCACACCCACAAAAGGTTGTTGAGACCACGCGACTCAAAATACTCAAACATATGTATCCATAAAGCCTTGTAGTTGTCGGCACCTCCGGCACCCCACCAAAACCAGGCGGTACCATTGTTGTATTCATAAATGTTGCCGGCGGCTTCGTGCAAGGGACGCCACAGCACCGGGATGTTCTTCTCTTTAAGCAACAAGAGGTAATCGGCCATCTCCGCCAAATCGGCCTGTAAGACTTCATGCTCCCAACTGCCCTCTGTAAGCGCATTACCCGGTCTAAAGACTGTTTCCTCAGTTTTATAGGTGTAGGCAAAGGGATCGCTAACCACCGACTCGGTTTTAGGCACCACCCAGTGCCAACCTGCTCCAACCAGCCCGTTAGCCAACCACCAGTCTTCCAAAAGCTGGGTGTGGTTATAATCAATCCAGTTCGCGGGAGAGTGATTCAAATGACCATAGTCCACCGTTGTCATAGCCGGCCACTTTCCGGTATGCAGATGCACCCATTCCGCTTCGTTAATGTTCCACGACACATTAGACATCGTTCCTGAAAGGGACTTCTTGCCGTACTGTTCCTTCAGGTAGTTGTACACCTTTACGACTTCCGGACTGGGGTTTGCCACGACCGGATGCTCGTCGGGAATTATCACAATATCCTCTTTTGTAGAAAAGGAAAAGGAATAACTGCCTTCCAGAGCAACCCCAAAAGTATTAATTACAGCACCTGCAGGTACCTTTACCTTATAGGTCTTAGCACTTTCAAGTGCCACTTCAAGCTCCAAAGTGGTGAGGGAAAGAGTGGATACTTTTATCTCCACAGCCTCTCCATTCACGCTAACACCATGAGCTATTGCTGGTGTAACAACCTCATCAAAACGAAGCTGCACTACTTGATTAGACGCTACGCCTTCCGCACCATCAGAGGGAAGGGTGCTCACTAAAACAGGAGCAGAGTGCTGCACCTCTTCTTTGTCATCACAGGCTGCAGCAGTCAGCACCAGAACCAAAGGTATATAAACCAGATTTTTCATACAGTTGCATAAAGTGTGAAAAACAAAAATAAGCCAGTATAAGGCCTTTCCCTAATACAGATCAGTCAATTTACGATAAAAAAGCCATCCTCAGGAGGGATGGCTCTTTTATATTTAGCTCGTAATCAGCCCTTATTTAAGGGCAATCTTAGTTAATGTCAGATTATCGCCGGTAACCACTAACCCATTATTAGCAATCAGGTCGTCGATATCAGCTTGATTTAAGGTGTACTGTAAAGTTATGTCTCCAGGCCCAAAATCAAATTGAGCTGTCTCCGGAGTAGGTAAGTTACCCCATCCTTCACCATGTCTAAGAGATATACATGCCCAGTCTTTTCCCTCATTCACAGTAAAGGTGAAATAGAGAGTCTGACCTGCCTTCACAGATGACCAATCGAAAGCTCCATAAGCTAATGCCTGGTTTCCTGCCCATCCTGCATTATTAAAAGAACCTTCCCAAATAGCCACAGGAGCCGAGTAGTCTTTCACCCATGAAATAGAAGAAACAATCATGCCGTCGCCCTGCAGAATAATCGAATAACCCCAATCGCTGTATGGGAACAGTGACACCGGAAGATCAATATAGTCGGCAGCCGCTACATCGGCAGCATGACCATCACTTGAACCATCGTATTGCAGCTCCCAGTGACCATTAAATGCCTTGAATTGTGGAGCATCCTTAGTTTTGGTATATCTGATACGAACAGTTGCATCAGCCGGAGCGCCTGAAAAGTCAACATTCAACTCATAGTTAGCACTCCATCCAGCCAATTCAATTGGCGTATTATAAAGAATGGTTTCAACCATCCCGGAAGCAACAACTTTGATAGTGTAATCTACTTTAGATTCACCTGACACCAAAGTAATTACATTATCTCCGGGATTGACCCCAACGGCAACGTAAAGCACGGTTCCTACAAGCAAATACTGGGTGTCATCACCATTGAGAAGAACATTGGTAAGACCGGATCCATTGACAACAGAAGCCTTCATCAATTCTCCAACCGTTGTTGTTTCCGCAGCAAATTCCTGGATTGCACAGAAAGTGAATGCATTAATTGCAATGCTTCCTGCTGCAACAGTTTCACCATTGTCCATAACCAAAGTTACTTCTCCGGATTCAGCCTCAAGCGGCACTATCACTTTGAATCCCGTTCCGCTTGCTGTAGCTTCGGCTTCAAGATCACCAAACATTACAGTTTTCACTCTATTGCCAAGAGTTGAAACAATGCTAAGCTCATCAAGAGGAGTCGCATCGGCTGGAATTACTGCCAAGGGCTTAGTAGTCACAAAACCGTCAACAGCAACAGTATTGCCGTTAGCCATAGTTAGCGTGATAACACCACTCTGAGCAACTCCGGTCACAGTAAGGTTTATTTTGCCACCTGTGAGAGTAACTGCTGTTGCTTCACCGTTGGTGAATGCTGCTGAAACCACTAAATCCAGATTAGTTCCGCTTATCACAACGATATCACCAACACCGTAAGAAACTTTCTTGTCTTCGATTGCTGCTGTAGGTTGAACAAGTGAGGTGTTGCCAACTAATACTTCCACTCCGGAATAAGTTACTAGTTTAACTTCGCCGTCCTTGGCTGTTGCAGGAACCGTCAGAGTTAAAGTTTTAGCATCTTCAGAAACCACAAATTCAGAGACTTCAGCTTCCTGAAACTTAACAGAAGCAACTAAGTCAAGATCCTTACCGCTTATGGTAAATGCAGTGCCTGCTTTTGGTGTGGCCGGACTGGTTTCAGTAGCCTCTGGCAGTATAACATCAAGGTCTCCCTCGCTATAAACCCAGGAAGGTATTTCCTCTCCATCCGAAAGCAAATCAGCCCCGTCGGACACAATAACCTTTCCGGTTTGAGCAGCCAAAGGCACCTTAAGCTCTATCTTGGCACGTGTTTGGGATTCAAAATCAGCTTTTAAGACATGAACCCCATCAGCAAAAATCACTTCTTCAACAATATTTAGATAATCACCCTCTATCGCAAGAACAGCCCCGGCTTTTATCGTCAGCGGGGAAAGCTTTGATATTGAGATAGGCTCAGAATAGCTGATAGGAGTAAGGGTTTTGATTTCTCCCTTAGGTGTATGAAGCACAATGTGGCCCGGCTGTGCTGTTTGTGGAATGGTAATTCTAATTTCATATTTACCAATCTTTGTAATCTCAGTAATGCCTTCCGCACCGGGCATATCAATGCTGCTTACCTTATCAAGGTTAGTTCCAATAAAGCGCAGCTCCCCTCCCCGCATTGCAGGAGATGGACCAAAGGAGTTCAAAGCAATGGCTCCTGAGTCTATCTGGTTTGTATCCAGATCTTCGCCCTCATCGCATGCAGTAAAGGCAAGGCTGCCTATAAGCACCAGGCACATCATAAGAAGCGCCGACCATTTATATCTGTTTCGATTCATAATTTACATCTTTAAGATTTATCACTCTATTCTGCCGGAACAACACGAATATTGTCAATACAAATCTTCGGCGAACAAGCACTACCTTCTATACCACCATGATATACAAAGAAGGTAAGACCACCAAAGTTTCCGGGACTTGCAGCACCAATATCTTTTCCGGTATGGTCGTATTTGAAGTCCTTTAGTGGAACTACAACTGTTTCCCATCCATCTGTAGTATAGGAACCACTGCTCCTCCAGGGATACCATAATCCGCGAGGAGTATTCGCGTCAGCAATATAACTATTGGTTCCGCTAGTCGCCCAGGGAGTAAAAATCATTTGAAGAGCATTAGCCGACCAGGGTTCGAGAACGTTAATTTCAAACTTCAAAAGAGCCTCATCCAAACTTATATCAAATAAGTCGCCTACAGGTCGTCCGTTGGCAGTCCCCCACAGGTTAAAAGAAAAGCCATCTTCATTCCAGTCAGAATTATCACCGGGAATATCCCCGGAGAAATAGACATATTTCCCTGATATTCCATCAATAGGATCATTCTCCCGAATTTGGCCGGCTCTCCATCCGCCGTTAGCATTAAGATTGTCCCAATCCAGAATCATACCGCGGTCGTCCCTGAACTGAAACTTTGAGCGGCTGTTGCCATAAATTGAGGATACATTTATATAACCCTTTTCAGCTCCTTCGGGGATCACGAAACGTACCGCATTCTTATTAACACTAAGGATGTTTTCAGCAGGAACCTGAAGATTTCCGGCCATTGTAATGCTTAAGGGAACCTGAGGATCATCAATAAAGTAATCCCCGAGCAGCACTACCTCATCCCCATCATGAGCATACTCATTTGAAATTCTATTTACTGAGGGGGCAGGCACCAAGACTGAAAAATCATAGGCCACAGTGTCACTGGAGGTAGTAACCATGTAAATCTTGTTGGTTACTGCCGTAGGAATAGTCTTAGGAACATTTACAAACAGAGTATTAGCAGTAATAAAGCTGGTGTTAAGAATCGCTTTTTGATCATTAAAATAAATCTCCTTAATACTAGTAAGATTATTTCCCACTAAAACAATTGTATTCTCCATATAGGCAGCCGTAATCAGCGAGTCGGCAGATTCGGGAGCCGGCAGGCGAACATACACCACTTCAGGCACCCCGCCGGTGCTTTCGTATGCGTCGGGGTACTCTTCACAAGAATGGAAAGTAGTCCCTATCAGAGCCACTGCCACAAGCAGCAACAGACGACTCAGGTGATTGATATTATATCGCTTCATAAAAATCATTTTAAACATTAACATCAGAACCATTAATAACTGTATTGAGAGATGTCCACTTCAACTGCCTCTTCCAACAGATGTTTGTTCATAGTAAGGTCAGTATCAGGAAAGGGCAGCTTAAAATGCGAGCTATTGATATTTGGCTTGGGCACCTCATTGTAATAGGTGACCGAAGGATCCAAAGTTCCTGTTTCGTAAAATGCTTTTAGCCCATTGTAAGTTCCTCTATACTGATCACGAAGCTCATTGATGGCTTTTGTAGGATTGTAGTAATGCAAACGAACATAATCATACCAACGATCGCCCTCAGTTGCCAACTCCAAACGGCGCTCTTTCCAAATATCATCAAAACTTAATGATGTAGCCACATCAGTGCTCGTCAAAAAGTCTTCGTAGGTCTTGCCATAGGCTCTGGCTCTTACCCTGTTAAACATCTCCAGAGCTCTCGCGTTGGTGGTTGAGGTCTGGTTTCCTAAAACAGCTTCTGCATAAATAAGATAAACATCCGCCAACCTGATAAGATGTGTGCTCAGACCTGTTGACATATTGGCCATTCCATAGCCCAGACCAATTACGTGGTCGTTGTTGTTACCTACAAGGTGCTTAACTTGATTGGCTCCTGTAGCACTATGAAATTCCTTCAACTCATTCAGGTTGTAATCAGTCCAGTCAAAACCTCCCTTATCTACCCAGAAGTATTCGTATTTATCGCCGTACATCATCATGGTAGCTTTGCGACGGGTATCCCTATTGGCCCGCTCAAGGCTAAGCGCGTTTTCCCCAAAAGCCCTTTGCAGATCAATTGAAGGACCTGCATAGCCACCCCAGGTATCTCCAAACTCAGAAAAGCCTGTCAAGGCCAAATCTGACTGCAAGGTATTCTGCTGAGTCCATGGATCACGGTCTCCGCGCCAATGCCATGCCAGAAGGCTTTCAGAGGAAAAATTATTCTGTAAGCGGAAAATATCAGAAAAAGCAGGAACCAACTCCCGCCCACTTTCATCAATCACTTTTAGTGCATAAGCAGCTGCCTTATCAAGGTCATCCTGGTTTCGGCTGCCATCCATACCATATCCACTTTTGGTCAGATACACCTTAGACAACAAAGCATAGGCGGAATAACGGTCAATGCGACCGGTAGCATTCTTTTCAGGCAGCCATTCAATAGCCTTCTCCAGTGTCATAATGATGTAATCATAAACATTGGGGATGGTAGCCTTGTACTTGTCGTTGTAAGTGCCGGAAGCAATTTCTGCCGAGTTATTATGCACAATCGGAACCTCGCCAAAAACACGTACCAGATAAAAATAGGTCATAGCCTTCCATACCAGAGCTTCGCCTTTAACAGTCAACTTAGTAGTTTCGCTAACACCTGCACCGGCTTTCATATCAATGTTCTCCAAAATCCCGTTGCAATAGGCATTAACCGACCACAAGGAGGCCGACATATTCACCAAATCCTCATCACTGGAGTTCATGGTATAAGTCATGTATGGAGAGCCACCCCAATAATAATTACCGGCCAAAACTTCTCCAACTTTAAAGAAGCCGCGTTGAAAATCATACCAGGGCGAATTGTAGATAGGGTTCACAGCCTGAAAGCACTGCTCGTCGGTCTGATAGAAATTATCTACGTTGTAATTGTCCTCTGTAGGGCGGTCGAGAAAGTCCTCGCAGGATGTCATCCCAATCAGCAGCCCAAAAGACAATGCCAGAGTTTTTAATATTTTGTAATTCATTTGTTTACGTTTTTTTGTTCCTAGAAAGAGAAATTCAAACCAACCGTATAAACCTGAGGTGCGGGATAACGACCGTTATCAAGGCCATACACATTAGTACTCAAAGTACTAACTCCGACCTCAGGATCATAACCTGAATAATCAGTAAAAGTGTGTAAATTCTGAACATTAATATATACCCTAACATTATCCAGCTTGTAACGTCTGCTCAGATGCCCGGGAACGGTATATCCCAAGGTGAGGTTTTTGATACGAAGGTATGATCCATCTTCTACATAGCGATCACTAATCCTATCGTTATCATTAGGGTCGTTGGCAATGGCTCTTGGCACTTTTGTATCTGCATTTGCAACACGAATGTTACTAATATCCTCGTTCCATGCGTAAATCTCAGTTGTTCCATTAATAGCCAAAGCAGGATAAGTCTTATCGCTATCCAGGGCTACCAAACGGGCACGATCGTTTACTACTGCCAATTGGTTATCCCAAACGCTCTTCATATTGGAAAGTTGCATGGCAGTATAATTAAATATCTTATTGCCATAGCTACCATTCAGAAACACAGCCAGGTCAAAATTTTTGTAACGGAAAGTGTTGGTCACACCAAAAGTAAACTTGGGCATTGGCGAGCCAATATTAGTTCTGTCATACTCATCAATCACTCCGTCAGGTTTACCATCCGGACCACTTAAATCGGCAAATTTCAGGTCACCTACCCATACGGTGTTATAACGATCAAAGCTCTCTCCATCCTCAGGATACTTGGCAGATTTTGGAGAATTTTGCAAATCAGCTAAATCCTTATACACGCCAACTACCTTATAACCATAAAAGTTATACAAAGATTCACCTACATTGGTAATTGTAACAACATCACTCCACTGACCATAGCCTTCAATATGAGCACTGGCAGTTCCATCCAAAGCTTCCAGAGTGTTCTTATTGGCTGACCACTGAATATCTGTATCCCATTCAAAAGCACCTGTTATATTACGGGTGTTCAAAGAAATTTCTATACCCTTATTATTGATGGTGCCATAGTTACCTTTTGGAGGAGCAAGTGCAGAGGACTGGTTTCCCCGTGTTCCCATATAAGAGGGCAACTGCAAATCCATCAACATATCCTCAGAGGTTTTATCATACAAATCAACAACCAGGGTTATTCTATCACGCAATAAACCTAAATCCAAACCAAGGTTAATCTGTTCCTGAGTTTCCCACTTAATATATGGATTAGCAATATTGCTCTGGCGGTAGCCCATTCCTAGTCCGGAAGGCATGCGACTAATTGATGCTCCCCAGGCATATCCACCTATATTGGAGTTCCCGGTCTGTCCCCAGCCAAAGCGCAACTTACCATTACTTATTACAGTATTCAATCCTTGCAGGAAGGCTTCTTCGGTAAAACGCCAGGAGCCGGCAAAGGCATGGAAATTGGCCCACCTGTTCTTAGGTCCAAAGTTGGACGAGCCATCCCGGCGGAAGGTATAAGTAAAACCGTAGCGACTATCGAAATTATACGTAAGCCGTCCAAAGAAAGAAGCCATTGCTGAGCTGCCAAAACCGGAAGTAATCTTATGCTCACTAGCCAATACCGGATTACGCACCTCGTTGCCGGGCAAACCAATACCAATCACACGCTGGTTCTCCCATTTTGACTCCCATGCCTCTTGTCCTGCCATAAGCGAATAAGAGTGCCGATTGAAGCTATCTGCGTAAGTCAGATAGTTTTTGTACTGCATAAAAGAGTTATTGTTTCTTTGAATCGAACTCTCGTTAATATCGCGCGACCAGTTACCATAAGTAACCTGGGGCAAAAAGACCTCGCCGCGGGTACCGCTGATATCAAAGCCCAGTTCTGTATGCCATGTAAGCTTTTCAATTGGCGTGATGTCCAAATAAATGTTACCATTTAATTTAGAACGCTCCAGCAAGAGGTCTTCATCATGTGCTTTGGCAATTGGATTAATCCTGGTATAGCCCTCTCTTACCTCGCTGGCATAGTCCCCGTTAAGATCATAAATTGGAATATCAGGAGGAGTCAGTAGCGAATAGGTAATGATACCTTCAGTACCCTCAGCCAGGCCAAGCTTTTCATCAGTAAGCGAATATGCCGCATTCACACCTAACTTCATCCATGGCTTCAAGTCAGCGTCAAAGTTGGTTCGGAAAGAATAGCGCTTAAACTCAGACCCAACAATTGTTCCATCCTGATCCATATACGATCCTGAAACAAAATAACGTGCAGCATCAGTACCTCCACGAGCAGAAACCTGGTGCTGCTGCATGGGTGCAAACTGAAAAATGGCGTCCTGCCAGTTTGTCCCTACACCTAAAAGAGAAGGATCCCTAAATTCACTACGGTCATCAGATGTGCGAAAGTCCATTGCAACAGTATTGCTGTAATCGGCGAACTCCCGCAGATTCATCATTTCCAAACGAGTAGCCTGACGCTGCATACCGTACATACCATCATAATCGAACCGGGCTGCACCGCTTTGTCCCTTCTTGGTAGTAATCAAGACCACACCGTTGGCTCCCTGAGCCCCATAAATAGCTGTTGCAGAGGCATCCTTAAGGATTTCCATCGATTCGATATCGGAAGGGTTCAAAGAAGAAATTGGAGAAACCGAAGATACTGCACCATTCCCTAACTTATCACCTAAGCCAAGTGAAGCACCGCTGGCTCCGCCTCCTTGCAATATAACCCCATCTACTACATAAAGAGGTTCGGCGCTTGCATTAATAGTACTTTGTCCACGCACCCGAATAGAAACAGCTCCACCCGGAGCCCCTGAAGTTGTCATGGCAGTAACGCCCGCGGCACGTCCTTGCAGGGCCTGGTCGATATTGGTAATTACGGAACCCCGTATTTTATCCTCACCAACAGAAATAGAAGCCCCTGAGAGGTCGCTCCTTTTCATGGTTCCATAACCCACTACCACCACCTCATCAAGACGAAGATCCGAGGATTGCATCAATACATTAATAACGGAACGTTCACCTACCTCAATACGCTGGTTGTCAAAGCCAATAAAGCTAAAAACCAAGGCCTGAGCACCCTCAGGAAAATTGATATTGTAATTACCATCGATATCAGTAACTACTCCAATAGTAGTTCCTTCTACCACAACGGTAACACCGGGAAGGGGTGAACTGCTGTCGTCAGTCACCGTACCTGTGACTGTTTTAGTCTGCCCAAAAACCATTATATGGCTCAAGAGTAGAACAAAAACAGACAACAAACGCAGATTTTTTGTCATAAGTCTAATTTTTAATTAAATAAACGTAAAATGATCGGCTGATTAGTCATGAATAAAGGGTAATAAACCACCTGGTAATCAGCTGTTAATTTACAATAACGCTAACACATATTTTTACACTATTTTTCATCTATTAATTGTTTTTCAAAAGTAATATTCGCCCGCCTTTTCATCTAATACAATCATACCATAGTTTAATACTATCATAATAATTAATAAGAAACACTCGACACTATCTCCAGGAGGGCTATTCCTCTAATATTCAACAGCCACCTCCCCTCTCTCTTAGTGTGAACTTTACACTTAATTAGTAAATTCAAAAATAGAGCTCATTAGTTAATAGTGCTAATACTTTTTTATCAATATTTTGTATTATTCTACCGTTTTTAGCTTCTCTTAACATTCAACAAGAATTGCGACATCATAAACAAAGACTGCTACCTTTCAGTATTTTTGTATAACTTCATTAGGTTTATTCGTTGGCTCTTTTGTTTTCTCAGGAAATAGACTATTTTAACCCATGCAAAATAGTTTGTGTAAAATATGACCCCCGGTTATTAATGTTGAAACCATTATATATTGTATTAGGATCAATATCATTAGTATTAGGAATTATAGGCATCGTTCTTCCGGGCTTACCCACCACCCCGTTTTTGCTGCTGTCGGCCTATTTATATATGAAGGGCTCACCGGCGCTTCATAAAAAGCTGGTAGAAAACAGATATCTGGGAGGTAGAATAAGGCGATACGAGAAGAATAAAGGTCTGTACAGATATGAAAAAACATATTCGATAGTCCTTATGTGGATTATGGTATCTATATCGGCATGGTTAATTATCAGCAATGTTAACCTGCGTATTGTGGTTTTAGCAGCCGCGTGCATAGGCACGGCAGTTGTATGGTTTTGGGTGCCGAATGCCAGGAAATAAATGAGTCTGCCATAATAATAAATGCAGACACTATAGTATAAACGAGCATGATTCGTTAACCACAATATAGGGTCCTTATTCATCATGCGAATTGCATCCGGCCTAATAATTTAAACGTACAGATATGAAAGAAGAAAAAAAAAGGTTGACAACCGCGTCGGGAAGACCTTACTTTGAGAATGAAGATAGCATGACCGTCGGTCCGCGCGGCCCGGTTTTATTGCAAGACCACTATCTACAAGAAAAACTAGCACATTTTAATCGCGAAAGGATTCCTGAGCGCGTGGTTCATGCGAAGGGAACCGGAGCTTACGGTAAATTCACCGTCACAAAGGACATTAGCAAATATAGCAGCGCAGCTCTTTTCAGCAAAGTTGGCAACGAATGCAGGCTCTTCATCAGGTTTTCGACCGTAGGCGGGGAGAAGGGCAGCGCCGATACTGAGCGCGACCCCAGAGGCTTTGCAGTTAAATTTTACACTGAGGAGGGCAACTGGGATTTGGTAGGAAATAACACTCCCGTATTCTTTATTAAGGATGCTAAGAAATTCCCTGATTTTATCCACACTCAAAAAAGAGATCCGCATACCAATCTTAAAAGCGCTACCATGATGTGGGACTTCTGGAGCCTAAATCCCGAGAGTATGCATCAGATAATGACACTTTTCAGCGATCGAGGCACCCCCGATGGTTATCGCCATATGAACGGCTATGGCAGCCATACTTACTCAATGTATAATGATAAGAACGATCGGGTGTGGGTTAAATTTCATTTCAAAACACAACAGGGCAACAAGACTTTGTCGGGTGCGAGAGCAGACGAGTTGAAAGGCAGCGACCCTGATTATTCACAGCGCGATCTTGTTGATGCCATTAAACGTAAGGACTTCCCCAGGTGGACACTTAACATCCAGGTGATGACTGAGGCTCAGGCAAAATCCTTTAAATGGAATCCTTTTGATATCACGAAGGTATGGTCGCATGCTGAATATCCCTTGATTGAAGTTGGCGTTATGGAGCTAAACGAAATACCTCGCAACTACTTTGCTGATGTAGAACAGGCTGCGTTTGCGCCGTCAAATTTTGTGAGAGGTATCGGATTATCACCC
This sequence comes from Marinilabiliaceae bacterium UBA5488, assembly GCA_002427105.1. Lineage (GTDB taxonomy): Bacteria > Bacteroidota > Bacteroidia > Bacteroidales > Marinilabiliaceae > Geofilum. The sequence goes on along the minus strand of DIPM01000010.1, from coordinate 66,996 downwards.
GACAAGATGCTTCAGGGACGTATTTTTGCATATCCCGATGCCCACCGTTACCGCTTAGGAGCAAACTATGAACAGATACCGGTAAACCGACCTATCAATCCTGTTTACAACCACGAGCGTGACGGCTATATGTCGGTCAACGGCAACGGTGGGGATGCACCCAACTATTTCCCCAACAGCTTCGACGCTATAGAGGCCGACCCCCACTACAAGCAGCCCGGTATGCCGCTTGATATGGCTTATGCAGATACCTATCCCCGCAACGAGAATGATGACGACCATTATACGCAGCCGGGTTTGCTGTTCCGCAAAGTTATGACTGATAGTGAAAGAAAGGCAACCATCAGCAACTTTGCCGGCTCTATGGCAGGAATAGCAGGTCCTAAAAGGGATGAGATTATTCAACGGCAATTGTCGCACTTCTACAAGGCAGACAAAGAGTTGGCAACAGAAGTAGCCAAGATACTGAAGTTTAATTTCAAAGCATAAAAGCACGGGTAGGTAGCCCGCAAAGCTTGATTATCGATAAGAAAAAGGAGGAAAACCTGACTGGTTTTCCTCCTTAAACTTCTAGGTTAGGTTGGCTTATAGAAGCCTGTTATTGTGCAAATCCTTTAAACAGATCAGCAGTTGTCCATCCGGGAACTTGCTGTAACAAGCCCTTTGAAAGATCAATCTGTAACTGAGGAATCGGGAAGAAACCTTTGGTTTCATCATACCGAGCACTGTAACCCTTAGGATTCAGCTTGGTAACGTCAAAGGTAGCAGCACCACCATAGTTAAACACTGGAGAACCATTTTGTTTTTCAAGTGCAGCCTTGGTATATTCAGCTCCCCAACGACGCATATCGTTATAACGAAGACCTTCGAAAGCAAGTTCGAAGCGACGTTCGTTCTGAAGCGCTTCCAATGAATACGCACCTATTGGATCAACTCCGGCACGGGCACGCACCTCGTTGATATAACTAACTTCCCCGGTAAGTTCGGCAAGCATCAACAGAACGTCTGCGTAACGAATGTAAACCTGATCGTCTGTGTGTGAAAGCTGATCATTGTCATGATTACCATACATTACTACGCCGTAGTCATTGCTAACTTTTGTCTTTTCCTCGTTAGTATAGCTAATAACACCATTGTATTTTTTACCCCAGTAGTTGCTTTCCAACACGAAGTCCCACTGACCTCTTTGATAGTTATTTTTAGAAAGCTCACCTTGAATATCAATAATAGAAGCAGTGCGACGTGCATCACCGGCTTCCCATTCGTCCCAAATGTGCTTAGGTATAGAGTTGCCTTGGCCCCAGCCACCTGCAAAGGGGAAGGACTTCTGCTGACCGCGCAAACCTGAGAACAACATTACAGTATTTGAATAACCTCTGTCGATGTTCCAACCTGCTAACACATTAAATTGAAGGGCAAAAATGGTTTCGGGATTCCTTGCACCCTCATTACTGGCATAAATCAGACTACTCAGGGGCTTACCACTAGCAGCACTATAATCTACCATATAATCGTAATCATTGATGGTAAGTGAATTGGTATAAGGCCATAATTGATGGAAATCATCTACCAGTCTATGACCACTTTCATCTACCACCTCTTCAAGCCAGGTAACAACCTGAGCTTTAGTCACAGACCCACCTTCAGCCAATGGAAGATCCGCTTTGCCATAAAAACCGGTATAGAATAACCACGCACGAGCCATCATAGCCTGAGCAGCCCAACGAGTAGCATGTCCCTCCTTTGTACTGGTGTATGGAGTTTTCGGCAAAAGATCTATAGCAGCTTTTAAGTCAGAAGCAATTTGAGCAAAGATTTGATCAGGCTCAGCAGCTCCCAGGTCTTGTACCTCAGTAGTAATCTTCAATGGAACACGACCGTATAAGGTAGCCAGTCTGTGATACAAGAATGCTCTAAGAAAATAAGCCTCACCTAAAGCTTGATTTTTATTTGCGGTAGAGAGGATATCTTCTGTCAGTAGAGGAATTTTCTCTAATGCATAATTTGCACGGTGAATTCCCATATAGGTAGTCTGCCAGTTTGGAGCCAGCATTTCAGGATCAGAATACATAAAACTTTCTGCTGAAAGGGCTTTAACGTCGTTCTGACCACCACCACCAAGCTTTTCATCACTGGCTACTTCCATAAAGAAGAAGTAGCACTGGTCTCCCAATCGTTGTTCGTTCGTCAAGGAGGTATAGATACCAGCCAGAACTTGATTTACTTCTGCCTCATTTGCCGGATAGTTGGCGGATGTTTTCTCAGTCAAAGGCTCCCAGCCCAAGAAATCATCACAAGAACTAATCAACAAGGCAGCAAGTATTAAATACGCTATTCTTTTCATAATTATCAAATTTTAAGGATCTTAGAATTTCAAATTAACACCCATCATATAAATCTTTGGAGCAGGATAGAATCCCAGGTCAATACCTTGTACAAAAGAACGCCCATCACCATAACCTACTTCAGGATCCATACCTGAGTAATCGCTAATAGTAATCAAGTTGCGTCCGGCTACATATAAACGGGCTTGTCCCAAAGGCATACCGGGGAAGAGTTTTTTGAAATCATAACCTAAGGTTATTTCCTGAATTTTTACATAATCTCCGTCCTCAACATATATATCTGAAACACTTTGTCTGTTAATGGAGTTTCCTGCAGACATACGAGGCAATCTGTTGGATGTGCCCTCTCCGGTCCAACGACCAAGAATATCTGTAGTATAGTTATGGAATTCATTATCCGCAAATGAGCGATACGATTGCATGATTTGTTGTCCAAAAGCACCTTTACCGCTAACAGCAAAGTCGAATCCCTTGTATTCCAAGTTTATTCCAAAACCTATCCTAAGGTCGGGACGTGGATTACCAATCATGGTCTTATCCTCAGGTGTAACAAGACCGTCACCATTGGTATCAACAAAAATCAAATCACCGGGTTGAGGCGTGCTTTGCAAGAAACCATGCTCCCAATTAGCAATTTGCTGAGCATTTTGGAAAACACCTGCTGTCTTATAGCCATAGAAATAGCCAATAGGATAGCCTGTTTCAACGCGCCATACCGGATCGGTACCTTGAGAAATAACGGATGGATTACTTTGAATAATTCCTGAATCATCTCCCATCCTGGTTACTTCATTTGTATTCTTGGTTATATTGAAGTAGGCACCATATCTGAAGCCACCCAAATTGTCGTTCCAACGCAATGCAAGCTCAATACCTTTGTTTTCAACGTCACCTGCATTGATATCCGGAGCTTCAGCTCCCTGAATATCGGCAACAGGAGCCCTCAATAACCAGTCCCTAGTTGTTTTAACATAATAGTCAAACACAAGTTGGAATCTAGACCTTAGGAAATAGGCGTCAAAACCTAAGTCCAGCTGCTCAGAAGTTTCCCAAGCTACATCAGGGTTAGCCAACTTGTACGGATATCCGCCCAATTGCATCTCCGAACGGTTAGATCCGAAACGATAATTTTGTTGAGCGTCGAAACCAATCAAGTCCAGGTATTGACCCGGCTCAATAGCCTGGTTACCATTTTGTCCCCAGCTGGCTCTTATTTTCATAAAATCTACTACTCCATTGTTTGCCAGGAACCCTTCTTCAGTCAGAATCCAACCTGCAGCAACTGATGGGAAATATCCCCACTGATTACCAGGAGCAAAGTTAGAAGAACCATCGGCACGCATAATAAGAGTCAGGAGGTACTTTTCGTTAAAGTCGTAGTTTATACGTCCAAAGTACGATGCAAGAGCACTCCGTTCGTGAGGACCACCGGTGGTCCTGGTAACAGCTGCAGTTATACCATCTGTATTATCAAGATAGGCATATTTGAATCCATCAAAAGTAGGATTGGCATTAGTTGCACTTAGATGAGAACCATAGCCCCACTTTTCGACAGACTGACCCACAAGAAAATCCAAACCATGTCCGCCGGTTTTGAAGGAATAATTAAGGGTGTTTTCCATAGTCCAGCTGTAACCACTTCCTCCGTTTTGATTAATACGACCCGGATTGAGCTGTACATCATTAGAGATATGAAATTTTGGTTGATAGTTGCGATAAGCATTTGCAAACATGCGATATCCATAACTGCTTCTGAAAACAAGATTCTTAACCGGTTGGATTTGCAAGTAGGCTGTACCGTTGAGGTTGTAATTCAAGGTTTCATTATTACCGCGATCCAATACCATCTGAGCAATAGGATTGTATAAACGGGGTGAAAGACTAGCTATCCCATATTCAACCAAGTCGTCATACATGAAAAGCTCTCCTTCATCGTTATACACCGGAATCAATGGGTTACCGGCAAGCATATTGCGAACATCGTTATAGTACATTCCTTCAATAGCAACACCGGAACGCTCACGGAACCTGTAGTTTAAAGTCTGACCTACTTTAACAACATCCATGTCGTTCTTTTTGTAAATAACATGGTCGCTGTTGATACGGAAAGTATATTGGTCATTATGAGGCTCAACAGGGGCTCCCAAAACACCTTCCTGAGAGGTATAAGAAAAACCTAAGGCAAATGTTGACTGATCAGAACCACCGCTAATATTAATTGCATGGTTTTGATAAGGAGCATTTTTATTTTCAATTTCCTTTAGCCAGTTTGTACCCTTGAACTCACCATTTTGAATCTGATCCCAGTGCTTAAGGGTAGTAAAATCTGCAATCTCATCCATGGGCTTACCGGATACTTCCCACTCTTCAGTATAGATGTCAATAAACTGCTTGGCATTTAAGGGCTCTGCCATTTTTGCAACATTCTGAACCCCGTAAAATGCATCGTATGATACGGTAATGCGGCCTTTTTGTCCTCCCTTGGTTTTAACAAGGATAACACCGTTGGCAGCACGTGAACCGTAAATGGCGGCAGAGGCAGCATCCTTCAACACATCGATCGACTCAATATCGGAAGGGTTGAGGGAGTTTATATCCCCTCCAGCAACGCCATCAATAACATAGAGCGGGGCTGATTGACCTACAGTACCAAGACCACGGATATTTACCTTAAAATCTTCACCGGGCATACCTGAGGCTTGTACAATATTAACACCAGGCGAGAAAGACTGGATGGCCTCAAGCGCCTTAGTAGAATTTTGGCGTTGTAGTTCATCTGCTCCTATAGAGATATTGGCTCCGGTCACAAGTTTCTTCTTTTGTACACCGTAACCGATAACAACAACCTCGTCCAAATCAGCAAAGGAAGAGACCATTATTACATTAAAGGAAGTTTCAGCTCCTACAGGCCGTTCCTGTGTTTCCATCCCTACAAAGGAGAAAACCAAAACCGATGATTCCCCTGCTACTTCAAGGCTGAACTTACCATCCAAGTCGGTTATTATTCCATTGGTAGTTCCCTTCTCGAGCACGGTGACTCCGGGAACCGGATAGCCTTGTTCTTCCAGCACCAAACCACTTACCCGCTTTTGGGCAAATGTGGTAAAGCCTAGAAATAAACAAAGAATCAAAACTAGCTCTTTTCTTTTCATAGTTTTTAAGTTAAAAAAGTGAATTAATAGTGAAAATTAGAGATTGATTTATGACCATTATGTTCTGTTCTGCTAAAATATTCAAAAAAATTTCAATTATATCCACCTCCTCAACCATTCTTTGCGTTGTCAAAACTACAATACTTTAAAGTAGAATCCAAAATTTTTGTCAACATTTTCCACATATTTACACTCTTTTTAACATTTGATTAATATTCTGTTACCTGTGCCGAAGGGCATTAGATTATTAAGCCCTTATTTCCTGTTAATTACGAGAGGTTTTGGCAATCGGGCATTTATCTCAGGTCCTTTAAACCAAAAGAATCATAAATACTTTATTAACAAAACAGCAGAGAATCCGCTAAAAATTTGAATATTTTTTGCTTCACAACACAAAAAAATCTCTTGTTAGAAAATAAGCTATTTAGTACTGCTATTCCCTTAAGTACTTTGTTTCCTACGCAAAAAAGCATTTTTATGCAAAAAAACTTCGCTAATACAAAACGAATATTGAGACAAATTCTTCAGCGCAATATGTAAAATATTGTTAATTTCAAGACTTCGCGATTATAATTCCAATTCTGTTAATAATATTTCAATCAGCACAGAACACTATAAAGAATAAATTCTTTAATTAAATCTTTAACATTACTGCAAATTGCCCACTAAGTTTACTAAAAAGCTGTAATGAAGCGTGCTCTAGCACAAGCAAAGCCCTTGAAGCCTCATAGGCTCACGATTTCGACTATATAGAATAGAACATACCAAAAATACAAAATCCTATCACTTTCTGCCTAAAACGTACAATCCAAAGGGAAGTCTCAGCTATTATCACCTTAGGGAGTGGATCTTCCTTGCTAAAAAAGCAAAAGAGGCTGCCCGCAGGGGCAACCTCTTTTGCTAATATAAACGGGAGTAGATTTACTCAACCATTTTAGTTCTTACTCTATAAACCTCATCAGTAATAATCTGCATTTGACTTTGAGTAATTGCTCCTTCCTCGATAGAATTATAGGTTTGATGCAATAGGCTCAGATCGCTTAATGTTTCTGCAATGGCGGGATTGTCCTTTACCACCGACATCAACTCTACCAGAGTATTAAGAGATGCTTTTTGGTCCATAACAATTTTGACCATCTCCTTATTTTGAAAAGTATCTTCAGTGATGTGAGTAACTATATACAGGGCTTCAACCCAGCTTCCTGCTAAGACAAGCATTGATACAGAGCCGCGATCGGCCTGATTGAGGAACTCGTAGGTGTCGTAGAAAGTGTTAGTAATGATTGATACAAGAGAGTCCTTATTATCCTGGTTTGCCTCGATCTGATCAATAATATCTTCACCGACGGCCCCGGATATATTCAAGGCATCAACCAGCTTTTTGGACACATCCATATAATCAATTGTAGCCTGTTTTTGATTATAGGTACTGGCATAACTCAAATCGGCTCCATATATTCCGAGGTTTATCGCCTTTGATTTCTCAGTAAGGTAACGCTCCACATTCGACAAGGGATTAGAGAGGGTAAGTATGTAGGCAGCGCCGATACGATTGAGCATCTCAGTAGCTTCAAAAGCCGTGGGCAAGGGATACACAAATTCGCGTACGCTTTCTTCAACGTTTGCCTTCTCAAGTTTTTCACCGCTCTGTTCATTATTACCGGAGGGTTTGCGGTTCATATTACAAGCTGAAACAAGCAAGACTACCGCGCTTAGTATAATAGCAATCTTGGGATTAAAGAGTAGTTTCATAATAGTATTGTTTTTTGTTTGTACAAATATAAAGGATAATTCATCAAAAAGTGCAGCCTATTGCTAATTTTGCAGTTTCTTAATCTCTAAGGAAATGAGAAACTCCACAAAGGGGATTTTGTTAGCACTCAATACTGCAATTCTCTGGGCTCTTCTGGCCATTGCGCTAAAGGTAGCACTTAACCACATTGACTCCTACACAATAGTATGGTGGCGATTCACGGTGTCATTTTTGGTTCTGGCTGTCTATATGATGATAAAGAAGAGGCGCTCTCTTGCCATATTGCGGCGTCCTCCGTGGCTACTGCTCCTGGCAGCCTTCCTGCTGGGTATCAATTTCATCGGCTATCAACAGGGGGTTAACTATGCCGGTCCCACTGTGGCACAAATCATAATACAGCTTGGGCCTGTGTTGCTGGCATTCACCGGTTTTGTTTTCTTCAAAGAACCTGTAAATACCACGCGTATCATAGGCTTTTTACTTACAGCTGTAGGTTTTATAGTGTTTTACTACAATCAGTTGGAATCTTTGCCTTCTAAGACAGAAATGCAGACCGGGGTTGTTTGGCTGATTGTAGGAGCGCTAACATGGACCGGATATGCTATAATAAATAAGATTTTTGTAAAAAAGCTTGAGCCCATGCAAATCAATCTTATCCTCTATGCTGTGCCCACATTGATGTACTTGCCATTGGCCGACTTTAGCGCCCTGTTTCAGCCCCACTCTGTGGCTGTATGGCTTCTTTTCCTATTTGTCGCTTTCAACACTCTAAGTGCTTACGGCACGCTGTCGCTCGCCTTGAAGTATGCAGAAGCCAATAAAATCAGTATTATTATTACCCTTAACCCAATAATAACAGTAATACTCCTGGAGCTAATGCTTTGGACTAATATAAAATGGTTCGAGATAACTCCGATGGTGCCTTTGGCCTACGTCGGGGCAGCTATTGTTTTGATAGGAGCTGTAATGGCAGTGGGAGCTGTTAAGAAGCGAACTAATAAGGAAAACGTAAGTCCTTTAAAAGTATCTGAATAGAGCTTTTGCCGTTGAAAACATTCTCTTCTATTGAATACACTATATCGAAGGGCTCGCCGCTCTTGACCATGGCAGCATGTTCTTTCATTGAGAAACCTATGCCCCTGATTATCGAACCTGAACATTCTTCAATCAATTCCACCTTAAGATGATCCTGATCGCGCCCCACAAGTTTGCTTGTTCCGTAATCCATGACCCTGCGTGTTACAAAGAGAGGTTTATGATTACCCGGACCAAAAGGGGCAAACTGCTTCAAAATTCTCAAGACCTTCGCATTAATATCCTTTAGCTTAATTTCGGCATCAATTTCTATTCGCGGGATAAGTTGTTCGGGAAGTATATGATTGCTAACCCACTCTTCAAAGCGACGGGCAAACAAGGGCACCTTATCCACCTCCAGGGTTAGTCCGGCGGCATAGATATGTCCTCCAAAACTTAAAAGCAGGTCGCTGCAGGATTCTACAGCACTGTACAAATCGAAACCATCAACAGAGCGTGCTGAGCCTGTAGCCAGGCCCTGACTCTCGGTCAAAATCACAGTGGGGCGATAGTAACTGTCTGTAAGACGCGAAGCTACAATCCCAATTACACCTTTGTGCCAGTCGGGTTTAAACAGCACAGTGCTTTTTCTATCCTTCTGCGAGGGGTCCTTGTCTAATATCTCAAGAGCCTCAAGAGTGGTCTGCCTGTCAAGATCCTTACGGATTTCATTATGATCATTAATATTATTACTCATGCTTTTGGCAAGAGATTCCTCCCCGCTAATCAGCAGCTCTACTGCTTCGCGTCCCGACTCAATGCGACCGGCAGCGTTGATGCGAGGGCCTATCTTAAATACAATATCGCTCATCACCATCTCCTTGCCTTCCATATTGGCAATGCGGATAATGCTCTGCAGGCCGGTTCGGGGCTCCTTGTTGAGTTGCTGCAATCCAAAAGAGGCCATAATCCTGTTCTCGCCCGTGACCGGAACAATATCAGAAGCAATGCTAACCGCAACAAGGTCAAGATATTTGTATAATGGCTCTAAGGGAAAGCCATGATGCAGGCAAAAGGCCTGCATAAACTTAAACCCTACGCCGCAGCCCGATAAGTCCTTGTAAGGATATAAATCATCAGCCCGCTTTGGATCGAGGCAGGCGTAGGCTTCGGGAAGCTCTTCGCCGGGAGTATGGTGGTCGCAAACGATAAAATCAATGCCAAACTTTTTGGCATATTTCACTTTGTTAACGGCCTTAATACCGCAATCAAGCGAAATAATCAAACGGCAACCGTAATCGGCAGCCGTCTCAATGCCCAAAGCCGACACGCCATATCCCTCCTTATATCTGTCAGGAATATAAAACTCCAGATTCTGATAATAACGCCTGAGAAAAGAGTAAACCAGGGCAACCGAAGTCGTACCGTCAACATCGTAATCGCCGTAAATCATAATCTTTTCACCGTTACGCATAGCCGCTGCCAGCCTGTTCACGGCAATATCCATATCCTTCATCAGGAAGGGATCGTGAAGCTCATCCAGCGAGGGGCGAAAAAATTGTTTTGCCGACGAGAAATCATCAATACCTCTCTGGACAAGAAGATTGCAGAGATTTTTATCTAAATTAAGAGCTTCTGCCAAGGTTTCTATCAACTCATTATCGGCAGAAGCTTTTATAGTCCAACGTTTCTCCATGAATAGCGAAAGCCTCCAGATTTTAGTTCTCCAAAGATAGCTAAATTGCAGCGGATACAACAATCGGGCTAATACGACTTATATTTTATGCTTAATAAAGGTTCCACTTTCTAATTCGCTAAACGCTTCATCAAGCTCGTCTCTGGTATTCATAACAATTGGGCCGCCCCATGCGACCGGCTCCCGCAAGGGCTTGGCTGCAAGCAATACAAATCTGGCGCCCCGCTCGCCTGAACGAACTTCAAGCACATCGTTTGTTTTGTTGTTCTTATCTGATGAAGTAAATAAAACGGCACAGGATTTATTTTCAAACTGAGAAAAGTCCTCATCAACGGCCAAAGTTCCGTCGAGTAGATAAATAAAGAGAGTTTCGTCATTGGGCGTTTCAGAATATGACCAGCTACTGTCGGCTGCCAGATCCACGTCCAGATATTTGACTTTAACGTATTTGCCTTCAAAAACACCCTTGCTGCCCTTATAGTTGTCGGCAATAATTCTCACAACAGCGTTTTCTTCTTCAACAAGGGTAACCTTGTCCTGAGTAATATCACCATAGGCCGGCATGGTCATTTTATACTTTGAAGGCAAATTTACCCATAGTTGACAGCCAAGCATAAGATCAGCTTCTTTAGGCATTTCCTGATGTATAATGCCCGAACCTGCTGTCATCCACTGACACTCCAAATCACGAATAACTCCTGAATTTCCGAGACTATCGCCATGTTCAATCTTGCCCTTTACTAAATAGGTTATAGTTTCTATACCTCTGTGAGGATGCCAGGGGAAACCTTTAAGGTAGTCTTTCGGATTCGATGAATCAAAACCGTCAAGCATTAAAAATGGATCAAAATCAGCAATATTGTTTGTTCCCAATACCCGCCGCAAATGCACACCTGCACCATCAATGGCATGCTGACCCCTGATAATTTGAGTTGCTTTTCTTTTATTCATAAGAGTAGTCTTTAATTTCAGATACTTATTCAAAGATGTCCGGTAAACATTTCAATACAACTTAGCTTATGGATTTCTCGCTTCGCTCGAAATGACAATCAGACATTCCGAGCTTTGCGAGGAATCTAATCGCTTTTATCGGACAACAGTGAAACTTTATCAAAGATACGATTTGCAAAGAGTCTTTAACCCTTATTTGGCAAAAAGATAAGCGCAAAAGGGCTATGAGTTATAAGTTATGGGTTAAGAGTTATGATTGATGAGTTATGAGTAAAATCTGGTCTGCACGACTGAAGGCTAGGTAAGCTTAAAGGCTTCTGCCAGTTTTTGATGCAGCAAGATTTTTATTGCTTCCATGTCTTGCTTAGCGCCAAGCTCTTGCTGCAGCGAGGTAACGCCCTTGTCGATAAAGCCACAAGGATTGATATGACGGAAATAGCTCAGGTCGGTATTTATATTAAGAGCAAAACCGTGCATAGACACAAAACGACTTGCCCTGACACCTATGGCACATATCTTTCTGGCCTTACCGGCTTTGTCGGAGTCGAGCCATACGCCGGTAGCTCCATCCAGACGCGAAGCACTTACGCCATATTCGGCCAGGGTAGTTATAATAGCCTCTTCCAGAAGGTGGATATAATCCTTAATACCCAGCCCTAAGGATTCAAGATCCAGGATGGGATAACCCACAATTTGTCCGGGACCATGATAGGTGATGTCGCCGCCACGATTAATCTTATAGAATTTAGCATCAATCTGCTTAAGCAAGGACTCAGGGATAAGCAGGTTGGACTCTTGCCCGCTTCTGCCAAGGGTAAAGACATGCGGATGCTCGCAAAACAAAAGATGATTAACAATCTTTTCTTTATTATCCGGGTTCTCACGATTATGTAACTTAAGACTGACAATTTCATCGAAGAGCTGCTCCTGCAAATCCCAGGCTTCTTTATAGTCGATTACTCCCAGGTCACGAAAATCAGAATATATTTCCATCATATTTTCAAGGCATTAATATGACGTTCGGCATGGTAGGAGGATCGTACAAGCGGTCCGCTCTCCACATATTTAAAGCCCATTTTCAGGCCTTCCTCCTTATAGAATCTGAACTGAGCAGGCTTTACATACTCCTGAACTTCAAGGTGCTTTGGCGAAGGCTGCAAATACTGGCCTATGGTCAATACACTAACTCCGACAGCCGCTAAATCCTTCATAGTTTCGAGCACCTCATCTTCCTGCTCGCCAAGGCCAAGCATTATACCGCTCTTGGCGACAAGACCTGACTCTGCTATATATTTGAGTACATCAAGACTAAGGCTATATTTAGCCCGCGAGCGTATCCTGGGCGTAAGGCGGCTTACAGTCTCAACATTATGGCTGATAACTTCCGGCTTGGCATCTATTATCATCTGAACCAGATTTGTCATACCCTGGAAATCCGGAATCAGAACTTCCATAGTGATGCCCGGATTCAACTCTTTCACCTTTCTGATGGTTTCAACCCATATTCCGGCACCGCCATCGGGCAAGTCGTCGCGGTCAACCGAAGTGATAACAGCATGACGTAAGTTCATGATTTTTATGGAACGAGCGATACGAACCGGTTCTTTAAAATCGACAGCTTCAGGTTTGCCCGTCTTAACGTTACAAAATTTACAGGCTCTTGTGCAGATATCACCAAGAATCATAAAAGTAGCAGTGCCTGCGCCCCAACATTCGGCAGCATTCGGGCACTTTCCACTTGTGCATATTGTATGAAGTTTATGATCGCGGATGGTTTTGTTCATCCAGCTGTATTCGCTTGTATTGGGTAGCTTAATCTTAAGCCAGTCGGGCTTTGAAACGCGCTTTTTTACATTTTCCATACTTTATTGAGCTTATATTTAAGTCTGCTCCCCTGCACAAAAATAGGACAATCAAGCTAAGTAAGGAGCATAATAGTTAACTTTCTTTATTAATAAATCAAGTAGAAATGAATAACGTCCGGGACTGCTAATTGTTTAGAGAGCTTAAGTCCTGACAAAATAGGCTCTTCCTTTTTAATTTGAATAATTTGAGCTTATCTTTGCGGAATTTACAGCATTTTTAAACGACATAACATGGATCATCTCGAACTGAGCGAACAGGAACTGATTCGACGCGAAAGCCTTAAGGAGCTTAGCAAGTTGGGTATTAACGCCTATCCGGCCGACCTTTATCCTGTATCACATTACGCCGCTGATATTCTAGAAAATTTTGAGGCTAACGAAGATAAGCATCAAGAGGTATGCCTTGCAGGACGTATTATGGGCAGGCGTATCATGGGCAGCGCTTCCTTCGCCGAAATAAAAGATTCTACGGGTCGGATTCAGCTCTATATAAAACGGGATGATATTTGTCCGGATGAGGATAAGACGCTGTATAACACTGTATTTAAACGCTTGCTCGATATAGGTGATATCATTGGAGTTAAAGGCTTTGTGTTTGTCACACAAACCGGGGAAACTTCAGTACATGTAAAGGAGCTTACTATTTTGGCTAAATCGCTCAGACCACTTCCCGTGGTTAAAGAGAAGGACGGCCGCACCTTTGATGCCTTTACCGATCCCGAGCAGAGATATCGCCAGCGTTACGTCGATTTGATAGTCAACGACCACGTGATGGATACCTTCATTAAAAGGACGCAGATAGTAAACACTATGCGTAATTTCTTTAATGAGAAAGGTTACCTCGAAGTAGAGACACCGATACTTCAAGCCATCCCCGGCGGAGCTGCTGCCCGCCCCTTTATCACTCATCACAATGCTCTCAACATTCCCTTGTATCTGCGTATTGCAAACGAGCTATATCTGAAACGCCTGATAGTTGGCGGTTTCGATGGCGTATATGAGTTTGCCAAAGATTTCCGTAACGAAGGAATGGACAGGACACACAATCCTGAATTTACTGTGATGGAGATATATGTTGCCTACAAAGATTATAAGTGGATGATGGAGTTCACCGAGGAAATGGTTGAGCGTGTGGCTCTTGAACTGCATGGAACAACCGTGGTGCAGGTGGGCGACAAGACCATTGACTTTAAGCGCCCCTATAAGCGGGTTACCATGCTTGGGGCAATTAAGGAGCACACCGGAATTGATATTAGCGGGATGAATGAAGAGCAACTGCACGCGGTATGCAAAAAGCTTGGCATAGAGACCGACCCTTCGATGGGCAAGGGCAAACTAATCGACGAGATATTTGGCGAAAAATGTGAAGCCAACTATATACAGCCAACCTTTATTACAGATTACCCTATCGAGATGTCACCTCTCTGCAAGAAGCACCGCGATAATCCGGAGCTTACAGAGCGCTTTGAGCTGATGGTCAACGGAAAGGAGCTGGCCAATGCTTACAGCGAGCTGAATGACCCCATAGACCAGCTGGAGCGCTTTCAGGAGCAGATGAAACTTTCAGAAAAGGGTGATGATGAAGCTATGTTTATAGACCGCGACTTTGTACGAGCCCTCGAATATGGCATGCCTCCCACCTCGGGTATGGGCATCGGTATCGACCGTCTCACAATGCTTATGACCAACCAGCAGTCGATTCAGGAAGTCCTGTTTTTCCCCCAGATGAAGCCGGAAAAAAGGGTAGAGAAAGATCCTGATGAGAGCTTTACTAAAATTGGCATACCCCTGGAATGGGTGCCGGTGGTGCGCAAAGCCGGTTACCAGAGAGTAAAAGACCTGCTGGATGTCGAAAACACGAATAAACTGCATCAGGATTTGTGCGGCATCAACAAAAAGAATAAATTAGGTCTGCCCAATCCTTCTAAGGAAGATGTAGCCGGGTGGATCAACCAATAGTCTAAAAGGCTTATCAGAAAACTAACAAGCATGGACGTAACAACGTCAAAAATCGGGATTGTAGGAAGTGGCAGCTGGGCAACAGCCATTGCAAAAATGGTGTTGATTAACTCAGACTCCATCAATTGGTATTTCCGAAATGCCGATTATATCGAGACCTTTAAGAAGATTAAACATAATCCCAACTACCTCACCTCGGTCGCCTTTGATACAGATAAAATCTGCTTTACAACAGATATCAATGAAATGGTTGAGCTTTCAGATATACTGATTTTCGCTAACCCCTCAGCCTTTTTAAAAGATACCCTTAGCAAGCTAACTGTTCCTCTGACGGGTAAATTTATTGTTTCGGCAATTAAAGGACTGGTGCCCGATGATAATCTTGTTATAGGCAGCTATTTTCATAAAGTCCATTCTGTTCCCCTCGATCAGGTCGCGGTTATTTCCGGCCCTTGTCATGCCGAAGAAGTCGCTTTAGAGCGTCTCTCCTACCTTACCATTGCCTGTCAGGATATAAAACAGGGGCGCGAATTTGCAAACCGCTTGCAGTGCAGCTTTATTAAAACCGTTGTAAGTGACGATATCTATGGCACGGAATACTCAGCCGTGATAAAAAATATTATGGCTGTAGCCTCAGGTATCTGCCACGGACTGGGTTATGGAGACAATTTTCAGGCCGTACTGATTTCCAATGCCATACAGGAGATTAAACGTTTTGTGGATACTGTACACCCGATTCCCCGTGATATAAAAAGCTCAGCCTATTTGGGTGATTTGCTGGTTACCTGCTACTCTCAGTTCAGCCGCAACCGCACCTTTGGCACCATGATAGGGAAAGGATATTCGGTAAAAAGTGCCCAGATGGAAATGCTGATGATAGCCGAAGGATATTATGCAGCTAAGAGCATCAAAGATATCAACGACAAATACAGTGTTAATATGCCCATAACCGATGCCGTTTATAATATTCTTTATGAGCGCATTTCACCGGCAATTGAAATAAGACTGTTAACTGAATCGCTGAGATAAATACCCGGAGTTTAGTAAAAGGAATCTCTTATCTTTGTTAACCCATAGCTTCAGCATGATTTTTTGAAGTAAGCTCTAACTCATGACGCAAGACTTGATAATAAATAAATAATAGACTCATAGAAAGTATGCAAAAAATAAGCATTGACTTCAGCAAAACCAAAGGTTTTATTGCCGATGGAGCTGTTAAACAACTCGAAAAGGAAGTTCTGAGTGCTCAACAAAAACTTCACGACAAGAGTGGTGCCGGCAGTGATTTCCTGGGATGGTTAAACCTTCCCTCTTCTATTACCAGAGAAGAGCTCAAGACGATAAAGGCAAGCGCCACTAGGCTTAGCAAGCAGTCGGAGATAGTGGTGGTTGTAGGTATCGGAGGCAGCTATCTTGGCGCCAGGGCAGTAATTGATGCACTTTCCAACTCCTTCGACCATCTCCAAAAGAAGCGCAATTCACCGGTTGTGGTTTATGCCGGACAAAATATCGGAGAAGACTACAGCTACGAGCTTCTGGACTTGCTGCAGGACAAAGACTTTTCGGTAATTGTTATTTCCAAATCGGGGACAACAACAGAGCCGGCCATAGCATTCCGTCTTCTCAAGGAACTGCTTGAAAAGAAATATAGCCGCGACGAAGTCAAAGACCGCATCGTGGCCATTACCGATGCTTCAAAAGGCGCCTTGCGCACCCTGGCCGAGCGGGAAGGCTTTCAAACTTACGTGATACCTGATGATGTGGGAGGACGCTTCTCAGTACTTACTCCTGTAGGGCTGCTGCCCATTGCAATTGCAGGTCTGGACATTGATAAATTGGTTGAAGGCGCCGCCTTTATGGAGAAGGCTACAGCTCAGGGTGTTGCCTATAACGATAACCCCTCCGCCATTTACGCAGCCGTTCGCAACCTGCTTTATCAAAGCGGAAAGACTACAGAAAT
Organism: Marinilabiliaceae bacterium UBA5488; assembly: GCA_002427105.1. GTDB lineage: Bacteria > Bacteroidota > Bacteroidia > Bacteroidales > Marinilabiliaceae > Geofilum. The sequence continues at coordinate 50,301 of DIPM01000010.1, read as the reverse complement.
ACTGGTCAACTATAATCCCAAGCTACACTTCTTTGCCGAATGGTGGAAGCAACTTTACGGCGAAAGTGAAGGAAAGGAAAACAAAGGCATCTTCCCCGCGGCAGTTGATTTCACAACCGACCTTCACTCTATGGGTCAGTGGATACAGGAAGGGGAGCGCAATATCTTCGAGACTGTAATCTCTGTAGAGAAGGCTAATCACAAAGTCGAAATCCCAAGTGATAAAGACAATCTTGACAGTTTGAATTATCTGGCCGGAAAACGCATCGATGAAGTTAACAAAAAGGCTGAGCTGGGAACGCTTGTAGCTCATATAGACGGTGGGGTTCCCAACCTACGCATTTCTATTCCCGAGCTGAACGAGAACTATATTGGCCAACTGATATACTTCTTTGAAAAGGCCTGCGGAATTAGCGGCTATGTGTTGGGCGTTAACCCCTTCGACCAACCGGGAGTAGAAGCCTACAAGAAGAATATGTTTGCCCTCTTAGGCAAACCCGGTTTTGAAAAAGAAACTGAAGCAATCAAAAAGAGATTGTAAAACGGAATATTTTGAAGTAAGCCCAACTAAGCATCAGCCCGGCTATTCCTTTTGTTCAAAAGGAAGCCTTCTTAGTTCGGGGAACAGCAAATTATAAGATTCACCTTCTTTGGTTAAGGCTAAAAGCTGTAAGGTTTTTAGCCTTACTTTATTTCAAAACTGCTTTATTTGGAATGAAAGGTGATTAATCCCTCCATCGGCTCCATTCTTATTATTCCGGGCAAATAATCTGTATCTGAAGCGGCCAGCCGCAACTGACTTTGAAAAATCCAGGCTACACTGCCGCAAAAGTTCACCGGCATTTCTTTTGCCTTTGGATAATAACTTATATTCCTCTTAAAAAATTCGACAAAGCTGTTTTTTACTAAATTGTCCATATACTCTTCCCTGATATGCTCTGCAATAAAGCGGGTGTAGCCTGACAAATACCTGTTGGGGAAAGCTTGCCTGTAAACTTTGTCCAATATTTCGGCAACACCGGTATTGTAAGTATCAAAAAAATCCCGGCAAATAGTTTCAGGCACCTGCTTCTTCAATATATCGCCAAGCAATTTGCGCCCCAGCACCGCCCCGCTTCCTTCGTCACCAAGAATATAGCCAAGAGGAGGCAAGTTGTCAACTATCTTTTCGCCATCGTAGTAGCAGGAGTTAGAACCGGTGCCCAAAATAGCCGCTATCCCGTCCTCCGGTCCCAGCAACGAACGCGCCGCGGCCAAAAGGTCGCTCTGAACCTCTACCTTTTCGGTCTTGAAGAAGCGGGCTAAGGCCTCCTTTACTATCCTGCTCTTTTCAGCATTCGCGCAGCCCGCCCCGTAGAAATAGATAGCTGAATCTGCATCGAATGGCAGACCAAATTCTTCGGCAAGGGAGGTATAAATCTCATCCTCCGTTTGATAAAAGGGGTTAATACCTTGTGTCCGGCAGTCCTGAACTTTGCCTGCCTCCTTATCGATCAGAGTCCAGGACGTTTTTGACGACCCGCTGTCAGCAATAAGCATCATAGTGAAACAATATTTCTAAAAGAGCAATAAAGAAACTATTTTTGGATTGCTAAATATATGCAAAATATGGAACAGTCGATAACATGCTTTGTGCAAGTAAGCGAGAAACCGGTAGAGACAGCGGCAAGTTTGAATCAGCTTACGCGAAACAGCATGGTGAAAAAAGTGTACCTGCTATCAGAGCAGCCTCCGCATGAACTGCTGCTTAGCTACAAGGTCTTATGGATAAAAAGCCTTTCTCTCTTCTCCACAAAGACCGTCAAAAGCATTGCAGCATTTGCCGATAGTGAATTTACTCTTATTTATCTCAAAAAATCAGCCCTAAACATCGGGGCATATTCCCTCGAGCGCTTTGCACAAATATGCAAGGACAGCCAAGCCGGATTGTTATACTCAGACTATTACGAAAGCCGCAAGGGCAGCTTAAAGGCAAATCCTCTGAACGACTATCTGGAAGGCAGCCTGCGCGACGATTTCAACTTCGGGTCTCTGCTGTTTTATCGCAGCTCTGAATTGAAAAAGGCAACAGAGCAAATGTCGGGCGACCACCACTATGCCGGGCTGTACGACCTTCGTCTGCGCCTTTCGCGACAAGCGGGCATCTTCCATATTCCTGAGTTGCTTTATACTGATATAGAAGCAGATGAGATAAGCTCCGAAGAAAAGCAGTTTGCATACGTGAATCCGGACAACCGTGCCATCCAGATAGAAATGGAGCAGGCTTGTACCGCCCACCTTAAAGCGCTTGGGGCCTGGCTGGCTCCCAATTTTAACACCGTTGATTTATCGCAGGGAGAGTTTCAGGTGGAAGCCTCTGTTATAATTCCCGTGCGCGACCGCAAAAGAACTATCGAGGATGCGATCAACTCCGTATTATCGCAGCAGGCTGCCTTCAAGTTCAACCTTATAATCGTTGACAATTATTCGACTGACGGAACCACCGATATAATTCGGCGTTACGCGCAGCTCGACGAACGCATAATCCATGTAGTGCCCTATCGCAAGGATCTCGGCATAGGCGGCTGCTGGAACGAGGCTATCGCTCATCCCCACTGCGGCAGGTTTGCCATTCAGCTGGATAGCGATGATATGTATATTGATAATAATGTACTTATGAAGATAGTAGATGCCTTCTACACCCAAAACTGCGCCATGGTAGTGGGCTCATATAAAATGGTAAACTTCAAACTGCAAGAGATAGCTCCTGGAATTATAGATCACAGGGAGTGGACTCCCGACAACGGACGAAATAACGCCCTGCGGATTAATGGTTTTGGGGCTCCGCGCGCCTTTTACACACCCCTATTGCGACAAATAAAAGTGCCCAACACAAGCTATGGCGAAGATTATGCGGTCGGACTCAGAATATCGCGCCATTATCAGATAGGAAGGATTTATGAGCCGCTCTATCTCTGTCGCCGCTGGGATGAGAACAGCGATGCTTCGCCCGATATGGCTAAAATCAATGCTTATAATCACTACAAGGATACTTTGCGAACCTTCGAGCTGAGAGCCAGGATAGCAAAAAACAGCAAAAACCATGAGTAGCTTGCTTTACAACCATATAGAAATGCTGATTGCCGATCAACTAAAAAACTGGGAAACGGCAAGAGTCAACTACACAAATTTATCTAAGGGACTTACCCGTGAGCTGAAATTTGGCGACAATATTAGGATCAAGATTCAATATAACCCCGAACGAATGCGCTCATCGACAGCTGTTCGCGATCCCAAAACAGTTGAGCGAAAGAGCTGTTTTCTTTGCCGCGATAACAGACCACCGCAGCAAATGGGAATAGAATACCGTAATGACTATATAATACTAATCAATCCCTATCCTATTTTTGATAAACATCTCACCTTGCCATCCCTTAGCCATAGCCCCCAGCTAATCGCGGGCAGATTCACCGATATGCTGGAGCTGACAAAGCAGTTGAGCGAATATTCATTGTTTTATAACGGTCCCAATTGCGGGGCATCGGCACCGGACCATTTTCACTTTCAGGCAGGCAACAAGGGCTTTATGCCGATAGAAGATGAGTTTCAAAAAGCTGAAAAAGAGCTGCTGTCAAGCTTGAAGGGCTGCAACACTTATGCCTTGAACCATGGATTTAGGAAAGTACTGGTCTTGTGTGGCTCTGATTCCTTGAAGCTCACTATGCTGTTTAATCATATTATGAGAATATTTAGCAGCTATCTTCCGTCGGATCCTGAGCCTATGATAAATATTATTTCTTTGTGGCAGGATGAGGAATGGAGTATCTTTGTGTTTCCACGCCAAAAGCATCGCCCCGACCAATACTTTCTGAGCGCTAAGGAACAAATTCTGCTTAGCCCTGCATCCGTTGACTTTGGAGGAGTTCTTATAACCCCGCGTCAGGAGGACTATGAAAAGCTGAATAAGGAAACAATAAAAGATATCTTTGAACAGCTTTCGCTTGAGGACAAAATATGGGAAGCAATAAAAAACGAACTAAGAGACTAAGTCATGCATCCTGAAATAAGAGTGGGCATCCTCTCATCACCCCGGATAAGCTTTAGCCTGAAAGGAAATTTCAGGCTTGCTGGCAGTGATAAGTTGTTATGCGGAGATTGCCGGCTGAGTCTTAAGGGCGACACTGCAATCTTATCATGCCAAAGCGAAAGCCGCGAACTTAGTCTCCCAATAGTGCTGAAGCCTGTTGAAACTGACAATACGGTCTTTACTCTTAAAAAAGTTATTATCGGCATCGACTTTCACTGGCAACGCGCCGAAGACCAGACTTTTAAAGGCTCTCTCAGTTTTATTAAAGAGGGAGATAAACTGCGAGCCCTCAATATAATAGATATAGAAGATTACCTTAGTAGCGTTATCTCATCGGAAATGAGTGCCAGCTCTTCACCCGAACTTCTAAAAGCACATGCCGTGATTTCCAGAAGTTGGCTGCTGGCTCAAATTCAAAAGGGCAGCGAGCTTAAAACCCGCGGAAACTACCATAGCACAGTTAAGACTGCCGATGGCTACCTCAAGTGGTACGACCGTGAAGAGCATGAGGGTTTCGACGTTTGTGCCGACGACCACTGTCAGCGATACCAGGGAATTTCGCGGGCTTCATCGGAGGCCGTGAAAGAAGCCATCAAGGCAAGCGTCGGAGTGGTGCTAAGCTATAAGGCTAAGATATGTGATGCCCGCTTCTCGAAATGTTGCGGTGGAGTAACAGAGTCCTTTGAAAACGTTTGGGAACCTACAGCTCATCCCTATCTTACAAAAGTAGTTGACGCTCCCGCCGGCAGCAAGGAGGCAACTTTAAACCTGACAAGGCAAACGGAAGCCGAAAGGTGGATACGTAACAAACAGGACTCGTACTGCAATGTTGCCGATTCGCGCATTATCAACGAAGTGCTCAACGGATACGACCGTGAGACCTCAGACTTTTATCGCTGGCAGACCACCCTCACTCAAGAAAAAATTCAAGGCTTGCTTGACAAAAAGTTAGGATTAAATGTAGGAGGGGTATTAGAACTAGTCCCAATTAAGCGCGGCGTGTCAGGCAGAATAATTAGTCTGAGAATAGTAGGGACAAAAAGCAGCATAACAATAGGCAAGGAGCTGGAGATACGAAAAGCCCTGTCGGAATCGCACCTTTACAGCTCGGCCTTTGTGGTTGAGACAGGACAAAAACTTGAAGGGCTGCCTCAATCCTTTACCCTTATTGGTGCCGGATGGGGGCATGGTGTAGGCCTTTGCCAGATAGGTGCAGCCGTGATGGCCGCAAAGGGTTTTGATTATAAAGCAATATTAAATCACTATTTTGCAGGGGCAAAACTGGAAAAATTATATTAAGTACCTTAAAGCAGAGACAATCGGCTACGACGACTTCGTGTCGTCTTAGCTATTTTGATTAATTATGACCAAAAAAGAAAAATCACCGTGGATCTGGGTTCCTAGTCTCTATCTTGCGCAGGGAACGCCCTACGTGGTTGTAATGACTGTTGCAATAATCATGTATAAGCGACTTGGGATATCCAACGCTGATATTACACTTTACACCGGATGGCTTTATCTGCCCTGGGTAATAAAGCCCTTCTGGAGCCCTTTGGTGGATATGTTCAAAACAAAGCGCTGGTGGATAGTAACAATGCAACTTGTTATTGGCGCCGGATTGGCCGGGGTAGCTCTAACTTTACCCGGCCCCAACTATTTCAAATTCAGTCTTCTCTTTTTCTGGTTGCTTGCCTTTAGTTCGGCAACTCATGATATTGCTGTCGATGGCTTCTATATGCTGGGTTTGGACGAAGGCAAGCAGGCCTATTTTATCGGTATCCGCAGCACCTTTTATAGAATAGCCGTAATATCAGGTCAGGGCATTTTGATTATTTTAGCCGGTTATCTCGAAAAATATTACGACAATATCCGCACTGCATGGAGTATTACCTTTGCTGCATTGGCTCTGCTTTTCCTTATCTTGTTCCTTTATCACAAATTCGTCCTGCCAAGACCGGCATCCGACAAAGCACTTATTACAACGAGTGGCTTAAACCCCTTCTCTGAGTTTTTGAATACTTTTTTATCATTCTTCCGAAAGGAAAGCGCAGGTCTGGCTGTTAGCTTTATGCTGATTTTCAGGCTGGGCGAAGCGCAACTTGTAAAAATGGCTTCGCCCTTTTTACTCGATCCGCGTGAAGTTGGCGGTCTGGGGCTATCAACAAGCGAAATAGGCCTGGTTTACGGAACCATAGGAATAATAGCCCTCACCCTGGGAGGAATAATAGGAGGAATTGCAGCTTCAAACAAGGGATTGAAACACTGGTTTTACCCTATGGCCTTAGCCCTGAACCTTCCAAATGCCGTATATGTGTATATGGCGGTCTTCCAGCCGGAAAGTATCTGGGTTATTGGCGCCTTGGTGGCTATCGAGCAGCTGGGATACGGCTTCGGGTTCACAGCCTTTATGCTTTATCTCATCTACTTTTCGGAAGGAGAAAACAAGACCGCTCACTACGCTATCTGCACAGGTATAATGGCTCTGGGCATGATGATTCCGGGAGTGATCTCAGGATGGTTGCAGGAGATGATGGGCTACTCGCACTTCTTTACATGGGTATTGCTTTGCTCAATTCCGGGTCTTATAATAATCCGTTACCTTAAAGTTGACCCCGTTTTTGGGATAAAAAAGAAATCTTTACAATCAGAAGATACTTGATAAATAACACCAAATTGATTCATAAAGCTTATCAGCCATTTGATATCTTTCGGCACTGTTGTACGGCAAAAGCGATTAGATTCCTCGCAAAGCTCGGAATGACATCACCATTGGGGGGTTAAAGGTTGGAGGGCTATGCCGGAAACCATGATGACAGTTAACCGTTATTAGCGTATCTTCTTACAAGGGCCTAGCACTTTTTTATCTATCTTTGACAGAGAAATGGAGAGTTTATAATGATAGATCAAGCAACAGTTGACCGCATAATAGAGCTTGCCCAGAGCCGGATTACGGATATTATCTCCGAATTTGTGAATCTGAAAAGGCGCGGTGTGAACTATATCGGAAACTGTCCCTTTCACAACGAGAAAACTCCCTCCTTTATAGTATCTCCCAATAAGGGGATTTTCAAATGCTTCGGATGCGGCAAGGGTGGTAATGCTGTCAACTTCTTAATGGAGCACGAGCAGCTTAGCTTTGTGGATGCTATCAAGACACTTGGCCGCAAATTTCATATCGTAATTGAAGAGAAAGAGCCAAGTCCTGAGGAAATGGCTCAGCAGAACGAGCGCGAAAGCATGATGCTGGTGACCGAATACGCGGCAAAATATTTCACCAAAACACTCTTCGAAACTGATGAGGGGCAATCAGTAGGATTGGGTTACTTCAAACACCGCGGCATCAGTGATGAGACAATCAGAAAGTTTCAGCTCGGGTACTCGCCCGAGCAGAGGGATGCTTTAACCAAACAGGCTCAGGAACATGGATATAAGCTTCAGTATCTTGAAAAAACAGGCCTGTCGATAGTACGCGATGATTATAAAGGCGACCGCTTCAGAGGTCGCGTCATTTTTCCTATTCATAGCCTCTCGGGAAAGGTAATCGCCTTTGGAGGCCGCATCTTGAAAAGCGATGCAAAAGCGGCGAAATATCTTAACTCTCCGGAATCTGAAATATATCATAAAAGCAGAGTACTATACGGCTTATATCATGCCCGTCAGGAGATAGTGAAGCAGGATCGATGCTATCTTGTTGAGGGATACACCGATGTCCTGTCTTTCCACCAGGCAGGTATCACAAATGTTGTGGCTTCTTCGGGAACGGCACTTACAGTGGAGCAAATCCGACTTATGGCGCGCTTTTCGCCCAACGTCACCATTATTTATGATGGCGACACAGCCGGTATAAAAGCCTCAATCCGAGGAATTGATTTGCTTCTTGAAGAAGGTATGAATATCAAAGTTCTTCTTTTGCCCGATGGCGAAGACCCCGATTCATTTGCAAAAAAGCTTGGCAAAGAGAAGCTTAATAGCTATATAGCAGAGCATGAGACCGACTTTATTAAGTTCAAAACCTCCTTGCTGCTCGAAGGCACTGAAAACGACCCCGTAAAACGGGCTCAACTGATTCAGGATATTGTTCGTACTATTTCTGTTATCCCCGACCCCATACTGATTTCGGTCTATGTAAAGGAATGCAGCAAATTGCTGAATGTGGAAGAGCCTGTTATCTATACTGAAATCAGGAAGCTAAAAAGTAAAAAAAGCAGTAAAAACGCGGGAAGAAGCACGCAGGCTGAAGCAACGACAGCCTCCTCTGCGCAATCAATAAGTCCCAAACCTCTTCCAAACCTCAGCACAAACCCTCTGGAGACAGAAGAGAGGGAAGTCTTGCGTTATCTTATAAAATATGGCAACGAGAAGCTGGGCAATGTAATTATCGACGACAAGGAAATAGAGATGAGTGTTGGCGAGTATATTATACACAGCCTAAAGGAAGACGAACTAAGAAGTACAAATCCTTTGCATGACCAAATCCTGAACGAGTATGAAGAGAATATTTCCACACCCGGATTTCTGGCACATCGCTACTTTGTCAGCCACCCTAATCCATTAATCAGCTCACTAACCACCGACCTGATAGCCCGGGAATATCAGCTCAGCCGCATTCATAGCAAATATGGCCCTGTAAAAAAGGATGAAGAGCTGCTTGATGTGCTGGTGCCCAGAGTATTAACCGAACTAAAGTGGAAACTGGTAAAAATCAAGATTGATAAAGTGATGATGGAGCTGAAAGAAGAACAGGAAAAAGGAAATGTCGAACGCCAAATCGAACTTATCAAGGAAATGACAACACTGCAAAACGTATTTAAGTATATCTCACAACAGCACGGCGAACGAACAATTATATAATGCATTGAACACATGTATTATCAGGCTTCTTATTAATTTAGCCGAGGAAAAATGCAAAACCTTAAACTTAATTGTGGCGAGCACAAAAAATAATACTACTTTACAGGAAAATAAAAAACTATAAGAGTTTCACTAGCAATGAAAACAGTAGAGCATAAAGATCAAGCCTTAATAGAATCGATTATCCGCGAATGTGATATCTGTTTTATCGGAGTCGTGACACCCGAAATGACTCCCTATGTGCTCCCGATGAATTTTGGATATAAAGATGGAGTAATATATCTGCATAGCGCACCAACAGGGCGGGTAATCAGCGCGCTGGAAAACAATCCTTCTATCTGCGTAAGCTTTAGCAACCACCGCGAGCTGGCATTTCAAAATCAGGAAGTGGCATGCAGCTACCGCATGAAATCATCCAGCGTTGTTGCCTTTGGCAAGGTCGCCTTCGTTGATGACATGGCTGAAAAACGCGAAGCCCTTGATATCATTATGGATCAGTATTCCGATTTGGATTTTAGCTACTCCGACCCTGCCGTCCGTAACGTGAAAATTTGGCGCGTTGAGGTTGAGGAGATAAGTTGCAAGGAATTCGGCACCCCTCATGATAAGTATAAACAGCAATAATCCACCGCAAGCATGGTACTCAACTACATCTGGATTGCATTTTTCCTGATTGCCTTCGTGGTTGCCCTTGTGCGCCTAATATTTTTCCAGGACTATCAGGTGTTTTCAGATTTGGTCAACTCTACCTTTGATTACGCACGTACGGGTTTTGAGATCTCTCTGGGATTAACGGGGGTACTCACCCTATGGATGGGTTTTATGAAAATTGCCGAAAAGGGCGGAATGGTAGCAATATTATCAAAGGCCATAGGACCGCTCTTTAGCCGCCTCTTCCCTTCCTTACCAAAAAATCATCCGGCCTACGGCTCGATGATGATGAATCTGGCAGCCAATATGCTGGGATTAGATAACGCCGCAACGCCAATGGGCTTAAAGGCAATGCAAGAGATGCAGAGCGTTAATCCGCAAAAGGACAGAGCCTCAGATGCACAGATTATGTTCCTGGTTCTCAATACTTCAGGTCTGACCATAATACCTATTTCCATTATGGTTTACCGGGCACAGTTTCAGGCAGCCAATCCTGCCGATATCTTTTTGCCCATATTGCTAGCCACCTTCTTTTCTACAATGGTGGGTCTGATAGCTGTTGCAATTGTTCAACGAATCAAACTGCACGACCCGGTCGTACTTGCCTATCTGGGCGGAGCCACCGCCATTGTGGCTGCCATGTTATGGGGCCTTTCACAGCTAAACGATGAACAACTCAGAACTGTCTCTCTGCTAGCTGCCAACCTTCTACTTTTCACCTTTATCATAACATTTATGGTAAGGGCGCTTATCAAAAAGGTCAATGTTTATGAAGCATTTATCGAGGGAGGCAAAGAGGGCTTTGGCGTGGCTGTGAAAATAATCCCCTACCTGATAGCCATACTTGTCGGTATTGGTGTTTTCAGAGCCTCGGGAGCCATGGATTTTCTTATTGCAGGTATCGAATGGTTCTTCTCTTTATTCAATGCCGACACACGCTTTGTCGATGCGCTGCCCACAGCCCTAATGAAGCCTCTTAGCGGCAGCGGAGCAAGAGGAATGATGATAGATGCAATGAACACGCACGGAGTTGACTCTTTTGCCGGGCGTCTTGCCTGCATTCTTCAAGGCTCTACCGACACCACCTTTTACATCCTTGCCGTTTACTTCGGCTCGGTGGGTATCAAAAATAGTCGCTATGCACTTTCATGCGGACTAATTGCAGATTTGGCAGGAATTGTAGCCGCCATACTAATTGGCTATTTGTTCTTTGGCTGATCTAAAATACATTCTTTACACCGGTGAAGTTCATGCGAAACTCGCTTGGAGTACAGTTTTGTTTCTTTCTAAATGTCCGGTTGAAATTGGAAATATTATTAAAGCCACATTGATAACACACTTCCGAAACGCTCTTGTTGGTCTCAATCAGCAAACGGGTAGCATAGCCCAAACGTATCTCATTGACAAACTCAATAAATGACTTTCCGGTTCTTTGCTTAATAAGCCTGCTAAATGACACAACAGACATATTGAGCAACTCGGCTGCATCTTCAAGCATAATCCGCTTGTTGAAATTAGCCCTTACATAATTATATATCTTTTCAATTCGTTCGCTATTGTGAAAATCACTATTACTTTGAAACGAAATATTGGTTAGCAGCCTCTGACCCCTTGAGATAGAAAGATCGTAGAGCAAAGATTGGAACTCAATAAAAGAATCGAAGCCGCGCTTTTGGGCAAGGCCAAACAAGCGACTCTTAAGGTTGATGGCAGTTTCTTCAGAGAAGAGAACGCCGCGATTGGCATTATGCAGCAAGTCTCTTACAGGCTTTAAAATATTCTTTGAAATTAAACCTCCTTCAAAGATATCACGCGGAAACTGAATGGTTATCTCATGCAGTAAGCTCTTGCCCGTGTTGCGATAATTTTCCCAGCCGTGATAAAGGTTGGGCCCAACAATTACCAATTCATAATCGTCAATCTCTTCTATATGATCGCCAACTACCCGTCGTGCTCCGGTACCGTTAACAATGAAATTAATCTCGTATTCAGGGTGAAAATGAATAGGAAAGGTAAACAAGGAGCGCTCCCTGTCAAAGACAAGGAAGCAGTCATCTTCGCGCAGGGGGGTTATCTCGCGATGAATAGTTTCTCGTAAGGTTGTGCCAACTCTTGCTTCCATAGCCGGGTAGTTTATTAAATAGAAAACAAAGATATCTAATTTTGATATGATAATACAATATAGGCCTATAAACCACAAAAGAATCATTTTATTATCTTATCTCTCAGTACTTAACATAGGCACAAGCTTTGCATTCCTTAAATACAGCGAATAATTACGCAACAAAATATTGACCCTATCCCCTATGTTTCAGCGTTTTGTATTTTCTAATAAATCAAAATTATTATTTACAGACCGTAATATCATAATTATATGACAAAATACTATAATAGAATCACTACAATATTTGCAGGCTTTTGATCATATTGGATACAGTCATTTTTTTATCTAAAACATTTCATATTCAAATAAAAGAGCCTATATTTGCGCTCTCTAAAAAAGTAGGTTGTAATAATTGAAATTGATTAAAACATGTCTGTAAAAATTAGATTAACAAGACACGGACGCAAAAGGTATGCTTACTACCACATTGTGGTAGCTGATAGCAGGGCGCCACGAGATGGCAGGTATATTGAAAGGATTGGCTCATACAATCCCAACACTAATCCTGCTACTATCGACCTTGATACCGATAAAGCCCTTACATGGCTTAAGAACGGTGCCCAACCTACAGATACTGCGCGTGCAATCCTGAGCTACAAAGGTGTGATGATGAAAAAACACTTGCTAGATGGTGTGAAAAAAGGTGCCTTTGACGAAATTGAAGCTGAGCGTCGCTTCCAGAAATGGCAAGAAGACAAAGAAGCAAAAATTAATGCCAAAATTGATCTCTTAGCCGGAAAGAAGAGTCAGACTGAAAAAGAAAGACTTGAGCAGGAAGCTAAGATAAATGCTGCAAGAGCCGAAAAAATCGCCAAGAAAAATGCAGAGCTGGCTGCCGAAGCTAAAGCCCAGGAGCGCGCTGATGAAGCGCCGGCCGAGGCTGAAGCTGTTGTAGAAGCTCCAGTTGCAGAAACTCCTGCAGAAGAAGCTCCGGCGGAAGAAACTTCATCGGAAGAAGCTAAAGCTGAATAACTAAGCTAATAAAGATTTTTAAAAAAAACCTATCTGAACATCAGATAGGTTTTTTTTATATCTTTATATCCTATGTTTGACAAATCAAAACTGCTAAAGATTGGTGCCCTTGCAAAGCCTCACGGCGTTACAGGGGAGATGCTTGTCCGCCTTTCGCCCGAATGGCTTGGCTACGAGCCCGATCCTGATTTTCTTTTCATAGACCTGATGGGAGGGCTGGTTCCTTTCGAGATACACTCTATCCGCTACAAAAACGACCAGGACTTAATAGTAACCCTCGACACCATTAACACGGAAGATAGAGCCCGACGGATTCAGGGCGCCGAGGTTTACATCGATCCTGAGGAGATTGGCGAAGAGCCCGAGGGCGCTGACTATTCCATACACCAATTGGTGGGCATGGATGTTAGCGACGCAAGCTACGGCCACTTGGGTCAAATTACTGCTGTTGAAGATATTCAAAACAACCCTCTAATATCTATTCCTCACAAAGGTCGAGAAATCCTGATACCCATTCATAAGCGCTTTATTGTCGAGGTAGATCTTAAGAAACGAAAAATGACTATCGATGCGCCTCCCGGCCTTATCGATTTATATATGGAGTAAGGCGGCCTCTCTCTATTTTATTAAATGCTTCCCGCCAGTCGTCCGGTATTACCATTCCTTTTTCAGTCTCCCTATCAAAACCTGCCATCACCGATTCGCAGCTGGCTGTTGGCTCAGTTTCTCCCTCTTTAACCAGCCATTGAACCATATGCATACTCTTGTTCCCAATTTTTGATACCGAAGTATAGACTTTGATATGGTCTTCGGGCATGGTCTGACGGTTAAAATCCGTTTTATTAGATACTATCAGAGCGTGACGCCCGTCTTTCCACAGCTTATCGTGGCCAAGGGCATCCTTTAGGTAATGAACCCTGCCGATATCAAAATATTCCTGAATAATTGTGTTATTAACGTGTCCGAAACCGTCGGTGTCGTTAAACCGAATCTGAATCGGCGTAACATGGTAAAAATCCTCTATACTCATTTCTAAAATTTATTTCTTATTCTTTTAATACTATACTGCTACTCCATAATCTCTAAGCGCCTCATTGAGCGAAGTCTTCAAATCCGTGGAGGCTTTGCGCTGACCTATTATCAACGCGGCCGGAACCTGGTAAGCTCCTGCCGGAAATTGCTTTGTAAAACTGCCGGGAATCACAACCGACCGGGGAGGCACATAGCCCTTGTACTCGATTGGTTTAGCACCGCTTACATCAATAATCTTCGTCGATCCCGTAAGGACAACATTCGCACCCAAAACCGCTTCCTTCCCAATCCGACAACCCTCAACGACAATACAACGCGAGCCTATAAAAGCACCATCTTCAACAATAACAGGCGAAGCCTGTAAAGGTTCCAAAACGCCCCCCAGACCAACACCCCCGCTAAGATGGACATGCTTGCCAACCTGGGCACAACTACCTACGGTGGCCCAGGTATCAACCATAGTGCCTTCATCAACATAAGCACCTATATTAAGATATGACGGCATCATAACCACCCCGCGCGCAACATAGGCACCGTAGCGCGCGACGGCGTGAGGCACTACCCTTACTCCCAGCTCTTTGTAATTACGTTTTAGAGCCATTTTATCATGAAACTCAAAGGGTCCCAGCTCAATGGTCTCCATCTTTTGCATGGGAAAGTAAAGTATAACGGCTTTTTTAATCCACTCATTTACTTTCCAGCCTTCGCCAAGCGGCTCGGCCACCCTTAATTTGCCTTTATCCAGCAGATCAATAACCTGTTTTATCGCCTCTTGAGACGTACTTAATGAAAGAAGACTACGATCCTCCCAAACTTTTTCAATAATTTCTTGCATACGCGGATAGTTATAGTCAAGGCGAATACCTCACAATTAATGGTCAAAGGGCTTAGAGCCGTAAAATTAAGGCATATTGGCTGCAATATAAATAAGGCAAGGGCAATAAAACGTTAATGTTTTATAAAACCGTGCTATCCTAATTCCAACCACAGTCTAACATTTAGGCACAGTTATTGTTTAAGCGTCTTGTCCCATCAACTATCCGGCCTGTCGTAGTGTTTTATAAACGTCAAGCCCATCATTAATGCGCTCATCTATTTCCAAAAAGGTTCTGCTAATTGTCAGCATCCAGATTATTTTCTCTAATGCTGTCAAGTCGCAGTCCGACTCAACCGTGCTATGGCAAGGCTCAATCAGAGCCAAAGGCAACAATGCCGTAATTCCTCACGCAACAATAGCTAGTTATAAGCAGATAACCACCTACATAGCTGACGAAATAGGGAATTTCTCTTTACGACTGAGTTACAATGACTCTATCCGGGTTGCTGCCCTGGGCTTTAATTCAAGAACCATAGTGCTGAAGGAAATGCCACAAGACAGTTTAGCTATGATAAAAATAGAGCTTAACCAACACAGCTTTATGATTAAAGAGGTCACTGTAAAAGGGTATCAGGGCATACTCGACCCGCTGATCTTTCCAAAATATATGGATGATAGCCCAAAGATAGACCTTCATTTACCCAATAATATAGGCAGTAGAATATCAAAAGTGCCGCCCAATGAGCGACCGGATGCCGGCAATATGAATGCTTTGGGCGCTGTGTTCAGCCCTGCCTCCTTCATCTACTCAAAAGTTAACCGTACAGAGCGCTCAAAGGCAAAGCTGCCGGAAGTACGCCAGCAGTCTAAACTATGGGACCACAAGGAAGCTATCGCCGGCCGGGATATTATTGCAGCTATTTCCGGATATGGCGGAGAAGAACTGGACAAATTTATGATTTACTGCAATATCCACTTAAAAATAAGCGCTGCCGATAACGCTTTAAGCGCAACCCGAAAAATCACTGCCCTGCTGGAAGAATATAAAGCAAGATCTAAGTGAAGTGCAACAAGACTCAAATGATAAAGCGCTGTCAGATTCCTCACATCCTTTGCAGCGTATTATAAATATTATATCACTTTTGGTAATAGCAAACACCTGTGGTTTGCTGTATTTTTTTGTAGAGCCAAACCGAACCTGCTCTAAATGTAACTATTTAACTAAACCGATAAAACATGACAAAGTATTTTTACTCAGACGGTACGAACAGTTATGGGCCATTCACTATTGAGGAACTTAAAGAAAAAGGAATAACAAGAGAGACAAAAGTCTGGTTTCAAGAATTAGGCGACTGGAAACCTGCCGGTACTGTTAATGAACTGGTTGAACTTTTCACATTAATTCCACCACCGCAAACAAAAACAATATCAACTCCAGCCAATAAGAATTCTATGCTCTATCAGAAGCCTCCCAAAACCTGGTTAGTTGAGTCTATATTAGTGACATTATTTTGCTGTTTGCCTTTTGGCATTGCAGGGATAGTAAATGCATCAAAGGTAGAATCCCGGTTTTTCGCAGGAGACATTATTGGAGCAAATCAATCCTCGTCAGAAGCTAAAAAATGGACTTTAGTGAGTTTTTGGATAGGAATCGCAGGGATATTGCTTTACTTTGTCTTATTAGCTTTAGGCATTGCAAGTTCATTATGATAAAATAATAAAATGGAGTATTGCAATAGCGTTTATAGCATCTCTTGCAATACTCTATAGGCAAAATGACCCTAACGACAGCGTTGTTTTTCCAAAATGTCCCTTCTATGTGTTGACAGGGTTTAAATGTCCGGGTTGTGGTTCACAAAGGGCGATTCATTATCTCTTGACTTTTGACATTAGCAAAGCAGTAAAAGAAAACGTAATTCTTGTATTGTCAATTCCTTACATATTATCAGGAATAGTCTTTGATTTAGTAAAGCGACCAGAGTTAAGGGCGTTAAAATGGAGGAAAAGGTTGTTTGGACAAAAGGCCATTATTGTAATCCTGGCAATAATAATTACATTTTGGATATTGAGAAATATGCCATTATTTGTAGCAACAGGGCTTTACAATATCCATTTGTAGCAAAATAGCGAATCACTTAATTAGGCTCTTATTTCTCATCGTTGAGGTAGCTATTTATAAAAAATCATACAGTAAAACAGCAGTAAAAACACCGATTTGACAAAAAAATACCACATTTAGCAAAGTTTTTTTTGTAATAATGTTTACTTTTATGACAAAATTCATACATTTGCATTGTAGAAACAAAAACATTTTGAATTATGTCACTTTTTGCATCTCTCCTTCTCGTAGTCGTTATTATTCTCGTGGTGAACCATTAGAAGTGAGATTGGTATGTAAAGAGTTAATATAAATAAAAACTTAAAAAGCCCCTCTCACTTAATGGTGAGAGGGGTTTTTGATTAATAAGAGCTTTAAAAATTTTAATAATATCAAGGATGAAGATTCCATTAAGAAGCAACACTACAACTCAGGGACGCCGCATGGCCGGAGCCAGAAGTCTATGGCGCGCAAATGGCATGAAGGATGAACAAATGGGCAGACCTTTAATTGCCGTTGTCAACTCCTTCACTCAGTTTGTGCCGGGTCATGCGCATCTGCACCAGATTGGCCAGGATGTTAAAAAGATGATTGAGAAACAGGGCTGTTTTGCCGCTGAATTCAATACAATAGCGATTGATGACGGTATTGCAATGGGACACGATGGCATGCTTTACTCACTGCCCTCGCGCGACCTGATTGCTGACAGTGTTGAATATATGGTTAATGCCCACCAGGCAGACGCAATGATTTGCATAAGCAATTGCGATAAGATAACTCCAGGTATGTTGATGGCTGCTATGCGCCTGAATATTCCTGCTGTATTCGTCTCGGGCGGGCCAATGGAAGCCGGAAAGCACGAGGGTCGCTCGCTCGACCTGGTTGACTCGATGGTGCTTGCCGCCGATGACTCTATTGACGACGACTACCTCTTAGGCGTTGAGCAGAATGCCTGTCCTACCTGCGGCTCATGCTCCGGTATGTTTACGGCTAACTCTATGAACTGCCTGAACGAGGCGCTGGGCTTGGCTCTTCCCGGCAATGGCACTGTAGTAGCTACGCATGTTATGCGCAAAGAACTTTTTGAGGAGGCCGCCAATAGGATAGTGCAACTTGCCTACCAATATTACCAGGATGGCGACTCTTCCATCTTGCCGCGAAGCATTGCCACCAAGGCTGCCTTTATGAATGCCATGACCCTGGATATCGCCATGGGCGGCTCAACCAATACCGTGCTTCACCTTTTGGCAATTGCTCACGAGGCTAAGGTGGATTTTAGCATGAAGGATATTGACGCTCTATCACGCAAAGTCCCGGTTCTTTGCAAAGTTGCCCCCAACCACGATGTCTATCATGTTGAAGATGTTAACCGCGCGGGGGGAATACTGGGCATTTTGGCTGAACTAAACCGCGGGGGACTTATAGACCCGACAGTTGGGCGTATAGACTATCCCACTCTCGGTGATGCCATTGCCGACTACGATGTAGTCGGCCAAAAAGCTTTGCCCAGGGCTACAGAACTCTATAGCAGCGCACCCGGAGGCTTTGTAAATCTGGTTTTGGCATCACAAAAAGCCAGATATAGCACTCTTGACCTGGATCGCAAGCAAGGCTGCATACGTGATATTGAGCATGCTTATTTTAAAGACGGCGGACTGGCAGTACTCTTTGGCAATATTGCCCCCAAGGGCTCTATTGTTAAAACGGCCGGTGTTGACCCCTCCATTTTCAAGTTTAATGGCATTGCCAAAGTATATGAATCGCAAGACGACGCCAGCGAAGGCATCCTCTCAGGTGAAGTGAAAGAAGGCATGGTGGTATTTATTAGATATGAAGGGCCCAAGGGCGGACCCGGAATGCAGGAGATGCTCTACCCTACTTCTTATCTGAAATCTCGCAATTTAGGCCAGAAGTGCGCCTTGGTAACCGACGGTCGCTTTTCAGGAGGGACCTCAGGGCTTTCGATAGGTCACGTTTCACCTGAAGCAGCTGCAGGAGGCAATATAGCCATTATTGAAGATGGCGATAAGGTCGAAATTGACATACCCGGCCGTACTATTAATATAATGGTAAGCGATGAAGTTATAAAAGAGCGTTTGGCACGTGAAAAGGCAAAAGCTAAAGATGCCTTCAAACCAAAACAGCGTTCGCGTGTTATTTCAAAAGCGCTAAGAGCTTATGCAGGGATGGTTACCTCGGCCGACCGGGGCGCTGTCCGAATTTTGCCCGATGAGTTAGAATAAATTTTAGTAATGTACATCCACCTTTTAAGCAAGATATTATGGACACACAATCCCAAACAGCGATTAAAGGAAAAATCCGGACTCCGGTTCGTATGACCGGAGCAGAAGCAGTTGTAAAATCGCTTCAGAACGAGGGAGTTAACCTTATCTTTGGTTATCCCGGAGGAGCAATAATGCCGGTGTATGACGCACTATATTCGGTTCAAAAAGAGTTGCATCACGTGTTGGTGCGCCACGAACAGGGAGCCGTACATGCAGCTCAAGGCTATGCACGTGTCAGCGGTAAGGTAGGAGTTGCTATTGTTACTTCCGGCCCCGGTGCCACTAATGCCGTAACAGGTATTGCCGACGCTTTGATTGATTCAACGCCTCTGGTGGTAATAAGCGGACAGGTCGGCTCAACCCTCCTGGGCACGGATGCTTTTCAGGAGACCGACGTGGTTGGTGTAACACAACCAATTACAAAGTGGAACTTCCAGGTTAAAAAAGCTGAGGATATTCCCTATGCAATTGCGCGCGCTTTTTATATCGCCCGCAGCGGACGCCCGGGCCCTGTCTTACTTGATATAACCAAAGACGCCCAATTTGCCTCTTTTGACTATGTATATGAGCCGGTTAACTATATACGCGCCTACAAGCCTATTCCAGATGTTGAGCAAGAGCAGATTGTAGCCGCCGCCCAACTTATCAACCTTTCAAAAAAGCCTTTGGCACTAATTGGTCAAGGCGTTATCCTGGGAGGCGCCGAGCAAGAGCTGAGAGAATTTCTGGAAAAATCGGGAATTCCCGCTGCATGGACTTTGCTTGGCTTATCAGCTCTTCCCTCAGACCATCCGCTAAACGTTGGGATGCTTGGGATGCATGGCAATTACGGCCCCAATATCAAAACCAATGAAGCCGACCTGATTATCGCTATCGGTATGCGTTTTGATGACAGGGTGACGGGTGATTTAAAGACTTATGCCCAAAAGGCAAAGGTTATACACCTGGAAATTGATGCTGCCGAGATTAACAAAAACGTACATGCTGACGTTCCCGTTTTGGGAGATGTCAAAGAAACGCTTCCTCTGCTGACGCAAAAGATTAGTCCTAACAGCTTCCCCGAATGGCTTGAGGAATTTAAGGCCTGCTACAGAATAGAACACGACCGTATAATAAAGCATCAGCTTGCCCCACTAAAGCCCGGTCTGACCATGGGTGAGGTTGTTGACAGGGTATCGACCGCTTTTGGCGATGATGCAATTATGGTGACCGACGTAGGTCAGCATCAGATGATGGCAAGCCGATATTTCAGGTTTAAGCAATCTCGAAGCGTGGTTACCTCGGGCGGCCTAGGCACAATGGGCTTTGGTTTGCCTGCTGCCATGGGAGCAAAATTGGGAGCCCCCGATCGTCAGGTTTGCCTATTTGTTGGTGATGGAGGCATGCAAATGACCATTCAGGAGTTGGGCACTATATTTCAGACCAAAATTCCGGTCAAGATAGTGCTGTTAAATAACAACTTCCTGGGAATGGTGAGGCAGTGGCAAGAGCTGTTCTTCGACAGCCGCTATGCTTCAACAGAGCTTATCAACCCTGATTTTCAGATGATATCTAAGGGATATCATATTGAAGCGGAAAAGGTTAGCGAGCGTGAAGATCTGGATGCAGCCATTCAGCGAATGGTGAACCATGATGGCGCTTTTCTGTTAGAAGTAGTGGTTGAAAAAGAGGGTAATGTATTCCCAATGGTTCCATCAGGAGCCTCGGTATCTGATATCCGTTTGGAGTAGAAGTTTTCGAACAAAGTATTAATGTTAAGAGCTATGCGAATGAAACAGGAATTCACCATCAGTATATTTTCGGAAAATCACGTCGGGATTCTTACGCGAATCACCAATGTGTTTACACGACGCAATCTCAATATCGAGAGTTTGACCACTTCTATGTCGGCGCTTCCCGACGTTCATAAATTTACGATAGTGGTTTACAGCACCCGCGATGAGATAGAAAAGGTAAGCAAGCAAATCGAAAAGGGCATTGACGTTATCAAAGCCTTTGTCCTTACCGAAGATGAAATAATACATCAGGAAGTGGCACTTTACAAAGTTCCTACCAAGACGCTGCTCGAAGGAAATGAGATTGAAAAACTGGTGCGGGAGTATGGTGCACGTATTTTGGAGGTAACAAAAGAATATACAGTAATCGAGAAGACAGGCCATCAAAATGAGACACAAGAGCTTTTCGACAAGATGGATAAGTACGGAGTGGTGCAGTTTACACGCTCGGGACGAATCTCAGTAACGAAGTCGAAAGACGAACTTCTGGATAATTATCTTCGCAATTTGGAGAGTAAAAAGAATGGATTAACGGCTAATTAGCATATTAAAAATTTCACTATATCTAATACAATTAACACAAAACTATTATGGCTAAGATTAATTTCGGGGGTACCGAAGAAAATGTAGTTACCAGGGACGAGTTTCCATTGGAAAAAGCACGCACAGTGCTAAAAGATGAAGTTATCGCTGTTATCGGGTACGGAGTTCAAGGTCCCGGTCAGGCTCTGAATTTGAAAGACAATGGATTCAATGTTATTGTTGGTCAGCGCAA
The DNA here is from genome assembly GCA_002427105.1 of Marinilabiliaceae bacterium UBA5488. GTDB lineage: Bacteria > Bacteroidota > Bacteroidia > Bacteroidales > Marinilabiliaceae > Geofilum. The sequence continues at coordinate 28,815 of DIPM01000010.1, read as the reverse complement.
AGATTCCAAAACATGGGATAAAGCTGTTGCCGACGGCTGGATTCCGGGCAAGACTCTCTTCCCTATCGAAGAGGCTTTGGATAAAGGCACAATAATTCAGTACCTTTTGTCTGACGCCGGACAAATCAGCGTATGGCCTACTGTTCAGAAATATCTGAAACCGGGGAAAGCACTTTATTTTTCTCATGGATTTGGTATTACCTACAAGGAACGCACAGGAATTGTTCCTCCAAAAGATGTTGACGTAATTCTTATTGCTCCCAAAGGTTCAGGTACAAGCCTTCGTCGTATGTTCCTTGAAGGAAGAGGCTTGAATTCGAGCTACGCTATCTTCCAGGATGCTACCGGAAAAGCTAAGGATAGAGTTATTGCTCTGGGTATTGGTGTGGGTAGTGGCTACCTCTTCGAAACCACCTTCCAGCGTGAAGTATATAGTGACCTTACAGGTGAGCGCGGAACATTAATGGGAGCTATCCAGGGTATTTTTGCCGCCCAGTATGAAGTATTGAGAAAGAACGGCCACAGTCCTTCTGAAGCCTTCAACGAAACAGTTGAAGAATTGACTCAAAGTTTGATGCCCTTAGTTGCTGAAAACGGAATGGACTGGATGTATGCCAACTG
>DIPM01000010.1:0-28098 GCA_002427105.1 Marinilabiliaceae bacterium UBA5488 | reverse complement strand
GACTGGATGTATGCCAACTGCTCAACAACTGCTCAACGCGGGGCTTTAGACTGGTGGAAGAAATTCCGCGACGCTACGCTCCCGGTATTTAACGAGCTTTATAGTGAAGTTGCTAAAGGCAATGAAGCACAACGTTCGATCGATTCAAACAGCCGGCCCGACTATCGTCAAAAGCTTGAAGTTGAGCTTAAAGAGCTGCGCGACTCAGAGATGTGGCAGGCAGGCGCTGCCGTACGCAACTTACGTCCCGAGAACGACAAGTAATTAAATTATAAAGACTTAGACTCCTACAATGGAGGAGTCTAAGTCTTAACTCTCACCAAAAATAAACAACCCGGAAACCACCGGACAAACCAGAAAAAGATGAGTAACAGAATCTATATTTTCGACACCACACTTAGGGACGGCGAACAGGTCCCGGGCAGCCAGCTTAATACTATTGAGAAAATTGAAATAGCAAGGCAGCTCGAAAAGCTCGGTGTGGATATTATAGAAGCCGGCTTTCCGGTCTCCAGTCCCGGTGACTTTAATTCGGTAGTGGAGATCTCTAAAGCGGTTTCCAATCCCACCATCTGCGCCTTAACACGTGCAGTTAAAAAAGACATTGAAGTAGCTGCCGACGCCCTCAAATATGCCAAAAGAGCGCGTATCCACACAGGCATAGGCACCTCACCCTATCATATTTTCAATAAGCTGAATTCAAATCCCGAGGCAATAATTGAGAGAGCTATTGAGGCTGTTAGCTATGCCCGCAAATTTGTTGAAGATGTTGAATTTTATGCTGAAGATGCAGGCCGCTCAGATAATGAATACCTGGCTCGTGTAATTGAAGCAGTTATTAAGGCAGGGGCTACGGTTGTCAATATCCCCGACACCACAGGCTATTGCCTGCCTGCCGAATACGGTGCGAAGATTGCATATCTGGTAAATAATGTTCCCAACATAGACAAGGCCATTATTGCCACTCACTGCCACAATGATTTGGGCATGGCTACTGCCAACACCATTTCCGGCATTCTAAACGGCGCACGTCAGGTGGAAGTTACCATGAACGGAATTGGCGAAAGAGCCGGCAACACCGCCCTGGAAGAAGTTGTTATGACGCTTCGCTGTCATAAGGATTTGCAATTTGATACAGGTATCGATTCCAAGCAAATTACAAAAACCAGCAGGTTGGTATCCACGCTTATGCGCATGCCCATACAGCCCAATAAGGCAATTGTAGGACGTAACGCCTTTGCTCACTCCTCGGGAATTCACCAGGACGGAGTATTAAAAAACCGCGAGAACTACGAAATTATCGACCCCGTAGAGGTTGGTATCAAGGAGTCTTCAATAGTATTGACAGCCCGCAGCGGACGTGCTGCATTAAAGCACAGACTAAGCGTTTTGGGCTACGAACTGGAGCCTGCCGAAGTGGACGCTGTATATCAGAAGTTCCTCGACCTCGCAGATAAGAAAAAAGATATTTCGGATGAAGACCTTGAAATACTTGCAGGACGCGATAAGGGCTCTGATGCTAAGCCTATAAAGTTGGTTTCGCTACAGGTTATGTGCGGAAAATCAACAATACCAACAGCTACTGTTCAGGTGGCATTCAACGGCGACACCTTTACCGAAACGGCATCGGGCAACGGCCCTATCGACGCAGCCTTTACTGCTGTCAAGGCTCTGGTTAAGCGAAGAGTGCGACTTGAGGAGTTCCTTATTCAGGCGATCACCCGCGGAAGCGACGACCTTGGGAAGGTTCATGTTCAGGTAGAGCATAAAGGCATGATTTATTACGGATTCGCGGCTCACACCGATATCGTGACAGCTTCGGTAGAAGCCTTCCTTGACGCCTTAGGAAAAATACAATAAGCAGATATTTAAACTATAAGTAACCATTAAAAATTAAGCACCTTGGCTGGAAAAACACTTTTCGACAAAATCTGGGAAAAACATGTTGTTGACAACGTAGAAGGAGGTCCCAGTGTACTTTACATAGACCGTCACCTTATACATGAGGTAACAAGCCCTCAGGCCTTTGCAGGTCTAAAGGCAAGGGGTATAAAAGTGCGTCGTCCGGATAAAACCGTGGCCACCCCCGATCATAATATCCCTACCATTGATCAGCATCTGCCTATCCATGATGAGCTGAGCCGCTTTCAGGTCAACAAGCTCAAGGAAAACTGCGAGGAGCATAATATCCCTATGTATGGTCTGAATCATCCCTTCAACGGGATAGTTCATGTAATTGGTCCTGAACTGGGTCTTACCCGTCCGGGAATGACCATAGTTTGCGGCGATAGTCACACTTCAACTCACGGAGCCTTTGGAAGCATAGCCTTTGGAATTGGCACCAGCGAGGTAGAGATGGTATTGGCCACTCAATGCCTTATGCAATCGCGCCCCAAAACTATGCGCATAAATATTGAGGGAGAACTCAAAAAAGGCGTTACTGCAAAAGATATAGTCCTTTACATTATCTCGCAGATATCGACAGGAGGCGCAACAGGCTATTTTGTTGAGTTTGCCGGGTCTGCAATTCGCAGCTTGTCAATGGAAGGACGTATGACCATCTGTAATATGAGTATTGAGATGGGAGCTCGCGGCGGCATGATCGCGCCCGATGAAACCACTATTGAATACGTTAAGGGTCGGGAGTTCTCTCCTGTTGGCAAAGAATGGGACAGACTGGTTGCCGAATGGCGTCAGCTTCCAAGCGATGCCGATGCTAAGTTTGATAAAGAACTCACTTTTAAAGCTGCGGATATTGAGCCTATGATTACCTACGGAACCAACCCCGGGATGGGAATAGGTATCACTCAGCGCATTCCAAAGGTTGAAGACCTCGACAAAGCATCACAGGCAAGCTTCAGCAAGTCATTGCAATATATGGGCTACAAACCCGATGAGCCAATGATTGGTAAGCAAGTTGACTATGTATTTGTTGGTAGCTGCACCAACGGGCGGATAGAAGATTTGAGAGCTTTTGCCAATTTTATTAAAGGAAAGAAAAAGGCTGATAATATAACTGCCTGGGTTGTGCCGGGAAGCAAGCAGGTTGAAAAGCAAGCTATAGAGGAAGGAATACGTGACATACTTGAGGCAGCAGGAGTTAGTCTGAGGCAGCCCGGATGCTCAGCTTGTCTGGCTATGAATGATGACAAAATTCCGGAAGGAAAATATGCCGTATCAACTTCCAACCGCAACTTTGAAGGACGGCAGGGGCCGGGCGCACGCACTTTGCTTGCCAGTCCGCTCACAGCAGCTGCAACCCTAATAAACGGTGTGATAACCGACCCGCGCACAATGCTTTAAGGCATTGTGCTAAATCAAATATTGAATCCTTGCCCTTCATTTTAAAGAAGGGCATCAACTCATTATCAGTCAATTAAATAAAAAGATAACAATGCCAATAGAGAAATTTGTAACATTGGAGAGTCCGGCAGTGCCACTGCCAATTGAGAATGTTGATACCGACCAGATAATACCCGCTCGTTTCCTGAAAGCCACTACACGAGATGGTTTTGGCGACAATTTGTTTTGCGACTGGCGCTATGAAAAGGATGGCCGTCCAAAGGCCGACTTTGTCCTAAACAATCCTACTTATTCAGGAAAGATTTTGGTAGCCGGAAAGAACTTCGGAAGCGGGTCAAGTCGAGAACATGCAGCATGGGCCATTGGCGGCTACGGCTTTAAAGCAGTAGTTTCCAGCTTTTTTGCTGATATCTTCAAGAATAACGCTCTTAATAACGGCATCTTACCGGTTCAGATAAGCGATGCCTTCCTGGCTAAACTTTTTGAAGCAATAGAGGCCGACCCAAAAGTTATTATCAAGGTAGATCTGGAAAACCAGACGATTTCAGTTCCTTCATCAAATATCTCGGAGAAGTTTGATATCAATCCTTATAAAAAGAAATGCCTGATCAACGGCTACGATGATATCGACTATCTCTTGAGCATAACTGATGAAATAAACCAGTGGGAGGCCTCGGCCTCAAATTAATTATCAAAATAGCTGTTGATGAGCCTTATAGAAGTAATGGACACCACCCTTCGGGATGGCGAACAAACCACAGGAGTATCCTTCAGTGAAGCGGAAAAACTTGCCATAGCGCGCCTGCTACTCGACGAGCTGAAGGTTAATCGCATCGAGGTGGCCTCGGCGCGCGTGTCGGACGGAGAATTTCGGTCTGTGAAGCGAATTACCGAATGGGCTGCAAAAAACGGCTGTCTTGATAGGGTTGAGATTCTGGGCTTTGTAGATGGTAACACTTCGCTCGACTGGATTGAAAGTGCCGGTGGCAAGGTTTTGAACTTGCTAACCAAAGGATCATTGAAGCATGTAAGCGGCCAGCTCCGAAAAACGCCCGATCAACATTGGGCTGACATAGAAGCCGTACTAAAGGAAGCTGCCGGGCGCGGTATTTCTGTAAATGTTTACCTCGAAGATTGGTCAAACGGGATGTTCAGCTCGCGCGATTATGTATTTTATATGCTTGATCACTTGAGCAAAACAGCTGTCAAACGCATAATGCTGCCCGACACTCTGGGGATTCTAAATCCCGACCAGGCCTTCGAAGCTTGTCGTGCCATGACTGAGCGTTACCCCGACATTCATTTTGATTTTCACGCCCACAACGATTACGACTTTTCAGTAGCCAATGTGTATATGGCGCTTAAAGCGGGAGTTAAAGGAGTTCACACCACCGTCAACGGCTTGGGTGAACGTGCCGGCAACGCCCCACTGGCGAGCGTTTTGGGCATGATGAATGACCATTTGAAACTTGCAAATTCCCTTAATGAGGAAAAACTTACACATGTTTCAAAAATGGTAGAATCGTTTAGCGGCATACGCATACCGGGCAACAAGCCCCTGACCGGCGAATATGTCTTCACACAGTGCAGTGGTGTTCACGCCGATGGCGATAACAAAGATAATTTATATTTTAACCAGCTGATGCCTGAACGCTTCGGCCGGGTGCGTCGCTATGCCCTTGGGAAAACATCCGGAAAGGCCAATATCCTTAAAAACCTCGAAGAGCTTGGTATAGAGCTGACTCCTGAGGATATGAAAAAGGTTACAAAGCGAGTAATTGAGCTGGGCGACAAAAAGGAATCGGTCTCAACCGAAGATTTGCCTTATATTATATCTGACGTCCTGAAGAACAGCAGCAATGACGACAATATCAAGTTGTTGAACTACAGCCTCAGCCTGGTAAGGAAAATGAAGCCTGTGGCAAGTATCCGGATTCAGATTTATGATGAGGCTTACTTCGAGAGCTCCATAGGCGACGGCCAGTATGACGCCTTTATGAAAGCCCTTTGGAAAATTTACGAGCGCCTTAATAAGGAGCATCCGCTGCTGACCGACTACTGGGTGTCGATTCCTCCGGGAGGAAAAACCGATGCATTGGTTGAGACAGTTATCACCTGGGAGTTTAGAGGCCACGAGTTTAAAACCCGCGGACTTGATGCCGACCAGACGGAAGCTGCCATCAAAGCAACCCTGAAGATGCTCAACCTGATAGAAAGTGACGACCTGAGATTTAAAATTTTATAAAATAATAACTAAATGAAATTGAATATTGCAGTATTGGCCGGCGACGGAATAGGCCCGGAAATAATTGAGCAAGCCATAAAGGTGGTCAATGCCGTTTGTGAGAAAAAAGGCCACGAAGTAAAATACACCGAGGCCATAACCGGAGCCGCAGCTATTGATGCTGTTGGCGACCCCTACCCGGAAGCAACTCATAAAATATGCATGGAATCTGACGCGGTGCTTTTCGGCGCTATCGGACATCCAAAATTTGACAATGACCCAACAGCAAAGGTTAGACCCGAACAGGGTCTGCTTCGCATGCGCAAGCAGCTTGGACTTTATGCAAACATTCGCCCGGTAGAGACTTTCCCCTCTTTGCTTCACAAATCACCTCTTCGCAGGGAATTGGTTGAAGGTGCCAACTTTATTTGCATACGCGAACTGACGGGAGGAATTTATTTCGGCGAAAAAGGACGCACTGACAATGGCAACAGCGCCTTCGACAACTGTGTTTACTCACGCGAAGAGATTGAAAGAATCCTTAAGCTGGCCTATGATTATGCAATGAAACGCAATAAGAAACTTACTGTAGTTGATAAGGCCAACGTGCTTGAAACCTCTCGTCTGTGGCGCCAGATAGCCCAGGAGCTTGCACCCAAATATCCCGAAGTTGATACTCAATATATGTTTGTTGACAACGCCGCTATGCAGATTATTCAGTGGCCTAAAAACTTCGATGTAATGGTTACCGAAAATATGTTTGGCGATATATTAACCGATGAGGCTTCTGTTATTACAGGTTCGCTGGGACTGCTTCCATCGGCATCTATAGGGCTGCATACCAGCGTCTTTGAGCCAATTCACGGTTCCTACCCGCAGGCAGCAGGCAAAAATATCGCCAACCCTATTGCTACAGTTCTTTCGGCAGCACTGATGTTCGAGTACGCTTTTGCACTTAACGAGGAAGCCGAAATGATACGAAAAGCTGTAAACGCTTCGCTTGAACAAAACTATGTAACCGAAGATATTGATAAGAGCAATGCTAAAAAAACATCTGAAGTAGGAGATTGGCTCGCCAACTATATCCGCAAAAATTTATAGATGCTACATACAAGCTTGCATACAAAACTCTCATTGGATGCTGATCAGATTGATAGCAGAAACAAACAAGTTTTAAAAGCCGTCGCCCACGTTTGGGTGACGGCTTTTGCTTTTTGTTTTCTACCCAAAATGCAGAAACCAAATCCTCTGTGTATTAATAAGGATGCAATTTTTATTAGAGCGTTGCGTTTCAACTATGCTTGAAAAATTAAAATATCTATCTTTGAAGAATTAAACAGGCCTCTTATGATTCGGAAGACCGCATTTTTGCTTTTCGTAACACTGCTTGTCTCTTGTGGGGAAAAAGAGCGGCAAGCGCCCTTGTCGGGTGTTATGTGGGGCGGCGAAGGCAACAGGATTATTATCATGCCAGCCTCGGGCGAAGCCTTCCGCGACACTCTGCTTATCGACAACCACGGTATGTTTGCCTGGACGCCCGACACAGTAATTCCGGGATTCTATATCCTGGAGAAAAGCCCCAACAATCATCTTGTGCTGGTAATGGAGGATAATCGTCCTGTAAGCATTGACGCTCAATATATAAGCTTTCCGAAAAACTGTAAAGTAACAGGTTCAGACAACTATCTGGATTTTTATCAGATTGAAACTCTTAGTAAGAAGTGGCAAAAGGCGATGCAGGCAAGCACTTCGACAACGATGGATTCGGTATGGAAACCAACCGCTCAGGCCGTCGAGGAGCTCAAACAGACTCTGGATTCTATTACCCAGATATATAGGGAGGAGATAGTTCAGATTTCTGATGAGCCCTTGGTAAGGATGTTCGGGCTTCTGCAAACAGCCGGAAACAAGCGGCTGTTTGATCCATGGGCACATAAAGAGCTGTACTTCGCGGCCGATTCGATGCTTGAGCCCTTCAGCCATCTCCGGGAAGTGAAAATGTTCAGGCGCGAAGCAGAAGTCTTATATAACAAACACCTGCTGTTTAACAAGCTGCAACCCGGCACTCAGTTTCCTGAAATTATACTGTCTGTCATGGGGCAGGATACGCTTTCTACAAGCGATTTTTTAGGCTCCCCGCTTTATATAGAATTGTACGAACCCGGCAAGGAAGACCAGGCTGCCATACATCAAAAAGCCATCGAAAAAGTAAACAGCTTTCAATGGAGAGGCATGAAAGCGGCCTTTCTCTTACTTGATTCTATCACTTTACCGGAAAGTAAGCGTGGCTTTAACTCAATGAACTTAAGTGATGGCTTATCACCTGAAATTATGGAGCAGCTGGGTGTTGTATCTTTGCCCGCAAATTTTATCCTAAGTGATTCAGGCATAATCGCAGGAAAAAACCTATGGGACAAAAAGCTACAAGAGCTAATGGAACTTTTAGTAAAAAAATAAGCTTACCTTTGCAGACTCATCTAACTAACAATTTAACACGCGTAAGTGCAATGAGGCAAATATTAGTCTTTTTACTGGCTCTTATGATAATAGCCGGTTGTTCTGTTAAAGAATCATTTAATTTAAAGGGCCATGTTGAAGATGCCCCCGGTGAGCAGCTATTCTTATACAGAATGGATTTGGATGCTGAGGTATTATTAGACAGCACTGTGATTAAGAGCAACGGCACTTTCAAGTTTAAACAGCCGCGACTTAGCGAGCCAAGCTTCCTGAAACTCTCGCTTACTCCTTCTAAATTTATCACCCTGCTGGCTGATAGCACGGAGACTATTGAGATAAGCACTAATAAGGATAGTTTTGCATCGGGCTATTCGGTTCGTAATTCGATTGGCTCTAAGCACATCCAACTTCTTAATCAGAATATTATCGCCCTGCGCAAACAGGTAGATAGTCTGATGACTCTTTATAACTCTCTTCCCGATGAGGAAAAAGCCGGGAAATTGGAACCAATAAGTAATGAGATTATCAGACATATCGACAAGTATAAAGCAGGGGTAGGCTCCTTTGTTATGGATAACCCCCGCTCCTTTGCCAGTTACTATGCACTGCTTCTAACCCTAAGCGATGAGTCTATGGTGATGAACGTGCTCGACAAACAAGACCAGGTTTATTTCTCAACAATAGCAACCAGCCTGAACCTTCTGTACCCCGAATCACAACGAGTAAGGCAGTTGTATGATATCGTCCTGAGCGCGAAAACAGAACAACGTCGTGCCCAGATTCTGGACTTTATTAATAACAGTGAAGGCTCGCCATCCCCCGAAATTAGTGCGCCCGACCTTAGTGGGGCAAACATAGCCTTGTCATCACTAAGAGGCAAGGTAGTCTTATTGTCTTTCAGTGCCTCGTGGGATCAGGCTTCCGTGAACGAGAACAAGAAACTTTTGCCTACCTATAGTCGCTACAGCAGCAAGGGCTTTGAAGTATATCAGGTTTGCCTGGAGCGGAGTCGGGTTTTATGGGAAAACAGTCTTATTCAACAAGGCATTCCGTGGATTTCTGTTTCCGAACTTCAATATACCAACTCCTACGCGGCCCGTATATATAACGTTCAAAAGATTCCGGCAAACTATCTGCTTGACCGCGAAGGGAATATCGTCGGCAAAGATTTGTTTGGCAGCCTCCTGGAAGAAAAATTGAAAGAGATTCTTTAGCCTCTTATGTTAACTAAAAGCTCTTAGACAAAGGTTGGAATCAGGTAAAAAAATATACTTTGCTTCAGATGTACATCTGGGAGGACCGACAATAAGCGACCACCGAAGCCATGAGAGGCGCTTTGTACGTTGGCTTGACTCAATCAAATCATCAGCATCGGAAATATATCTTATGGGAGACATTTTCGACTTCTGGTTTGAGTACAAAAAAGCAGTCCCAAAAGGCTTTACCCGCTTGTTGGGAAAGCTGGCCGAATTGACAGATGCCGGTATCCCGGTACATTTTTTTACCGGTAATCATGATATCTGGATTTTTGATTATCTACCTGCCGAAACCGGAGTAATAGTTTACCGCGAACCAGTAATACGCGAAATTGACGGGAAGCGCTTTTTCCTTGCACATGGAGATGGCCTTAGCCCCGAAGAAAAATCATATAATCGTTTAAAATCAATTTTTACCAACAAATTTGCCCAAAAACTGTTTCGTATAATACACCCTGATCTCGGAATCTCAATGGCCGGCTTCTGGTCGCGCAAGAGTCGCGAAAAAAACATGGCTGCCGACGGTTCAGTATTTCAGGGTGAGGAGTATGAATGGCTAATATCATGGGCAAATGAACGAATAAAAAAAGAGCATTTCGACTATTTCATATTTGGTCATCGCCATCTTGCCAAAACCTTTCATCTTAGCAAACAAACCAAACTGATCTATCTGGGCGACTGGATTACAAATTTTTCGTATGGCGAATGGGACGGATCAGAATTTCATCTTAAATTTTTTACAGATTAAACCAAAAGAGTAATTAAATGTCTTCACAAAAATCAATTTATGCCGTAATCACAGGTACCGGCAGTTATATACCACCAATTGTGGTCAAAAACAGTGAATTTGAAAATAATGTCTTCATGAATGAGGACGGCTCCATTATAGAAACTCCCGGAAAAGAGATAACGGCGAAGTTTGAGCAGATAACCGATATTATTGAGCGCAGAATAGCTCCCGATAATATTCTTACTTCAGATATGGCAACCATGGCCGCTCAAGAAGCTATTGACGATGCCGGTATCGACAAGGAGACCCTCGACTATATTATTGTGGCTCACAACTTAGGCGATGTCAAAAAGGGAACACTTTTTTCAGATATTATTCCTACTCTTGCTTCAAGGGTAAAGCATAATCTGGACATAAAAAATCCTATGGCAGTTGCCTACGACCTTACCTTTGGCTGCCCCGGATGGACGCAAGCCATGATACAGGCCAACTATTTTATCAAGTCGGGCGATGCAAAAAGAATCCTTGTGATAGGTGCCGATGCAATCTCCCGCATGACGGATCCTCACGATCGCGATATTATGATTTTTGCTGACGGTGCCTCCGCGACCATCCTGGAAGGCGTTGAAAGTGAAGAGCCCGTGGGCATGCTGAAACATTCAGTAAGAACCGACGCCGTCGATTACCTGGATCTCCTGGAGATGGGCAATTCCTACAATCCTGAATTGAAGGGCAACTACCTGAAAATGTTGGGTCGTAAGGTTTACAACTATGCCCTGAGCTACGTACCTCTTGTGGCACAAGATTGTCTTAACAAAAACGAAATGCATCTTAAGGATGTTAGCAAGATTCTGATTCACCAGGCTAATGCCAAAATGGATGAAGCTATTCTAAAGCGTATTTTTCGCCTTTACGGCAAAAAAGAAATGGATAGCAGCGTAATGCCTATGACTATTAGAAATCTGGGCAATAGCAGTGTAGCCACCGTACCCACCCTCTTCGACCTTATTCTGAAAGGAAAATTGGAAGGCCATGAGCTGAAATCCGGAGATAATGTTATGATGACCTCTGTTGGCGCCGGTATGAATATAAATGCCTTTATGTATAAGATGCCATAGCATAACCGGGGCTTTAGGCCCTAAGCTCTCCCTTTCCACCTTGCCGGCAGCATCAAGGCGCCAAATGCCGTGAGGCATAATACAAAGGGATATATCATCGAAAAAAGAAGGTGGATGGCAAAAGGATAGGATATTGAGAACAGCCTGCGCCCGGTTTTCAACAACGAATAATCGGCCAGCAGCTTAAGAGTAAAGGCAACTATCAGTATCCGAAAACAAATGTCCCTGCAAAATGACGCAGGAATCAGTGCAAGCAGCCATAAATTTGCAAATAATACGCTAAGTGCAACTAAGACTGAAAAACTGTCTTTATAGGCGGGACTCTTCCCGCCCCATCTCACTCTCTGCCTGAAAAAGCCGCGAACGGTGCCGGTGACAGGGGTCTGAACCAAGGCTCCCTTGTCGGATACAAAAACTATGCTTTTCTTGAGCTTTTTAAAGGCATGAAGCAGAAACACGTCATCGCCTGAAGCGAACTTAGCCCCATCCATACATCCGGAAGCCTCATCCCAGGCGGCCTTTGTGAAGGCAAGATTCGCAGCGCTGCAAAACACGGGCTTTCCTAACATCACTGCCCCGGCGCCACTCATCTGCAAGGAATAATAATCTATAGAATCGTAATAAGCAGAAAAAGAGCCGTCCGGAATCATTTTTACCGGCCCTACAAGCATATCAGCGCCTGTGCCTTGATACCACAGCGCGAGAGTTTTTAACCAGCTATCGGGAGGAATACAATCAGCATCACTTGTGACTATTAACTCTCCCCTACTCATTTCTATAGCTTCTCTGAGCGCATTCTTTTTACCATGACCTTTCGCATTAAGCATTATTAGATGGTCGATCGCCTGAGAAGAAAGCAGCTTCTCCGAGCCGTCATCTGAATGGTCGTTGACGGCAATTAGCTCAAAACTACCGTCAAAAGCCTCCTGACGCTTAATAGCATCGACAAAAGCCGGTAAAAAATCTGCCTCATTCCGATAAGCAACAATAAGGGAAATTTTGGTCTGACGCCCCCAAACTTCATTTAAAGCGCCTTTATGATAGCACCAGCGCCGGGCAAAAGCACTTATCAACAAAAGATAAAGAAGAAAGAATAAGGCACCCGCGAAGAAAAAGATTAGCCATACGATGGGGCAGCCCTCTGTCATTGCGTACGGCGCTTATCTGACAGAAAGTGAAAGTACCCAGTTTTCTGCCTGCAGCTCCGAAATCAGTTCTTCCTGACGGCGAAGTGCGGTTCTAACCGACGGATAGCACTCAACGCTAGCCAGATAGCGACCTTCATAGGGCAATACAGATGCCGAGCTATAGCCCTTGGCAGCCAGCTCCCGAACTTTCTCGAAAGCCTTGGCTTCATCTTTATAGCTGCCGACAATTATATGATGCTGACGAGTGGAAACCGAAGCCGGATCCTCCATCTTATCCCCCTCAGGCGACACGATTTCAGGCTCAACAGGCAGCAGCGAATCAGAGGGAACAACGGGAACTAAGGCCTGATCCGAGGGTTCTGCAAGTTGCTCTTTTTGAGGCTTTGAGATGTATTTTTCTTTATAGTCGTTAATAACATCGGTAAAAAACCACAGGTAAGCCCCAACGAGCAGAAGCAGCAGTATAGCCGATAAAGCCACCAAGCCGCCGGATATTTTGCCTCTTTCTTTTACTACAACTTCTGTTGTCTTATCATCAAAACTTGACTCAGGGGCTTCCTCCTCGATCTTCGCTTTAGCTTCAAGATCAGGGGTTTCATGGTAAACCGGAAGGGAACCGGTATCCAAATCAAGCAGCTCTGCATCTTCTGTCAGGGCCTCAATATCTGAATCAGAGACACTAATCTTATCTTCAACTTCCCCGGGGCCAACTTCGCTCACAGGCACAGTAGCAGCCTGCTCAAAACGTATAAAACCACTGTCGTCTTTCGAAAAACGACCAATATCTTTAATCACAAAAAAGCCATCATTGTTAAGGGCTTTATTAATATCAGCTACATAGTTCTCGACTTTCTTTTCGGCGGCGGCAGAATCAATACCCTCGACTGAACAAATGTGACTAATAAGCAGGCCGTCATTAAAACTTAAAAAATTATTGAACAGGATATTCTGACCCTTTTCATAAGAAACAATAAATGCACCGAAATTGGGAATAATAATCCGATTATTCTCCTTGATTAATTTCAAAAGATATTTTTCCATATAGTAAAATTTGTAGCCGCAAACATTCAAACTGCTATTAGTCAAAGGACTAACTGGCAGAAGACTAATGTACTGAACCTAAAAACGGGGCAATTTATCCAGTTGTATAAAAATAACTTGTTAAAGATAAACAGTTTTTTAATGAAAAAGCAAAAACCGATATGCGAAATTTCCGCATATCGGTTTGAACTATAGAAATAATGCTCTTCTACTTTTGCAAAAGCGCACTCACCTTTTCGAATACAGCCTCTGCTGTAAAGCCGAATTCCTTATCCAGAACTCCGTAAGGAGCCGAGAAACCAAAGTGATTCAAGCCTGCAACTACGCCATCAGCACCAACCAGGCCTTCAAGATTGACGGGAAGACCGGCTGTTAAGCCAAATTTAGCTGTGCCCGGCAAAAGTACCTCATCCTGATATGCCTTAGGCTGATTGCGGAAAAGCCCTTCTGAGGGAACTGAAATAATCTGAATTTTCAGGCCTTTCTTTTCTCTCAGGAGCTTTGCTCCTTCAACTAAAGTGGCTACCTCCGAGCCGTTGGCTACCAGCACTACATCAATCTTGCCGCTGTCTTTTTCAACAATGTAAGCGCCTTTCTTCGATTGCAAAGCCTTCTGGTATGAACTGCCGGGAAGATTCTTGATATTTTGACGTGATAGAATCAAAGCAGTAGGAGTCTTGACATTTTCAATGGCCATCTGCCAGGCTACCGTTGTCTCCTCTGCATCAGCAGGGCGGATAACCAACATCCCGTTGTCCCCGCTATGATTCTTAAGTTTCTCCATAAGTCTGATTTGTGCCTCCTGCTCTACCGGCTGGTGGGTAGGCCCGTCTTCTCCTACGCGGAAAGCATCATGAGTCCACACATATTTAACCGGAAGCTGCATCAAAGCAGCCAATCTAACAGCCGGTTTCATATAGTCGCTGAATACAAAGAAGGTTCCGCACACTGGAATTACACCACCGTGTAAAGCCATACCGTTGGCAATAGCAGCCATGGTAAGCTCGGCAACTCCGGCCTGCAAAAAGGAGCCCGAAAAATCACCTTTGGTAAATGAGGTAGTCTTATATAGAAAAGCATCTGTCTTGTCTGAGTTTGCCAGGTCGGCAGACATAACTATCATATTCTCAATCTTTCCGGCAAACTCGCCCAAGACTGTTGCCGAAGATGAACGCGAGGCGTTGTCAGCCTTTTGTGATATGGCTGAGAAGTCAAATTCAGGAGCTTTAGATGAAAAAAAGCTGTTAAACTTCTTTGCCAAAGCAGGATTTTTAGCTTCCCACTCTTTTTGCTCACTCTTCTTTTTTGCAACATATTCTGCCTTTGCAGCATTAGCCTTCTTGTAATATTCTGCAACATCAGCAAAAATCACAAAAGGATTATTGGCGTCACCGCCTAAATTCTTGATGCTTGACGCAAAATCGGCACCGGCTGCGCTCAATGGCTGACCGTGAGTGCTTACTTTGCGCTCAAAGGATGAACCATCGGCCTTTAATGCGCCCTTGCCCATAATGGTTTTACCAATAATTAAGCTGGGACGATTCTTTTCTGCCTGCGCAGCCTTCAAGGCAGCTCTTATCTCATCATGGTTGTTGCCATCAATAGTGCTTACAGCCCATCCCCATGCTTCATATTTCTTTGCAGTATCTTCGATGGTAACAGCATTAGTTTCTGTTGACAGCTGAATATCATTGCTGTCGTAGAACATCACCAGATTGCTTAAACCAAGATAACCTGCGATACGACCGGCTCCCTGCGAAATCTCCTCCTGAACACCACCGTCAGAGATAAAAGTATAGGTTTTGTGAGACATCCACTCCCCAAAGCGATGCGCAAGAAAACGCTCGGCTATCGCTGCTCCAACTGCCATTGTGTGACCCTGACCCAAGGGACCCGAGGTGTTCTCTACTCCACGTGCCACATCTACCTCTGGGTGTCCCGGAGTTGGGCTGCCCCACTGGCGAAAATTGGCCAACTCATCCATAGTGTAGGTTCCGCTAAGAGCCAAAACTGAATATAACATCGGCGACATGTGACCGGGATCAAGGAAAAAACGATCCCGATTGACCCAAGTCCTATCATTCGGATCGTAGTTAAGAAACTCGGAAAAAAGTATGTGAACAAAATCTGCACCTCCCATAGCGCCACCGGGATGACCCGATTTAGCCTTCTCGACCATTGCCGCAGACAAAATCCGAATATTATCCGCTGCCTTCATTGAAACTTCTTTACTCATGATTCCTGCCAATTATTAGATTTATATTAAATAATTTATTCTCTTTACTTGCTCTTCGCCTTGAAAAACCTCTCTCCATATTGTGAAGCCCGCTTAAACGCACTGATTTACAATGCAGGAAAGACCAGAACACAAAAATAGTGATTTTTTTTTAACCCATCGACCTAATGTCTATTCATCAACCAACAAATATACTTTTTCCAAAAGTATATTTCACTTTTACATCCTATAAATTGAACATCTTTCAGAAGTCATCGTTCTTGTTTAAATTGCACAAAAATATACACAAGCATGAAGATAGTTGCCGACGATAAAATCCCAAACCTCAAAGGTGTATTCGAGCCTTATGCCACGGTAGTGTATAAACCAGGAAAGGATATTGTTAAGAGTGATGTTCAAGACGCTGATGTGCTGATTGTCAGAACCCGCACCAAATGCAATGAGGGATTATTGAAGGGTACAAAGGTCAAAATGGTGGCCACAGCTACCATCGGAACTGACCACATGGACCTGGCCTGGCTGGAGAGTGCCGGAATCAAATGGTGCAATGCCCCGGGATGTAATTCAGGCTCGGTGCGTCAATATATCGCTTCGCTGCTCTCCCATCTTATCCTGGGAGGAACTGTGCCTTCTGAGACTATTGTAGGAATTGTGGGCGTAGGTATGGTCGGCTCAAAAATCGAAACCTTAGCCAAGACCCTGGGATTTAAAGTTTTGCTTAATGACCCCCCGCGTCAAAGGCGTGAGGGAGACACTGGCTTTTGCGATTTGCCGGAGCTGCTCAGGAATTCTGATATTGTTACTTTCCATACTCCTCTCAACAGGGAGGGTCCGGATATCAGCTTCCACCTGCTCAACGGCGACACTCTTTCTCAGCTAAAAGAAGGAGCTATTGTTATCAACTCCTCGCGCGGGGAAGTTACCGACACACAAACCATGCTTGAGGGACTGGAAAAGGGAAAGATTTCACGTTTGGCGCTCGATGTCTGGGAAAATGAGCCAAATATTGATCCCGCGCTTCATCAGAAAGTCTGGATAGGAACACCCCATATTGCCGGCTACTCGGTTGATGGCAAGGCCAATGGCACTATAATGACCGTTCACGCGATTGCAGAAGAGTTTGGACTTCCCTTGACCCAATGGCAACCCGAATCATTAGCAATGCCGCCATATCCACTTATCAAGCTTGCCGGCAGCAACGAAGAGCCTTATATTACTGCAGCTAGGGCTATATTAAGCAGCTATAATATTTTGGATGATGACGCACGCTTACGGGCCAAACCCGATGAATTCGAAAAACAACGGGGAGCCTATCCCCTGCGCCGGGAGTTCCATGTCTGGAAGATTGCTCCACACGCCAACAGCTCTGCAGCAGAAATTGCTATGCTGAAGAATCTTGGCTTTCAGATAAAATTATAATAAAACAGAACTAAAGACTATTGCGAAACCCCAAATAAAACCCGCGTAAACCTGGGCCGGAGAATGAGCCCCCAAATAGAGCCTTGCAGAAGCTACCAGCCCCGAACACAAGAACAGGAGAAATAACATCCCGTTAAGGTCAACGCCATAGCGATAGGTCAAGGCCATAATGGCACCGGTAACGCCACCGATGCCGATAGTGTGAATGCTTATTTTCCAAAACCGCGTGATTATTCCCGCACCCGCAATAGCTATTATTGTAGCAAGCATAAAGCTGATGATAATACCTGTCACGCCTATGCGCCTCAATAACATATAACACACAAAATAGAAAAAGCAGGTCAGCAATACCGGAAGTGTCCTTTCACGGGCGCTTTCCATCTGAAAGCTTTTAATCAGGCCAAATTGATACAAAAGAGGAAGCGTAGAGAGCGGAAGTATGGCAGTATTTAATATCACTGTAAGATAAATTACCCGTTTAGCTTCAATAGGGATAAAGGCAATATGCGTTCCTGAATTGAAAATCAGGAAAATTCCCAGGCTTGCCATCAGCATGGGGTGAAACAGATAGGAAATTATTTGACTTAGTAACTTCATCATAGAATGTTTTTGAGCTTTGTCACTGCTAAAGCTCTTTGCGAAGGCGCGCAACCGGAATATTAAGCTGCTCACGGTATTTTGCAACCGTCCGCCGGGCAATATTATACGACTTCTCCTTCAATATCTGCGCCAGTTTATCGTCGGTAAGCGGCTTCTTCTTGTCCTCACCGGCAATGCACTCTTCCAAAATCTTCTTAATCTCGCGCGTTGACACCTCTTCCCCTGAATCGGTTTGCAAACCCTCAGAAAAGAAATATTTCAACGGGAAAATCCCAAAGTGCGTCTGTATATATTTGCTGTTGGATACCCGCGAAATGGTGGAAATATCCAAATCAGTTTTGTCGGCTATATCCTTCAGTATCATCGGCCTAAGACGCGTCTCGTCACCCTCTATAAAATACTCCTTCTGATACTCAAGTATGGCCTCCATTACAACCATTAGAGTGTTTTGTCGCTGACGAATGGCATCAATAAACCACTTTGCCGAATCAAGCTTTTGCTTGACAAACATCACAGCTTCCTTCTGCTCACGACTCTGGTTCTTTTTATTTGATTGATAATCGCTAAGCATATCGGAGTAAGTGCTGCTAACGCGCAGCTCCGGAACGTTTCGCGAATTAAGCTCCAGGAGAAACTCGCCGTCCTCAATCTCAAGTATAAAGTCAGGAATAATGTGCTGAACAGTCCTGCTCATCGGACTACTTAACGATCCCCCCGGCTTGGGATTAAGCTTTAGAATCTCGTCGATGGCGTCTTTTAAATCATCATCATCCAGATGCATACGCTTGGCTATCTTATCGTAATGCTTGCGGGTAAACTCCTCAAAATAATCCTTAAGTATCTCCAAAGCATTGTCGGAGGCCACTGTCTCTCCTTTTTTTCTATCCATCTGGAGAATCAGGCACTCGCGCAGGTCGCGAGCCCCGACACCTGCGGGATCGAAATCCTGAATCACTCTAAGTACTTCAAGCGCTTCCTTTTCGTCAACTTCCACGTTCTGCGAAAAAGCAATATCATCAACAATCTCATCAATTTCCCGTCGCAGATATCCATCCTCATCGATATTGCCAATAATATATTCGGCAATTGCCAACTGCCGGTCTGTCATTACCTGCAAACCCAGCTGACTTACAAGCTGTTCATGAAAGGTCGAAGCACTTGAAAAAGGAATATCGTCATGCTTGTCATCTTTCGAGTAGTTCTTTGCCTGAAGCTTGTAGGCCGGAATTTCATCATCATGGATATAATCTTCTATTGACAATTCGTCCTTCTCGATGTCGCTCTCCGCTGTGTCGGCCTCTTCGCCATAATCATCATCATAATCCTGAGTTTCGCTTCCATATTCAAGCACGGGATTTTGCTCCAGCTCTTCCTTGATACGCTGTTCAAGCTGAGCCGTAGGAATCTCCAGAAGCTTAATCACCTGAATCTGCAAAGGCGATAGCTTTTGAAGCATCTTTTGTTGTAAACTCTGTTTCAACATAATATTATCCCGTTTCTTTTGGTGTGCCATCACACCAATAACAAAAATACTCTATTTTCCTTAATATTGAAATTAGTGAGCTAAACCAAAGCTCAGAATTTAACAAATAACTCAAATCGTCATGCAAAGAAATAATAATCCTTTAACACTGGCACAATAGGGCCTTTGAAAAGCCCTGCCTACATAGGGTCAACATCAGCGGCTATTACTACATATCTCCATGGCTGATAAGAAAGCAGATGATTAATACTGCTCTGCATCAGCTCTTTGGCTTTGGTAGGTGAAGCCGAGCGTTCAAGCTTTATCAAAATACGCTGCAGGTACATATCCTGAATCTTTGAAATAGGTGGCTCCTGCGGCCCCAGAACACGGCTGCCGAAGTGTAGCCTAAGGCTCTCGGCCAGAGCTAAGGCCGCCTTAGCGGCAACGCCTTTGTCGCGATGTTTTACCCTTAAGTTGATAAGACGATAAAATGGCGGGTATTTGAACATCTCGCGCTCGGCAATCTGGTAATCATAAAAGCCTTTATAATCGTTGTTTACAAGGTAAGTCAAAACCGGATGAGTCGTATCGCTCGTCTGCAATACGACCTTCCCCCTGCGGTTCTTCCTTCCTGCCCGACCGCTTACCTGCGCCATCATTTGAAAGCTGCGTTCAAAGGCTCTGAAATCGGGATTGTTGAGCATGCTGTCGGCGTTTAATATTCCAACCAAACTAACCCTGTCAAAATCAAGACCCTTAGTTACCATCTGGGTTCCTACTAAAATATCCAACTTCCCAAGTTCAAAGTTGCCGATTATATTTTCATATCCCTTTTTGGAGCGAGTGGTGTCATAATCCATGCGTGCTACTTTTGCATCGGGAAAGAGTTCCTGAATCTCTTCTTCTATCTTTTGTGTGCCAAACCCCTTCAACTGCAAGGCCGGTGAGCCGCAGGCGCCGCATGTTATCCTGTTGGATTCAGTATATCCGCAGTAGTGACATACCAGCTGGTCAATGTGTTTGTGATAGGTCATGCTAACATCACAATGCTTACACTTCGGAATCCACGCGCAGGCCGTACATTCCAAATAGGGTGCGAAGCCACGGCGATTCTGAAAAAGAATTATCTGCTCCCTTTTCTCAAGCGCCGATTTAATGTCGCCTATAAGCTGAAGCGAAAAGTGCGACTGCATCATCTTTTTACGCTGAGCCTCGCGGGTATTAACCAACTTAATTAGCGGCAACTGCATGCCCTCATGCCGCTCCATCAGCTCAACAAGCACGAATCTGCCCGCGCTTGCATTATAGTAGCTCTCCAAAGAGGGAGTGGCGGTACCCAGCAAGATATCACAATTAGCTCTCTTGGCCATTACAATAGCCACATCGCGGGCATGATAGCGCGGGGCAGGATCAAACTGCTTGAACGAACTCTCATGCTCCTCATCAACTATTATTAGCCCCAGATTGCTAAAAGGCAAAAATATGGACGATCTGACTCCCAGGATAACCTTGTATCCCTCGTTGGATACCATGCTGTTCCACACTTCCACCCTTTCATTATCCGAGAATTTGGAATGATAAACGCCTAAGTTATCACCAAAGTGAACTTTAAGGCGGTTGGTAATCTGCGTGGTCAGCGCTATCTCAGGTAGAAGGTAAAGCGCCTGCTTTCCCTTCGCGATAGTTTCTTCAATCAGGTGAATATAAAGCTCCGTTTTGCCACTTGAGGTAACGCCGTGAATCAGCACCGGAAGGCCTTCATCAAATCCTGCCTTTACTTCCTCAAGAGCCCTGGCCTGAATCTCCGAAAGAGGTTTTTTACCCTCAACAGGGAGCCCGCTCGGGGTCAATCTATCAACTTCCTGCTTCTCCTGAACCAGATAGTCCTTTTTTATCAGTTCGGCGAGGGCAGCACTTCCTCCTTCAATCCTCCTTAGCAAGTCCTTACGCGCGAGCATCTTCCCCGCGATGGCACCTTCCACACCCCCAACCACTTGCAAAAAGGTCATCAACAACTCCAACTGTTTTGGAGCACGAGCCAGCTTGTCAAAAACGTCTCGCAAAAGCTCCTCTGCCCTTACATTGGGATGCAAAATCAAAACAGCTTCCGTTTTAGGACGATATGCCTCCGAAAGCTGCTCATTAACAAGTAATGCGCCTGCCTCTATCAGCTGCTTAATAAGGGGATAACTATTTTTCAAACCCGTAATATTATTAAGCTGGCTTATAGTGCCATATTTCTTGTCGCCCAGGTAGTCAAGGATGGCAATGCCCTTTTCGGACAGGTCAAGCGAATCCTCGAACTCGGGATTGCAATAGAGCCGGGTTTCGCTCTCAAGCTTCAAACCCGAGGGCAAAGCCGCTTTATACACCTCACCTATTGTACATTGATAATAATCAGAAATCCATTGCCATAGACCTAACTGAGCCTCACTTACCACCGGGCTCGTGTCAAGCACTGAAAGCAATGGCTTGGTCTCATACTCGGCTGGTGCACTGTTATGAAGCGAAAATACGACACCCGACATAAGCTTCCGCTTCCCGAAAGATACTACTACACGCTGGCCTTTTGCCAGCGTGGAACTGTACTCCTCAGGCACACTGTAGGTAAACAGGCGCGGCAAAGGAACCGGCAGTACTATATCAGCAAACTGAAATTGCATATCTTTTCATCTTCCGTAAAACAAGTTGTAAAGATAACAAATTGGAAGCGTCTTTCATCGAACCGGCCCTTTGTATGAATAGTCAAACAAAATGATGCTTTGGTGGAAAAAATTGATACATAGATAAAAACTGTCCTGCAAAATATACGTGTAAATGGCCCCCGAATTGTCATAACTATGTACGACAATATAACTCAATCTTAACGTTACATTGATATACAGCATGCCCCGTTAAACTATTTTTACCCCAAGACTAAGATAGTTTTAAACATAGATAATAACGACAACCATGATCAGACAGGGCATTGATAAGAATCTTTCGGTCGGCAAAGTGCTGATGGAAGAAGATATGGACGCAAGGGTTTTGCAGATGTGGTCGAAAAAAGAGCTTAATGCTGATAGGTTTTACCAAACCGGCTTTGAAACTATTCTTTTTAACCAGAGCAAGGACTTTGCCCTGGAAACTGTTTTGTCGTCTGTTGTACCCTGGGACAAAGAGCTGCTTATTCTAAATTCTTTAGATACACCAATCGAACCCCGACGTGTCGGAATTCATCCCGAGACGCTTTCTCACAATATTACCCTCTGCGATCTTGGTTCTATGGAACTATTAGTACAATCGCGCCCGCGTCTATCATATATCTTACTCAATATTCCTGATGTGCAAACCTTGGCCGACAATGTCCTAAAACAACTGCTTCAGATTATCAGCCGTAATAAGCTAACTCTGATTGTCAACTGCGACCTGGAGGTGACTGCACTTAACGACCGCTTCATGGGCGCTATCGACTTTATGGTAGGCAAGTTGCATAAGCTCCGCTCCTTTGTTGTAGCACGTCGCAGCAAACTAGTTGCGACCGAAGGAAATTCGCGCAAGCTCAATATGGATTTGCATGCCTACTGGCAATTGAGCCTTAGTAAGCGCAACGCCTTCCTGGAACCAATGGTGAGTTAATTAACTTTCTTAACAAACACTTAGCCTAGAGTTTACGAATAAGCACATTAAGAGAACTATTTTTGTACCGTCGTTGTTAATTGTTGACGACAGGTATAAAAATCGTGGATGTATGAAAATATTATATGCCATTCAGGGCACAGGAAACGGACACATAGCAAGGGCGCGTGACATTATCCCTGTTTTACGTGAGTATGCCGATACAGATATATTAATCAGTGGCCATCAATGCGAGTTGGATTTACCCTGGCCGGTCAAATTTAATTTGAAAGGACTGGGCTTCACCTTCGGACAGAAAGGTGGCATCGACTATAAAAAAACATTTTCGAATAACTCACTAATTTCTTTTTTTAATGAGGTGAGGAAGTTGCCGGTTCATGAATACGACCTGGTTATTTCTGATTTTGAGCCTGTTTCGGCATGGGCATGCAAGTTGCGACGGAAAAAATGTATAGGCATAAGCCACCAGTCGGCCGTAACGCATGAAGACGCGCCAAAGCCCGCGAAGATTGATCCGGCAGGAAAATTCGTCCTTAAATATTACGCCCCGGTAGCCAAATCCTATGGTTTTCACTTCAAAAAGCTAAGCGACAATATCTTCACCCCGATTATTCGTAAAGAAGTGCGCTTTGGCCAGAAAAGCAACAAGGGTCATTACACAGTTTATCTACCTGCATATTCCGATCTGAAGATAATATCCTTTCTATCGCAGTTTCCCGAGTATCAATGGCAGGTATTTTCAAAACACGCACGCAACCCCTACTCATTTCAGAATATAAAAATACGACCCGTCAACGGGAAAGAATTCACCAAGAGCCTCCTAAATTGCGAAGGAGTCTTTTGCACGGCAGGTTTCGAGACCCCGGCCGAAGCTCTGTATTTGGGCAAAAAGCTATTCGTTGTACCAATGAAGCTGCAGTATGAACAGCAGTGCAACGCCGCTATGCTGCACTCGATGGGAGTGCCGGTGGCAAAAAGCATTAATGATGACATGATTGAAGAGTTTAGAACCTGGCTAAAGAGTAACGAAAGAGTTAAAGTGCGTTACCCCGACAATGCCAGCCGTGTAATAGAACACATCCTCGAAGAAACCAGCAGAAGCCCCGGGTATATAACTATTGCCGGAGCGATGTAGGGCTGATAGCCTTATTGCAGATTATTTGTTTTAGGCATTTGCTAATTTAGAATAATCATTCTCAGAACACAAGAGTCGTAATAATTCTGAAAACTTCGCTATATTTCGACAGAAAGAAAACATGCTATTGATTATGCTAAGTACTCGATTGCAGATATAAATATAAAACTCTCAGTTTTCCTCTATGCGAAAGTTCCTACTATTTGCGATTATCTTTTATTCGGTTTTATTGCTATTGCCCAATTATCGTCACTACCCTATGGACGAGGTGTCTGATTTTTTGCTGATTGTGGCTCACTGGGGCTTGTCTGCATTGGGTCTTTACTTTATAATATTTATAATCAGCCTTAACAGGTATCTTTGTGTAGTACTGCTACCCATATTAGCTTTAGCATCAGGAATCACAGCCTTTTTCGTATGGCAGATAGATATTAGTGTTAATCCGGCATTAATAGAATCCATTATGCATACAGATGCCGGTGAGGTCGCAAACTACATGTCCTTATCTTTATGCTTGTTTGTTGTATTTCTTCTTTTGACAACTGCTTTTTTCTGTATATGGAGATTCAGAATCAAATGGCAACGCAAGGAACTGTTAGTGTTTTTGTCAGCCGCACTTATCTCAGGGATTATTTTTAACACTGTAAATCATAAACGCAGAAACACTCTTAACAATAGAGCCCCTTTTGTTTTCTACAGAGCAATCAAAGAATACCGGGAGAGTATTACTGATGCATCAGCCCCAAGAAAATCGGCAGGAGAAATAATTGAATGTAAAGAAGACAGCCTTACAGTTATCTTAGTAATTGGGGAGGCGCTACGCGCCGACCATTTGCAAATGAACGGATACCAAAGAATCACAATGCCTTTGATGGAGAAGCGAAATGTTATATCTTTCCCTAATACTTTTTCACCCCACACTCATACTGCAGCAAGCATACCTTATATTCTTACCAGAGCAAAGCCCGGCTTCCCCTCTCCCTCCAACGAAGAGCACTCTTTAATTAGTTTATTTAGTAAATGTGGTTATAAGACTACATGGTTGGCAAACCAAAATCCAATAAAAACATTTTCCTATTTTACTAAAGAGTGTGACAGTATCATTGTTAACAAACCGCAATTAGAAGACTACAGCAATACACCAAAATATGATTCTGACCTACTACCCCATTTTGAGCGACTGCTTGCTGATGATTCACCTCTGAAATTAATCGTGGTGCATCTTGCAGGAAATCACTGGTGGTACAATAAAAACCTGCCTCCTGATTACCACTATTTTACTCCCGTTCTTAATAACAAAAGGCTCTCTGCCGATAATAGGGAAAGGATGATTAATACATACGACAACGTAACTCGCTTTACCGATTATGTCCTTGATCAAATGATGAAACAAGTGGAAGACAAAAAAGCATGGATGATTTTTTTGGCCGACCACGGACAGTCATTTGGTGAGGACGGTAAGTGGCTACACGGCAATGACAGACCCCAAGAGCAAAATCCCGCTTGTTTCGCATGGTTTTCTCAAAGCTATCAGGAAAGCCTCCACACAAACATAGAACAAATGCAAAATCGTCGATTAGATACAATTGACACAGCTTTTCTATTTCATACCCTATTAAAAGGTAGTGGCATTAAAACCACTACCTATGAAGCCGATTTCGACTTGTTTTCAAGCCCATAACCACTCAGCCCAACCATCCAAGGGGCAAAACGGTTGAGGAATAAAACTAGGGGTATCAAAATAATAATCTGCAATGTAGTGTACAACCAATAGTAAGAAATGCCCGATGGTAAAGAGGAATCAAAGCCCAAAAGTGCTACCGCTTTTATAAGAGCTAGAGCTGATAAATGAAAGGCCAATATGGGGAGAGTGTTGCGTCCCAACCATAAAAGAGGAGGAAGAACCGGCAAAAAACCGAAAAATAGAAAGACCCATATAAAACCCAAAAGTCCATTGACATAAAGCAACAACAAGTTACCGTATTCTGCATAATAAAACGCTACCTCTGAATTAAATCGCCACAGTAACATGTGCAGGCCAAAAGCTGCTATCATAATGAGCCATCGACTAACAATCCTAAAACGATCCAGTCTAAAATTAACCCTTAATAATCTGCCAAAAACAAAAAAAGGATAAGCTACCATGGCCACATCAAGACTCCAAGGTAATCGAAACGTGACAAACTTCCCTATCAAATAGCCAACAAGCACTAATAATACAACGACTCCCCATCTAAATGAAGGCTTTAATCGGCAAACGATATAGTCAATTATTAGTAAGCAAAAGAGTGCAGGCAAAAACCATAGGGGAGCTCCCCAATCCATAAAAGACGCCCCTCCTTGAGCGTAAAAAATACCTATAAAATTTTTCCATGGATCATAACTAACACTATTGCCATAATGACGTCCAACAAAAATCCATAGGAAAAATAGCACAAAGGCTATACTAAAATAAGGCAACAAAAGACGCCGACCATTACGACGAACAAAATCCCAAAAAGTGACTGATACAGGATCCTTTCGCACAAATCCTGAAAGGATAAAAAACAAGTGCAAGTTAAACGTATTAAAAAACGAACTAAGTATCGTAACAAAATCATTATGAATATATACAATCAAAATTATACTGATTGCTTTCAACTGATCCACAAAAGGAATTCTTGTTGCCATATATAATATAAGCTAAAATAATACGCTACTTAAGTCAAAAATAAGAATGGTAAATATATGTGTTTGCACTTTTACAGGCAAAATTATAAAGATATGACTTTATAATAATCCTTTTATGTACGATAAATTTGCTATACAACCAGAGAATTATCGGCTATGGCATAAATTGACGGACTAAAAGAATAGTTAACGTTAAACGGTCCATTAGGAATTAGACTAGGACACCACAATAAAAAACGATCTCGTCACTACATTCAACGCATTGCCCATCATTATTCGAACATTAGTGTATGAATAGCATTCGTTAGTCATAGTTCTAAAAATCAGGATTGACTTTTTGGAAAAAGTCATCAACCTTTGCTAAGCATAAAATTTGAAATAGGAAAGCTGTTATTTGTGCTGTTGATATTCTCTCCGTAAGCTTTTCTTTTCTGTGGTTATTTGAGGATAGGGGAACAAGCGATAAGTATGTGTGTTGTGCCATAATCAACATTCCGGCATAGTTTCCGGACATAACTGACTAATCGTATAAGATTATAAAAACTTATTATCATGAAACGGGCATGTTCGTTAAACACAA
Organism: Marinilabiliaceae bacterium UBA5488; assembly: GCA_002427105.1. Taxonomy (GTDB): domain Bacteria; phylum Bacteroidota; class Bacteroidia; order Bacteroidales; family Marinilabiliaceae; genus Geofilum. Next base: position 1,098 of record DIPM01000010.1, on the reverse strand, counting down.
ATTAATTTACAGATGAAACGACCATGTAAAATAATTTACACACAGGGTGATGATTATTGACATGGGAGTTCCATGTGGCCTTATCAAACAAATTATAAACACATGAAAAAGAACCTTAAATTTATTTTAAAAACTCTCTTTATTTTAGGAGGATTTTTGCATGGCAGTCAGATTTTCGCTCAATACACCAGCGCCAATGTGAATGAGAGTATTACCGGGCAATGGACCTTCCGCAATGGCTTGATTTCACAGAAGAAAGTAGCATCTACCGATTTTGAAGCAAATACTTTCATTGCAAATCTACGTGGGATAGGTTGGGAACACTACTTTAAAGTTGAGAAACCTTCTACGAGATATGGTTTTTATATTTCTAACGGAGCAAATGCCGCACCCGGAAACGGCTGGTTTCCTGTTATGGTCGGTTCAACAGAAGATGCCGCTCCGGGGTTGAACATCGTCGGGCGGAAGTATAACGGCACGGATACTAAGGGTAGAGGGGTTTTAGTACTTGAAGGAAGGCTGAACAATAATGACCCTGTGCCAAATGAGATGGTAGCAATAGAATTTTGCAGCGGCTATGGCAGAAGGCTGGCTGCAATAACCGGAGGAGGCGTGTTTTCTGCTAAAAAAATTGTTACACAGGAAGTTATCGTAAGTGCTGATGGCAATACCGCCGATTTTGTTTTTGATGACGACTACAATCTTCGTGATTTAGGTGAAGTGGAAGCATTTATTAAGGAGAACAGGCATTTGCCTGATATTCCAAAAGCTGAAATAATGAAGGCTGAGGGTGTTAATCTTGCTGAGATGAACAAGCTGCTGCTTATGAAACTGGAGGAATTAACATTATATATGATCCGTCAGCAGAAGGAGATAGACCAGTTAAAATCCGCCCGCAATGAAAACGCAGAATAGATTTGTAAGACGGCTTTGCCGGATATTATACCCGGCGGTATTAATACTGTTCCTGTCTGGTCACACGGTATCCGCTCAGGTTGGCTATACTTATGATAAGGCCGGGAACCGCATTAGTTGTTACATACTGAAAATGGCTTCTGCCGGTATTCAGCAGCAGGAAGAACTTGTAGAGCACTTTGC
>DIPM01000031.1 GCA_002427105.1 Marinilabiliaceae bacterium UBA5488 | reverse complement strand
ACATTAACCGCCCCATCATTATAAACAAGCGACCAGGGAGTAGTTCCGGTAGTCAGGGTAATTTGCAAATTTGCACTTCCTCCTTCACAAACCGCTGTTGCGTCAAAAGCGATAGTCGCTTCAGGCTCAGGATAGATGATGAAAGCATAAGTTTCTTGATCTATACAGCCATTAGCATCTTCAACCTCGACCATTAAAGTATGGCTGCCGGCTGCAAGTGAATTTAGAGTATTGTAAGCATTGCTGTTGGAACGAGCCTGAACCTCTGTACCATTCAAAAAGAAAGTATAAAAGTCTCCGCCCCCGGCAATGTAAGTCTCGCTTCCACCTTCACAATAGGAAGCAGCGCCCGTCAGGGTGGCTAAAGGTAAATCGTTTACCACAACAGTTGTTTGAGCTGTCCTTTCACAACCTTCGCCATCAGTTACAGTAACAGTATAAATCCCGGCGCTAGCTAAAGTAACAGGTCCTATCTCAGGATTCTGCTCAGTGGAACTAAAGCCATCAGGTCCGTTCCAGGCAAAGCTGTAGATGCCGTTTCCGCCGCTTACTTCAACTGTCAGTTGAACCATAGCCCCAACGCATACGGGGCCGCTATTGCTAATATTATCAATTACAGGTCGCGGATTCACTATCACATCAAAGCTTTCGCTTGAAGACCCACATCCATTATTATCCGTAACGGTAAGAGTATAAGTTCCCGCGTCGGCAAGAGTGGCAACAGGAATTGATAGCGTTGCAGAGGTAGCAACTGTTATAGCTCCTTTCTCCCACAGGTAAGTGTAAGGGCCAGCACCCCCGGTAACAGTAGGACTTACAGTAATAGCATCATCTTCGCAAACTTCAAGATCAGCTATTGGAGATATTTGAGGCCTTTCGTTAACAACAATATTTAAAGTAGTAGTACCTACGCATCCATTAGCATCTTCAACGGTTAAAGTGTAGCTTCCATTATGATTAGTTCTTACTGAAGACGCGATGACCGGGTTTCTTTCTGTAACAATCGTCCCATCAGGATACTCCCAGGTATAGGATACCATTGCATCCGGTCCCCCAAAAAGATTTATCGTCTCCCCTTCGCAATAAGCACTCTTATCGCTCGCAGTAACCGGAACAGGCAGTGGATTAACAACAACAGTGGCTGAACCAGTCATTGTTGCTTCGCAATCAGTCTTAGAAAGATTAATCGCTGTAACAGTGTAAGTGCCTGCTACGCTAACAGTAAAATTTATAGGACTACCGGCACCGGTGATTGGAAATCCGACTGGAATTGAACCATCTCGGATTAACTGATACTCCATTCCGGATTGAGAGGCTTCTAAAGTAAGGATTACACTCTCACCCTGACATATTTCGGCATCAGAACCAAATTGAAAAGCAGTAGGAGTCTTATATACATAAGTATAATCATTATTAGCTGTACCAACCGGAAGCCCAATATCACTTTTTTGAATATAACTAAAGTATATTCGAGCTCGGAAATAGTCTTCTGTAACTCTATCAGCATAGAACCTAAACACTGTATTTTGTCCGGAACCAACATATTCACCCCAATCCGGATGGTTTTCTTCATCACCTACAAATGTTGTTATAGTCCAGGTAATACTTGCAGCCTGAGGATCCCATGAAGCCGGTACCAAGTCAACATAACCATTTTCCGAGCAATACTCTGTTCCTAAACTTGGGATAGTATAGCCAGCTCCCTTTAGTAAAAACCCATCTTCTATCCGTTTATTCTCAAAATACTCACTTATTTCACGCTCTGACCATTCTTGGGCAGAAAGGGAAATAATGCCCACGCAAAAAATGGAAACCGTAAGTAATATCCTTAGTAAATATCTGTCAATCATATCCTATAAATTAGGTTGATACAAGTCGGTTCGGTCAAACATTAATACACAAAAATAGTTTAATTCAGCTGCTTTCAAGACATTTTGCCTGACAAATGCAGCCTAAGGCTCAAAATCTCAATAAAAAAACTCACAAAAACATTCAGCTTATTTTTACGCTATACCTTAAAATATGTTACAATTCAATCCTGCTGTACTAATTCACTATATAAGCCGGGTTGTTCTTCCAGTGCTATTTTTGCAATCTTAAGATAATCACTAACCCATCGCTGAAGCTCCTTAAGCTTAGCTTTTTTTAAAGAAGTCTCCTTTTTTGATTGGGTTTTTAATCGTTCGCAATTGAGTGAAACCATCTTTAACTCTTCCGTATCTTTAATCAAGCATTGAATATCCTTTTTAGAAATCCCAAACTCGGAGAGCTTTGCCAGCCACTCGTCTTTTGCCAGCAAACGATTAGCAAACAAGGCAACCTGGTCGATCCAGGCATCCAGATTTACTGCACGAGGGCCGGTCAACTGCAAGGCTTTAGAACTAATAGCGTCCTTATCAAAAGCAATACGAGCAATCTGCAAGTGTTTCATATAGCTCTTTCTTAATGCCGCATGGAGTTTCTTCCGTTGCTGGTGAGCCATCACTTTTTGCTGAATAACATCTTCCTGCTTCTCGCTTGCCTCTGATACAGCGGCAAGCAGCTTCTCTCCCTTCTTAAGGCGTGCTTCATTAAAGCCAAATTTAGCCGTAGCAGCACTAATGGCTGAGTTGCTAAGCGAAGCTCTTACCAATGATGCCACCCGTGACATATAATCATCAAACGATAATTTTGAAAAATGCATCGTGAATTTCTTTTCAAATAGATAATTCTACAAATATTTACGAAAAAATTTAATATATCAAAATATTACTACTACTTATTTATAAAAATAAATCATTTTATATTCGTTTCTATGGTATTTAAAAATTTCAGTTCAAATTTTTATTTAGCTACAATATATTATTAAGAGAATCTAAAATTTTTTACTTACTAAAAATTATTAAATATATATCAAAATATTATATTACTACCAGAATACTATTATAATTATAGTCGAAAATTCTTATAAATTCCAAAAATATTCATATAGAATATAATATTTTCCTTTTATACTGCAATATTCAAAAATAGATTCAAAAATTGTTGGAAAGAAACTAAAAATTATTGACCGATTATCATTATACATCTACTTATCAGCGTCTTAAACACCAAGTTAAGAAGAGCTAAAATTCTATATTAACTGTAAATAAATCGCTTATTCAAGCTTTCTATTTCGACCGGAAAAAAGCATCTTTGCAAGCTGGAAAAACAGCATGAAGAACGAGCGATTCAGAATATACGAAAGTCACTATAAGGCAAACTTCTCACTGGCACTGCCGGTGATTTTTTCGCAGGCAGGACAGATGATAGTTGCACTGACGGACAATCTGATGGTTGGCCGCTTGGGTGCTGCCCAACTGGCAGCAGTTGCCCTTGCCAACAATATTTTTGTAGTAGGAATGATGTTTGGATTGGGGCTTATAACCGGACTCACACCACTTGCAGGTAAAGCGATAGGGGCAAAAAACAGGCTTGAGGCCACTGGCTGGCTCAAGCAGGCAGTAATAACCCATCCCGTTTCCTCTCTCCTACTTACCGGAATTATGGCAATGGGAGTGTTAATTATGCCTCATATGGGGCAAGCCCGGGAAGTGGTTGAACTGGCACTTCCTTATTATTTGGTATTAGTAAGCTCTATTATTCCGCTAAACATCTTCTTTCTTTACAAGCAATACGCTGAGGCTTTGGGGAATACACATATTGCCATGGCTATTACGCTAATTTCCGGTCTATTGAATGTGTTCTTTAACTACCTTCTTATATATGGAAAATTGGGCTTCCCTGCCTATGGAATTGTAGGAGCCGGATATGCCACCCTTATCAGCCGTATTTTTATGGCAGTGGCAGCTATTTTCATCTTCTTTAGGATGGATTTTTTCAAGCCCGACAGAATAAACTGGAAACTCTCATATTTCAAATTCAGGCAAGCCCTGGAATTACTAAAAATAGGGCTTCCGATCGGGGGTCAGTATATAATAGAGATGCTGGCATTTAGTATAGGAAGCTTTATGATGGGATGGTTGGGTACAAAAGAACTGGCTGCCCATCAAATAGTAATGAGCCTGGTGAGTCTCACCTATATGATATCTTCCGGCATGGCCTCGGCGACAACTATTAAGGTGAGCCATTTCAGGGGTCAGCATAAATTAAAGGCAATGAATAGAGCCATTTATGCCTCAATTCACATGGTGCTGTTTTTCATGCTTTTCAGCCTCTCATGTTTTATCATTTTCAGATATAAAATTCCCGGACTCTTTGTGCAAGATGCAGAAGTAATAAGTATTGCAGCAGGACTTATGCTGATTGCCGGAATGTTTCAGCTATTTGACGGACTGCAGGTTACCCTCCTTGGCGCTTTGCGGGGAATGGAGGATGTGAGAATTCCTACGATTTTATTAATAATAGCCTACTTTGTAGTGGCTTTACCAACAAGTTATTTAGCAGCATTTGTGTTTGATATGGGCACTAACGGAGTATGGCTCGGATATCTTGTGGGACTATTTTTAGTCAGCGTCCAGCTGTTTATTCGTTACAGATGGAAAGTAAAAAAGATGAGCTAAATAAGGCTAACCTCCCTTTCAAGAGAAATATCAAACTTATCCTTGACATCTCTCTCGATGCTTTGCGACAGCTGATAAATCTCTGTTCCGGATGCGCCCCCCAAATTTATAAGCACCAAGGCCTGATCCTTATGGACAGCAGCTTTGCCGCTCACACGTCCTTTCCATCCCAGCTTGTCAATCATCCAGGCGGCAGGAATCTTAACCTTAGCCTTATCAGAGGATTCATAAAAGGGCACATCATCATACTCTTTTTGGATGTTCTTCAACAGTTCAATATCGACAATAGGATTTTTGAAGAAGCTGCCAGCATTTCCAAACTTAGCCGGATCAGGAAGCTTAGTTCTTCTTATTTCAATAATAGCTTTGCGAATATTGGAAAGGGATGCCTCGCCATAGCCCTTCAAGGCAGTTTTCACATTGCCATAATCAAGTTTAAATACAGGCTTTAACTGAAGCTTAATATAAACAAAGGTAATTATCGCTTTATTTTTAAGCTCTTGCTTAAAAATGGAATTGCGGTAATCAAACCCGCACTCTTCCTTGCCAAAACAAACTTCCCTGCCGTCTTCAATTAAAATGGCATCACATTTTACAAAGACATCATTAAACTCAACACCATAAGCTCCAATATTTTGAACCGGGGCGGCGCCAACATCACCGGGTATATAAGAAAGATTCTCTATTCCGCCAAAGCCCTTATCAACACACCACTCAACCAGCCGATCCCATTCCACTCCGGCTCCTGCTCTGACAATAACGCTGTCGGCATCTCTGTCAACGACCTCAATTCCTGAGATAAGTGAGTGAAGCACCACTCCATCAAAGTCACTCAAAAAGAGCAGATTGCTACCACCTCCCAGCAAAAGCATCTCATTAGCCTTGCAAAGAGGGGTTTTAAGTATCTCTTTCAAATTTACAATCGAGTCATACTCGAACAAATATTTACAATTCACATCAATACCAAAGGTATGACGCCGGCGAAGTGAGTTGTCCTGATAAAAGCGTATCATTAAAAAGTGTTATTTTAGAGCTGCCAAATTTAGTTAAAATAGCCGGATGAATAGTAACTATAACGGCTTCCCGAGACAGCCACGTCATTAAGAACAATAGCCAGACCCTTGACTTCATCCTCAATCAAGTTTGACATAGTTATTGACAGATGCTCCTTTTGAGTAACACCGGCACGAACCACGAAAAGGTTACTATCGGCCGTTTCCATTAATAGCCTGCCATCAGACACAAGGCCTACCGGAGGAGTGTCAATTATGATGACGTCAAACTGCTCTCGCAGCTTTTTTATTAACTCGGCCGTCTTGCCTGAAGATATCAGCTCGGAAGGGTTTGGAGGTATCACCCCGGCAGGAAGCACGTATAGATTTTCTAATTTCGTGGGCATTATAATACTGCTAAATCGAGTTTGCCCAATAAGGTAACTACTAATTCCGGGAACAAGACTTAAGTCGAATATTTCCGACAGTCGCGGTTTTCTGAGGTCAAAGCCTACCAGTGCGGTTTTTTTACCTGAAACGGCAAAGACCGCCGCCAGGTTGACAGCACAAAAAGTCTTACCCTCTCCGGTATTTGTAGAAGTAACGGTAATTACGTTGCCCGTTTTCTGTAACAATAAAAATTTCAACCTAGCCCTAAGTGAACGAAAAGACTCGGCCACAACAGAGTTGGAAGCAGTCAACAAAACATTCTCCTGGTCTTCGCGACTCTTCAAAACTTCACCTACAATAGGCACATCCCTAAACATGGCAACAACATCTTCCCGTCCTCTTATGCGAGTATTAAACATCTCTCTAAAGGCTATAATCAGCACAGGAATAAGAAGTCCAATCATCAAGCCCTTCGAGTAGTTACTTTTTTTGGTTGGAAACACGGGACTGCCAACCGAGGCCTGATCGAGCACCTCGTTATCAGGGGTGTTGGATGCTTTTGCTATCTGAGTTTCAGAGTTTTTCTGCAAGAGAAAAGTATAAATGGCATCGTTAAGTTTGTGAGTGCGTTCCATAGCCAGGTAATCACGCTCCAGCTCCGGCAAGTCGCCAATTTCAGAATTAAGTCGCGCAGCATGCCTTTGCAACTCTTTTTGCTCCATCCGGATACTCTCCATCTGCTGTTCTATGGCGGTAACAAGCGACAGCTGCGACAATTCTATTTTCTTGTTGAGTTCAAGCACATAGGGATTATTTTTCCCTGCCTGTTCACTAACAATCCTACGCTCATTGAGCAAGTCAAGATGGTCGCGAACGAACTGTTGAACAAGGGCGGCAGGCTCGGAAGAGAAAGCAGGTAACAGATAATCATTTTCATTGAAATTATCACTTAACAGTCTGCCGCGTATGTCTGAAAAATATGCAAGGCTAACATCCAAAGTTCTTTTCTGCCTCTCCATTTCAAAAAAATCTTCCGACAACTTTGTAGAAATCTCCGATGGCATCATAAAGCGATTTTCCCGCCTGAAATCCATCAGGCGTTGCTGCGTAATCTTCAAAGTGTCTGACACTTGTTCTAACTGCCTTTGGATAAAGGTCAGGGAACGATTAGCCATATCATTTTTCCTCTCCAGATTATTGATTATTACCTCTTCTGAAAAAGTATTCAAAAACCTGACAAGTTTCTGAGGCTGATGACCCGACACCGAAATATAAATTATAGAGGAACCTTCCCTGTAAGGAGAAACAGAAAGCGAAGAACGCAATGTTGAGGCTATCGACGAATGAGAGTTAAAACGAAACATATAAGAGCCGGGAGCAATACTGCCTTCCGGAGATAAAGGATTTACAGAAAAGGAAAAGTATTGATGTTCAAGCTTTTCGCCCGGCTTAATCTCCTTGTTGAAATCAATAGGCGCTGAATAGCCAGTATTTTGCGACGTCTTAAATATATGAAGATTATCGCCATCACTCTTTACAGATAGTTCTGCCTTGCCATCGGGCAAAACCAGAAGATTAAAATTACTATTCAAAAGCTGGGGATGAAGCGAGTCAAACTCAACAACAAAGGGCGTCTTGCCATAAAGCTCGGTATCCTTTAGCCGCCCTTTTGAATAGTAAGACACTGCAAAATCGAGCCGATCCACAGCCCTTAATACCATAGCGTGGCTACGAATAATAAAGCTCTGGTTTTCGAAATTCCGAAGCTCAGGTGAAAGACCAAATCCTTCGGTAAGTATAGGGCTTGAATAGTTTCGCTCCTGATCAACCTTAAATATCATGGTGATTGAAGCACGATAGACAGGAACTGTGTAGCGGTGGTAAATCCATACAGCTCCTAATGCAAGTGGCACAAATATCACAAACAAATACCAGTTTCGTAGAAGCAGTCTGGCTATTTTTCTGATGTCGGAAAACCCGTCATTTGCAACTCCTTTTCCGTGGATATTAGCCTGATGATTTACTGGAATGGCCATGCCCCTTTGTATTATTAATAATTAAAAAAGCTAAACTATAAAAATTCTGTCACAACTCAGGCATAAAACTTCGCTACAGTCTATTTGCCGCTAAAAAATTGCCCCAGTTTACTGAAATTTTTGCTTAAAAGTGTAAACAATCCCCCTGCTTTATTCTTGCGAATGGCTCTGTAATCCTCCCTTGATTTTTGAATTATACTCTTAAGACTTCTATTGCTGGCGCCGCCGATGGCCATATAAACCAACACTTCGGGCAAATATGCCAAAGTAATATCTTCTCGAAGCATAAGGCGCAGCAGCCACTCATAATCGGCAGATATTTTATATGAAGTATCAAAATCTCCTACTTTTTGCAAGACTTCCCGGCTAAAATAGACGCTTGGATGCGGAGGCATCCACCCTCTTCTGACCTTAGATGCATCAAAATTTCCACTTTTCCAATTTCTAAATATTTGCAGTGGATCAAAGGAACTTACATACTGCAAATCACCATAAACGACATCAGGGTTTTCCTTGCTAAAAAGACTGGCAATCTTGCTCAAAACCTGAGGGTTTGCAAACCTGTCGTTTGCATGAATAAATCCTATCACCCGCCCTTTGGCATAGCTAAGACCCTTGTTAAGTGCCTCATAAATTCCACCGTCAGGCTCGCTTACATATAAACTGATTAGGTCTTGATAATCCTTTACCATCATGGAAGTATTATCTTTAGAGCCTCCGTCTATAATGATATACTCAAAATCTTTGAACTCTTGCGCCCTAACCGATTTGATAGTCTCCTCCAAAGAATCGCAAGCATTGTAACTAACAGTAATCAGTGATATCAACATGGGGCATCAGTTATCGTATATTAGCCGTGATCCTGCTTTTATTACGCATTTTCCTTAGTTTTCGGCGAATTGCAAGAGAAGGAAGCTGAAACACAGCAATGCCAAGCACCATATTTAGCAGAAGAAGGCGGATAGTCCCGAAATCCTTTAAAAGGAAAGATAAGGCGATAAAAAAGATATTGACAGCCGCGAGCATCAGGGCAATTTTCAAATGTGAAAAACCAAGTGTTAAGAGGCGATGATGAATATGGGTTTTATCAGCTGCAAAAGGCGACTGGCCTTTTGAAAGACGTAGAAAGAAAACTCGTAAGGTGTCAACCACGGGGACAATCAATATTCCAAGAGCCACGCCCGGTGCCGAAGTCATTGTGTAGTTTAATGAGGGTCTCAGCTCTTCAACATTAAACTCCATAAATTCAATAGCAAATACAGCTACCAGAAAGCCAACGACGAGCGAGCCCGTATCGCCCATAAATATCTTCTGAGTCTTCGAAAAGACATTAAAATAAAGGAAGGCCAATAAGGCTCCAACTATTATTGCCCCCAAAACCGGCATCATAATATCTCCGTTAATATAGAACCAAACCGAGAATCCTATAATGGTGATAATGCCGGTAAAGGCTGCCAGTCCATCAACACCATCAATCAGGTTGAAACCATTAACAATAAATACAATAAAAAGCATTGAAAAAGCCAGACTGACAAAGTAATCGGGCTCTAAGCCGAAAAAGCCATGAAAATCAGTAATACGCAGATTACCAAAGCCAACTATAATAAGGGCAGCCAAGACCTGCCCAATTAGTTTCATAATCGGCGCGGTTACAAGTATATCATCCTTAATACCTATCGAAAAAATTATCAGCAATGATGGTATCAAATATGGTATAGAACGGAAGTCAAACCAATCCAGATAGACCGTGTAGGTAAAGAGGATGCCGAAAAATATAGCCATACCGCCAAGTGTTGGCACTCTTTTCTTGTGTATATGACGCTTGCCGGGTTCATCAAACAAGCTTTTGGAATAGGCGACCTTCAGGATTGTCGGTATGGACATAAACACCAGGATAAAGGCAACCATTCCGCCAAAAATTATCTGAAGAATCTCATTGTAGTTTATTGTCATTTTTGTAGATAAATGTAGCGACAAAATTAGTAAAAAAGAGCTGCCAATAAAAGATTTATAGTTCATTTCGCATGATATTACAGTCATTTAATCAAATGCTTTATGAATTATAAAAAGAAAACCTAAATTTGTAGCTAATAATGACAACCCAAACAGTGCATCAATTGTTATCGTCAGAAGTTTCAGTTAATGTATCTTGGTTAGGAGTAATCAATTGAATAATAATACTTCAATTAATGAGCATAAAAAAGAGTCATGCGCTTCTTGCTATAGTGGCATCGCTATGGATGTTTAGTTCTTGTATTCCTCACAAGGAAATCCTCTATTTTCAAGACCACGACCAACGCGCAGGATACAGTAATCCCTTTGGCGAGACGGAAACAATAACTGAAAAATATATCCTTCAAGCTAACGATGCCTTGATTATCAGAGTCAACACGGCAAATCCCAAGCTGTCGGAGTTCTTTAATATGGGCGGAACAAATCAAAATACTGCCGCGGTAAGCCAGTCGCCACTTTATACCTACCCGCTGGACGACAGCCTCTATATCGACTTTCCCTTTGTAGGAAGGATAAAACTTGACTCCTGTACCCGTCAGATAGCCACATCACGTATTATTGAAGCTCTTCAACCCTATGTCAGCGACGCCCAGGTAACGGTCCGTTTGTCCAACCCTTCTTTTGTTGCCCTTGGCGAGACTTCCACCCGCGGTCGCATCCCGATGGGACGCGAACAGATTACCATATTCGAAGCAATAGCCCTGGCAGGTGATGTCAGACCTTACGGAAAACGAAGAGAGGTAAGGATAGTCAGACCAACAACAGAAGGAACTCAAAGTTACTTTGTAGATCTTACCGACAAGAATCTTGTAGATTCAGATTTCTATTATATATATCCAAACGATATCATATATATACGTCCGATGAAGGCAAAAGCATGGGGCATTGGAGAGTCCTTCTCGTTCGGAATAGTCTCCTCAGTCTTAGCAATGTATTTAGCCCTCAATGCCATATTAAAATAGGCTTTAAATGACTCAAGCAACATCTAACCAAGCAAATAAAAACCCACTTAGCACAGGAGGCGGTATTATAATCGATTACAAAAAGCTTATAGCAGACATCCTCAATTATTGGTGGCTCTTTGTAGTAGCGGTATTGCTAGCCCTTGCAACAGTGTATATTATTCACAGATACACACCGGCTGTTTATCGTTCATCCCTGACGCTTTTAGTTGACGAGCGAGGGAGCGACAAGACTCAGGCTAATATGATGGAAGGTTTTGGTCTTAGTTCGGCTATGCGCACCATTGAGAATCAAATCGCCATACTCACCTCCTGGGAGATGATGCGAAAGACTGTTGCAGAACTTGATTTTGATATTTCTTATTACAAAACCGGACGACTCAAAAGTAGTGAGCTTTATGGAAACCTCCCCTTCAACATTGAGTATGACCCTTTTTCGCCACAACTGCTGAATGCTCACATCTATCTTACAGTAATTGACTCAGAGCGTTTCCGCCTTGATGTAGAAGCAGAATCGGGTAGCACATATATTTACGGACTTCAACGTAACGGCCCTTCCAATGGGAAGATTGATTTTAGTAAGGAATTCAAATTCGGTGAATGGCTAAATACGCCATGGCTGTCAATAAAGATCAACAGCCAGGAGCTTTCTAAATCGGAAGAGCGAGGCTATTACTTCCATTTCAACAGTCCCGACGAACTGGCTTCTATTTTCAAGACGCGTTTTTCCTATAGCAGGGCAAATGAAAATTCAAGCATAGTGCGCCTTTATGTGACTGGTAATAACAACTCCAAGAATTTAGTATTTCTCAACAAGCTTGCTGAAGTTTTTATACGCAACAATCTTGAAAGAAAGAACCAGATAGCCACAAACACTATCCAGTTTATTGAAGAGCAATTAATTATCATTTCAGATTCCCTCCTTGAAAAAGGTTCTGAATTGAGTCAATTTCGCACTGAACATCAGATTCAGAGCGTATCTGCTCAGGCAGGCATCTACTTTACACGCCTGGAGAACCTTGCTGAGTCAACAACAGAGATGATGCTCACGCAAAAATATTACGACTACCTTATAGAGTATTTCAGTTCAGACAGCGTGTTTGATGGCACAATTGCGCCTGCTGTTTATCCGGTTGATAACAGCTCGGTTTTCCAACAGATAAACTATCTGATGGAGTTAAATATGGAGCGGCAGACTATCGCGGGAAGTGTAAGTCAGAATATTTCAAACCCCTATCTCGTCGAGCTTAACGACAAAATGGAGGTTGCCCGCCTTACTCTTCTGGAGGCTATTAATAACCAGAAAGTGCTTATCGATAGAGAGCTGCTGCGTATCGAAGAAGAACGAATTTCAACTAACACAGCTCTGTATCAATTTCCTGAAAAGGAACGTCAGCTTTTTGGCATTGAGCGCCAATTCGACCTCAACAATGAGGTTTACACTTTCTTGCTGCGCAAACGCAGTGAGGCACAGATACAAAAGGCTTCCAACACGCCCGACCATTCCATACTGGAGACTGCTCGTCCGGCGGGCCAGGTTTCGCCTACTGTAGCCAGTGACCGCCAAAGAGCGGTGCTGGCAGGACTTGTCTTGCCCCTTCTGTTTTTGCTTATAAAGCAAGTGGTTAACAACAAAATATCCGGAAGCGATGATATTGAGCGCATTACAAAGCTTCCAATAATTGGGCACATTATTCACAATAATAAAGAAGGCAGTAATGTTGTCGAACTTCACCCCCGCTCCGTTATTACAGAGGCATTCAGAAGAATTCGTACACGCCTTGAATATATGAACGGGGATAAGGAGTCTCCTGTAATTGCTATCTCTTCATCGATGCCGGGAGAGGGCAAAACTTTCTGCGCCCTGAATCTGGCCAGCGTCTTTGCTATTTCAGGAAAGAAAACCCTGCTTGTGGGCTTTGACATGCGCAAACCCGGACTTAACAAGGTTCTGAATATGGATAGCCAGCTTGGCCTTTCAAACTACCTGATAGGAAAAGCCGAGCTTAAGGATATCATTATGCCCAATGGCGTTGAGAACCTTTTTGTTCTACCTTCGGGAGCAATACCGCCCAACCCTTCCGAGCTTATCGGTTCGGCCCGCGCCGAAAAGCTTTTTGAAGAACTAAGGTCAAACTTCGACATTATTTTACTTGACACCCCGCCGATGGGTGTGGTTGCCGATGGTTATTTATTGGCACGCTATGCCGATTCAGTAATCTTCCTCACCCGTCAAGACTTCACTATCCGCAATGTTTTCGCCCATACTATCAAACAGATGCAGGATGAGGGCATTACCAACGTGGGGATTTTGATAAATGATGTCCAAATCAAAAAGGGGCTTTTGTCTTACAACTACAATTATGGATATGGATATGGTTATCACTATGGCTATAAATATGGTGGCAGCGATTACTATGAAGAGTAAGCACCTGCTTAGGGCAGTACTGGTCTTTGTCGCCCTGCCAATGTCTTATAATGCCTTTGCTCAGCAATACAGCAAGTATGACAATCCTGCTTATGATGCTATAAGCCGGGCTCTTTACCGACCCGCTTATAATCTGCACACCTCCATTAAACCCTATCGCCTGGATCAGATAGAGGCATATTTGAATACAGACTCCTTGATATTTCGTGACCTGAAAAGGCCACAAGAGCCTATGAATATTTGGAAGCGTATTATTCACGACGACATTTTTAAATGGGAGTTTAAAGGTGATGAGCCTATCACTATTGCTGTTAATCCATATTTCAACTTCGAACTTGGAAAAGAGCAGGAAGAAGGCAAAAATATATGGGTCAATACACGAGGCCTTACGCTCGAAGGAAAACTTGGCAAGAAGCTTGCTTTTTATAGCGCCATTTATGAGAATCAGGCAGTGTTTCCTCAATATATTGACGAGTTTATAGATACTCGCGGAGTCGTGCCGGGACAAGGGCGTGCCAAAACCTTTGGTGACAATGGATGGGATTATTCTCAATCTTCAGGTTACCTATCCTACAACGCAGGCAAATGGGTTAATATGACCCTGGGCTATGGCAAAAACTTTATAGGCGACGGTTACCGCAGTTTATTGCTGTCGGACAACAGCTATAGCTACCCTTATGTAAAAATGAGCACCTCTTTTTTGAAGGTTCAATACATGGTCATGCTTGGTCAGTTTAGCCATATCGACAAGCTGGAGCGCGCAGGAGATGAACGCTTCCCCTACAAGTACGGAGCATTTCATTATTTAAACTGGAATATAGGGAAACGACTATCGCTGGGCTTTTTCGAAAGCGTTATATGGGCTGCACAAGACACTACCGGGTACCGTGGTGTCGATTTAGGATACCTTATTCCGGTCATAATTTATCGTCCCGTTGAATATAGTGTAGGCTCACCCGACAATGTGGTTATGGGACTTAACCTTAAGTATATCCCCTGGAAGGACGCTGCTTTTTACGGACAATTTGTAATGAATGAGTTTAAGCTCGACGAAATAATGAGCGGCGAAAAGTGGTGGGCTAACAAGCAGGGATTTCAAGTAGGATTTAAAAACTACAACTTTTTGGGACTGAAAAATTTAGACCTGCAAACGGAATATAGTCAGGTACGACCTTTTACCTACTCTCATTATAAACCGATAACCAATTTCAGCCATTTTAATCAGGAGCTGGCTCATCCGCTTGGCGCAAATTATCGCGAAAGCATATCATTTCTCAGCTACCGTTGGAACAGGTGGTACCTGCATTTAGAGGCCATGTATGCCATTCACGGTAAGGATTACTACGATTCGAGCCGTCCGGCTGATGATCAGATTAGCTGGGGAGGAGATATTTTCGTTTCTAATATGAAGAGATATGATTCACACGGGCATGAGATAGCTCAAGGTTTAGAAACGACGATTAAACATGCTGCGGCATCTGTCTCATTTCTTGTTAATCCCAAAAGCAATATGAATATAAGCGCGGGAATACGCCTTAGAGACAGCAATAGCGTACTTGAAAATAAGCAAAATGTTATTTTACATTTTGCCTTTAGAACCTCTTTAAGAAATTTCTATTATAACTTTTAGCCTACAAGTCAGCTGTTTGTTAGCTCACGATTGCGCAGCCTTATGGCAGGGTTGCCACGGTATATCGAATAAGGCTCCATATCGGCCGATGCAACGCTCATCGCGCTTAGTACGGAGTGGCTTCCACAAACAACACCGGGAGCCACCACCGATTTTGCGCCGATCCAGACTCCGTCTTCAATAGTAATAGGCTTTACTATCAGATCGAAGCGGCGTTTTGTGTAGTCATGATTGCCGTTCAGAATCAGCGCTCCCTGCGAAATGCAGCAGTTCTTTCCGATTGTAACCTGACCCAGACTGTCTATCCATACATTTTCGCCTATCCAGCTATAATCATTGATTGCAAGGTTCCAGGGGTACTTAATATTTACTCCGGGCTTGACTACAACTCCACTTCCCACGCGCGCACCAAACAGCCTCAGAAAGAACACCTTAAGACCTGATGACGGATTTAGAGGATTGATAAAAAACAAAACATTAGTTAAATACCACAAGGAGCGAACAAAAACTGTCCTCCCCGGCTTAAACCATGAGTTGTCATAAGCCGATAAGTCAACATTAACCTCATTGCTCTCCATACCTAATGCCTTATTCGCAAATTATTCATAGCACTTTATTAAGGCAAAACTATAATAATTTCAGTAACTTTCCTATTTCGGATATTTTAGTCTTGTTTCTTATATATCTTATTACTTACTTTGTATTGCCAAATTTAAACTAACAGACCATGGGCAATAAATATGAAACAGAAAAAGGTGAAGTATTCATTTTTAGTGGATCTTCAACGCACGACGATTCGGGCTGTGGATGTGGAGGCAACTGTGCCTGCAAATCAGGCGGCGGCAAAGAGCAATGTGAATGCGGAGGCAGCTGCGACTGTAAATAAAACTTGGTAGAGATGCGGAGCTTCGCGTCTCTACATCTTTAATTTAAGATAGTCATCCGGGCTAACTAATAAGCAATGATGCCTTTATCCTAAAATCAGTATTATAAGACCGGCTAAAATTCCGGCAAGCAGAAATGCCTTTCGGGTAATATTCTTTTCCCTAAAAAGTATAGCTCCAAAAACAAAGGAGACTATCACGCTTCCTCGTCGCATTATCGATACTACCGATATCAGTGAGGCTTCAAAATCGAGGGCGTAAAAATATAAAAAATCAGCTATCACCAGAAACACGCCAATTAGCGGGACGCTCCATCTCCAGATAAATGGAAGAGGATTAGTCATCGTTTTACGAATAACGAATACCAGGGGAGCTAAAAGGAGGACCTGGTAAATCGAGAAATAGGCCTGAACAGCCATGCGGTCAACACTTCTAATCAAAAACTTATCAAAGAGGGCACTTGCCGAGGCAAAGAGGGTCCCTAATATTGCAAACCATATCCATCGGTTATTCTTAAAGGAAATACCTTCACGACTTCCGGCTACCGAAAAAAGATAAAAAAACAGGAAGGTAAGCAGTAAGCCGGTCCACTGCATCGGAGTCAATCTTTCTTTATAAATAATCAAGGCGCCCAGCAGAGTCCATACAGGAGCAGTAGCTCTAATAGGCGAGGCGATAGTAAGAGGCAGATGCTTAAGTGAAAAATACGAAAAAATCCATGACGTGAGGACAATAGCCGTCTTCAATAGAATCAGAAGGTGCTCACGCAGGGTAATAACCGGTACGAAAATTAAGGAGCTATCGTTTATTGAGCCCCATTTGGAAAGCAAGACCAAAGGAATAAAAATAATAGCGCTACTAAAGGTACCGAATAAAAGCACTAACCAAACAGCATTATCACGTAAGGCCTGCTTTTTTGTAACTTCATAAACTCCGAGAAAAAAAGCGGAAAAGATGGTAAGAATTAACCACGTCATAGCAAACAGTTCATTTAGACCGCAAAATTAGCCCTCTTTTCCGGGTAAACGGCATTTCAATAGTCAATTAATCTTAAATCGTGCCAAACAGCCATTGAACTTCAAAATTTATTATGCTATATTTAAGCTATTAAGCGATAAAATGAAATATATCCTACTTAAAAACGGCACAATAGTCCAGCCGGAAAAAGTCATTAAAGGCGATATGCTTATTAGTGGCAAGAGGATAGTACTTATTAAACCTGAAATAGCCCTGCCCGATCCCGATGTTTTGATAATCGATGTTGAAGATAAATACATCCTTCCGGGCTTGATACATTTCCGCTCACCCTTTCTTAAAGTAGATGAATCCAACCAGGCTTCTACGATTTATATTGCTCTTTCTCATGGCAGCACTTTCTTGATGGACACGCTTAAAATCTCTCAAACAGCGGATTACAAAACTACTATTGCCGGCACCATCGATAAAAGCAAGCCGATAATTAGTGATTTCAGTCTCCATCTGGACGCTTCGACATGCAGTCAGCTAACTACAGAAGCACTGAATCACTGCTATATACATGAAGGGGTATCGTCATTTTACTTAAAATGGAAGCATGTCCATAAAATAATTTCCGGTGAGTTCAACTCAATATTTGAGTACATAGCATCCAATCAACTCCTGCTTGTCCTTAGTACTGCTACAATTAAGAAATCAACGCTTATTAGCAATCCCACATTTTTCTCTGTTTATCTTCAAACCCTGAAAGAAGCTGTGGCACATATAAAATCTTTCGGCTGCCCAGTTTTGGTAAGTGACCTGGTGTCGATTGAGGAGCTGGAAGTAGTCTTTGATAATTTCAACGAGGGCGATGCAGTTTTCGCAGCTGTCAGTCCTCCTGATTCAGCCAAAAACATTCCCGGCGCTTTCACTGCCGAGCAATTCACGAGTTTGGCTTCCAACGAAAATATTGTACTTGACCCTCCTCTTCTCACACCACCCATCAAGAGGGAGCAATTTATTGAAAACAGCTCCTCCTATTCTTTTATTCATCAACTGACAAAAGGCAAAAGGATCACAAAGAATAGTCTGAAACTCTTATGCAATATGTACGCCACACGTCCCTCCAAGATTTTCGGTTCATATCCGCAGAAAGGGGCTCTACTGGCCGGCTCAGATGCCGATTTGATTGTATGGTCGCCCGTGAATGAAGAGGGTACAAATATGCGCGGTGCAAACACCTCGCTGTTAAGGGCTGATATCGACTCACTAATAATCAACGGACGCCTGATAAGGGGCAACGACCAGGTCAGTCCGGGACAATTAAATGGCAGCTATATTTTTCGAAACGCGATTTATGAAACGCTTTCAGGCGTGCTTAAATAATCACCATTGTTGCTCCAAAGCCATATTCGCGAAATGAGGCATCCTGATAGTTCAGTCCTTTATACTTACGCTCCAAGAGCTTCCTGATTTCATTCTTCAAGACTCCATTTCCTACACCATGTATAAAAACTATCTTCTTACCTTTATTCTTCTTATTCTGCTCAATAACAAAATGAAACCTGTCTAATTGAATCTGAAGAATTTCGCTATTTGACATGCCCTCGCTATAATCGATTAACTCATTGATATGCAAGTCAACCTCCTCCATTTCCGGAGTGTTTCTGCGCTTAGCCCTAACAGGAAGCTCCTCCCTCTCCTTTTCCATAATAATCTGCTGAGTATCCTTTGCCGAAAGAAGATCCATTTTTTTCTCCAATTCATTTTTAATCAACGAAAAAAGTACTGCCGGCTGGAAAAAGAAATCATTTGCTCTAAAGCTGTTTTCCTTATAAAACTTCCGCGCTTTTATCTGTACTGAAGCCGACACGGGGTTGATAGCAGGAAAGCCTTTGCCTTTCTTAAATAGTATTAGCTGGATATGATAAATAATATCCAAATCTCGGGCTAAACTTTCTTCAAGAGGCAACTTGCTATTTGGCTCCATCATACCCTGATGTTTGGCATACATCAAACCATCCTGACCGGGCGATGAAATAAGATAAGCAACATAGTAATTGCTGTCATTGATTATGTAGGATTGCAACTTTCCCTCTTCTGTCTGATTATTACCTGTCTTGATATAGGCCAGATAAAAGCGGGGGTTAAAATCATCCTGACCGCTTTCTTCAAGTTCTTCATGATAGGCCTCGGCTTGCGACACATCCTCATTTACACTCGCTTGAACATTCGCAGAACCCTCCTTATTATCGTCAGAAGAGCTGCTTTGTCCATGCTTTTCAACCACCACAACTTCAAAACCGGGAACCGGTATTTCAAAGCCATCCTCGTCTTCCACAAAAGCCAGGCTTCCCTCCATTCTGGTTACTATTCCGCCTCCAACTTCGTTTAAAAATCTTACTCTATCACCCTTTTCTACTCTCATTATTTAATATCGTTTAGTTAAGATGGCAAGTCTCATTATTTCTAAATTGATTGAATTAATGGCTCAAAGTTAAGTATTTTTGCTGCCATAAAACTAAAATCGTAATGAGCATTCCGCAAATAAACATATCTGATTATCAGTATATCCTTCCCCCTGAAAGAATTGCCAGATATCCTTTAGAAAAAAGAGACGACTCTAAGCTACTAGTTTACAATAAAGGCCATATTGCACATTCGGCATTTAGGCAGCTTGCTGATTTTTTACCCGATAATACTCTTTTGGTTTTTAATAACACAAGGGTTATTAGGGCCCGCTTGCAGTTCAAGAAGCAATCAGGTGCTCGTGTAGAAATCTTTTGTCTGGAACCATATCAACCTTCAGACACAGCTCTTGCTTTTCAGTCGCGCAGCCAGGTGCAGTGGATTTGCATGGTGGGAAATCAAAAAAAGTGGAAAGAAGGGCCCGTTTACGCGCAAGCTGAGCTTGGAGGTGTAACCCTGGAGATAAAGGCACTTGTAATTGAAAGGCTAACTAACGGCTCGGTAATCGAATTTTCGTGGGGAAACAAGGACTACAGTTTTGCGGACATTCTCGAAAATTTGGGTCACACCCCCATTCCTCCTTACCTCGAGCGGGAAGACGAGGAAATTGACATAGAGCGTTATCAGACTGTTTATTCTAAATATCAGGGCAGCGTGGCCGCACCAACTGCGGGGCTGCACTTTACAGATGGCATAATGAAGATCTTGACAGAAAAAGGGATTGCAAGTGCTGAACTCACCTTGCATGTAGGCGCAGGTACTTTCAAACCTGTTAAAGCCGATAGCATAAGTGAGCATGAGATGCATACCGAGCACTTTGAAGTCAACTTGCCTACTCTCAGGAAAATAGCTAGTCACAGCGGACCGGTTATCGCGGTGGGAACAACTTCGGTAAGAACCCTCGAGTCGCTGTATTGTGCGGCTGCACTTCTGCAAAAGCAAGAGCCTTACAGGCATATCAAACAGTGGGACGGCCTTGAACTCACTTCAACGATGACCAGAACGGATGCGCTGGGCCATCTAATCAGCGAACTCGAAAAGCAAGAGCTAAAATCATTCAAAGCATCCACTTCAATTATTATTGCACCCGGCTACAGTTTCAAAACCGTGGATGGGATAATCACCAACTTTCACCAGCCCAGAAGTACCTTGCTCCTACTCATTGCCGCCTTGATAGGCGACAATTGGAAAGAGGTATATAAGCAAGCTTTAGCGCATGACTACCGTTTCCTGAGCTATGGCGACAGCTCACTATTACTGAGGTGAATTGCCGTTACGGCGTAGCTCAAGTTCCTCTTCCAAAACATCTTCAATATCCGAAACACAGGTGCCACAAACAGTTCCGGCGTCTGTTTCATCCTGTATTTCGGTAAACGATGATAAATTCTTTTCCCTAATAACCTTAACAATATCCCCTTTCGTCAGTTGCAAATGCCGACAAACAAAATCACTTTCTTCAAACATATCCCATAATATCTAAACAGGTAATTTACAATCTATTTAAACGGAAAGATAATAAATTCAATCCGCTAATTAATAGAATTAACTCTGCTTAGTTCAATTATCATTTCTATTTTTACAGGACTGTTAGCATAATTTGAGAGATATTTAGCGTTCATAATTTCGTCGTTAATCTTAGTTACTTCAAGAGGAAGCGCCGGTATAGCAGTCATATCGTCCATAGTAAAAGAGAACTCAGAGCCCGGACCCGGCATATTGCCGCCCGGATTGCCTCCTCCCCCTTCAGTCTCAAAATCTATACGCAGATTCTGAGCTTCAACTGACCATTCAAAGGCTACTTCATTTACTTCTTCTTCAACCGTATTATATGAAACTCCGCTTCCATCTTCATAAAATACCATGGTAGCTACAGGCTCCGAAATTGAAGTATAGCTCTCCCCGGAACCTTCGGTAGTTATTGTCATTTTTGTAGAAAGTTTTTCCACCTTCCACTCTCCTATAATTAACTCACTATCCACGCTCAACTCTTTATCATCGTCGTCATCATCGCAGGCTATAAAGGATACTGACAAAAGAATCAGTAAGAGCGAAAGTAATTTTAATCTATGTTTCATTATACTTGATTTGTTATGATTAATAATGGTACAAGATTAATTAGTCCTATTTAAATTTCCAAACAATTAAGGGCTTTTTTGTCTCTTTATTTTTTATATCTCTTCAAGCAATCCTGGCTGCTCGATAAGCATAGTGAATGTTACCGGACATTAATATAAGTTTAACAAACACCTCCAACCTTTAAACCCCCAATGGCAATGTCATTCGGAGCTTTGCGAGGAATCCAATCACTTTTACCGGACAACAGGGATTTATTATAAACAATCTTAGTTGAGTTTGGAACAATTATTGATAGTAAGAATGCCGAAAAGCGTAGGATTTTCATGCTTTCCTGCAATCTTATTATATTTGAAATCAAATCGAATAATTATTCTCAAACGAAAATAAACAATATAGTTATGAACCAAACTGTTGACATTAAAGAACTTAATGAGCGGATTAAGCAAGAGAGTTCCTTTGTGGATCTTCTGACTCTGGAAATGAATAAGGTTATTGTTGGACAAAAGCATTTGGTTGAGAGTCTTCTCACAGCCTTACTTGCGGATGGACACATCCTTCTGGAAGGTGTTCCGGGACTGGCAAAAACATTAGCAATCAATACACTGGCAACAATTGTCGATGCAAAATTCAGCCGTATCCAGTTTACCCCCGACCTCTTGCCTGCCGACCTTATAGGTACAATGATCTACAGTCAGAGAAACGAGGAATTTGTGGTCAAAAAAGGTCCCATTTTCACCAATTTTGTTTTGGCAGATGAGATAAATCGTGCCCCTGCAAAGGTTCAGAGTGCCCTGCTTGAAGCTATGCAAGAGCGTCAGGTTACTTTAGGCGAGAATACCTATAAGCTACCTGAGCCTTTCCTTGTATTAGCCACTCAAAACCCAATCGAACAGGAAGGTACCTATCCTCTACCCGAGGCGCAAGTTGACCGTTTCATGCTAAAAGTAGTAATCTCATATCCTGAGAAAGCCGAAGAGCAGCAGATAATTCGTCACAACCTTGCTCAATCATTTCCCACTGCTTCAAAAGTCATCAATCCCGATGATATTATCCGCGCCCGAAAAGTAGTGAAGGACGTTTATATGGACGAAAAGATTGAGAAATACATTATTGATATAGTTTTTGCAACCCGTTTCCCGGAAAACTTCAAGCTTGAGAAATTCAAGGATATGATTTCTTTTGGCGCTTCGCCACGTGCTAGCATCAGTCTGGCAATGGCATCAAAGGCCTATGCCTTTATCAAGCGCAGAGGCTATGTAATACCTGAAGACGTAAGGGCAGTTTGTCACGATGTTATGCGCCACCGCATTGGTCTTTCATACGAAGCCGAAGCCAATAATCTAAGCTCCGAAGAAATAATTTCAGAGATATTGAACACCATCGAGGTGCCGTAGCATACTGCAATCAGCTTATTAATTATCGGCTTTTATAGCCTTAATGCATAATTTTTAATCGGTTATTGTGGAAACTACGGATATACTAAAGCGAGTTAGGCAGATTGAGATAAAGACCAGAGGCTTGTCGAGCAATATTTTTGCCGGCGAATATCACACAGCCTTTAAAGGTCGTGGTATGATGTTCAGCGAGGTCCGCGAGTATCAGTACGGCGACGACGTAAGGAATATAGACTGGAACGTAACAGCGCGTTTCAACCGCCCTTTTATCAAGGTTTTTGAAGAAGAGCGCGAAATGACAGTTATGCTCCTGGTAGATGTGTCGGGCTCCCGGGAATTTGGTACAACATGGCGCTTCAAGAAGAATTTGATTACAGAGATAGCTGCCGTTTTGGCATTTTCGGCCATACAAAATAATGACAAAGCAGGAGTTGTCTTTTTCTCCGACAGGATAGAGAAATTTATCCCACCCAAGAAAGGGAAAAAGCACATCTTGCATATTATCCGTGAGATGATAGGTTTTCAGCCCGATAATCGGGAGACTGATATTTCGGAGGCTTTGCGTTACCTTACCAATGCTATCAAAAAGCGCTGTACTGCTTTTTTGATATCCGACTTTTTGGACAATGGTTTTGAAGATGCTCTGAAGATTGCAAACCAAAAGCATGATGTGGTAGCCCTCCGGGTTTATGATCCTCGCGAAATGGAGATGCCCGACGTGGGCTTTGTCAAGTTTAAGGATGCTGAAACCGGCGATTTGAGGTGGATTAACACTTCCAGGCGCTCAAGCCGTGAGGCATATAATCTTTGGTGGAAGGAAAACGAAGCGCGCGTCAGTGCTGCTTTAAAAAAGTGCGGGGTTGACTCTGTATCTGTGCGCACCGACGAAGATTATGTCAAAGCTTTAATATCGCTCTTCAAAAAAAGAAGTTAAAATGGTAAATAACAAGTATATATCTCTTTTAAAAACTAAAAAATGCCTTGTGCTGCTGCTGTCCCTATTGTGCGGCTTCACGGCTTATGGCCAGTCAGCTTCGGCAAGTGCTTCGCTAGACTCAAGCTTGATGGTAATAGGAGGTCAAATGCAACTACGATTTGAACTTGCACAGCCTTCCGACATAACGGTAGCTTTTCCTTTTTTAAGCGATACTATCAGCTCAAAAATAGAAATTGTTGAGTCTCACCCTGCTGATACAACAAAGCTTGACGGCGGGCGCTTATCTATTACAAAAGCCTATACCATTACATCCTTTGATAGCGGCTTGCATTATATTCCTCCGATTCAATTTGAATATATAGAAGGAGAAATTATGCGAAAAGCAGAGACTCAGCCGCTGGCCTTGCTTGTAGTCAATCCCTTTGCCGAGGTAAATCCCGAAAAGGGAATATTCGACTTGAAGCCCGCTTATAATTTGCCCTTAATTTTTGCTGAATTGCTTAAATATTGGAAATGGGTAACCCTCTTCTTTCTGCTTCAGGCCATCGCGGCTATGGTGATTTTATTTTTGCAGCGTGAGAGAAAGCCTTTACGCGAGATATTTATTAAGGAAAAGCCCAAAGAACCCGCTCATATAATTGCGCTGCGGGAATTGGACAAGATCAAGCAGGAAAAAGCCTGGCAGAGTGGCAGAGTAAAACATTTTTACTCAGAATTAAGTGACACCCTGCGCAAGTATCTCGAAGGGCGTTACTCTTTCCCGGCAATGGAACAGACCACAGGAGATATTATAAGTAGGGTAAGAAGGATTGAACTGCCGGATGCCAAACTTTATGACAAACTTAGCAAAGTGCTTGAAACAGCGGATTTGGCAAAATTTGCCAAATATGAGCCCTTGACCGACGAGAATGATTTTGCTTTAATTTCGGCCTATTTCTTTGTTAATCAAACTAAAGAGGAGCCACTAGTGACTCCCGAAGAGGCTGCTAAAGAATCTTTGAAAAAAGAGGAAATGGAGAGCGCATCGTGATAGATTGAAAGAGAGTAAGGCTTGGGCTTTACCGATAGCAAACTATTAACATTCAAGATATTATATAAATGAACTATACATTTCTACATCCTCAGTATTTTTGGCTATTGCTGCTGTTGATTCCAATGATAGCATGGTATATTTGGAAGCAGAATTCCATTCATCCTACCATACAAATCAGCAGCCTGCGCCTCTTCTCCAAGATTGGGAAGTCGCGCAAAAGCTATCTGAGGCATTTGCCTTTTATTTTCAGGATATTGACAATAATCTTTATTATTATTGCTTTGGCTCGCCCCAGAAGCACCAACCAGCTTCAAAATGTGACTACCGAAGGGATAGATATTATGATTTCCCTGGATATTTCGGGTAGTATGCAGGCTATGGACTTTAAGCCCAACCGCCTTGAAGCTGCCAAAGATGTTGCAATCAACTTTATTTCAGGTCGTCCAAATGACAGGATGGGTCTGGTAATATTTGCCTCCGAGAGCTTTACTCAATGTCCTTTAACCCTTGATCACAATGTTCTCACCAATCTTTTCAGGGACGTCAGAATTGGTATGCTTGAAGACGGCACCGCTATCGGTATGGGTTTGGCAACTGCCGTTAACAGAATAAAGGATAGCGATGCTAAGAGCAAGGTAATTATCCTGCTTTCAGATGGAGAAAACAACCGCGGGACAATTGCCCCGCTAACAGCTGCAGAGATAGCACGTACCTTCGGCATCAGGGTTTACACCATTGGAGTTGGCAGCGTTGGGCTGGCTCCTGTGCCAATTAACACGGTTTTTGGACAGCAAATTCAGCAGCAAGAGGTTAGAATTGACGAGGCCATGCTCTCGGAAATTGCAGAAATTACCGGTGGTCAGTATTTCAGGGCGACCAACAAAGCTGCTCTTGAGAAGATTTATAGCGAAATCGATGCCATGGAAAAGATAAAGATTGAAGTTCAGGAATACACGCGTTATTCAGAGGAATTCCTTCCTTTTGCCTTGTTGGCTCTGCTTTTCCTGCTCCTGGAGATAGTGTTGAAAAACACAGTTCTTCGCACCTTGCCCTAAAGCTTAATTTTATTCTTAACTAGTTGTAAACTAAGAAAATATGTTTCGATTCGGAAATCCGGAGTATCTGTATCTATTGTTGATAATTCCATTGTTGGCATTTATCCAGCTCTATTTTCTAGTTCAGAAGAAAAGAGCATTAAAGCGTTTTGGCTCACCCGAATTGCTGGAACATCTAACGCCGGAGCTGTCTAAGGTTCGTCCGGTGCTTAAGTTTTACCTGCTTTTACTGGTTTTAATGGCGCTAATTTTTACCCTCGCAGCGCCTCAGTTTGGCACACGAGTTCAAACTGTCCAGCGCAAGGGTATAGAATTGATTATCGCCCTTGATGTATCTAACAGCATGAATTCGCAGGATATTGAGCCTAGCCGCTTGTCGCGCGCCAAGCAGGCCATATCCCGGCTTACAGACCAGTTGGTCAACGACCGTCTTGGGCTGATAGTATTTGCCGGACAGGCTTATACACAGTTGCCAATCACATCGGATTATGCATCAGCAAAGATGTTTTTATCTAATATATCCACTGATATCGTTCCCACGCAAGGCACTGCCATTGGGGCGGCTATCCGTCTGGCAATGCAATCTTTCAGCGCCCAGGAGGATGTAAACCGTGCCATTATCATCATCACCGATGGGGAAAACCATGAAGATGATGCCATGGGTGCAGCTGCTTTGGCGGCAGAGAATGGAATCAGGGTATTTACAGTAGGAATGGGCTCCTCAAGCGGCGGTCCTATACCAATGGGAGGTAGCGGTTCCTTCCTTCGCGACCGCGAAGGAAACGTGGTTATAACCAAACTTGATGAGGCCATGCTGATGCAGATAGCCTCTGCCGGTAATGGTGAATATATCCCTGCAAACAATATAAGGGCAGGTATTAATGATTTGGTCAAGGAGCTATCTGAGCTTGAGAAGTCAGAATTTGAATCAAAGACCTATAGCGAATATGATGACCAATATCAGTATTTAGCCTTAGTGGCTCTGGCTCTATTGCTTATAGAGTTTGTAATTTTGGAGAGAAAAAACAGACTGCTAAAAAATATTGATCTTTTCACGGTTGAGAATGGCAGGAATAAGAGAGAAAACGATAAAATTTAGGTGTTATGCGATATATTATTGGCTCTATATTTACCTTTCTTGTATTAACCTGTGCACTTACAACAGTTGATGCGCAGGAAGAACGCAAGTATGTGCGTAAAGGAGTGGAATACCTCGAGAAGGAGAATTATTCAGAGGCAGAAATAGCATTTAAAGAGGCTTTGAAAATTGCTCCCTCCTCCTTTGAAGCAGGCTACAATTTGGCTACAGCCATGTTTCGTCAGGAAAGATACGACGAAGCAATGACGCAACTGCAAGCCTCTGAGCCTTTTGCAGCAAGCAACAAGCAAAAGCTCTCGCAGCTATACCACAATCTGGGTAATAGTTTTTTACATGCTCAGGATATTGATAGAGGAATAAATGCTTACAAGCAGGCCTTACGTAATAATCCACTTGACGACGAGACCCGCTACAATCTGATTGCTGCCATGAAAATGAAACAACAGCAAGAAGAGCAAGAACAGGAACAAGAACAAGAACAAGAACAAGAACAAGAACAACAAGAGCAGCAGCAAGAACAAGAGCAACAACAGCAGCAGCAATCAGAGGGTATCAGTCGTGAAAACGCAGAGCGCTTGTTGGAAGCACTCGAACAGGATGAGAAGGAACTGATGGAGAAAATGAATCAACATGAACAAAAGCAAGCTGTTAGAATTGAGAAAAATTGGTAATTTTATGCCCTTTACAAATAGAATAGCGTAATGAGAAAGTTAGCTTTATTATATATATCACTGATAATCACATCTTTTATTAATATCAGCGCACAAGATGTGAGTTTTACGGCAACTGCACCATCGTCTGTGGTGCAAGGGACTAGGTTTCAGTTGGTCTATTCTATAAACCGGGAAGCTAAAGACCTGAGAGTTCCTGATATTCCGGATTTTCAGATACTGATGGGACCTTCAACCTCTCAAAGTTCTTCAATTCAAATCATTAACAATTCTATTTCGCGCAGCCAGAATTATTCTTTCACCTATATTTTAAGAGGTGACAAAGTGGGGCGCTTTACCATACCCGGGGCAAGTATCGAGGTTGACGGCAAAAGGGTAGAGAGCAATTCTTTGACAATAGAAGTAGTGGAATCTGATGCACAAGCTTCTGCAGGCTCGCCTCAGCAAGCTGAGCAATCAGTTCCGGATGGAGCTATATCTGATGCTGATTTATACATAGTTTCTACTGTCAATAAAAACGAGGCATGGCAAGATGAAGCAATACTGCTGACAACAAAGATATACACACGTACAAGTCTGGAAGGTATTTCAGATATCAACCAGCCTGAATTGCGCAATTTTGTAGTTGAAGATCTTCCTGCACAGGCAAACGCCATACAGTGGGAAGCTCAAAATATTGGAGGTCGCACCTATCGTGTCGGCATTTTCAGTCAGCGGGTTTTATATGCTCAAACAGCCGGTACGCACACAATAGAGCCAACCACCATGGAGTTCTTGATACGCCAACGTCAGGCACGTCAATCTCAGAGTATTTTTGGCGACTTTTTTGACAGTTACCGGACAGTAAAAAAGAGAGTTAGCACAAAGCCCTTAACAGTAAAGATCAAGGCCCTGCCCTCCCCTCGTTCCGCAAGTTTTTCGGGAATTGTGGGAAATGTCAGCATGAAAGTTACTGCCTCAAAAACTCAGGCAGAGGTAAATGACGGTATCACGCTGAAGGCGGAAATTTCAGGTACCGGCAACCATCGCCTGGCAAAGAATCCGACCTTTCAAATACCTCCCGATTTTGATGTTTTCGATCCCAACGTTAGCAATAATATCGCACAGACCTGGCAAGGAGGCAAAGGGAGCAGAATTGTTGAGACGCTTATTATACCGCGTCACTCGGGTCGTTTTGAGATTCCCCCAGTCGAATATAGCTTTTTCAATCCATCGACAGGTCGTTATCAGACCCTTCGCAGCGAGGGCATAACAATAGAAGTGGCTCGGGGAAGCGGTGAAGAAGCAATAACAAGCTCAGCAGGCAGGCCGGGCAGTACTACCCGCGAAAGCGTGAAATTTCTGGGTCAGGATATTCGTTATATAAAAAGCGGTTCCGTTGTTCTTAAGCCGGCCGACAGCTTCCTGTTTGGTTCCACCCTCTTTATTTTGGGCTATATAATTCCCTTATTGCTGTTTATAGCTATTTATCTGTTGAATAAAAAGCGTATAAAAGAAAATGCTGATCTAGCGAGGGTGAAAAACAGAAAGGCTAATAAACTTGCAAAAAAGCGCCTGAAGCAATCGGCCGAACTCCTCAAGAAGGGAAATAAGGAAGGCTTTTTTGAAGAGCTGACCAGAGCACTCTGGGGATATACCGGTGATAAGCTTTCTATCCCGGGCTCTTCGTTAACCAAAGACAATGCCCGCTCAATCCTTTTGGACAATGGCGCAGATCAGGAAACAACAGATGAATTTTTGTCCATCCTGGACACTTGCGAGTATGCGCGTTATTCTCCAACAAATGACCATGGCGAACGCGACGAACTTTACAAAAAGAGTATAGCAACAATTAGCAAGCTTGAAGGTCAGTTAAAAAAGAAAAAGTAAGAAAGACAAACAAAAGAGTTATGAGCAGATATAAAACAATCAAGAGAGCTTTTTTAGTCTTAGCATTGATACTGTTGCCGCTAACTCAGATAAGCGCCATCACAGACAGTCGCTTTGAAACGGGCAACCAATATTATGCAGAGGGGCAATATGAAAGTGCTATTGAACTTTATGAAGAGATTTTGAAATCGGGAATGGAGGCTCCCGAGCTGTATTACAACCTGGGTAATGCCTACTATCGTCAGGCTCTGCTACCGGCAGCTATATTGAATTATGAGAGAGCTCTTCTATTAGCTCCTCACGACAGCGATATCAGATATAATCTGAGTTTGGCCTATGGGCAGATTACCGATAAAATTGAACCCGTGGGGGTATTCTTTCTCACCCGCTGGTTTTCCGGCTTTCGCAACAACACCGACTCAGACACCTGGGCACTTATCTCCATAGCCGCCTTTGTGGTCGTTTTAACTTGTTTACTTATTTTCTTCTTCTCACAGCGAAGCAATTTCCGCAAACTGGCATTCTTTGCCGGAATAGTAGCATTGCTGATTTCTATAACAACTTTCACTTATTCTCATCAACAAAAGCAACACTTGCAAAACCGTAATCGGGCAATAGTATTTTCTCCTTCGGTAACGGTACGCAGCGCACCCGAGGCAGGAGGCACAGAGCTTTTTGTGTTGCATGAAGGAGTACGGGTTAAATTGATTCAGGAGCTTAACAACTGGTACGAAATTCAACTTGAAGACGGCAGCACAGGATGGATGCATGCCGAACATCTGGAAATAATATAGATAGGCCGCCAACAGGCAATTGCCCCTACAGATAAACCAAAAACGGTTGGTGATATTTTGGGGGCATTTGAATCCATTGTATCCGTTGAATACATCCGCGGGGTAAAACAATTCGGTTGGCAACGATTTAAAAATGGAATAATGATAAATTCCATAAAAAATAAACATAAAAAAAAGGCTGTCCCGCTTTTTGGACAGCCTTTTTTTTTAAATTTAAATCAACTCGATACTGCGTTTCACAAATTTGCTAAGCGCCTCGCCTTTAAGCATATTATTAGAAAGCAGAGCAAGGTCAATTAGTTGTGATATTAATTTATTCTTTGAAGCATAATTTTTAAGAAGTTCTTCTTTCTTAGCCTTTTGCTCACTGAGCTTCTTCTCGACATCATCCATTTCCTCTTTCTCGGCCTGCGGGATTTCCTCCTCCTTCTTATCCTTTCGGGCTGCTTCAAGCTCAGACTTACGTGAATCCAAAGAGCTGATACGACCATAGATAGTTTTCAACTTATCACCTAGTTCGGCCTCCAGATCGTTTGAAATTCTGCTAATCATCGGGTGATTACCATTGACAACCAAATTATAGCTATCGGGCATATCCCCATAGAACATCATTCCACCGCCAAGGGCGCTCATTTCTTTCATACGCCTCATAAATTCCTGCTGAGTAATCATTACAGGGGAATCTTTCTCGCCCATAGCCTCAAAACTTACTACAAAATGTGATTTTGCAAGCTGAGGAATTTGTGATGAAAAGAGACTTGTAAGCTCTTCGCGCTGCGTAGCTGTCAATGTCAGCTCCTTTTCGCCTTCTTTTGGAATAAGTTTTTCAACCACATCGCTATCAACCCTGACAAAGCGACTCTTCTCAAATTTCTGCTCAAGCAGGTTTACAAAGTGAACGTCGAAGTGACCATCCATAAGCAAAACATCATAACCTTTACTTTTGGCAGCCTCGATAAAAGAATATTGTTCATCCTTATTAGTGCTATAAAGGTAAACAAGGTTGCCGTCTTTGTCTGTGTGATTGGACTTGATAACATCCTTATATTCTCCAAAGGTAAAATGCTTATTCTCCGTGTTGGTAAGCAAAGCAAACTTGGCAGCCCTTTCGTAAAACTTCTCATCGGTCAACATTCCATACTCAATAAAGAGCTTCAAATCACCCCACTTATCTTCCAGTGCCTTTCGGTCGTTTTTAAAAATCTCCTCAAGTCTGTCGGATACCTTCTTTGTGATATGCCCTGAAATCTTCTTAACATTAGAATCACTCTGTAAGTATGAGCGCGAAACATTAAGCGGGATGTCAGGAGAGTCAATTACACCGTGAAGCAGAGTTAAAAACTCAGGTACAATGCCTTCTACCGAGTCGGTAACATAAACCTGATTACTGTAAAGCTGAATCTTGTTTTTTTGAATCTCTATATTGTTCTTGATTTTCGGAAAATATAGAATACCTGTCAGGTTGAAAGGATAATCAACGTTCAGATGGATATTGAAGAGCGGGTCTTCAGTCATTGGATATAAGTCGTTATAGAACTCCTTATATTCCTCTTCTTTAATCTCTGCAGGTTTTCGCGTCCAAAGTGGATTTGTTACGTTGATAACGTTATCCTTGTCGGTATCAACACTCTTGCCATCCTTCCATTCCGTTTGTTTACCAAACACAATCTCTACCGGAAGGAAACGACAATACTTCTTCAAAAGTCTGCTTATCTCATCCTTTTCAAGGAACTTCTTATTCTCGTCATCAATGTATAAAACGATATCCGTGCCGCGTGTTTCCTTCTTGATCTCTTCTATGGTAAATTCCGTAGAACCATCACAGCTCCATTTGACGGGCTGAGCCCCTTCCTTATACGAAAGTGTATGAATTTCAACCTTTTGGGCAACCATAAACGAGCTGTAAAATCCAAGTCCAAAGTGCCCTATTATGGCATTAACGTCTTTCTTATACTTTTCTAAAAAGTCGTTTGCCCCCGAAAATGCCAATTGATTGATATACTTATCAATTTCCTCGGCGGTCATACCAACACCGCTATCGCTAATGGTCAGGGTTTTCTTTTTTTCATCCAAAGATACCCTGACTTTAAGTTCGCCTATTTCACCTTTAAACTCGCCCACACTGGCCAAGGTCTTCAATTTTTGGCTTGCATCTACCGCATTCGACACCAACTCACGCAGGAATATTTCGTGGTCGGAATAGAGGTATTTCTTAATTATCGGAAAAATGTTCTCGGTGCTAACACCAATACTGCCTTTTTGCATAGCTTACTCTTTTTATATTTTATTTTATATTACATAATTATAGCGACCTTGAATAATTCAAAGCCTGTGCCAAACGAGCAAAAGTGACAAAAGGGCAGCAGTGCAGATATTCTGTCATATAAGCAGTCTTAAGACAGACAGCTTTTACTCCCGGTAGCTTTCTCGATAAGCAAATTTATATACAAAAGGATAGAGATAACATGCCATACAAAATCCAAAAGCTCCTTCAAGGAAGGCAAAGAGGGCCAATATTCCGGCTACAACATTTGCAGCCACAGGCAATCTGAACAGTCCTAAGAGTAGGATAAGGATGCAAAAAGTATAGCCAATACGAGCCGCAAAGAGCTTAGGTCCGGCATTTATAACAAAAGTCTTGATGCCCAATATTTTAACCACAAATTTTGAAAGAATAGCAAGAGGACTATATTTTGAAAGCTCATTAGCTCTTAAGGCAAAATCCAGAGCCAAAAAAATTATAACAAAAAGACTTTGGGTCTTAAAAAAAAGCAAGAGAAGCAGAAAGGTAAAAATTGCGTTAAAGCGAGTTACCCATTTATTCATGCCGGCATCAGAAACCGGACAAAGTGTGGAAAATCTCATACTATGATATATTTTATAGTTTGCCTAAATAAATAATATAAACATCTCTTTGCAGGTAAATGTTGTAGAAAGAGTATCTTTAACAATGAACATTTAGCATTAATCAATCTTAACAATCTGCTCATGATATTAATTAATAGAAATAATAGTCCTGCCTCCAAGGCTTACCTCAAAATATATTGGCCTTTGGCTTTTGCCTGTATCTTACTGATTGCTAACACTTCATGCCAAAGTCAAAGCTATCCGCAGCAAAGCTCCAATCTTTCATTGGATAGAAAAGCTAAGAGCGACCTGGAATTGTTTTTAGAAGCCGGAACCGAAAAGACACTTAAGACCTCGAATACAACAGCCTCTGAGCTAATCAATACGGCTCAAAAATACCTGGGAACGCCGCACTGCATGGGCGGCACTACAAAAAAATGCATGGACTGCTCAGGCTTATTGGTAACTACTTTCAAAACTCACGGAATAAATCTTCCTCACGGCTCGGAAGAGCAAGCCCGATATGGCAAAATCATCTACGAGCTATCTCAACTGCAACGTGGCGACCTGATTTTCTTCATCAGATCATACAATACCAACAAATTCATCACCCATTCAGGCATCTATCTGGGCAATGATGAGTTTATCCATGCCTCTTCTTCACAGGGCGTTACTATAAGCTCTGTGCACAATCCCTGGTGGAATGAAAGGTTTATTTTTGGAACGAGGATATTCTAAAGACCGGATGGAGCTTACTTCCTCCTACACCCTTCCGCCTCTTAAGAATGAATATCTCAATCCACAACCATTTTCTTTTTCATTTCAAGCATACTAGCCTCCCCGGAAAGATTTTTTACTATTTCGAGGGAAAAAGCCATCGCTGCACCAATTCCTCTGCCTGTAATGATTTTGCCATCGCTAATGGCGGGGCGATCGACAACTATCGCGCCATGCAGATGCTTTTCAAAGCCGGGATAGCAGGTAGCTTTTTTCCCTTTTAGCAGATGCATTTCACCCAATATCATTGGGGCAGCACAAATAGCGGCTATCCACTTGCCGCTATCATGAAATTGAGTAATAAGCTTCTTAACTCTTTCGTTAGCCATTAGATTGGTTGCACCTGGAATACCTCCCGGCAGTAGTAGCATTGTAGCTCCGTCCACAATTACATCGTTCATAAAAATATCGCATTTCACTTCAATATTATGAACACCTTTAACATTAGGAGCTCCGGTAGTCGATACCAGGAAAACTTCATAGCCTGCGCGCCTTAGCACGTCGGCAGGTGTTATTGCTTCAACCTCCTCAAATCCTGAGGCCAATAAAATATAGATTTTTTCCATGGCAATTATTTTTTTGTTAGCAAATAATATAAATATAAGCATCTATACACAAAGTTCAAAGTAAATATGCGAGCCTCCTGTCCGGAAAATCAGTCTTCGAAAAAGGAATTTCGTTAATAAGCAATGAATTACTACTTTTGCAGTCTTATTTTAAGTAAAAGTATGATAAAAAACCATGGAGAGAAAATAGCTATAACAGTTGGTTCAGAAGCAATTAGTTATAGCAGGATGTTCGCCAAGATGGAAGAGTACAGCGAACTGATGAAGGTAGCAGCAGGAGAACGCGTGGTTATATTTTCAGAAAACAGACCGGCTTGGATATACTCCTTTCTTGCTATCTGGAAAAAGGCTGCAATAGCCGTTCCCATAGATTTTATGGCTACTGTTTCGGAAGTTGCCTATATTCTTAATGACTCTACTCCTAGCCTTGTGTTTGTATCGGCCAATAAAAAAGACCAGCTCGAACAGGCCATGACTCAAGCGGGCATTATGGCTAAGCTTGTTGTAATTGATGAGTATGAAAAAGTCAGGCAGGATCATACTTCAGTTTCATCATTACCTTCATACGAATTGGACAGCACCGCCATACTTATTTACACCTCCGGCACAACCGGGGCACCCAAAGGCGTAATGCTTTCCTACCGCAATCTGATGGCAAATCTGAACGGCGTAGTTAATAAAATAAAGATATTTACAAAAGACTCAAGGGTAATGATACTCTTGCCCTTGCATCATATATTCCCGCTTTTAGGGTCGCTTGTGGCTCCTTTGCATGCCGGGGGCTCAGTGGCCATCAGTCCCTCAATGGCTTCAGATGATATTATCAATACGCTCAATCACAACAAGATAACTATCGTAATAGGAGTACCTCGCCTTTATGCCGCTATAAGGAAAGGCATTATGGTTAAAATTGAGCAAAGCAAAGTGGCAAAAGCCCTATTCGCCCTTGCCCGGAAAATTAATTCTCAAAAATTCTCGCGTCTGATTTTCAGCTCAGTTCACAAAAAGTTTGGCGGCGAAATAAAACACCTTGTGTCGGGCGGTGCTGCTCTCGACCCTGAAGTTGGCAACGACTTTAAGACTTTGGGCTTTGAAGTACTCGAAGGCTTTGGCATGACCGAAGCTGCTCCGATGATAACATTTACACGACCCGGCAGGGTTCGCATAGGCTCGCCCGGAGAAGCACTTTTTGACACAGAAATAAAAATTATTGATGGTGAAATTGCAGCCAAGGGAGATAATATTATGAAGGGCTACTATAACAATCCCGAAGCAACGAGGGAAGTTATCAAGGATGGCTGGCTACATACGGGCGATTTGGGCTATATAGACAAGGATGGCTATCTCTACATTACCGGTCGTAAAAAGGAAATTATCATTCTAAGTAACGGAAAGAATGTAAACCCAAATGAACTTGAAGAAGAATTGCTGGCTTCTGAATTGGTGTCTGATTGCGGCGTATTTTTCCACGAAGAACAAATCCACGCGATTATCTTAGCCAAGACAGGGGAAGAAACTTCCGGCCCGATTTATGAAAAAATCCGTGAAGAAGTGATAGAGCCGCTTAATCAAAAGGTTTCTTCCTACAAACGGATAATGAAGTTTTACCTTACCGATAAGGAATTGCCACGCACCAGACTTGGTAAGCTTCAGAGATTTAAGCTGGATGCTTATGCCACAGAAACAAAGGCAGAGGATGAGTTGACACCAGAGAAAGAGCTTACTGAAGAATTACGCATAATAGCTGATTTCTTGACGGCCGAAAAGGGCAAAAAGGTTAAACCTCATCATCATCTGGAATTTGATTTGGCTATGGACTCCCTTGACAGAGTTGGCCTGCAGGTATTTCTTAACCAAAGCTTTGGGGTCGATATCGAGGCCGCCGATTTGATGAAGTTTCAGACTGTAGAGAAGCTTTCTGAATATATTTCTGAAAAGAAAACAAAAATGGAAGAAGGCAAAACCGACTGGACAAGCATATTGCGCGAAAAGGTTAGTTTCAAGATGCCTGTCTCATGGTATCCTACGCGGGTTGCTATGCGCTCTTCTAAATTTTTGTTTAAGTTATACTTCAGATATCGTTCAAAGGGTTTGGAGAACATTCCCGAGGGCCCCTGCATCATTGCCCCCAATCATCAGAGCTTTTTCGACGGCTTGTTTGTAACATCTTTACTGCGCACCAAGCAGATAGGTAAAACGTTTTTTTACGCCAAAGCGCAGCATGTTGAGAGTCCATTTATGAAGTTTCTGGCAAATAAAAATAATGTTATAGTTGTCGATCTAAATAAGAACCTTAAGGAATCGATACAAAAACTGGCTGAGGTCTTACGCCATCACAAAAACCTTATTATTTTCCCGGAAGGAACACGCTCGGTAAACGGGACAATAGGGCAGTTTAAGAAGACTTTCGCGATATTAAGCAGAGAGCTTAATATTCCGGTAGTTCCGGTAGCTATAAGCGGTGCAATAGAGGCACTTCCCAAGGGTAGCAAATTCCCGCGTCCCTGGAAAAAGGTGCAGGTCGAGTTTTTGGCTCCGGTTTATCCCGCAGACAACAGCTACGAGCAAATTGCCAATATAGTTAGAAACAGGATCGTGGATACAATGTAAATCTTCAAAAACATCTTATTTTTGTGGCACATCACCAAAGAGGCAGCTAATGATTGGTACCATAATAAATGCCGCAGCCATAGTGGTAGGCGGAACAATAGGCATTCTCTTCAAGAAGAGATTGTCTGAGAAAACAATAGAGATAGCATTTCAGGGACTTGGTCTTATAACCCTGGGCATTGGTATTTCCCTATTTATAAAGAGTCATTCTCTGGTTGTTGTCGTCCTTTCAATATTAGCCGGTTCTATAAGCGGCGTCTTACTAAATCTAAACCAGAGAATTGAAAACGCCTTTGCTAAACTAAAGAAGCGTTTCACGGCTGTCGGGGAAAATTTTGGTGATGGGCTGATTACGGCCTTTCTGCTCTTTTGTATGGGCGCATTGGCCATTTTGGGTCCTATCGAAGAAGGTGTGGGTAAAGGCTCACAACTACTGTTTACCAAGGCAACAATAGACGGATTCGCGGCTATCGCTTTGGGTTCTGCTTTAGGCTTGGGTGTATTGTTCTCATCCATCCCTCTTTTTATCTATCAAGGCAGCATAACAGTCTTGGCCATCTATCTTGGCTATTTTTTCGATATGGCCATTATTGATGATTTATCCGCTACCGGAGGCGTGTTATTAATGGGTATAGGACTCAATATGATTAAAGTAACGAAAATCGAAATTAGCAATATGCTACCTTCTATATTATTTGCCATCGTGTTTTCTTATATTTATATCCACATTATGTAACTACAAAAAACAGTTTACTTGGAAGCATCTGCAAAAGAAAGAGTTATAGCCTTGTTTGAACAATGGTCGGGAGAGACAGCCGAAGCGGTAAGCAAGCTTCCGGCATCAGGTTCATATCGTCGTTATTATCGCATAACAGGCAAGACGAGTTCTGTTTTGGGTGCTGTTAATAAGGACCTAAAAGAAAACAGAACCTTTATTGAGTTCAGTCGCTTTTTTCACGACAAAGGATTAAAAGTGCCTGAAATCTATGTTGTTGACGCTGAAATGGATTGCTACCTGCTGGAAGACTTGGGTAATAACACCCTATTCGACTGGTTATCGACTGCCCGTCGGGGCAAAGAAATCCCATCGGCGATAGTTGATTTTTATAAGTCATGCATTAGTCAGTTAATAGAATTCCAGATAATAGGCAAAAATGTGGATTTTTCGCTTTGTCATCCTCGTGAGAAGTTTGATAAGCAGTCGATGATGTGGGATCTCCACTATTTCAAATACTACTTTGTGAAACTTGCCCGCATTAGTTTTGACGAGCAGCTTTTGGAGGATGATTTCAACCGATTCACAGACTATTTGCTCAATACCGACTGCTCATATTTTATGTATCGCGACTTTCAAAGTCGCAATATTATGGTAGTTGACAACAAACCTGCATTTATAGATTATCAGGGTGGTCGCATGGGTGCGCTGCAATATGATCTTGCTTCTCTGCTGTATGATGCCAAGGCCGATTTGCCTCAATCCTTACGCAATGAACTTTTGAATCATTATATAATGCTAATCTCTCAGAAGACTGAAATCAACGAAAGTCAATTCAGGGAAACATTTAACGCTTATGTTCTGATACGCATTATGCAGGCCATGGGAGCTTATGGCTTTAGGGGTTTTTATGAAAAAAAGGAACATTTCCTTAAGAGTATCCCCTTTGCTATGAACAATATCAACTACATACTCACAACTCAAAAAATACCGGATAATTTTCCCACTCTTTACGCCGCCTTACGGGAAATCACCCACAACGAAAGATTGTTGCAAATTTCTGCCGGCCACGATCTGACGGTTACTATTAATAGTTTCTCATACAAAAGGGGCATTCCTATAGATTTTAACGGCCATGGCGGTGGTTTTGTATTTGATTGCCGTGCCATACACAATCCGGGTCGCTACGAAGAATACAAAACTAAAACAGGCAAAGACCCTGAAGTTATTGCTTTCTTTGAAAAAGAGCCTGAAATGCATCTGTTTCTGGATAACTGCTTCAGCATAGTTGACCAATCGCTTGAGAAATATATCGAGCGGGATTTTAAACATTTGATGATAAATTTTGGTTGTACAGGTGGAAGGCATCGCTCGGTTTATTGTGCTGAACAGATGGCCCGCCATCTGAAAGAAAAATTTCAGGTAAATATCAGGATTAAGCATGTGGAACAGGAAATTTAAGGTAAAGGAAATTGACTTTTAACATCGAGCGTAAAACTTTGAGCCTCAATAACTGATAAAAGAATTGGATGGGTAATATTCTTACTATACTAGTGGCTCTGATATTTGTGGCAGCCATATTTACACCCTTTCTGTACGGTGTATGGCGACAAAAAACGGGTCTGTATCTTTCGTTTATTCCTCTGTTGATTTTTATATGCCTGCTTGTCGAAGCTCTCCATCTGGCGCCTCATGAGGGCTTTATCCTTGACACCCCGATAGTTTTTTTGCCGGGTATGAACCTCGCCTTCCGAATAGACGGTTTAACATTAATATTTGGTCTTCTCATCAGCGGGATAGGATTCCTTATCCTGCTTTACTCTGCCAAATACATGGCAAAATATGAGCGTCAGGGTCATTTCTATACCTACCTGATGTTTTTCATGGGCTCTATGATTGGTATGGTCTTTTCAGACAATCTGATCATAATGTTTATGTTTTGGGAGATAACCAGTGTTGCCTCCTTCTTCCTTATCGGCTTTGACCACCACCGGGAAAAGTCGAGGCAGGCCGCCTTGCAGGCGTTGCTAATTACGGGCTTTGGAGGCCTGAGTTTGCTATTTGCCGTGATACTAATAGGCAACATTTGCGGCAGCTATAATGTTAGTGACCTTCTTAGGCAACACATTCATGTAGGAAATCATCCGCATTACTACCTTATTCTTACTCTTATAATCCTTGCTGCTATTACAAAATCAGCCCAGTTCCCTTTTCACTTCTGGCTGCCCGGGGCTATGGAGGCTCCCACCCCTGTCAGCGCCTATCTTCATAGTGCCACGATGGTAAACGCGGGGGTCTTTCTTCTGATGCGACTCTATCCGGTTATGGGAGGCACAGTATTCTGGAAGTACTCACTTATGATTACGGGCTGCATAACTATGTTTTTGGGCGCATTTTTCGCTTTAGGACAGCGGGATTTGAAACGCATACTTGCATTTACGACAATCAGCGCTTTAGGCACCATGGTATTACTCGTTGGCATAGACACGACCGACTCACTGAAAGCCGCCTTGGTATTTTTTATCGTACATGGTCTTTACAAGGGAGGGCTGTTTATGGTAGCCGGGATAGTAGAAAAGACCACAGGCACGAGGGATATTTATGCACTTCATGGACTTTTCAGGAGTTTACCGATAACTGCAATAGTGACGCTTCTAGCTCTTGTATCAATGGCAGGCCTACCTCCAATGTTAGGTTTTATAGGCAAAGAGCTTATCTATGAAGCAAAGATGCAATTGCCCGATGTATCATGGCTGATACTTCCTTTGAGTGTAGGTGCCAACATAATGCTTGTAGCAGTAGCCATTAACATCTACTATCAACTATTTACCAAAAAGAAGGATAGAGAGGACATAGTTCTTCATTACAAAGAGCGGGAAATCCCTTTCACTATGCTTTTGGGACCGGTAGTTCTGGCAATTTCAGGAGTATTATTAGGGCTCTACCCTCAAATGCTTAACGCTCTGGTAAGCAATGCTTTATACTTTATGGGAAATATAGTGTATGATACAAAGCTTTCACTTTGGCATGGATATAATGATGTGTTGAGAGTAAGCATCTTCACAGTGCTGTCGGGCATTTTGATCTTCATCCTGCGCAAACCTGTAACAAAGTTAATTGTTAAGATGATAGTATGGTTTGATATTTACCATCTGCCAACGCTCTTCACCAACAGCATAAATAATTACCTGAAAGGAGCGGCAAGAAGCACGAATAGAATTCAGCACGGATATCATCGTTACTATCTTTTGACCTTCTTCCTTGTGGTAATGGCTTTGGTAGCCCTTCAACTGTTCCGTATGAAAAATATGGAAATAACGGATACCGCTCCCGGCCCTGTAAAGCTTCATGTGTTAATGCTACTGATTGTTTCATCACTGGCGGTGGTCTATACAGTTTTTACAAAATCAAGACTTGCAGCAATTATAGCACTCGGGGTAAGCGGATATGGCATAGCCATGCTCTATCTATATTATGGCGCAGTAGATTTGGCCATCACTCAATTCCTGGCAGAAACCGTGTTGATGGTTATTTTCGTGTTGGTAATTTACTACCTGCCCGAATTTGCAATTCTTTCAAATAAAAAAACCAGACTAAGAGATGGAATAATATCTTTAGGAATCGGTGTTTTCGTGACTTTGGTAGTACTCGAAGCAAGGTTTTTGCAACTCAATGAGCCCATTTCGGGTTTCTTTGCCGAAAATGCATACACGATGGCTCATGGGGGAAATATTGTAAACGTGATACTTGTAGATTTCAGAGCCCTTGATACTATGGGCGAGATAGCAGTGCTAACCTTGGCTGCGACGGGCGTTTACTCCCTTTTCAGATTTCAGATTAAAACAATAAAAAAGCTCAAACGACGCGGTTCTCAGGAATTAACGGAGCCTGACTCCAACAATTAGTTGAAATAAAATTTAGTTAAAGCAACTGTTGATGAATAACGTAATATTAGAAAAAACAACACGGCTCTTCCTGAAAGTAATGGCTATTATTTCTCTATATCTGCTGTTTAGAGGGCACAATAGCCCGGGCGGAGGTTTTATAGGAGGAATCGTTCTTGCTACCGGCTTTATTTTCTACGGCATTGTTTTCGGTTCAAACGAAATAAAGAAGATAATCCGCTTTAATAGCCGTACATGGATGGGCATCGGTCTTTCTTTGGTAATTTTGGCTGCCGTGATTCCCTTGTTTTTTGGCGAAGAACCACTTACGGGAATATGGTACGAAGGGCTCTGGCCCCTGCTTGGAACGGTTCATTTAGGCACTCCCTTAATCTTTGACACCGGCATTTATGTAGGGGTTGCCGGACTGATATTATCTGTTATTATCACTATTATGGAGGTTTTGGAATGGAACACTTGATCGCGATATTTATAGGTTTGCTATACGCCTGCGGAGTCTATCTCGTACTTCGGCGCAGTATCGTAAAGGTTATCCTGGGCATATTTTTGCTAAGTAATGCAACTAACCTTATAATTTTTATGGCAGGCGGGATAAAACGCGGCGGGGTTGCCATAATAGAAGAGGGCGCTGAAGTCGCAGACCCCTCATTAATATCTGATCCTCTTCCCCAGGCTCTTATTTTAACGGCGATAGTAATAAGTCTGGGTATGTCGGCATACATCCTGGCCTTAAAATATAGATATTTTGATGTAACCGGAACGCACGACCTGGATCAACTTAAAAACACCGACCAACGATGATATTGTTTACCCTTATATTACTGCCTTTCAGCTATCTTATGCTTGGTCTTTTATTAAAAAGGCCAAAGATAAAAAGACAGCTGGCTCTGGTCTTTGCCTCAGCCAACCTGGTGTGGACTCTGGTTGTTCTAAAAAGTGTAAATCTGCAGGATATAATAGTTGTCAACATGGGCTCATGGCCTGCGCCTTACGGCATATCCCTTGTGGCCGACCGTTTCAGCGCCTTTATGTTGCTTCTGGCAGCTTTTGTGTTTTTGCTTGTTACAGTTTACTCAACTCAATCGCTTGACAAAGAGAGAAGGAAAAACGGATATTTCTTTTATTCTTTTGGTATTTTATTAGGCGTCAACGGAAGTTTTATCGCCGGTGACATCTTTAATCTCTACGTCTGGTTTGAAGTGATGTTAATATCTTCGTTTATACTAATGGGCTTGGGCGGAGAACGAAAACAACTTGAAGGCTCAATAAAATATTTGATACTAAACCTTATCGGGTCAATGTTCTTTGTTGCAGGAATCGGACTTCTATATGGCAAGATAGGCTCACTTAACATGGCCGATATTTCTTATAAGATGTCACTTGCTAAAGAAAATCTGGCAGCTCTTAATCCTGCCTTGATACTAATATTTGTGGGCTTTGCCATAAAAGGGGCTCTGTTTCCTTTCTTCTTCTGGCTACCTGCTTCTTACCATACCCCTCCTCCTGCTATCACCGCGTTATTTGCAGGACTCCTCACGAAGGTAGGAATTTACTCAATGATAAGGATTTTCACCTTATTCCTTTATCACGACTTT
Source organism: Marinilabiliaceae bacterium UBA5488 (assembly GCA_002427105.1). GTDB lineage: Bacteria > Bacteroidota > Bacteroidia > Bacteroidales > Marinilabiliaceae > Geofilum. The sequence goes on along the minus strand of DIPM01000031.1, from coordinate 32,486 downwards.
GAGTTCTGGAGCCGCCTTGTGCTGTGGATGGGTGCTTTGTCTATGGTTGTGGGCGTAATTGCGGCATCCTCACAAAGCGATTTTCGCAAAATTCTGTCTTTTCATATTATCAGCCAGGCCGGTTATATGCTTATAGCACTTGGGTTTTTTACCGAGGCCGGGATAGCTGCCGCTATCTTTTTTATTGCTCACAATATGCTCTCAAAGACCAATGCCTTTCTGGTGGCCGGATGGGTGCATCGCGAAAAACGCAGCCTTAACCTTAAAATTCTGGGTAATATGTTTCAAAAGAGTCCGGTATGGGGTGTTGTCTTCTTTATATCAGCCTTTAGCCTTGCCGGCCTTCCGCCGCTAAGCGGTTTTTTCGGAAAATATATGGTGCTGAAAGCCGGAATAGAGGCCAATCAAATATTCATATCTATGATAGCCTTATTTGTTGGGCTTATCACCTTGTTTTCGATGGTTAAAATATGGCTTGAGGTATTCTGGAAACTACCCCCTTCAGACAAGCGTTTACCAAAAGACACAGAAGCAAAACCGGCCAACAGGATGCTTGCGGCATCTCTTTTTATGGCTGCAGCAATAATAGGAATGGGACTCTTTGCCGAACCGATAGGCGAGTATTGCTCCCTGGCCGCACGCGATTTGTTGAATCCCTCAAAATATATAAACTATGTTTTGGCAATCAATTAAAAAGCATTACTTCGTTAGACTGGCAGTTAATGTCTATTACCAGGCCTTGCTGTTCTTGTTTTTTTGTTACAAAATAATAGAATCGGGATGGGCTATTGCCCTACTAATACTAAAGGGCTCCAAAGGAGATGAAGGAATGGTACTTACCTACCATACAAATCTTGAAAAACCCTGGCAGGAGCTTATCCTTTTCAATATGATAAGTATGACGCCCGGCTCACTAGCCATTGATGTATCAGAAGATGGAAGATCCTTCATCATTCATTTATTGAACCTGCATGAACGCGAACAATTTTACAAGGACGCTGCTAAATTCGAAGCCTTACTTAAAAAAGCTATTTGATATGGATCCTTCAACATTCCTTGAATATTCAGCAGTAGGCGCAATATGGATTATGACAATTAGCATGGTCTTCCCCCTCATCCGTTTATTCCGCGGTCCTACGCTCCCCGACCGTGTAATTGCCCTTGATCAGATATCCATTATTATTGTTTGTATTATAATTTGCGATTCCATATATTCCAAGAACACCTACGGATTAGACGTTGCTCTGGTAGTATCGCTCCTGCTGGTTATCGGCTCTATGATTATTGCACGTTTCTTACATAAAAGGAGATCCGAAAATGATTGAATACATATCTGGCATATTAATTATTCTAAGTGCGCTTATTGTTCTAGTAGCATCAATTGGAATAGTAAGATTTAATAATCTCTACGGACGGATGCATGTTGTTACAAAAGTATCATCCTTTGCAGTACTGATACTGCTAATAGCGCTAAATCTATACTCGCTCAGCATAGTAGTATTATTAAAGACTGTGGTAATCTTTCACGTACTGATTTTCCTGTCGCCTATTGCAGCACACGTTACGGCTAAAGTAGCACAATGGCTTTATTCAGAACTGCCAAAGTCTGACAAAAAAACTAAGGAATTATGACGCTTAATGCTATGATTTTCGCTGCCGGTATAGGCTCACGACTACGTCCTATCACTGATACTATACCTAAGGCCCTGGTTAAAGTAGGAGGCTACACCTTGCTTGAAATAGCCCTGCGTAAAATGAAAGGTCTGGGAGTATCACGCGTGGTGATTAATGTGCATCACTTTGCCGACCAGATAAAAAGATTTCTCTACGATTATTATACTCCTAACATGGAGATAATATTATCCGACGAGAGTAAGGAGTTACTAGACACCGGTGGCGGCCTGTTAAATGCAATAAGTTACTTCGATTACGGTGCTGATATATTAGTTTATAATGTCGATATAGTTTGTAATGCACCAATTTCAAAACTTATTGAGCAACATCACAAAGATAATAACCTTGCCAGCTTAATGGTTCAAAAAAGGAAAGCCTCACGATATCTGCTCTTCGACAAGCAAATGCAACTACAGGCATGGCACAATCCCTCCACAGGAGAAGAAATATGGCATGGCGACAAAAACACAGAAGTAAGTAGTCTGGGATTTGGAGGAGTGCAGCTGTTAAGGTATGATTTTATGCGTATGATAAATAACAGCAAAACCAACTTCCCCATTATTCCCGAGTATCTCAAACTTGCAAAGGATTATCCTGTTAAAGGATGGCTGGCAGACGCGAATACTCAATGGTTTGATATAGGTACTCCCGAAAAATTAAAAAAAGCTCAACTGTTTTTCGAAAACGGTTCTCACTCTATCGAGTCATTTTTTTGAATATTGGGAAGCTAGATATTAAGCTGTTCTATTCCTGGTGAACTAAGCTCGCTCGGTTATGCCGCTTGGTTAATCCCAAAAAGGCCGGACGCACAAAGATCTATTAAAGGACCCAATCAGCGTCTAAAATTGAAGCAGCTCACAAAAACAGCTTAGAAGATATTAAAAAATAACGGGTTGCCTTTTCCAAGACAACCCGTGATTTTTTATAAAGAAAGATTGTTATTCAACAACTTCCTCTACTTTTTCGCCTAGTGCATTAGCAGCATCTTCTACGGCTTCAGCAGCGTCTTCAACAGCTTCAGTAGCTTCTTGATAAACGTCTTGAGCTTTTTCTTCTACTGCTTCAACAGCATCTTCTACTTTTTGTTCTTCTTTTTTAGCTGAACTTCCAGCACATCCGACAAATAAAAATGCACTACAAACAGCAACTGCAAATAACTTTTTCATGATACAAAAACGTTAAAGTTTGGTTAATTTGTGTAAATAATCAGGAGTAAAATTAGTAAAGGATTTGTTAAAAGCAATAAAATCAAAGGATTATTTTCATTAAATTAAAATAAAAGCCAGAAGTTTCAATTACGATTCTTTTTTCTTAGCTCCAAAATGTATATAATTCATAATTAGGACTATTCAAATTTTCGGCCTCGATCGCACTGAAAGCATCTTCTCTTTGCTTATAAACATATTTAACATTATTGGCTGGTTTTAGCCAATAAATGCAAAGGAGGTCTTGAATAGGAGCAGCAGATTCATGAAAAAAGGCTGCCATGTTAGTGGCAGCCCTTAGTAATTAGCTGTTGTACCCTATCAGTTGGGTTTGAAAAAACCCAAATCATTAATTGAAAAATTAGAAATATATTCAGCACGAGCCTTGTTCTCGGCGCGCCCATAGCGGATATAAATTTCAGTTGATGTACGGAAACGGTCATCACGCTCGGTATCCAGAAGCAAGAGGTAACCCATAATAATATGTCCAGCCATCTCAACTAATCTCCGTGCATGGAAATCAAGGTATTCATTATCACGAATATCAGCAAGGTGTTTTACTGTTTTTTCATATTCCTCAGTCATACCTATCAAGGTTCTTCTAAGCCCATGCAATTCGGGCTGCAGAGGCATTACTTCAAACTCGCGAATTCTGTTGAGCAAAGCGCCGTTGGTAACTCCCCGAATTGCCGATACCACCTGTAGCTGAGTTGTTCCTTCATAAATAGTGGTAATTCTGGCATCACGATAGATACGTTCGATAGGGTAATCTTTCATAAAACCACTACCTCCATGAATCTGCAAAGAATCATAGGCAAGCTGGTTGCAATACTCACTTGTCATCCCTTTCAAAAGAGGAGTGAAATAATCGGCCAGCTTCTGATATGTTTTCATATCATCACGCTCTTCCTTTGTAAGAGTGCGCTCTTCGCTCAAATGCATATAGCTCTTGTAAACATCAACATAACGAGATGTTTCATACAAAAGGGTGCGTGAAGCATCAAGCTTAGCCTTCATAAGCCCCAACATTTCATAAACCGCGGGAAAACCTATTATAGCCTTGCCAAACTGTTTGCGTTCTTCAGCGTAGGCTAAAGCCTCACGGTAGGCTGCCTCTGAAAGGCCAACCGCCTGGGCTCCAATACCCAAACGAGCACCGTTCATAAGTGCCATAACATACTTGATAAGTCCCAGCTTGCGCTCACCAACTAATTCGGCAGGAGCATCTTTAAACACAAGCTCACATGTAGGTGAACCCTTGATACCCATCTTGTTTTCTATACGACGGACAGTTACAGCTCTGTGATTCCTGTCATAAATAAACATAGACAAGCCACGACCATCAGAGGTACCGGCCTCACTACGTGCCAATACTAATGAAATATCACCATCCCCATTGGTAATAAAGCGCTTAACACCATTGAGATACCACTTGCCATCCTTCTCATTTAAAGTTGCTTTCAGTTGGACGGCCTGCAAGTCTGAACCTGCATCAGGCTCAGTAAGATCCATTGCAGCAGTTTCGCCGTTTGAAATACGAGGAAGGAAACGTTGTTTCTGATCTTCATCGGCAAACTCGTTAATAGTTTCGGCACAGTCCTGAAGCCCCCAGATATTTACAAAGCCTGCATCAGCACGGGATACAATATCGGCTGCCATAATATAGGGGACAATGGGAAAGTTGAGACCTTCGTATTTGCGGGGAAGTGTAATGCCCATAAGACCAGCCTTAACAAGGGCGTCAAGGTTTTCCTGCGTGCCTTTTGCATAAATCACCTCGTTGTTGACGATCCTGGGTCCTTCGGCGTCAACGCTTTCGGCGTTGGGTGCAACTATATCGCCACAAATTTCGCCCACAATTTCCAGCACCTTTTCGTAGCTGTCCATTGCATCTTCAAAATCTAAAGGGGCATAATCAAACTTATCTTTATCTGCAAAGTCACGCTCTTTAAGCGCAACGATCTTTTTCATCAAAGGGTGCTTAAGATGAAATAGCAAATCGGAGTTATCTGTGAAAAAATTAGCCATTTTCTTATAGTTTTTAGCTCGCGCCTATTTACTGTTCTTTTTATAATACTTGATCATTTTGGGAATTATCTCCATCACATCGCCGGTTATTACATAATCAGCAATCTTATTGATTGGAGCCATAGGATCATTGTTAATGGCTATAACCATCGACGACTCTTCCATACCGGCCGTATGTTGTATCTGACCGGAAATTCCGCAGGCAATATAAAGCTTGGGACGTACTGTTACACCGGTCTGACCAATCTGCCTGTCGTGGCTGGCATAACCCGCATCAACAGCGGCACGCGAGGCACCTACCTCGGCGCCTATTACTTCAGCCAAATTGAAAAGCAAATCAAAATTCTCCTTCGAGCCAACACCGTAGCCACCTGCCACGATAATTGATGAGTTTTTGATATTAACACGGCTCTTTTCCATGTGTCGCTCTATAACCTTGACTACCAAATCTTCAGGTTGTAAATACTTGTTTATATCAAGTTTCTTTAGTTCCCCTTTGTGCGAAGGATTAAAAATTTCCTTTTTCATCACACCTTCGCGAACCGTAGCCATCTGGGGCCGACAGTCGGGGTTAATAATTGTGGCAACTATATTACCCCCGAATGCAGGTCGTATTTGATACAAAAGATTTTTATAAACTTTTTGAATTTTCTTTTCTTCGTGGTCGCCTATTTCAAGTGCGGTACAATCGGCAGTTAATCCGCTAAATAGTGCAGAAGACACACGCGGGCCCAAATCGCGCCCCATCGTAGTGGCTCCCAACAAGCCTATTTGCGGCTTCTCCTCTGTAAATAATCCTTTAATAACAGCGGCATGAGGCAAGGTAGTATAGGGCGCCAGTCGCTCATCATCACCAATATGCACTACATCAGCGCCGTAAGGGAAAATCTCTTTATCAATACCGGCCAATTTGTGACCTAAAACAAGTGCTTCAAGTTTGCACTTGAGCGTAGTGGCGAGCGTGCGACCTTTTGTAAGTAATTCAAGACTTACATCGGCTATTTTGCCTTCATCCACTTCGCATATTACAAATATACTATTCATGGGTCTTTCTTTATCACGTGGCAGCCGCCTTATCAATCAACGGCTATTTTTGTTATATTATTATCAACTTTAAATCAGATAAACCATTAAGCTTAACCACCTATGGTGTGATTAAGAATAAGCTCCTGAATAAGTCCTTCAATATCACTATCAGACGAACTAAGAATCTTCGATTCTTTTGCCTGGAATACTACATTTTCAATGGTCTTAACCTTAGTGGGCGACCCGGTCAGCCCCAGCCATTTCGAATCAGTTTCCACGTCATTAACGCCCCATTCGGCGATGTGCAGATAGGCCCTATCCCCTGTTTGCGCAATATAATCCTCCGATTGAGTCTGGCGCTCAGACATAGTACGGGCATGTTTGTACTTCATCAAAAGCTTAGCCGAACGGGGACGGCAGGCAGCTGCCGAACCGTTGACCGTAATAACGGCAGGATAAGGCGATTCGACAGTTTCGACACCTCGCTCCAAACGACGTTTAATTTTAATCTTGCCCTTTTCGGCGCTAAGGATCTCCTCTGCATAAGTGATTTGCGGCAAACCTAGTTTCTCGGCAACCTGTGGCCCTACCTGAGCAGTATCGCCATCAATTGCCTGACGTCCGGCTATAATCAAATCGTAATCTTTAATTTTCCTGATGGCACAAGACAAAGCATAGGATGTTGCCAGGGTGTCAGAACCTGCAAAAGCACGGTCGGTAAGCAAGTAGCCTCCGTCGGCACCTCTGAACAGGCCTTCACGAATAATGTCAGCAGCACGGGTTGGCCCCATTGTTAAAAGGGTAACAGTGCTTCCCTTATATCTATCCTTAAGCCGAAGCGCCTGCTCAAGAGCATTCAGGTCTTCAGGATTGAAAATGGCCGCCAAGGCAGCCCTGTTTACTGTTCCATCGGCTTTCATTGCATCCTTGCCCACATTTCGGGTGTCAGGCACCTGTTTAGCCAGAACAATTATTCTTAATCCCATTTTATAAAATTTAGAAGATTTTTTAATTTTTGAAGCACAAATATAAGATAAAGAGCGGTTCCAACAAACCTCATAAATCAACTGTATAACAATCATTTATACTGAAATCTGTTTTGTGCTACACCCGAAATTTGTTAAAGTCACAATTTGCTTCATCTAAAAATCAACATTACAAACAGTTACATTTTAAGACTTTTTTGCTTTCTGCGTAAGGACCGGCTAATTTTTATAATCTTGTCTTAGCTAATTTAGAATTAGATTAAGTAACTTATCGGTATGAACTTCTGCTCTGCTTTGATTGTTTATTTATTGCCGAAATGTTAAATCAAATCTTCACAAGCCGATGCAAGCCTCAATAAAACAAGGATATTATATAAAATACCTGCCGCTAACAGTTTTTATGTTTGTAGCTATTTCTCTATATTCGCAAAAAGATTCGACTATGAAAACAAACAATCTCAGAGCATTAACTCCTGAAGAAGAGTATGTTATAAAAAATAAAGGTACCGAACGGCCTTTTACCGGCGAGTATAATCTCTTAGATAAACCCGGTATTTACGTCTGCAAACAATGTGGAGCCCATCTATACAACAGTGTTGATAAATTTGAAGCTCATTGTGGTTGGCCATCTTTTGACAAGGAAGTTGAAGGAGCAGTTAAGCGCAGTCCTGATCCTGATGGAAGAAGGACAGAAATCACCTGTGCACGCTGTGATGGTCATCTTGGTCACGTTTTTATCGGCGAGGGGCATACACCTGAAAACACTAGACACTGCGTAAACAGCATATCCATGATTTTCATTCCCGAAAGTGAAGTAAATAAGCGCTAAGCGGAGGCTTAGCGCAGCATTATTTTTATCGTAAGAGCCGGAGCATCCGGAGTGGGCGACACCCTAACAAGGTAAAGTCCCTTGCTTAATCCGGAAATATCAAGGCGACTATTCAAGTCCGATTGCGGCTGCGCGGCTTTCATTACCTCTTTGCCTGTAAGATCAAAAATTCTTACTTCATATACGCTACTGACCTTATTGTTCACAACCAATTCACCGGTGTAGGCATCAATATATACATCAACCGAATTTGTCTGAGACGAAGGAAACAAACCCTCAGCCTTGGCAGTTGTCAGAAATAACATAAGCGTTACCAGAGGCAATAATACTCGAGTTAATATGTAGTTGTGTATCCTGAGCATAAAATAAAAGACTTGTCTATATTTATACAAACATAATGATTTAAAGTTTCATCTGTATATCTTTATTCTATATAAATCATGTGAAATTTACGCATTTAGCAATCCCGTAGAAAAATGTGGTTTTTAAGCTATATTATTGGAGAAAAGTGTAGTTTTTTGATTAAAAACCGGGAGAAAAGTGTAGTTTTTTGATTAAAAACCGGGAGAAAAGTGTAAATTTTAGGTAATACTACTAGAGAAAAGTGTAATTTTGCGATTAAAAAGCAGGAGAAAAATGTATAGATATAAATTTAAAAGTCTGAAAAAGTGGAAGTTATCAAAAAATAGAAAACCACTACTCTTCCTGGGTGCAAGACAGGTAGGAAAGACTTATCTTTTGAAGGAATTCGGAAAAACGGAATACAAACAACTTGCATATATCAATCTTGAACATCCAAATGCCCCAAGAAACCTGTTTGAAACAGACTTTGACGCCAATAGAATAATGACTGTACTGAGTGCATATTGCAATCTTAAAATTTCTGCGGATGATACACTAATTATTTTCGACGAAATTCAGGCAGCACCCAAAGGACTTACAGCACTCAAATATTTTTATGAAGATGCTCCCGAGTACCACATTATCGGAGCAGGTTCTCTTTTGGGTGTAAATATTCATCACGGGGAGTCTTTCCCTGTAGGGAAAGTTGATTTTATGAAACTATACCCGATGTCATTTCACGAATTTTTATTGGCAATGGACGAAACTGGTATAGCAAAACTTTTGGAAAGTGGAGATCTGGAAAACTTAAGTTTCTTCAAGCAAAAGTTGGTTAATTACCTACGCTATTATTTGTTTATAGGTGGCATGCCTGAAGCCGTGAGCGATTTTGCTATTAACCGCGACTGGCAAAGTGTTCGTCTTCTTCAGAATCAAATCATTGCTTCATACCGAAGTGATTTTTCAAAACATGCCCCAAAAGAAATTCTGCCACGTATTAATATGGTTTGGGACAGTATTCCGGCTCAATTGTCGAAAGAGAATAAAAAATTCATTTACGGAGTAATCAAAGAGGGAGCAAGAGCAAAAGACTTTGAGTTAGCTATACAATGGCTGACAGACGCAGGTCTGTTGCATAAAGTATATAACACATCTAAACCCGCCTTACCTTTGGTTGCTTATCAGGAGCTGTCTGCTTTTAAGCTGTTCCACAATGATGTAGGGCTCTTGAGTGCCATGTCGCGACTGAACGCCAAAACTATTGCCCAAGGCGATGTCGTATTTCGTGAATTTAAAGGAGCTTTGACAGAGCAATATGTGTTTCAGCAACTTGCCCTAAGTGAAACGCTATCCATTTATTACCACACTTTTGACAACAGCAAATACGAGCTGGATTTTTTGGTACAGACCGAAAATAACGAAATTATTCCCATCGAAGTGAAAGCAGGAGAAAGTTTAAAATCAAACAGTTTCAAACTTTTTTGTCAAAAACACAGTCCTAAAACAGCCATACGGACTTCATTGTCGGATTACAAAAAAGAAACATGGATGACCAACATACCTTTGTATGGGATTAATGCTATTGAACAAATCAGCTTAAATGGCTCCTAAAACTGGTAGAGGATAATATTTAAGCTTTCTTTGTCGCCCAATTCCCAGCCTAGAAACCACCCACCCGGCTATTTTTTTTCACTATCAATCTGTGAATCATCTCTAAAACAGCCTTAAACAACGGATTTACAGACACTATGTAGTAGTCAAAACCATTATCATAAGCACCTTTTTTGGCTCCAATCATACAGCTCAGCTAATATTACTCCAAACTTTTTGTCAAGAAATTTCAAATAATTATCTAATATCTACATTTAGAAGGGATTAAAAAAACTTTAACCCACATTGCAGGCTTAAAAGCCCAATTTAGTTAAAAAAGGAGCTTTTCTAACTTTTTTCAAGCTATTTTCACGGGGGTAATTTTGTAACTTCCACATAATCAGGCACGCTATTTTTCATGGCTTGAAAAAACGTCATTGTGTGGACTACCAAATTTTTGGCTCTTAGGGGATTAAGTCCGATATTTGAAGGCATGTATATCAAGACAATCCGTAAATATTGCGTGAGCGAAAAGACCACCCACACTTATTACAGGTTGAGCGAAAGCTACCGTGATGAGTTTGGGATCTCTCGGCAACGTATGGTTTTAGGATTGGGGCAGCTTCATGAACTTCCTGATTTTGACGACAAAATACTTTTTCTTGAACGCCTGAACGAATTAATTAAAGGTAAGCCAACGCTTTTTAGCTGCAAAGATGAAAAGATTGAACAACTGGCGCAGCACTTCTATGGGCAATTAAAACAGAAAAGGAAGATTGACACAAGCTCGCATACACCCGAAGATATAGATACCGTGAAGCTCAATACGCTAAAAAACAAAAACATTCGTGAAATTGGGGCGGAATCTCTATGTTATCAAGCACTAAAACAATTGGGGATAGACACTTATTTAAAATCCAGAGGGTGGAGTGATGAGCAAGTCAACCTGGCTGCTACTCATATTATCGGCCGTACTGTTTACCCTGCATCCGAACTCAAGACAGCATCTTGGATAAAAGAGAACTCTGCAGTATGCGAACTGACGGGTTATAACGTTGAAAAGATCAGGCAATGTAGCGAGCCAACGCAGGAGGTGCGTCAAATCTGCAGCAAACTAAAGTATAATGATATTCCATTGAAGCGGAAAAAATCTGTGTGGCACACTGGGGGAATTTTGAAAAATGAAAAGTCACATTATCACGCAATTATGGATGGATAGCTGCAATGTGGGTTAAAGTATTAGCGGCATATCCTGCAAAACACCATCATCATAAAAATCTATAAATATCTCAGCAGGGGTCAAATAAGTTGAACGTTTAAACTCTTTATAGTCGAAGCCGGCATCCGACTCTTCCATAATATATAGAGCCCACAAAAACAGATAATTCCTCATCCCTTCTTCAATTACCATCCGGTCAATTTCTTGTTCAAATTTAGTTTTTCCTCTTACCGAAAGGTATTGCATGCCTCTTTGCAGTACCCCGAAAAAATTCCTTGATTTATAATCTTTGATGTGCATCAACTCGTGCATCACCAAGCCAACCCTTGCCAATTCAGGAACATCTTCATATAAAACACCGTTAAAATCACTATCAGTATTAACCCTGATTACGTAAGTACGCTTATCCCGATTTTTAAACAGCAAGGAAAACAAGCTAGGCCTAACGTTCATGGTAGTTGCAAGTTTGCCTGCCCTGACAACAATATTCTGATTGTGTAAGTTGGGGATAAACTCGGCAACCAGTTCAAAAACGTCGTGGTAAGCCTCAGGAATAGTCCAGGCCGCCGGCAAAGAAGAAAGCCCCTTCGGCTCTTCACCTTTAGCAAATTGGAGCAAAAAAGGAAATGACAGAAAAAAAACAGAAAGAAAGTAAGTAGCAAAATACCTCATAATACATTGTCTAAGACATATTTGACTTACGAAAAACCTATACCCAAGGTTTCAGTCTCACTCCCTCATCTGCAGCTCATGCAATTTCTTATAGATTCCTTCAAAGGCAATAAGCTCAGAATGGGTTCCACGTTCAACGATTTCACCTTCATGAAAAACACAAATCAAATCGGCGCTGCGCACAGTTGAAAGCCTGTGCGCTATCACTATAGAGGTACGGTTGGCCATAAGATTTTCAAGAGCCTGCTGAACCAGAAGTTCAGACTCCGTGTCAAGGGCTGAGGTGGCCTCGTCTAAAATAAGTATGGGAGGATTACGTAAAACCGCCCTGGCAATGCTTAGGCGCTGGCGCTGACCACCTGATAGTTTGCCGCCCCTGTCGCCAACCATGGTATCATAGCCATGTTCTGTTTCCATAATAAAATCGTGAGCATTAGCTACGCGAGCCGCTGCTTCAACCTCTTCGGGGCTAGCCGAATCTACTCCAAATACTATATTATTATAAATTGTATCGTTAAACAGTATTGCATCCTGGTTAACATTACCCATCAAATGACGTAAGTCAAATATTTTTAGCTGTCTGATGTCAATGCCGTCTATCAGAATTTCTCCCTGTTGTATATCGTATAATCGGGGGAGCAAATCAACGAAGGTTGACTTTCCGCTTCCCGACTGCCCCACCAATGCCACCGTCTTTCCTTTTGGTATCTTAACACTAATATTTTTCAAAACCGGACGATCATGATAGGCAAAGGTAACATTGCGATACTCCACCGAATGCTTAAGTTCGCTAATGCTTTGGGCATCTTTCGCTTCTTTAATTGACACATCTGCCTTTAATATCATATCGATCCGCTCATAAGCAGCCAGTCCCTTTTGGATACTAAAAAACGCTTGCGAAAAAGCTTTAGAAGGGTTTATAATCAAATAAAAGATGCCGATATATGATAAAAAAGCTGCCGGTGCCAGAGTGCTCTCCTGGCTTAAAATAAGAGTACCGCCGTACCAAACGACCATCACCACCACAATGGTTCCTAAAAACTCGCTTACCGGATGCGCCAACTCACGGCGGCGCATCAGACGATTCATAATATTCTTATATCCTTCATTTTCATTATTGTATCGTGTTTTCATTCTTCCCTCTGCATTGAAGGCCTTAATAATACGCAGCCCAGAGAGAGTCTCTTCCAATACTCCAAGTATTACTCCCATCTTCTCCTGTCCCTTCTTCGACTTCTTTTTTAGGCTGCGGCCTATACGACCAATTATAAGACCGGCCAGAGGAAGCATAACTAACACAAAAAGAGTCAGTTCTACACTGAAAAGAAACATAGTAACCAGATAGACCATAATCATAACAGGATTCTTCAAGGCCATATCAAGTGAAGACATAATAGAATTTTCAACCTCTTGCACGTCACCTGTTGAACGCGAGATAATATCACCCTTTCGCTCAGAGCTAAAGAAGCTCATAGGAAGTATTAGAATTTTGGCATATATCTTCTTCCTTAAATCTCTGACCACTCCATTGCGCAGGCCGATACTGGTAAATGACGCAAGATATGAGGTTCCGGTTTTTAAAAGTGTGCCGCAAATAAGGAAAATCCCTACAAAAAGTAGTGAGTAGCCCGGTCCGTATTGCTCTTTGTAGTAGGTGATATAGTAATACACATTATTAATCAGAGAATCAAAGTCAAGAGTCAGCGGCATAAGCTCATACACCTTCGAGTCCTGCATCAGGATAATCTCAAGCATAGGTATCATAGCGGCAATGGAAAACACCGCGAAGACAGCCGATAGCAGGTTGAAAATAAAACTCAGTACAAGTAAATGTTTATATGGCTTTAAATATTGCCAGGCTATTTTAAAAAACTCCTTCATTCTCTGTTTATATAATGATTAGTGATTAACGCTAAAACATATCTATTCCGGTATAAGTCGTAGGGCTGATTCGCTTCAACTCAGCCTTTACTGCTTCCGGGACTTCCAAACTATCAATAAAATCGGCAATCGAGTTGCCGCTAATCACGCTATTGGTACGAGTAAGCTCCTTTAGCGCCTCGTAGGGATTAGGATAGCCTTCACGACGCAGTATAGTCTGGATAGCTTCGGCTACTACAGCCCAGTTATCTTCGAGGTCTTTATCGATAGCCTTCTTGTTAAGAAGAAGTTTGCCAAGGCCTTTTTCAATAGATTTAATTGATATAACAGTATGACTCAGGGGAACTCCGATGTTTCTCAGCACAGTAGAGTCAGTAAGATCGCGCTGCAATCGGGATACGGGCAACTTAGAGGCGAGATGCTCAAAAACAGCATTTGCTAAACCAATGTTTCCTTCTGCGTTTTCAAAATCTATGGGGTTGACTTTGTGAGGCATAGCACTTGATCCCACCTCTCCCTTCTTTATGCTCTGCTTGAAATACTCCATCATTATGTAGGTCCACATGTCACGACAAAGATCAAGCATAACAGTGTTAATACGTTTTAGATTATCAAATATAGCCGCCAGATTGTCGTAATTACTTATCTGCGTAGTAAACCTCTCTCTCTTAAGCTTTAAGGAGTTTTGCAAAAAATCGTGTCCAAAAGCCTCCCAGTCAATCGAGGGATAAGCTACTTTATGAGCGTTGAAGTTGCCGGTTGCACCGCCAAACTTCCCTGAAAATGGCAAAGCTTTCAGCAAAAATAGTTGTTGACGCAAGCGTTCTGCAAACACCATTATTTCTTTACCAAGGCGGGTAGGCGATGCAGGCTGACCATGGGTTTTAGCAAGCATGGCTACACCTTTCCACTCATTTGCCATCTTATCCAGGCGTGAAATAAGACCCTCAATTAAGGGAAAATATATATCCATCATTGCATCGCGCAATGAGGCAGGAATAGCCGTATTATTAATATCTTGTGAGGTCAGTCCAAAATGGATAAATTCCTTAAAACTATCAAGTCCAAGTATTTCAAACTTCTCTTTAATAAAATACTCTACAGCCTTGAGGTCATGGTTGGTTACGGTCTCAATATTCTTAACCTTCCCGGCATCTTCAATGCTAAAGTCTTTGTATATCAGCCGCAAACTATTATACAAGCCCTTGTCGAAGGAGCTTAGTTGAGGTAAGGGTATTTCGCATAATGCAATAAAATACTCCACCTCTACCATCACCCGGTAACGAATTAGAGCAAACTCGGAGAAATAGGGAGCGAGACTTTCAACTTTGCTCCGATAGCGCCCGTCAATGGGCGATATGGCGGTAAGTTCATGAACTTCGGGCATAGTATTCACATTATTTGTAAGAGCGCAAAGGTAGCAAAAATGACAATAAGCATAAAAGGTTTAAGGGGCTATTTACCTAAGCAAACATTATAGTATTCCAAGTGCATATTATATTATAATCTTTCACTATTTTTGAATCAAAGTGATAAGCATCAAAGAGGCGGCTTTACAAGTATGTATATAGGCCGTAATGATTTTCAAACAAACTAAATGCTAAATGCGATGAGAACTTGTGCGCTATTTTTGTTTTTTATTATGACTTTAATGGCTGGCAAAGCCGAAGGAACAGCTCCAGATTCATCGAATATCGTTTACCGATTGCCCATCTTCAGCAATATAAACAGTACAACATGGATTCATACTCAGCGAGGCTTCAGCGAGGCACAAGAGCTTAATGCAAAGGCTATTATTCTTCATCTCAACACTTACGGCGGCGAGGTGGTTTTCGCCGATTCCATCAGGACAAAGATACTCAACAGTGAAATTCCGGTTTATGTATTTATCGATAATAATGCAGCAAGTGCCGGAGCTTTAATTTCAATCGCTGCCAAAAAAATATATATGCGCCCGGGAGCCAACATTGGGGCGGCAACCGTTGTTGACCAAACAGGAGAAGCGGCACCCGACAAGTACCAGTCGTATATGCGTTCTACCATACGAGCTACCGCCGAGGCGCATGGGAAAGACACCATAGTATCGGGCAATGATACTATTATTAAATGGGTACGTGATCCTCGCATAGCAGAAGCTATGGTTGACGAAAGAGTTAACATTCCCGGTGTTTCTGACTCGGGAATGGTTCTTACCTTTACCACCCTGGAAGCTATGGAGCATGGATATTGCGACGGCATTGCCGAAAACATAGAAGACGTCAAGAAAGAAATTGGCCTTGAAAATGCCGAAATAGTGTCCTTTAAAGCTTCTTTTTATGATGGGATAAAGGGCTTCCTGACCAGTCCCCTCTTAAGCGGATTGTTGATTCTTATTATTATCGGGGGTATCTACTTTGAAATGCAGTCGCCGGGCGTGGGCTTCCCTCTAATCATAGCGATAATCGCAGCCGTTTTATATTTTGCCCCGCTCTATCTTGATGGACTCGCTGCCAACTGGGAGATAGCACTATTTGTACTCGGCCTTGGATTAATAATACTTGAGATATTTGCTTTTCCGGGCTTTGGAGTTGCCGGTATCAGCGGAATAATATTAGCTGTTACCGGTCTCACTCTCAGCCTGGTAGGAAATGTAGCCTTTGACTTTTCAGGTGTTCACCCCGGAGATTTTTTGACTTCTCTGCTTACGGTAATATTGGGAATGTCAGGGGGAATAGTATTGACTATTTATTTAAGTAACAAACTTATAGGAAGGCAAAAAGGGCCATTTTCGCGACTTGCTCTCAACACCTCTCAGGACATTGATAAGGGCTATATCAGCGTGGATAGCGGCATAGCTTTAATGGTTGGGAAAACTGGAGTGGCTTCAACCGACCTTCGACCCTCGGGTATTATTGTTATAGATGATGAGCTGTATGATGCCCGCGCTATTGAAGGTTATATTGAAAAAGGTGAGGCGGTTAAGGCAATAAGTTACAAATCAGGCCAGCTAAATGTGCGACGAATACCCACAGAATAAGGCCTCTTTGCTTTTATTTTAAATTAATTACGAAAATTGTTGTGTAACATAGGTGAGAAATCGAAAATTTTGTATTTTTCAGGCGTGAAATCATTTGTTTTTTTAAATTAATTAAATATCAAAAGAAATGAAAGGAAAGAAGCTTCCCAAGAAGAATTCCGGAATGTTTCAAGACGAAGAATCAGTGAATAAACCGGGGGTAAAGCTAAACAAACAGAGACGTTCAAAAAAGCCATCAATTTATGATGAAATGGATGAGTTGGACGACGACGATTATGACGACAATTACGACATCGACGACGATGAGGATGATTTTTATGCCGATGAGGAAGATGAAGATGAGGATTATTAGAAAGTAATTTAACTAATTATGCAGGCAGTTAAGACAGGGTTTTAGCTGCCTGCAATATTTTAACGCTACATTAACAAAATCCCAATATAAGTTTTAAGTACTTCTTGCTATCTTGCAGCATGCAAATCAACAGAAATTCAATATTATCCATTATCATACTATTGTTTTTCCTCCCGGCAACGGTTGGATTTGGATTATTCCGGCATAGTTGTGATGAATGTCATGCCTTCGACAAAGAGGCTTCCTTTGTTTTTTTTTCGCATAATGAAGATAGTCACGATTGCTTCTGCCCTAAAAATGATGCTTACCACGGGGAGGAAAGTCCGGATGAGCACGACCACAACTGCCTGATGGATTTAAAAAAGCTGGAACAGCCATTCACGCTAAGCTGCTTTAAGGATGCTATGCCCTCTCCCATCATCCTTGATTGCTGTATTAATAGCACCTTTAGTTTCCTTACAGCTTTTTGCTCAATTAAGGAGTATTATCCCGATATCAGCACTGATTTATTTGCCCTTAGCGGGCAGGACCGTCTAATTAGCAACAGCGTTTTCAGATTGTGATACATTAATATAACAGCTCATTGCCTTGAGCTGATATTTATGAATAACACCTTTTTATCTGAAAACAATGAGACTTAAGCTCTTTATATTATTGTTTTTTTCCATCTCATCACTATCTTTTGCCCAGACCATGGTAACAGGTCATGTGTTTGAGAAAAACGGAAATAATGAAGTGCCTGTAATTGGCGCCAATGTTTATTGGGCTGAAACAACAAGGGGCACTTCGACCAACAATGACGGTATTTTCAGCCTTCCATGGCCAGGTGAGAAAGCTCGCCTGGTAGTCAGCTTTGTGGGCTACGAGCCCGATACTATGCTTTTATCTTCTCCTCAACAAGGGCTGGTAATAGCATTAAACCAGACTAAAGAGCTTGACGAGGTAAGGGTTTCAGCACGCGAGCCCGGCTCTCATATATCGCGCCTCAACCCTATAACTACGATTGATATAACCTCTGCCGAGCTGTGCAAAGCTGCTTGTTGCAGTTTGGCCGAGAGCTTCGAGACCAACGCCTCTGTTGACGTGTCATATACAGATGCAGCCACGGGCGCCAAACAGATTCAGCTATTGGGTCTATCCGGACTCTATGTACAAATGCTTACCGAAAACATGCCAGACAGCCGGGGTCTGGGCTCTGTTTATGGTCTTGACTTCGTACCCGGCCCCTGGATGGAATCAATACAGGTTTCCAAAGGTGCCGCATCCGTAAGCAATGGTTATGAGTCGCTTACAGGGCAGATCAATCTGCAATACAAAAAACCTGAAACCTCGGAGAAGCTCTTTGTTAATGGTTTTGTAAACTCCAGCGGACGAGTCGAGAGTAATGTAAACAGCGGTATCAATTTTGGCCAAACATGGGCAACAGCCGTTTTGGCACATGCTTCAGCCGATTCACGTAAAAACGACCACAATAATGACGGCTTTCTTGATGAGCCACTCACGCAACGTTATATTTTTATGAACCGCTGGTCAGGTGATTTATCGCCTGATATCTTCACGCAGTTTGGTGTAAAAATATTAGATGAAGAGCGTAGCGGCGGACAAGCAACTTTTAATCGTAAAAAAGCTTATTCAGAGCAGGAAGCCTACGGAATTGCCATTGACACCAGAAATATCGGGGCATTTTTCAAAGCCGGATATATCTTCCCAAATGATCCTGAAAAAAGTATTGCTATTGTTTCAAATTATAGCTACCACGATCAGGAGTCCTTATACGGACATCGTTATTATTTGGGCACACAAAATTATCTGGCGGGAAACCTGATTTTTGCATCTCATTTTGGCAATCCGCAAGCTCATAAGTACACTACCGGAGTTAACTATTTGTATGATAAGCTTGAAGAGAATCTTTCAGGCAACTTATCAGGAATTTTTGCGCCCAACGGCAGCCGCACTGAGAAAGTGTTAGGAGCCTATTTCCAGTACAGCTACATTATCCCGGAAAAATTAACCCTGCTTGCGGGACTTAGAGCCGACAATCACAATATTTTCGGTTCTTTCTATACGCCAAGAATACATTTACGCTATAGTCCTAATGAGAGATTTGTAATACGCAGTTCTGCCGGTAAAGGATATAGAACACCCAATGCTCTTGCAGAGAACAATAGTGTTTTGGCTTCTTCAAGGCAGATATTTGTCTCAGAGAATATAGATATGGAAGAGGCATGGAATTACGGCCTTAATGTAAGCAGCTATATCGAAATCGGACTGCGAGAACTTACAATTAACCTGGAATACTACCGCACTTCCTTTATTAATCAATTGGTGGCAGATATGGATCAAAGCGCTCGCGAGGTACATTTCAGTATGCTTGAGGGAAAATCGTATTCAAATGTATTTCAGGCAGAGGCCTCGGCGGAAATTTTCAGAGGCCTTGATATTGTAGCAGCCTGGCGACTAAATGACGTTAAACTGACTACCAAAAATGAGCTTCGGCAGAAGGCTTTACAGGGCAGGTACAGAGGATTGCTAAATCTTTCATATTCAACTCCTCTTCCAAGATGGCAAGTTGACTTCACGGCACAGTTTGCCGGACCCGGTCGTGTTCCCGACACAAGTGAAAACCCCACAACTTTGCAAAGAGATAAGAGGTTTGAAGCTTTTCAGGTGTTCAACACACAAGTTACAAGATATTTGAGGCACTGGAGTTTTTATGCCGGAATTGAAAATATAGGAGATTACACACAAGCCAATCCCATTATAGCTGCCGACAGCCCCTTCAGCGAGTATTTTGACAGCTCAATGATTTGGGGCCCACTAATGGGAAGAAAGATATACTTTGGATTCAGGTTTGCTATAGACAGGACTTAAGGTTCAAACAACTAATAACAATAAAAACTATTAACTATAATTGGAAGCTATGAAGTATTTAATAACAATTTGCACAGTGCTGCTTTTTATGGCAAAGCCAATAGAAGCACAGGAAAAGAACAAAATAGAGACTTGCACCTTCTCGGTAAGCATTGACTGTCAGGGATGTATTGATACAATCACAAAGGATCTGGCCTTCGTCAAAGGGGTACGCGATTTGCTGTTTAGCCTGGAGGAAAAAACTGTAGCCGTCACTTACCGCAATGATAAAGTAAATAAGGAAGCCCTTGCAGAGCGTATCAAAAAATTAGGCTATAAAGTAGAGGAATTAAAGCCGAAAGAGGCTAATCAGAACTTGGGGCCATAAAATGAAAGGTAGCAATTGAATAAATTGTTACCTTTTAGAAAGGCCTCATTTCACAGCAAAATCGAAGTATAGTTCCTTCTCAATATAGCCCTTCAGCCTGTCGCCGATGGCAACAGGCCCAACTCCGGCAGGGGTTCCCGTGAAAATTAAATCACCAATTTTCAGCGTAAAATATTGAGAAAGGTGCGCAATTATACTGTCTATATTAAATATCATATCAGCACTATTGCCCGACTGGCGCAGCTCTCCATTAACAGTAAGGCTGAAATTCAGCTTGTTGATATCAGGAAATTTATCTTTTGAGCAGAACTCTGAAATAACAGCAGAGCCGTCAAAGGCTTTGCATTTTTCCCAAGGAAGACCTTTAGCGCGAAGCTCATTCTGAAGATCCCGAGCCGTGAAATCCACTCCTAGCCCAATTTCGTCGTAGTAGCGATGCGCGAACTTCTCCTCGATATCTTTTCCCAGACGATTAATCTTCACGACAAGTTCAACTTCATGGTGGAACTCTTTAGCAAACTGAGGTAAGTAAAAAGGCGCATTATTGCGCAGCAAAGCTGAATCAGGCTTGGCAAACACAACCGGCTCAGGGGGTAAAGGGTTTTTCAATTCTTTCGCGTGCTCTTCGTAGTTACGCCCAATACACAATATCTTCATTAGTCAACAGTTATCAGTACAATAGTCAAGAGTTAAATTTTCGCAGCTTGATATTAGTAAGAACTTTTTTGGTGTAAAGGGGGAAGTCGCCATTCATCATCCATCCGTAATAACCGGGATCTTTCTCAAGCACCTCCTCAACCTTTACTCCCTTATATTTTCCAAAGTTAAATACCTCCTCATCTTTGTCATTATACACTATGCGTCCGGCAAAGTCAACATTACGGTTCTGGGTAGAAAACTTCGAGAGGGCGGCAACATCATTTTCCAGTTCAGGATAGCGATCAAGTTGAGCTTTCAACACCTCATAAGTAGCCCTGGTGTCAGCCTCTGCACTATGAGCCTCTGTCAAATCCTTATCGCAATAAAACTTGTATGCAGCTTCAAGAGTCCTTCTTTCCATTTTGTGGAAAATAGTCTGAACGTCAATAAACCTGCGTTTTTGCATATCGAAATCCACTCCAACTCTCATAAACTCCTCAGCCAACAGCGGTATGTCAAACTTGTTTGAATTAAAACCGCCAATATCGCAACCTTCCATAAACTTAGCAAGCTCACGGGCAATGCTTTTAAAGGTTGGAGCGTCCTTGACATCTGCATCATAAATACCATGGATATCAGATGATTGCTTGGGAATTGGCATCTCGGGGTTTATGCGTTTGGTATAAACCTCTTCACTACCGTTAACGTTAACTTTCAAAATGGATAACTCTACAATACGGTCGCTGGCAATATTAATTCCTGTTGTTTCAAGGTCGAAGAAAACTATCGGATTCTTTAAGTTTAACTGCATATCTGGTTTTTTGAATCCCATTAAGGGGACGGTTTTTATTAAAATCCTCACAAAAGTAATCATTCAAAGGCTTTAAAACCAAAAAATATGATTCTATAATGTAGCAATGCTTGAGGTTTATCATGGCAGCTTAGGCCAAATCTAAATGAAGATGTCCTCTAACATTTAGGAAAATTAGACTCAAAAGGTTTTCAAACAATACTTCTTCCGTTTTGTTAGATAGAAGAAAGTATATTGAGAGAGGGGAAGAAAGAAAACTTTAAACAATATAATAGAAAGCAAAATGGAAAACAAGATGATAGTTGAGATATGGAGCGATGTGGTTTGCCCTTATTGTTACATTGGAAAGCGCAAACTCGAAAAGGCTTTGTCACAGTTCGAAGACAGCCGGCAAGTTAATGTTGTATGGAAAAGTTACATACTTGACCCCACCATGCCCGACGATTACGACAAAAGCACCTACGAGCAAATTGCATCAAAATATGGTACTACGGTGGAGGAAGCAAAGGCAACTCACAGAAAATTAGAAGAAGCTGCAAAAGCAGTGGGCCTGGACTATGACTTTGACAAAGTTAAGCCTGCCAACACCATGAAAGCTCATCAATTAATTCACTTTGCCAAGGCTAATGGCAAACAGGACGAAGCGGAAGAAACCTTATTCCGCACCTACTTTACTGAGGGCAAGAACATTAACAATGTTGACACTCTTGCCGAAATATGCTCATCCTTAGGTTTAAACAAGGAAGAGTTTTTAAGTGCCTTAGCTAAAGAGACTTATCATGACGATGTGCGCGCGGACATCTACGAAGCCAAACAAGTTGGAGTCCAAGGTGTTCCCTTCTTCGTGTTCAACCGTAAGTATGCCGTAAGAGGAGGTCAGGAACCGGCAGTATTTTTGGAAGTTTTGCAAAAATCATTTTCAGAATGGAGGAAAGACAATCCGCTACCGAATCTGGAAATCATAGAAGGGCAAGTCTGTACCCCTGACGGCAAATGTGATTAATTTATCTGGGTGGTAAGCAATGATTCAGTTATATTTGTGTTGGCAAATTCATATCCAACCATAAACTGAAAAACATGCTGGAGAAATTAATCGAGCTCGACACTAATTTACTGGTTTATTTAAACGCATTTAATGCTACATTCTGGGATTACTTTTTCTGGTTAACAACAGATATTACTATTTGGATTCCACTC
This sequence comes from Marinilabiliaceae bacterium UBA5488, assembly GCA_002427105.1. GTDB lineage: Bacteria > Bacteroidota > Bacteroidia > Bacteroidales > Marinilabiliaceae > Geofilum. The sequence continues at coordinate 9,781 of DIPM01000031.1, read as the reverse complement.
TATGTTACGATTCTTTATACAATCTTTAAATCGCATGGAAGCAAAGGCATCTGGACAGTTTTAGCATTAATACTGGTAATTACCTTATGTGATCAGATTTCAAGTGCAATATTAAAGCCTTTATTTGAGCGGCCGCGCCCCTCGCGCGAGCCTGCTCTTGAAGGGCTACTTCATCATTTTAACAATTACCGCGGAGGCAAATTCGGCTTTGTATCTTCGCATGCAGCCAACTCCTTCGGCTTAGCAATCTTCAGCTCCCTGCTCTTTAAAAACAGGTGGTATAGCTTATTCATTATGAGTTGGTCACTTGTCAACTCCTATTCGCGGATCTATCTGGGAGTTCATTACCCGGGCGATGTACTGGCCGGAGCTGCTTTGGGATTATTGCTAGGCTGGCTGGTATTTTTGCTCTTTCAGAGATTTGCCAAAAGAATGTTGGGCAACTTGTTGCATAAGGATAAGGTCTATAATTGCAAACTGCCCATCTACACGGGGCTTTTGTCAATTATGATTATACTTCTTGCTTCTAAGGCACTTTTATAAACATTAATTATTGTTAACGGGTAAGAGATTGATGTTAAAAAATTGTTATTTGATTGGTTTAATTTTTATCTTTAAAACAATCATGTAATCCTTTTTTAAAACTTTTCAATCATGAGCACTACAATAACTTTCAACCAGCTTAGGAGGATCAAGGATAGTCTTCCTGAAGGCGCAACGCGTACTATCGCTGAAAATTTAGACCTCGACGTAGAGACAGTAAGAAATTATTTTGGCGGGGCCAACTACGATCGGGGTAAAAGTGTAGGGATTCACATAGAACAAGGCCCCGATGGAGGCATCGTAGAACTGGATGACACCACTATTTTAGAAATGGCAGAAGATATTCTTGCCGGAAAAATCAAGGTTCCTGAAAATTCTTAATGTCAAATTAGCGCTAAACAATAGAATTTGCATAATAATATTAAAAGGGGTGAACGAATAGTTTCACCCCTTTTAATATTATTATTACTGTAAGTTGGCTTCTTTGGCAACTTATTCTGTACGAACAACTCCTCCACTTGATGAATCAACCGAAGTCAATACAACATCGCCCTTAACGGTAACATTTCCACCCGAACTGGCACTGCCCTTAGCCTTGCCATTAACAAAAAGTCTAACCTGGGCGCCACTGCTTGCTTCCCCTGATCCATTTGAAGCTACAAATCCATAGGCATCAATTTGTGCCCCGCTGCTTGCATCTGCTTCTATTCCGTCACCCTGTCCGTCTAGTTTGATTTGAGCCCCCGAAGAAGCCTCTGCCTCAACTGCAGAAGCATTAAGCGACAGCTTTATTTGCGCCCCTGAAGAAGCCTCAATATCAATCTGCCCGGCTGTCAAAAGCCCTTGCGATTCGACTTTCGCTCCTGATGATGCTTTCAGCTCTTTTATATCGCGACAAGTCAGATAGACTTTTACAGGGTACTTGTAGCTTTTCCAATCAAAAATATTAAACCCGGGAGGATTCTCTATGTAGATATCAAGTTCTCCGTTTTTATTCTTTATAACTACCTTATCAATAATTTCATCCTCGGCTTCAATAACCGCATCATAGCTTTCTCCCTGATTAATAAACAGCTGCACTCCCATTTTAACATGGATGCCATCGAAATACTCTAAAGGTAATTTCTTTTGCATAAGCTCTCCGGAAGCATTATTGCCGGCGTATAGGCAGGATGTAATTATAGCGCTCAACAGCAGCGACAAAAACAAGTATGACCGTTTCATAAATTGTGGTGTATTAATTAGACATTAATAATATGACCCTCAAAGCCCGCAGAAAGTTACAGCACTAAATAAAAAATGCAAAATTTTAATGCCTTGCTTAATCCCCGACTATCGTCATTTCATCAAAGAGATAAGCTGAGCCTGCATATTTGTCGATAATAAAGAGAACATAGCGCATATTAACAGATATATTGCGACTGAGATGAGGATTAAAGATCATATCGCTCATTATGCCATCCCATGCACGATCGAAATTAAGGCCTATCAACTCTCCCCTATCATTTAGCACCGGACTTCCGGAATTTCCGCCTGTTGTGTGATTCGTTGACACAAAGCATACAGGGACAGTGCCGCCCATACCATATTGACCAAAATCACCGGCGTGGTATAGCTCTTTCAATTTCTCCGGCACTCTGTAGTCATAATTATCTGGATCTTCCTTTTCAATTACTCCATCCAGCGTGGTGAAGTAGCTGTAAACAATTCCATCTGAAGGCTCATAACCCATCACTTCACCGTAGGACAGCCTTAAAGTGGAGTTTGCGTCAGGATAGAAATGCCTCTCCTTGTCGTATTCCATCAAAGCATTGATATAGACCCTGTTGAGGCTATCTATGCGACTATTAATACGGATATAGCGCGAATTTATGTCCTTGTAATAAATGTTACGCATATCTGTGTAAATCGCGAAGGCAGGATCAGCCTTCAGCTCTTTCACCTTCCTTTTGTCAAACTTGTCGATAAACTTGCTTACATCATTGTGCTTATCAAACAAGGTATTATCAAACAATGCCTTCACAAAACTGCTGTAATCTCCCTTATACTGATTCTTTATGGTTGACAGGAAAGAAGGCCTAAACTCCTGCGGCAGGTCCATCTCCATCATTTCAAACATGCTAATGCAAATTTCCATATCTATGGCCCTGGAAAAATCTTTGAAATGCTTTTCTGCTTGCTCCCTTAGATGCAGCTTTTCCATCTCCACAGCGTCTTCATCAACTTCCTCAGCATCTACAAGCGTCGCCAACCTTTCAAAACTCCCTGCAAACTTAAGGGTCTCAATGCCTGTATAGCCAATCAGTTCAAGCATATAATCATGTGCCAGGCGATACTTACTCAAAGCTTTGTAAAGCTTTGAGTACTCACTGAGGATGTTGCCATAGCTTACTATTCGCATCGAATCACTATTAAGCCAAGTATTAAAACCGGCCTCGTATTGCTGCTTCATATCTACTCCTCCAAGCATCTTAAGTCCTCTGATTTCACCCTTCCATCGCTTAAAGGAATTAGCCACTGCTGAATGTTTTGCGGCATATTGTAATCTTATCTTTTGATCTTGTACAATATGCCGGTCCATTATGTCAAGCTTGGCATCGCGCAGCTCTATCATTTTAGGGTAAACAAGATCGGCAAGCATCGAGACATGATAGGAAGGTACATATTGTGAAGTCTTTGCGGGAAATCCAAGCACCATTGCAAAATCGCCTTCCTCTACTCCTTCAAGCGAAACAGGGAAATAATGTGCCGGTTTATACGGCACATTCGTGGGCGAAAAATCCGCTGCTCTGTTTGATTCATCAGCATATATTCTGAAAAGGGCAAAATCGCCCGTGTGACGCGGCCACATCCAGTTATCACTTTCGCCTCCAAAATCGCCTATCCCGGCAGGAGGAGTACCTACAAGTCTGATATCTTTAAAAACCTCATAAACAAATAGATAATACCGATTACCCGAATAAAAGGGCTCGACCACCGCCTGGTAGTGCAAATCCTTTACCGCATTATTGCTTATAGAGTCAATATTGGATGCAATTATCCTTTGGCGGGCGCTCTCCCTAATGCTGTCATTTACACCGCTTAAGACAATGGCAGTTACATCCTCCATGCTTCGAAGAATACTTACCGTTAAGCCCTCATTTGGAAGTTCTTCCTCATGCGAGGAAGCCCAGAAGCCCGCTGTCAAATAGTCATTTTCAATGCTACTGAGCTTCTGGATAGCAGAATTAGCGCAGTGATTGTTAGTGATAATCAATCCTTCAGCAGAGATTACTCCTCCCGTGCATCCGTTGCCAAACCTGACCACGGCATCTTTCATACTTGCTGCGTTGACGGCATAAACGTCAGCGGCACTCAGTTTGAAGCCCATTTCCTGCATTTCGCCAATGTTAAAATCATCAATTAACATAGGGAGCCACATCCCCTCGCGAGCTTCAGAGTTAAAAGGTAAAACAGCAACAATTAAAAGAACAACAAGCCTTAGCATATTAAAAAATTTACAACAACAATAAATCCGGGTAGTCGGGTAGAACTTTAAAATGCGCAAAGTCCTTCATATAAGGTAGAAACAGGCAGCCCCATGACATTATAAAACGAGCCTTCAATGCGATATACCCCTATCAGACCAATATATTCTTGTACGCCATAGCCACCGGCCTTATCATAGGGCTTGTAGCGATCAACATAGGCCTCAATATCGGAATCCTTCAGCTTTTTAAAATAAACATTTGTGCTAGCTGTAAACGACCTTTCTTTTTGCGAATCACGGATAGCCACACCTGTCAATACGGTGTGCATAGAGTCTGACAAGCGTTTGAGCATAGCTATGGCTTCTTCGCGGCCTGCCGGTTTATTCATAATATCATCGCCCAGCACAACTATTGTATCAGCTGCTATGACCAAAGTTTTAGGCCTAGTCCAAAGTTCCTTATAGGCTGCTATCTTCTTTAAAGCGAGATATTCTGCGACTTCACTTTTAGGCATTTCGGCAGGGAAATCTTCAGGAATATCAGCAATAGTAAGCACTTCAAAATCCACATCGGCCATGCGCAGCAACTCCTGGCGGCGGGGCGACTGCGACGCAAGTATTATCCTGTAGTCTCTTAAATTTTCCGGAATCATTTAAAAAAGGTTTGAGCCACAAAGACAAACAAAATGCCCGCTAACATTATTAGCTTGCTGAGTTGTGATGCAGCGTGATAAGCTCGGGAATCTTTTGCTTTATATATCATTAGGCTCAAGACCAGATAGGGTATGGAAATTAAAACAAAAAAGTAAAGCAAGGTAATTTTGCTGGCTCTCAATTCGGGAACTATAAAAAACACAACCCATAAGGCCACAAGCGTCGCGATATTAAGTAAGATTACCACTGTCTTGGTATAGCTCTCACCCATTTCAACCGGCAGAGTGCGGCATCCCGATTCCCGATCGCCTTCAATGTCTTCAAGATCCTTAATAATCTCCCGTCCCAGAGTAGAAATAAACGCGAAGAAGGCTATGCCACTAACCCATGACCATGCCGTTGAGCATGCCTCAGTGCTCAGGATAGCCTCTCCATTAACGCGCGCCATAGATGCAAACTCAAGGGATACAACGAAATAGGGAACCAGAGCTGTCAAAAACGCAACTACCAGATTTCCTATTAATATCTGCTTTTTGAAAGTGGTAGAATAGTACCAAAGAAGTCCTGGAATCAAAATAAACATAAGAGCATAATTATCTTTGCGAGCTACGTAAGCAAGAAAAAAGCCTGCAAACATCCCTAAAAAGGTAAAAATAACATGCCATAACAAGCCGAAGCGCCTGGAAAAAACCTTACCCACAACCACCTTCTCTGGCCTGTTTATCAAGTCAGACTTAATATCAAAATAGTCGTTAATCACATAGCCGGAAGCGGCCAAAAATACTGTAGCAGCAACTAATACGACAAATCTCGCATTGCTCATTGCAGGCTCAAGTCCATAAAATTCAAGGATGGGCAACGATAATGCATAGCGCAATAAATATTGCAGCAAAGCAATTATCACTAAATTTTTAAAGCGTATAAGCCGCAAAAATGCCATATCTAAAAAGTAAAAATTACCACTCGTAAACAGAGCCCCATCGGCCATGGGCGCGCAATACCTGTTCTATCACGTCCCGCGCACAACCTCTTCCACCCTTCCTGTCACTAATATATTTGCATAGAGACTTTATCTCTTCCACGGCATCGGAGGGACATACAGGCACCCCAACCATCTTCATAACATGATAATCAGGCAAGTCATCACCCATATACATAACATTCTCAGGCTTAAGTCCCCGCTTTTCAATCCAATCATTAAATTCATCAACTTTATGCGATACTGCCATATAAATATCTTTTACACCCAAATCGCTGTAACGCTTGCGCACTGCCTCGCTGTTGCCCCCGGTTATTATGGCAATAGGATAGCCAAGTTTAGCAGCTTTTTGCAGTGCAAATCCATCTTTTATATTAGAAGTGCGCATAGGCTCACCTGTTGGATGCATCGAAATAATATCTGAACTTAATACCCCGTCAACATCAAATGCAAAGGCTTTAACTTGCATCAAATCCTCCTTGAAATTGGTCATATAACAACTTTTTTCTGCGAATTTAACCAATTTCTGTTATATCCCCATAATAAGATTACGAATCAGCTAATCAGCATACATTTTTGAAATACTCTCGGATAAGATACTGTATATTTCATGATAAAAGCTATTGCTGTTCAACAGCTCCTTATGCCTCTCCATCACAGCCCTGTCTCCGCGCCTGGCAGGACCGGTCTGTGCATCGATAGGGCTCATTGTGAGAGCTTTCTGAGTTGTTTCTTTTATCAGGGGCTCTAAAAGCGAGAAGTCAAGACCTTCCTTTTTTAAAAGCTCATAAGCAATAGCATAGAGATGATTGACAAAATTGGAAGAGAAGACGGCCCCAATATGCAGAGTCTTGCGCTTTGCACTATTGGCTTTTTGAACATGGTCACTTATAGCATTCGCAAGCTCGAGCAAGATCCTTCTTGCCACTGATCCGTTCTCTTCAATAAGCAAGGGAACCTTTCGGAAATCCAACTCTTTCTCTTTCGTCAGGGTTTGAAAGGGGTAAATCACACCATAGCGTGCAAACCTGTTTAGCACATCCATGTCAACGCTTCCGGCAGTATGAGCAACCACACCCTTAACTTCGGGCATGGCTTCAACCACTTGTCCGATTGCCACATCGCTTACTGCAATAATATACAAATCGGCCTCACGCTCAATATCACTTAGTTTATCTATGGCCTTGGCCTCAACCAGAGAAGCCAGGGTAAAGGCATTATCTATCTTGCGGCTAAACACCTGAAGAATTGGGTATCCGGCATTTTTTAACGCCATGCTCAAATGTGTAGCCACATTTCCGGCACCGATAATTACTATAGTTTTGTCCATACACCAACTTAATTAAGCCGCCTCACCTCCGCGGAGCGGGATTTTTCAATATTATATCACTATAAAAAACCCATTTACCTTTTTCAAACTTCAGAGCGTTATGCGTAAAATCCGGACCATATTGGCGAAAATCGTTTTCAAACAAGGGGCTGGCCGGTGCAAGGTTGTCCATCACTATCATCTTCTCCTCACTGTCGTATCTGAGCATCATACTAACCCTATTGCTATATTCAAAGATCTTTCTTTTGTAGCTTTTGCCATTAAGGTCGATTATCGCTTGCCCAAAGCGGGGCATTCCGTTTGATGCTAGTCCCAGACTTTCAATCACCCTAATCTTCGAAAAGCGATTATTGGGATTGTAACCCAATAAGGTGTAATAAGTATTCTTTTTATAACGATGCACTAAGATTTCATAATAAACAGCGCCATACCACCTCGACATCGATAATGATGCGGTTTCCGGGCTGCTAATATTTAGGTAGTTATCAATCAGGGGATATACCCTGATTGAATCGTCCCTTCTTACGGCAAAACCACCATAGAAGGCATTAGTCCCATTTTCAAACTCAATATTCCAACTTACAATCTTAATCACCCCATCAGATGAAATTAGCGTTGAAATATTTTTGAATCCGGCAAAGGGATTATCAAATAAGGGCTTATACTCCAGCAAAAGAGCCATCCTGCACCACAAATCCTCACTCAGGCTAATTTTTAAACTATCTTCCGCATTGACGCCCAAATTTTCTATCAATATCTTAGCTCTTATATCAGGAATGCTAAATATTGCCCCGGCATCAGTTCCATAGCTGAGTGAGCTAAATTCACCATCGCCAAGTTTGTACTCTTCTATGCTTAAGTGTAAATTCTCTGACGGCTTTGCGACAGCATCCAATTGCTCTACAAAAACATAATCTTTGGCCGTGTCGACAGAATCACGGACCATCCACACCAGTCTGTCAGGAGCTGATTGAAAACGCATCAGGGCTGCCACAACCACAAAGCCGCGATTGGCTGTTTCGGCATACGACCATCCGGACGGTATTCCTGAGTGAAGCTCCTTTGCAGGCAGCTCACTAAAGGCTGTCAAGGCTGAATCCAGGAAATTAGCAAAGCGATAATCCTTTTCATAATCATCCTGTTGCATCATTAGCTCCCATTGCTTTGCAAAGCGCTCGGCTGCATCCTGGCCAAAAACACTAAGGCCGTTTAGCATCAAGATTATTAATAAAAAAATCAGGCCTATTCTATGTTTTGGAGTGTTTATCATCACCAAATATTTATCATCAACTACAGCATAAATCTAGCCAGATATTATAATTTATACAAAAAAAACCTCCGATGGCAAAGCCACCGGAGGTTTTTTCAATCTACTAACTATTCACTAACCGTCATTAACGGGCTTTTTGTATCCTTCTTATCGCATTTTCAATAGGCTGTTCGGGTTCTATAACATTATAATCTCCCCAGAATTCCTCATCATAAAATCCTTCAACAGCATCTTCCATTATCACATTTTCTCTCAATCGATCACCCGGTTTGTATGGTCTTTCTTCAGCAGGATTCCAATCTGTAATGGCCATTTCCATAGTAGTGTAGTAATTGGTATTAAAGACTTTCCGCTTCCAGTTCACTCTAAAAGCTACATAAGCCCGGGTGTAACCCAAAAACCATTTCCCGTTTTGTTCGCGGTAATTAACCACATAAGCAGTTTCAGTGGGATAAACTCTCGCTCCTGCAGGTTTGCGCCTGATAAACATACGCGCAGCCTCTTCGCGGTCACTAATATCCATATTAAAAGAAGCACTGGTAACTGCAAGTGACTCAGAGTCAATATAAAGCTTACCAAAGAACAAGGGAATGTCAGTCTCTGGTTTCGGTTTAAAAGCTAATACATACAACATCCTATCGTCAACCCTGGTTATATTAGCCATTTCAAAGCTATAGTTATTAATCATTTCCTCATCAAACAGAGTATAAGGATCTTTCATTATGTCAAGCATAAGAGCCGAAACCGGTCCTCCCTGCAATTTAAACACCAGAGTATCCAGCCTGTCATAATCCGTACTTTTGCGACCAATAATAAGCTTAGCCTGATCGTAACGACTTGAGTTATATGGATATTTATAGATATCTACTATTGCTTCGTTAAGCGATACATAACTGCGTCCCTTCCTTATTGTCTCACGATAAAAGGCGGTCTTGGATGTTGGAAAATCATTATAATTCACATCTCTCCTATTCATCACTGCCCCAATAAGCAAATCGGGGTCAGAAGGGAAGACATTAACTTCAACCAAGGGAACGGTGGTCATATCCAGAAGGATTTGGTTGCTGCCTTTCAACAGTTCACTGATAGGAATTGATTTGGTTTGATATCCTATAAAAGATATTACGACCTCCTTATCAAGGTGAACATTAGGAATTTTTAATGTAAACTCACCGTCTGAATTACAAACTGTAGCAATATGGGTCCCGGCAAGTGTGATTGTCGAAAACGCCAAAGGATCATTACTTTTACTGTCAGCTACAACCCCTGAAATATGGGTTGTTTCGCTACTTTCTGCTTCCCCGGAGGCATAAGCTATTGACGAAATAAAAGAAATCGCTAATATCATACTTATCGCTCCAAAATGGGAGAAATATCTCCCCACAAGTTTAACCTTAGTTTTCATGGCTATAATTATTAAGTAACACTTCATTCGTTTTACCTAATGACTGTAATATTACAAAAAACCCTTACTCATAATTATAATTTCATGAATTTCGGGTTTTAAGCGCCACTAAACGCCAAAAAGGGCTCCAG
>DIPM01000032.1 GCA_002427105.1 Marinilabiliaceae bacterium UBA5488 | reverse complement strand
ACCAAAAAAACATTAAAATAATCCGCGCTAATCTGAGTAATCTGTGGACCAAAAAAACAATAAAATAATCCGCGCTAATCTGAGTAATCTGTGGACAGAAAAACATTAAAATAATCTGCGTTAATCTGAGTAATCTGTGGACCAAAAAAACATTAAAATAATCTGCGCCCATTGACTTCGTCGATCTTCGATTCGATGACCGATTGAATTAGCCCTACAAAAGCCTTATATTTGGAGTATGAAAACTTCTGACACCAAAATATTAAATCAAATCAAGAGAATCGTCAGGAAGAAAGAGCCTTCGGCAAAGATTTACCTGTATGGTTCGCGCTCACGTGGCACCGCAAAAGATGATTCTGATTGGGATTTGTTGATTCTGCTTGATAAGGAATACATATCATCAGAAATCGAACAAGAAATTACTTACTCGCTTTATGATCTTGAATTTGATACAGGAGAAATTATTAGCCCAATGGTTTATAGCGAGAAAGAATGGAATTCAAAATATAAGGTTACGTCTTTCTACCAAAATGTAATGAGAGAGGGGAGACTTTTATGACAGTTTATACACCGGAAGACTATAGCAAATACCGAATTGAGCGTGCGAAGGAGACTATTCGGGAAATTCAGGATCACATTGATAACAAGTATTGGAATACAGCTATAAATCGAATGTATTATGCTTGCTTCTATGCTGTCAGTGCATTAATGACCGTTAACAGTATTGACATTTCGAGTCACTCAGGTGTTCGTCAAAAGTTCGGAGAGTTATTTGCCAAGACCGGTAAGATTGATAGAGATTTAGCGAAACATTTTACAGAACTTTCCGAGAAAAGACACAAAGGAGATTATAACGACTTTTACGATTTCGATGAAGAAACTGTTTTACGTCTATATCCTGTTTCTCAAAGATTTATTGAACAAATAGAAAAAATTCTGGAGAAATGACCACCGGCGGAATAAAACATAAAAGCCATCCGCTAATTACACAGATTAAAACAAAAAAATCCGTGATAATTTGCGTCTATTGACTTCGTCGATCTTCGATTCGTGGATAAAATCGATTCGCATAAATTCGATATAGAATCGATCTCACCGCATCTGTTTTGGGATGTTAAGCCCAGTAATTTGGATGCTAAAACCAACAAAGTAGAGGCTATTGTGAATTACGAACTGAAGTTTATTACAAAACGAAAAGAAACAATTAGGAAAAAGCTAAAAGAGCACGCTAAAACCCTAAACCATAGATAACCAGAAACTTCTGATGAAGATGCATATTAACATCAAGGATATAATTAAAAACAATATAATTACCGGCACCCTGCACAAACTCAGGCAAGTGTTGCCGTCCACCTATCGTAGGAAGTCATTTAAAATGATTTCCCTACTCTTCCTCAATTCCATATTTGAGTTAGTGGGGCTGGCAGCCTTTCTGCCCCTGTTTTCAGTTATCCTGCAACCAGGAGTCATTCAATCTCACCACCTTATTAGCAAAGTTTACACCTTTGTTGGCTTCAGCTCCGAGAATCAATTTATTCTGGCTCTTTCAGGGCTAATTGTAGTAGCAATAGTATTTAAGAATATAGCAAGCATCTTTATAGTACGCTCCCAGGCGCGCTTTTCACTGTCGCTTTACCAGTATTTCTCCAATAAGTTGCATCAATTATATTACAGCAAGGGATTTCCCTTCTTTAAAAAGACAAACTCCAATATTATCCTTCGTAATATTAGTACTATTCCTAATCAGTTTGCCAATCAGATAGTACTGCCATTGTTTAATTTTCTCAATGAAATGCTGGTTCTTGTGCTTATCCTTACAGGACTTTTCCTTTACGACCCAAAAGCAATTGTATTGTTAACGGTCACCATTCTGCCCGTCTTCTTACTGTTCTACAATTGGGTTAAAGGACGAGCTCTCAGACTCGAGAAAGAAGTAAATGCAATAGCCCCTGAACTTACCAAGAGTATTTTTCAAAGTGTCCATGGCTATCCCGATGTGGAAATCACCAATACGCAGACGGTTTTCCGCAAGCGCATTGCCGATTTGATCGGGCGACTTGTAAAGCTGAACGTTCGCCGGACTGTGTATAACGCTTCACCAACCAAGGTGCTTGAAACGGGTATGGTGATTACCATTTTTGCCATCACTGCTTACGGGCTATGGTTTCTGCCTGACCGTGCCGGACTGGCAGCCCTTTTGGGAATGTACGCCCTTGCCGCTTACCGTATCCTGCCCTCCACCAATCGCATTATGCTTGCACTTATCAGCATCAAAGGCTACCAATACACCTTCGACATTATTGGGGAGGCCACCGGCTTTGCACCCGAAAAAGGAGAAGACCACGAAATAGAATTTAACAAGCATATAGAAATAAAAGATCTCTCCTTCAGATTTCCCGATTCAAAGGAGAGTATGCTTAGCAAGATCAACCTCTGCATTCAAAAAGGTGAAAGTCTGGGACTAATTGGAGAATCCGGCTCAGGGAAAACCACCCTTATGAACCTGCTTCTGGGATTTTGGGAACCCACAAAAGGGGGAATATTAATCGATAACACCCCTCTGAGCAAAAAAACACTTAAATCGTGGCGCGACCGCATAGGCTATGTTCAACAGGAAGTATATATTATCGATAGCAGCGTGGCCGAAAATGTGGCCTTCGGACTAAAAGACAAGGAGATAGATCAGGACAAACTTGAAAAAGCTCTTAAACAAGCCAGCCTCTGGGATTTTGTGCAAACCCTGCCCAATACCATATACACAAAAATCGGAGAACGAGGAGCCAAACTATCAGGCGGACAACGTCAGCGCGTAGGCATAGCCAGAGCCCTCTATGCAGGAGCTGACGTGCTTTTCTTCGACGAAGCCACCTCCGCCCTCGACACAAAAACCGAAGAAGAAATCACCGAATCCATCCGCACCCTGGCAGATGGCAAGCTTACCCTTATCATTATCGCGCACCGAAAAACAACCCTCAAATACTGCACACGAATAGTCAAAGTGGCTAATGGCAAACTCCACGGGGAAGTTAGCTATGAGGACATTGTTTAGCAGCATAGCGTATTAACAAATTAGCTTGTTAGAAAGAAAAAAGAATGAAGAGGACAAACTTTTTTCTTTTTATTTTTGGCCTTTTTGCAATAAGTATATGGATAACAAAATACTAGTCACCCAACCTCTTTTACCTCCATTAGAGGAATTTGTTCCATATCTGGAGAAGATATGGGAATCTAAATGGTTAACAAACAACGGGCAGTTTCACCAACAACTAGAGCAAGCTCTTTGTGACTATCTGGACGTGAAGCATATTTGCCTGTTTAGCAACGGAACTCTTGCGCTTATTACTGCGTTGCAAGCCTTGAGAATAACAGGTGAAGTGATCACAACTCCATTTAGTTTTGTAGCTACTACGCATGCGCTTTGGTGGAACAATATCAAACCTGTATTTGCAGATATAGAACCACATACCTACAATCTTGACCCCGAAAAAGTCGAAGCCGCCATAACCCCTAACACCACAGCCATCATGCCGGTACACGTTTATGGCAACCCATGTAAACTCGAAGCCTTTCAACAAATTGCAGACACCTACAACCTAAAACTCATTTACGACGCTGCTCACGCATTTGGCGTAGAAGTTAACGGGCAGTCCGTACTCAACTTTGGCGACCTCAGCGTACTCAGCTTTCATGCCACCAAGGCCTTCAACACCTTCGAGGGTGGAGCCATCGTATGTCACGATGAAAAAATGAAACAACATATTGACGACCTTAAAAACTTTGGATTCAGGGGCGAAACTACCGTCGTGGCACCTGGCATAAATGCAAAAATGAATGAAGTTCAGGCCGCTTTTGGGCTGCTTCAACTTAAATACATTGATGAAGCACGCGAAAAACGCAAGCAGATTGCTGAAACCTACCGTGAAGAACTATCAGGAATAATAGGTATTCATTGCTTAAATGACCTTTCCAACACCAAACATGCCTATTCCTATTTTCCAATACTTATTGATGAAGAAAAGTACGGAATAAGTAGAGATGCACTCTATGAGAAACTGAAAACCAACAATATTTTCAGTAGAAGATATTTTTATCCATTGATTAGTAATTTCCCTACTTACAAAGGATTAATTTCTGCAAATGCAGAAAACCTCCCTGTTGCAAACGAAATTTCTAATAAAGTGCTTTGTTTGCCAATCTACTCTAGTTTAGATATAGATCTTGTTAAAGCCATATGCTCAATAATAAAAAAAGTTTTATAATATGGCCTTCCTAAATTCAAAAGGAATCGAGCAATTAGGGCTTAAAAGCTGTGGAACGAATGTTCTAATTTCTGACAAAGCATCAATTTACAGCCCTGAACAAATTTCTATTGGCTCAAATGTGCGCATTGATGATTTCTGTATTTTGTCAGGCCAAATTACCTTAGGCGACTATATACACATTGCAGCCTATTCCGCCTTATACGGGAAATTTGGTATAGAAATGGAAAGCTTCACAGGTTTATCTCCTAGATGTACTATCTTCAGTGCCTCTGATGATTTTTCAGGACATTACTTAATCAGCCCAATGGTCCCTGAACAATTCACTGAAGTAACAGGGGGCTTGATACTTATAAAAAGGTTGTCGCAAATTGGAGCAGGAACCATAATAATGCCTAATATCACAATCAATGAAGGAGTTGCGGTTGGTGCTATGAGTTTTGTAAATATAGATTTACAAGAATGGGGCATTTATGCAGGTGTGCCGGCACGAAAGATAAATGAAAGGGACAGAACGTGCGCAGAATTAGCAAAGAAGTTCAGGTAAAGTAACAACATGTCAGAAAAACAAGCAACAACTCCAATGGTCAGTGTGTGGATGATCACATATAATCATGAACCATACATCTCGCAAGCAATAGAAAGTATTTTAGAGCAAAAAACCAACTTTGAATTTGAATTAGTTATTGGTGAAGATCACAGTACTGATAAAACAGCTGAAATTATAAAGCAGTTTGAATTAAAGCACCCACAAATAATAAAAGCTAGATACAACAGCCAGAATATTGGGATGATACCTAATATGATAAAAACCCTTGAAGAATGTAATGGTAAATACATAGCCCTCTGTGAAGGTGATGACTTCTGGACAGACCCATTTAAGCTGCAAAAACAGGTAGATTTTTTGGAGACTCACTTGGATTATACGGGTGTAGCGCACCAAGCTACTGTAAAACATGAACATAGTAACGCAGAGCAATCTCTATTTAGAAATCATGACATTGCTGATATTGAATTGAGAAATGTAATAGGAGATCGGTTATTTCACACAGCCTCATTTATGTTTCGAAGTGATATAGTCAAAACCCATGCTCTTCCATCAAATATTACAGCAGGTGATCGAGCCTTATTTATACTTGTAGCATCTATTGGCAAAATAAAATACACTGCTGAGCCAATGTGTTGTTACCGCAAAAATAATTCTGGCATATCCACGTGGGTTACTTCAGAATTGATGGAGAAGGATTTGAACATAGTTCCTTGGATTAAGAAAATAAATCAACATTTCCCAAAGCATGAGTATTATCAATTTATTCACTATACAATTCTAAGATTCCCAAAACACCTAACCAAACTAAAAGCAATCAAGCACAGCTTTTGGTATTTATTTCATTCATTCCGGGAATTCCCAAAAAACATCAAAAAGATTATCCTATTTTTAATTTATGAATTTCCTCTAATCTGGAAAAAAACAAAAGTCACCAATGTCTAAGCCGATAATTTATGCAATTGTCGTAACCTATAATGGGGCTAAATGGGTAGATAAGTGCTTTGGAAGCCTTGTTAACTCAAGTATTCCGTTAAAAATATTGGCCATTGACAATGCTTCTTCTGATGGTACTCCTAAACTTATTCGTAAACAATTCCCTGTGGTAGAAATAATTGAGACAGGAAGCAACCTCGGATTTGGTAAGGCCAATAATATTGGCTTAAAACGGGTACTAGGAGAGAATGCGGATTATACTTTTCTACTGAATCAAGACGCTTGGGTGGAACCTGATACCATTGCGAAATTGGTTGAAGTACAACAGAAACATCCTGAATTTGGAATTTTGAGCCCGTTACCATATGATGGAGAGGGGAAAGAATTAGACCGTCAATTTAAACTCTATTATTCAAAACCACATACAATTGGTAACATCTGTTTTAATAAAGAAAATAAGGTTTATGAAGTGCCTTTTATAAATGCCGCTGGATGGTTAACTACTTATAATACAATAAAAAAAGTTGGATTATTTTATGACTTGTTCTTTCATAGGGGTGAAGATGTTGATTACGTTAATCGATGCCATTTTTATAATGAGAAAATAGGGTTTCATGTTGGATCTAAATACTATCATGATAGAAAACATGTCTGGCACAAAGAAACATCAAAACAAAAACAATTCGAAAACATACAAAACAAACTAAATGTAATTTTAAACAATATTAATGAAAGTGCATTAAAAAGGGTTAAAACTTTTTTAAGTTGGATTAGATCATTATATATTTCAAAAAAAATCACTTTGTCTCAATTGATATTTCTAATAATCAAATACATATTTAAAGGACCCCAAATTATTTATAAATCTGAATTATTAAAATCTCCTTATTACAAAAGCAAAGAAAAATCCAAAATTAAAAATGAATGAATAATATTGACATTCATTACCTCCTCCAACTCCGCACAGGATCCTCCCGACTACCGGGAAAAATGCTGATGCCTTTTTATAATGGGAAAACCATACCGGAAATTATTATTGAGCGATTAATTCAAACCGGAATACCGGCAAATAAAATAATTGCCGCAACCACCACCAACCCAAAAGATAATCAATTGATTGAAAACCTCCAAAAAGCCGGATGTTTAATATTCCGAGGCAGCGAAAACAATGTGCTACAAAGATTTATTGATGCAGCTGATGAACAAAATGCGAAACAAATTATAAGAATATGTGCCGACAACCCGTTTTTAAATGTAGGTTTTCTAAAAAAAATAATAGATATTGATGATATCCAGACGTTTGATTACATTTCCTATTATCAAGATGAAACTACACCTGCTATTAAAACCCATTATGGTCTGTTTTGTGAATACACAACCATCTCTGTACTAAAAACCGTTGCACAAAACACCAACAATTCGACCGATTTGGAACATGTTACACCATACATTTACAACAACCCTGAAAAATTTAAAATAAAAAAGATAGGTATGCCGGGTGACCTAATTAAAAATCCCTGGCTAAGATTAACCATTGATACAAAGGAAGATTTTGACGTTGCTCAAATTTTATATAATAAAGCACAAAATGTTAATGATTACAACGAGCTTATCAATTTAGCAATTGAGGAAAAAGTAAAATCTCAAATGGAATCATCAATTCTCAGAAACTCAAAATAGATGACACACTCCACCTACATAATTGGTGAAATTGGCCAAAATCACAATGGGTCAGTTGACATTGCAAAACTGCTGGTAGATTTGGTCTCCAGACCGGTTAAGGAAGAGTTATTCAACATCGATCTGATGCCAATGAATGCCATAAAACTGACCAAACGTGATTTGACTGAAGAACTGTCAGCTTCGCAAATGGCTCAACCTTACAACAGTCCGCACTCATTTGGAAAAACTTATGGAGAACATCGTGCTTGTTTGGAATTGAGTGATGAGGAACATTTTGAGGTTTACAAACATGCCAAAGCAAAAGGGCTTGAATTTGTTGAAACATTGTGCGCCCCCGGAACACTTAGTCTTTTAAAACTATTCACTCCGGACCAACTTAAAGTGGCCAGTCGAGACCTTACCAACTTGCCATTGTTGGAAGTGATGGCAGAAACAAAAATTCCCATTATTCTATCCACAGGAATGGGAGGAAAACAAGAATTAGATACTGCAATAGAGATAATAACCCGACACCATTCTCAGATATCAATATTACATTGCACATCAGAGTATCCAACTTCACCCAAAAATATCAATTTAAAATCCATTACATGGCTACAAAACAATTACCCCCAATTTACCATCGGATTTTCCGACCATACGGTAGGTATCTTAGCACCAGCAGCAGCAGTAGCTCTTGGGGCACGAATAATTGAAAAACACATTACCATAGACCGACGCATGAAAGGCACCGATCAGGCCGGATCACTTGGTCCTGATGGTGTAAACAGAATGGTGCGCGACATAAGGATTATGGAAATAGGGTTAGGGGAGGAAAACATATTAGTTCCGGAGGAGGTAAAATCTGCTCGTGTAAAACTGGAACGCTCCATTGCAACAAAAAGAGCCATAAAAAAGGGAGAAACAATAAAACTTGAAGATATACATTTGTTATCCCCGGGTGATGGGTTTAAGTGGGGTGAGAAGGATAAGGTGGTTGGGAAAAAAACAATATATGATATCCCACAAAATGAAATAATCTATAATAACACAATACAAAAATGAACAAAGAATATTATGTTCTTTTAATTAATAGTAGAAAAAATTCCGGTGATCATTTAATTCGGGTTAGAGCAACTGAGTTACTAAAAAAACACAGACAAGACAGAACTCTCGTTGAAATGAACAACTGGGAACCAATATCTGATGAAAATCTCATTACTATCAACAATGCAAAAGCTGCAATATTATTGGGAGGACCAGGTCTTCGACAAGATTCTTACCCGAATGTTTATCCATTAAGAAAAAATCTTGATGACATTACAGTTCCTATAATTATGCTGGGTACAGGATATAGAGATATGAATACATTGGCAGATTCCTCCACTAGTTACATTTTTTCTGAATCCACATTGAAGCTTTTAACCAAAATTGAAAAGAGTGGTTATAAATCATCAGTCAGAGATTTCCTGTCTTTAAACACATTACTTCATAAGGGATTTTGCAATTTTAGTTTTTCAGGTTGTCCGGCATTGTATGAGTTAAATAACATAGATGTCCAAAACAACAACAAAATAAATAGTATAAAGAAAGTTGCATTCGCAACAGGCAGAGGATATTTAAAATATGAGGGATTCTTTGATCAACAAATCGAGTTAATATTAAAACTTAACAAATATTTCTCAAACATTGACTTTTCAGTAGCATTTCACGATCCTATAACTGATGAACCAAAAATGAAATTGTTAATAAAAATATTAAAAGAGAAGAGAATTAATTATATCGACATATCTTCAACAGCAGACAAATTAACTTCATTTTATAATAACATAGACCTGCAAATCGGTTACAGGGTACATGCACACATTTATATGGCAAGTATTGGAAAACCAACAGTTCTTATTTGTGAAGACTCAAGAGGGTTGGGTATCAGAACCGTCTTAAATGGCTTAATATTTAATGCATATAATTTTCAGCCCCTTTCTTTTATAGATAGAGTTCGGATTAAGTTCAGTAATAAATCAGTTCAAAAAAATTTTATTCCTGCAAAAAATTTATACAATGATATAGTTGTAAATATCGAAAGTGAAATCAGGAATGACTGGCCACGCATTAAGGCAACCAATTCAATAATTCAATGCTACTACAACGAATTTATAAAAATACTAAAGCAACTTCCCTAAAATTTATGATTATCAAACTTATCATCACCGACATTGACGGCGTTTGGACCGACGGCGGAATGTATTATGACCAAACAGGTAACGAGTGGAAAAAATTCAACACTGCGGACAGTTGGGGTGTGTGGCTCTTTAAACAAGTGGGTATTCCGGTGGCAATAATGACGGGAGAGGACACTAAAATTGTTGAAAACAGAGCTAAAAAACTGAAAGTTGATCTCCTGTTTATGGGGGTAAAAGTCAAATTAGCTCAAGCAAAGGAACTATGCGCACAGTTAAATATTGATTTAAAGGATGTAGCTTTTATTGGTGATGATTTGAATGATTATCAACTACTTTCAGCCGTTGGCTATTCTGCCGCACCTGCAAATGCACCGGATTACATAAAAACCGGGCGCGATTACATAACACAGAAAAAAGGTGGCGAAGGTGCATTCAGGGAATTTGCTGAGAAATTAATGTCAGAAATTTATCCTGATCTTAATATCATTGAATTATTAAACAAAAGTAAATGATTGCAACACATATATTCTTTTTGCTGATTAAAGTGTTTGTTACCTATCCATTCAACAAAAAGAGCAGAATCATTGTAAACTCACTGTTAAATAATCATAGTTACAGGTTTCCAGAAAGCATGCAGGGTAGTTTTAAAGCTCCTTTTCACTATTTAAGACATTCAATATTTTTCATTGTTAAAAAGAAAAAAACCGTATATCCAAAATATAATAACAATGGTATTGGAGTTTTTGATGGCAATGGTAAATCTTTAAAAAATAGGTTTGATTATCTTAATCATTTAGAAACTCTATCTCCGGGTTTTGGCATAGGTCGTGACCAACTATATTTGCAACAAAAAACTGCCCCCCTATTATATGTATTATTCCTATTTGTCTTAGTAACACCAATTTCTCTTTTTGCCACCAAAAGAAAAGGCGCAATGGCTTTAGTGCTTCTTGAATTCCCGGAATGGGTTGCCCTGACTGAAACTTTAAAAAAAGAAAAATGCAAATACTTATATCATTTCTGTGCTTATGAAAAGGATTCAAATTTTATTGCCTATTTAAATCTGAAATCAAAAATTATAAACCATAAGGTGCCATCATCAAATCCACTTAAAAATTTCTACAAATATTTGATATGTGACACTTTGGCAATAACTGCACCATTTCAAAACCAGGAAATTGATAAGCTTTCAATCAACTGGAGTATTAACAAAACAATACAGTGGCCAATTGAGAATTTCCAGAACCTAATTCCATATTTCAATAATAATAGTAATAATAAACCTCAATTCGATCTTGCATTTTTATCCAGTGGGATATGGCTCAGGCAAAATCAGGGTCACACACCTCTAGGAACAGGCGATCAGGAATCGGAACTGGCATTAATGGATCATCTAAAAGAATATTTAACCTTAAATAAAAATATTAGATTTCTTGTTTTACTCCACCCCATAGAGAAAAAATCAGAAATGCTATACCAAGCGGCTATAAATCATTATAACGCACTGTTTAATAATATAAAAGTAAATTTTGGAGATCAAGACCGTAACTCTTTTGAGTATTTCTCGAAATCCAATTTAACAATCGCAGCCTACTCAAGTACTAATCTTCAGCGGCTGTTCTGCGGTTACAAAACATTATATGCCCCTTTAAAATTTAAAATAAACTTGTACGAGCATTCAGCAATAAATAATATCGCAGTTAAAAACAAACAAGAATTGTTTGAACTCTTAAATCAATCAATGAAATTAAGTGATAAAGAGTTTTTTGAGCTTTATGTTTTAAAGGAATATCATCATTCAAATTACGTTTTTAAGACTTAAAACAAATTTATCTTTATTTAATCCATGCTCACCACCATCATCATCCCCTGTTACAACGTCGAAAACTACATAGAAGAGTGCGTCCATTCCGCCTTTGAACAAACACATCCTCACATTGAAGTCATCTGCATCGACAACAACAGCACCGACAACACTTGGCAAAAACTTGAAACTTTAAAAAAACAATACCCGCAGCTGATAATTGATAAAGAATCCAAGCCCGGTGCCCCGGCTGCACGCAATAGAGGTTTAAAACACAGCAAAGGTGAGTGGTTACAGTTTTTAGATGCCGATGATTTGTTACTTACCAGTAAAATTGACCATCAGGTTAAGTTGATTCAACAACAAGATGATGTTTGTTTTATTGCCGCAGCATGCTTCAAACGAGATATACATGGCAAAGACAACACATCAATTCCACACCCAGATAACCCATTTAAAAGCCTGTTTGCCACCAACCTGGGGAACACATGTGCCAATCTCTGGAACCGGAAATATATAGAAACCATTGGTGGTTGGGATGAAACCCTCAAAAGCAGTCAGGAGGCCGACCTGATGTTCAGACTATTGCAAGTAAACAGAAAAGTGGTTTTCGACATTCTACCCCTAACAGTAATTCGTGAGCGACCGGAAGGACAAATATCAACAAAGAATCCGCAGGAAAACTGGGAGCGCTATTTTAACAAGAGAGTAGAAATACTTGAATGGCTTAAAGATAACGACTCCTCGGTATATGAAACCCATAAAGAGTTTTTCGACGACAGCCTCTTTGGCATACTTAAGATAATAAGCATGCAAAAACCCGATGGACTGGCAGCAGCAAACAAGCTTTACCGCACTCACTTTATCGACAAGTACCGCCCCTCGCCCAATCAAAGCCACTCAACCAAGCCCTATCTTTTGCTATATAAGGCGCTAGGGTTTAAGGGGGCAGAAAGAGTGAGAAGGATATTAGGAGAATAGAACGCTGATAGCTCAGTTTGGGCAGATATATGAAGGAGATATCTATTGGTAAAGACTTTGGAATCAAGGACTACAAAAGAAATAATAGTTTTATTATTGCATGCCACCATAAGCATTGCATGGTTAGAACATTACCGTTATCTATAATAATAGAGAAGGTTTAAATGGTAATATACAAGAAACAAAGTAATGCAGAACAAGAGAATAGCAGAATACTATTTTATTTATAATGAAGCAATTAACGGTGTAATTAAAAGTCAGGTTATAGACAGAATCAAACACCAAAAGGATAATGGATTTCCTGTTTCTATTCTCTCTATAGTAAATATCAAGACATTCTTCAGCGACCGAAGATATATTCGCAAAGCGATTCCTGATGCAATTGTACTGCTTTCATTAGGGAAACTCCACCATTGGAAGGTAAATAAAGTCTGGTTCTCCTTCCTTGAAAGAAAGCTAAAGAATAAAAGGATAGTGTGTAGAGGTCCTATTGCAACAAATATTGCCTTAGTAATAGGCAGTTCCTCAGAAATTATTTACGATGGCAGAGGAGCTGTAGCTGCAGAACAAGATGAATACGGAGTTTATAATGGATCGCGGCTAGAAAAGGATGTCTTTTTTCTTGAAAAAAATGCAGTTCTTAGATCTCATAAACAAATGGCTGTATCTACCAAGCTGGTAGAGTATTGGAAAGAAACATTCGGATATAGTCAAAATACCTATGAAATAATCCCTTGTCGTGTTGTAGCTTCTCAAAAAAGCAACAACAAAACTTTACCGGCTGAATTACAATCGTTTTTTGAGAATAACAAGAAGCGAATTAAGCTCGTTTTTTCTGGGGGCAATGGAAAATGGCAACAAATAGAAGAAACGTGCGCCTTAATAAGACGCTTTATTGAGAGTAATAATTGCTGCGCATTATTCTTGAGTCCTGAGCATACATCTATTCAAAAACTTAGTGAACAATTTCCATCGCTAATATTTCAAATCGTTCTTTCACCTGATGATGTTCATAGTGCATTATCAAAATGTGATTATGGGATGATTTTGCGCGAAAACAACGTCACTAACAGAGTAGCTTCGCCTGTGAAAATTGCTGAATATTTATACGCAGGACTTAAAGTAATTCTTAGCCCAAACATTGGAGATTATTCAGAACTATTGATCCAATCAGGCTTCGGCATTATTGTTGAAAACCATTTTGAAGTGCAATTATCAGAAATCGATGCCGAGGATAAACGCAAAATAAGAGATTATGCTATCAACCATTTGACTTATTAGCTTACAAATTAATGCAAATATCTCTTCTGACAGACAGCATTTTCCCCTACACCATGGGTGGTATGCAGAAGCATAGTTATTATCTGGTAAAGTATTTAGCCAGGGCAGGTGTTATGGTGGATGTTTACTATGGCTTGGCTGAAGGGATGGGTGTACCTGAAAAGTATGATGAGTATTCTGAAGAGGAGTTAAAAAACATCCGCTTCTTTCCAATATACTTTCCGAAGTCGGGCAGATATCCGGGGCATTATATTCTTGAAAACTATCTCTTTTCAAAAAGAGTCTATAGTAAGTTGATTCAACACCCCACTCCTGATTTTGTTTATATCCAGGGCTTTGCGGGCTGGTATTATCTGCAAAATCGCAGGAAACAACAGGCAGGGAATAACATAAAGACAGGGATTAATTTTCATGGTGTTGAGATGTATCAAAAGGCAGTAAATCTCAATATCAAGCTTCAACACTTTCTACTAAGGCCTCCCACTGCTTACAATTCAAAAAAAGCCGATGTCTTGTTTTCTTTAGGCGGCAAACTAACACCTATTCACAGAAAAACTGCTCCCTCTTCCACTATATCTGAGATTCCCATCGGAATTACTTGCGACTGGCTTGTAGATCCCAATAAATTAAAGGCTTCTGACAAAAGGAGATTCACCTTTATAGGCAGATACGAACGTCGTAAAGGCATAGAAGAACTTTCCTCGGTACTTTCAGGCGAAGGTCGTATTATATTTTCTTCTACCGAATTTCACTTTATCGGTCCCATTCCTTCTGAGAAGCAAGTAAAAGGCTATGCCAATATCAAATACCACGGAGCCATTCACGATGAGGGAAAGATTAAAGAGCTGCTGCAAGCGAGTGATGTATTGCTGTGTCCCTCGTGGAGCGAAGGTATGCCTACAGTGATACTTGAGGCCATGGCCAGCGGCTGTGCCATTATTGCTACGGATGTTGGAGCGGTAAGCGAGCAGGTAGATTCAAGTAACGGCATTCTTATCCGTCCGGGGGATAAAAAACAGCTAAAAGCTGCTATCGAAAAAATGATAACTTTGCCCGGCGAACAACTATTGGCAATGAAGAAGGCTTCTATTAAACGTATCGAAGAGAAATTCCTCTGGGAAAAAGTGGCAGAACAAACAATTACCGAAATCAAAAGAATCATAGAAGAGCATTAATGCAGCAGTTTTTACGCACAGCCTTGCTTGAAAAGCAGAACTACCTTATCCTCCTTTTCTGGGTGACTCTGGGCATTTTCACCGGCCCACTGGCCTATCTGGCAGTGCCCTTGCATATGTATTTGCTTAAGGGTAAGGGCGAGTGGTTGTGGTTGCTATTAGGATTCTGGCTGGTGCTTACCCTTAGCGATAGCAGGCAGGCTATCTTTGGCTTTGCTGAGAACCTTAAGACGGTATTGATGCTGGTTCTTGCCTTCTTCTATTTTACCTTCAACACAAAGGAGGAGGGTTATAACTTTTTCAAGCCTTTTATAGCCTTTTTCGCGGTGGCCTTCTTTGCCCTGCTGGACAGTCCGCAAATGTTCTACGCCTTCCAGAAAACCTTTTCCTACCTGCTTCTATTATTGGTGATACCGGGTGTTGTGTATCTTCTTTTGAGGTACGAGCGTGATCGATTTCTTTTTAATATCAGCCTGCTTGGCAGCTTGATACTGGCAACTGGAGTGGTCTTGCTCTTTGTGATGCCCGACTTTGTAATTTTTAAGGGAGAACGCTTTTCGGGCTTGCTGGGCAACCCCAACGGACTGGGAATATACAGCTTTGTGTTTTTGATGCTCTTCACCTATATCATAGCATTTCATCGCGGGCTTTTCAAAAATTGGCAGAAGATAATTGTCTATGCCCTGATTGGGATTTCTCTGGTACTTGGGGGCTCACGTGGTGGAATATTCTCATCCCTTTTGTTTGTTCTGGGCTGGTTCCTGATTAGACGTGATGCCTTACTGGGTTTTATCACAATGGTCGTAGTTTTTGTCTCCTACCAGTTGGTAATGGCCAACTTTGTGGAGATAGTGACATCCCTGGGATGGCAGGATTATTTTCGTCTGGAGACCCTGGAGTCAGGTTCCGGGCGTGTTATAGCAGCCGAAGTAGCATGGAAGCATATAAATGAGAATTACTGGTTTAGCAAGGGCTTTACCTACAACGAGGTAATACTCGCTCAATATCAGGATTACTTCAAAATGCACGGTCACCAGGGCAATGTGCATAACAGCTGGCTGACTATGTGGCTGGATACAGGACTAATTGGTTTGATACTGTTTTCTATTGGCTGGCTGGTAAACTTTTATAGGGCAGCGAAATATACGCCCATGGTGTGGGCGGCTTTATTTGGATTATTGCTTTCCATTTCGGTGGAATCATGGCTTACTGCCTCGTTAAATCCTTTTACAATTATATTAGTCATCATCCTGTCGATGCTGGCCAACCCTTATTTTTATCCACAAGTAAATAATTCTCAGTCCACTGATATTGTTCCGCAACAATGACCATCCTCTTTCTCTATACCGAACTGGCCAGTTACTTTGTAGCTGGGGTTAAGGAGCTTTCACAACGAGGCCATAAGGTGCATATTGTACGTTGGCCGGTCAACAAGGAGGCGCCATTTGAATTTGACTTTCCTGAGGGGCTTAAGGTGTATGAACGCAATGACTACAACTCTGCTTCTTTGCTGGAACTTGCAATAGATATAGCTCCCGATATTATTGTGACCAGCGGCTGGTTGGACAAGTCCTACCTTAGTGTGTGCCGTCACTTTAAGGGAAGGATTCCCACAGTGATGAGTATGGATAATCACTGGATGGGGAGTGCAAGACAGCAAGTAATGCGCTTGCTAGCACCATGGCTCTTGCACCGCTGTTTTTCACATGCCTGGGTGCCGGGCAGACCACAAAAAGAATATGCCCTGAAGCTGGGTTTTAAGGCTGACAATATACAGACGGGCTTCTACTCGGCCGATGTGCCTCTGTTTGCCCCTGAAGCGCATTACAGAACGCAAGCAACGACCTTTCCGCATCGCTTTGTCTATGTGGGCCGCTATATTGAGGCAAAAGGCCTCGACTTGCTGTTTAAGGCCTGGGTGGAACTGGCCGAAGAACGGCAGCACGACTGGGAGCTGTGGTGCGTTGGCACCGGCGACCTGTTTGACCAAAGGGTGCAACACAAGAGTATCAGGCATCTGGGCTTCTTGCAGCCAGCGCAGCTAAAGGAAGTACTACGTGAGGCTGGTGTATTTGTCCTCCCAAGCCGCTTTGAGCCTTGGGGCGTGGTGGTTCATGAAATGGCGGCAGCAGGATTTCCTATGGTAGTATCGGATGCTGTGGGTGCAGCAACACAATTCCTGCAGTCGGGAAGCAATGGTTTCTTGTTCAGGAACGAAGATGCCAACGATTTAAAGGAAGCCCTCCGAAAGGTGATGCAGCTTTCAGGTGCGGAATTAATAAAAATGGCAGAAGCCAGTCATCGCCTGGGCTTATCCCATTCTCCAGCCCTTTGGGCGGATTTTTTTAACAGGGTTGTTAATAGAGCATTGTAGAGGCCTTGCACGCAACGTCTCCTATGGCTTGATTATTATGGCTTTCCTTGTTACCGGAATAATAATGCCTGACAAATTCAAAAATAAATTCCGCCGAGCAAAGGTTTTCATTTTTCACCTTTCTTCTTAAACAAATCCTGCATATCAACGGGGGGCAACAAGTAGGGTCCAAATGGGGCTGACACCGTTAATGAGTTAATCGCACTTCTTAAATAACCAATAACAATATTAATTGAAGAAAAGTACTTAAGGTTGTTTAAAACATCCTCAGAAATATCACTCTTAGATTGAATAGAAAATGTCGCTGCTCCTTCTACTACAATCTGATATCCGGGCAACGGCCTATCGTTATCATTAACGGCAATTTTAGCGAAAACATGAAATTTGTCATCATCAATCGGCCGCTGAGTAAAGTCAACATCTAGTACATAATCCTGGAAATATAACGGGGGGTTCTGTCCTTCTTTTTTAGTTTTGGGAGCTATAAATTTGAACTTAGCGCCTAAAACCATGAAGTTAACGAGCTTAATAGGTGCCTCTTTTGCTATCATCCTGTAAGGTTTAATTCAATTTTATGCAACTATTTGCATACAAGCGTCAGTTAACGGATAATTTTCAACTTTATTATAATCCGGTGCTTCAAAAGGCTTGTAAACCCAAACCCCTTTTCCATCCCCCTTCGGAAGCAGGTCAACTATACTTTGAACCTCATTCATAGCCCTTTCAACTTTAAAAGACAATCCCAAAGCATCCTGCAATTTTGCCAGCTGAGTGAAGTTAATAAGCTTATCTCCATTATACAATTGGGACATAAACGATGCACTCACACCAATGCTTTTAGCCAACTCCCCCCTGCTCCAATTCCGGTTATTTCGCGCTTCATCGATTATTTCTAAAAAACGAAACATCAATACTTTAGCATCATTGTCGAACTTGTTCTTTTGAGAAAGACTATTGGATAAGTTTCCAAATCCCTCCTTTATCTCTTCAATTTTCGATTTTGTAAACATAAGTACTAACTTTATTAATAAGAGTGTTTTCTGTGTGCTTATTTTTTTGATTCTTTTTTTTGACTAACAGCTCAGCAGCGATAATTACGAGTGTTTTATCCTCCTGTTTTACTTCTTTGCAATATATCCTTGCATTCTGTCGCCCTTTAAACTTCATAGCTGTTACATCCTTGCAGCGCTGGTTGATGTTCTCTTTATCATATAATTCAGCATTTCTAATACCATTTAGAATTACTTCACAAATAAGTTCAAATTTCTTAATCAGTTTATATTTCTTTAGAAAAGTCTTAACATCAATAGCGTTGTCAAGGTCAATAGCTATTTTTCGTTTGCCGTCTTTGGATTCTTTAATAACAATTGCCGATCTGAGCATGCTAAATTAAGCTATTGGTTAATATTTTGCAAACACAAATCATTAATTAACTTTCCTAATCTATTTTTTAAGCTCAAGATGATATTAAAAGATGGAAACTTAATTAAGAAAGAAAAATATTAATAAAGATAATAAATAATTTGACATGAGCCAATAATAGGGTTTGAG
Organism: Marinilabiliaceae bacterium UBA5488; assembly: GCA_002427105.1. GTDB lineage: Bacteria > Bacteroidota > Bacteroidia > Bacteroidales > Marinilabiliaceae > Geofilum. The sequence continues at coordinate 90,879 of DIPM01000032.1, read as the reverse complement.
CACATTAGCAATATATTAATTTTCACCCTGACAGTGATTACCGGCCAAGCAGGTCTAGGAGTTAATCCATTCGGCCAGCACCACCAAAGGCCAAATGCGTGAAAAGGTGACCCTGGGGTCGCCTTTAAGAAAGGCATCCCACAATTTTAGTATTTCTCCTTTTCGAAAGGACTCATTATTGTCTAGCAGCTTAAGTCGCTCATCGGCATAGCTGTGGAGCTCGTTTCGGAGCCACTGTTCCCAGGGGAAGACAAAGCCCATTTTGGGGCGATTAACAATGTAGTCGGGTAAGAGGTCGGGCAGACTGTCCACCAACAACTTCTTTGGGGTACTTGGGTACTTAAGGCTGTCGGGTAAGGACAGCACGTACTCAATCAAATGATGGTCCATAAACGGAACGCGCAGTTCCAGTGCATGGGCCATACTCATCTGGTCACTGTCGCGCAGCAAGACATTCTGCATATAGGTCTCCATTTCTGCTGCTGAAACCCGGCTTAGCAGGTGTTGATCGCTTCCCTCCCAGCCTTGCTCCTGTAGCCAGTCTGCCGGCAAATGATTGCTTGGCAGCGACTGAGTAAGCAGTCCGGCAATTTGCTGGTCGCTGAGTACCTGACGCGATTGGACGTAAGCATTGTCAAAATCATACCGGGGCATGGACAGAAGACTGGCCATCTTGGTGGAGGCTACGCCGGGCCTTAAGGACACAAGGGTCTTGCCGGCAAGTTTGCGCAGCGGCATGGGCAACTTCCAAAGGGCTTGCATTTTCCGGAGACGAGCCATGCGAGGGAAGATGGCATAGCCTGCAAAGAGCTCATCTCCTCCCAGTCCGCTCAAAGCCATATCAATGCCGGCTGCCTTGGTAGCTTTGGATACCATCCATGTGTTGGGACCATCGCCACTGGGGTGATCCATGGCCTCTAGGGCCGCTGGCAGATGCTCAAGGAAGTGAGCGGGCGATAGCTGTATCTCATGGTGGTCGGTCTGATGCATCTCCGCTATATATCTGGCATAGCGTGCCTCACTATAGGCATCCTCGGCAAAGCTGATGTTGAAGGTTTTTACACGTTGACCGGCAAGCTGGGCCATGGCGCCAACCACGGCGCTGGAGTCGATGCCGCCTGACAAAAAAGCGCCGAAGGGGACATCAGCCACCAGCCGCTTCTCAACGGCTGCAAAAAAGAGGCGACGCACTTCGTGCTTAGCTTCTTCGTAGGAGACTGTGGGAAGGGGCTTGAGGTCGCGCAGCGTCCAATACTTCTCCTGCCTTAGCTCCTGCCTGTCAGGCCAATACTCCAATATGGTGGCCGGGGGCAGCATATATACGTTTTCAAGTATGGTGGCCGGTGTCTGCACCGTTTGGTAACGCAGATAATCAACCAGGGAGCTGTCAGACAACTTCTTTCTGACCAGGTCCGATGCCAACAGGGCCCTAATTTCGGAGGAAAAGACAAAGTGCCCGTTCTCATTACTGTAATACAAGGGTTTCACTCCCATACGATCGCGCACAAGGGTGAGCTTCCTTTCCTGTATGTCCCACACGGCAATGGCAAACATACCTTCAAACAAAGAGACAGCTTGCTTACCCAACCTGGTCCATGCTGCTAACAATACTTCGCTGTCGGTCTGCGAGCGATAAGGATAATCAAACTGCTTACGTAGAGCCTGAAAATTATACACCTCGCCATTGTACACCATTATATAACGCCCACATGCCGAAATCAGGGGCTGGTGCCCTGCATCCGACAGGTCGATAATGGACAGGCGTTGATGCCCCAATGCAAGGGTCTCATCTACCCAGCTGCCTTTGTCATCAGGACCACGATGCGACAGTCGCTGATTCATGCGATTGATGCGCGCTTCCTTTTCGGTGGCTGTATAACTTACTATTCCGTTTATTCCGCACACTGTTTTTTTTTTTGAGGGTAGAAAATGGAAGGTGGAAGGTAGAATAAAGCAGTACCATTCACCATCTATCATCTCACTTCCAGTTTTTTATGGTATTTGCAATCATTGAAGATAACTGATTATATTGAGAGAACAGATTATCAGATTCATTCTTAGGCGTATAATTACAAGCGCCAGCAAAATCAAGCCATGTAAGGGTTTCTTCTGATGAACCTAATGCATCCACCAGATGACGAATAAAACTTTTAGGAAAGTGTCTCTTTCCAAAGCCTTCCCTAATATTTGCAGTAACAGACCTAGATGACCTTCTAATCTGATCTGTTAATGAGAATTTCTCCTCAGAAGGAAATCCTTTGGATATTTCAAAAACACTCATTGCTAACTCGAATGATAACTGATAAATCTTTAGATCCTTTACGGTTCTTATAGAGTGATTAGTATCCATTTTCTAATTGCTTGTATGTTAATGCAAATCTAAATAAAAACCATCCATTGCCTACACTCTACCATCTACCATCCACCCTCCACCATCCACCATCCTCCCTCCACCATCCTCCTGTACTTCATCACCAACTTATCATCATCCACAAAGGTTCTGGCTACATAAGCAGCTCCCTTGCACCACTGGTCGTACTCTCCTTGATCCATGGCTGCCAACTGAATAATTGTTTCGGCAAAGGCAGCTTTACTGTCCAATGGTAAATCCCATCCTGCCTGTTTTTCCTCCAGATTTCGCCACGGTGTCTGGTCACTTATGACTACCGGCCGGCCGGCCATAAAGCTTTCTAATATCACGTGACCAAAGTTTTCGCCCCTACTGGGCAAAAACACAGCGTGATAATTTTTTAAAAGCTCAGGGATCTCCTCTGCATCGACAATCCCCTTGTGTGTCACATTTATATTGGATGGCAATTGCTCAATTACCGCCAGGCAAGACTGCCAATATTCCTGGTTGTATATCTGACCGTATAAATCGACTTGCAGCTCCACTTCCCTGCTTAACTGAAGCAGACATTCCAGCGCAAACAAAGTGTTTTTCTCAGGTGCAACACGGGCAGGAATACATAAGCGAAGGAGCCCCCTTTCCTTAGGTATGACTTCAAAAACTGACTCAGACTTACGGGCAAGATTATTGGCTACAACAACTGTTGCTTTGTTTCCAAATCTTGCTTTTACCTGTTCTCCTTCCTGGGTATTGGTAACATGCCACCGTACTGTCCTGTACAAGTTTAGCATCTTCGCTCCTCTTAGGAATAGCTTCTTCTTGCCCTGCTTTACATCTATCGCACTTGGGGCTAACATTCCCCTCGGTGCAATAATAATCCTTTCAAATCTGATCAGCCTGGCTGCTATCAATGGGAGTATGGAAAACAGTGGTGAATAGATGCCATTGATATAAACCACCTCACAGCCGCTCTCCTTAATCAGTCGTCTCCAGAGTCGAACAGAAGGAGTTCCGGCGCTGCAGTACCATACCTTCACACCCGGCTCGCGCTGAGTCCAGCTGTCGGGTCTAATCCCTTCATAACACGCGATCTCGCCATATTCACTATTACGGGTAACTATGAAAAAGTCGTAGCTATCGGACAAATGCGCCGTCATATTGGCCATAGAACGTACGGGGCCGCCAGCCTTATATCCGGGCAGGTACCAGTCAATAAAGACCAAAACTTGTTTCTTAGTGGTTTCATTCATCCTAGTCCAATAACAAAGGTTTTATCTGCCAAAAATACAAAAGACCTCACATCTTTCAGCTATTTTACCAGAAAGACATTACATGCAAGGTTCCTACAATATTATATCCTCTCTCTTTCTACCCCTCATTTTAATATGATCCGAGCCTACGGCTCTTTTATAAACGCCAACACCCGAAACTCCAAACCCTTCCCATCTAACAAGCTAATATGCTATCTTCTACCCTCCACCTTCTACCCTCTAATTCCTTCCCGCTAAACCGCTAAACCGCTACCCTCTCCCCATCAACCTTTTTAGATACGCCGCAGGCAGCATAATTTTTCGTTTTAGGCCGTGATAGTGAGCCATATATTCGGGGCTTGGAAATATTTGAAACCAGGTGCCTTTGACTTTATTGATAAGTCCGGGGGTGTGGCAGAGGTTCTCCAGGACTATCTGTCGGTGGCGGGGCTCTGCATCTTGTTCCTCCAAAAAGTCGCTGTTTGCCGGGAAATTAACAAAAGACTTTTGCCAGGGTTCCAGTTGTCTTCTTTTGTCAGCATGAAGGAAGGGAACAGCCCAGCCGACAGCTCTCAGAAGTTCATTGTTATAGGAGGGATTAATCTTAAGCAATTCGCCCATCAGGGCGTTGATATCCTCCGCGGCATCCAATAGCATGGCTATATCCACAAGCCATCCCAGCCGTATTCCTCCCATACTATAACCATAGCTAAGGTGAGATGCCAGATGGTAAAGCATCAAGGGCTCCTTAAGTACGGGGAATTTACCAAAAGAGGTAGTGCGCATCACAACAGAATCTTCCCACAGCATCTTCTTGGGCAGTAGGCGACTTCCGGTAGCGTATAGTTTAGAGTGAACTTCTACCATGTGCTTGTAGGGCGGCAGTCGCATAGCCCTGACATGGGCGTTGTTCCTCTCGTGCCACTCACTCATAGGAATATGGACAGATTGAGCGCCTGAGTCGAGCAGGATATCCCGGGCCTTAATCACCAGATGTTCCGGAACCAGGATATCCAAATCCCCCATCGGTCGCAAAGCCTCTTCGGGATAGACGGTAAAGGCCATTGCCATGCCTTTAAGAAGAGCCGAGGGGATATCATGGGCAACGAGTATTTTTTCAATATGACGGTAGAGGCGGAGTTTTTGCTGATTATCAAACAATACTGCCAGGTAGCGACGCTTTAGGGAGGCCATCAGCTCAGGATACTTAAGGACGTTTTCAGACTTTTGCAGCAAACGGTAAAATATCCATGAGGCCACTCCGCTCCTCTCGGCTTGTTCAGTAAGGGCAGAAATATTGTCGCCATCGCTGAGGTCAATCCCGAGCTCATGGGTCTCGAAACTTACCATCTTCAATACTTCCTGAAATATTTCCTGCTGAGAGGCCATGCGCGTATGTTTGAAGCAAAGATAAACAGATTATTTCATCCACGAAACGAAGATCAGCGAAGCTAAGACACTAATTGTTTTGTCCACAGATTAACGCGGATTATTTTTCCACTAAGACACTAATTGTTTTGTCCACAGATTAACGCGGATTGGAGGGTGGATGGTGGAAAGTGGATGGTGGATGGTGGAGGTTGGAGAGTGGAAGGTGGAGGGATAGTAGCAAGATAGCAGCTTAGCAATTTAGCATGTTAGAAGAAAACCACACGAAAGAATCGTGCGGCAGCGGGGGTAAGCCGTAACCCGTAACCCTTTTATTTTGTGATAAACATTGCCGCTCTCCATTTGTTATACATATAATTCACAAAAACGAGGAACTATGAATAATCTCAGAAGAGGTGTAACAGTAATACTATTAATGGTTTTAAGCCTGATAAATATGCAAGCACAGGGAACATTCTACGACTTTAAAGTAAAGACTTTAGGCGGGGCAGATTTTGATTTTGCCGATCTGAAGGGCAAAAAGGTTATGGTGGTAAATACTGCCAGCAAATGCGGATTAACGGGCCAGTATGAGCTCTTGCAGGATCTTTGGGAGAAATACGGAGGCGATAATTTTGTAATTATAGGTTTTCCTGCCAACAATTTCATGAATCAGGAGCCCGGCACTGCCGACGAAATTGCAGAATTCTGCCAACTCAACTACGGAGTGAGCTTCCCTATGATGGAGAAAATCTCTGTGAAAGGAAAAGATATGCATCCTCTTTACAAGTGGCTTACTCAAAAAGACTTTAATGGCGTTGCTGACAGCAAAGTGCAATGGAACTTCCAGAAATACCTCATCAGCGCCGAAGGACAGCTCGTGAAGGTTATTGCGCCGCGCACCCTGCCAAATGATAAGGAAGTTATTGAGTGGCTGGAGCAATAGGAAGGGACAGAGGGTGGAGGATAGAGGGTGGAGGATAGCATTTAGCGGGAAGCATTTAGCAGCTTAGCGAATTAGCAAGATAGCAACAAGCCGCACGAAAGATTCGTGCGGCAGCGGGGCGCAGCACCCTACCCTCCTGATTCATCAATTCATCAATTCATCAATTCTTCCTACTGCAACATTGAAATAAGCACTCCGGCAGCTACGGCAGAACCTATGACCCCGGAAATATTAGATGCCATGCAATACTGCAAAATATGATTACTACTATCGTATTTGAGCGCCATTTCGTTGGCAACGCGTGATGCCATAGGCACAGCGCTTAGTCCGGTAGCTCCCACCAGAGGATTGATTTTCTTTTTGCTAAAGATATTATAGATTTTTACTGCCACTATACCGCCGGCAATACTAATAGCAAAAGCTAAGAATCCTCCTACAACGATTCCTATGGTTTGTCCGGTCAAAAAGACATCATGCGTCATGGTAGCTCCCACCGCCAATCCCAGGAATATGGTAGCCGTATTCATAATGGGGCCTGTAGCAGCGTCGGCAAGTCGCGCAGTAAGTGTTCCTAATTCCTTAATTAAGTTACCGAAGAGCAACATTCCCAACAGAGGTACAGAAGAAGGAACAAAAATAGCTGTCACAACTCCTAAAATAATCGGGAACAGAATCTTAACCAGCTTAAGGTTTTTAATCTGATGCTTTGGCGGATACAGCTTATCCTGCTGTCTCATATTAATCTTGAACTCTTTCTTAGTCATCAGCAGATTGGCTACCAAAGGAATAATCACAGGCACCAGAGCCATGTATGAATATGCCGCGATAGCGATAGGCCCAAGCAAATGCGGGGCAAGCATAATAGTTGTATAGATAGCGGTAGGTCCATCAGCCCCCCCGATAATTCCCAGCGAAGCAGCCTCTTTGGGTGTAAATCCCAGGGCCATAGCAGCAAGCAGGACTGCGAAAATACCAATCTGGGCTGCTCCCCCGAAAAATGCCAGTCGAAGATTCCGCAACATTGGTCCGAAATCGGTAAGCGCACCAACGCCCATAAAGATAATCGGCGGTAAGAATCCGGTCTTAATCAGGGAATAATAAATAAAATTCATTATCCCGTATTCCGAAGCAATTTCAAAGAGGTTCTTATAGCGTCCACCTTCCAGCTCGATCATTTCAGCGGGCACCACTCCCATTCCTCCACCGGGCAGGTTGGCCAGGATAACACCAAAAGCTATCGGTACCAGTAAAAGGGGCTCATACTTCTTGCCTATTCCGAGATAAAGGAGGATTCCTCCCACCACTAACATAATCGTGACCCCCGGCTCACTAAAAAGAGTGCTGAAGGCCGTCATTTCATATAGTTCATTTAAAATACTCATATCTCAAGACTTTAGGAAAGAATCAACAGAACATCATCCTCTTCAACATCGGAACCATTGCTGACAATAATTTGCTCAATAGTGCCTGCCCGGTCAAACTTCACGGTATTGTAGGTCTTCATAGCTTCAACATAGCCCAGGACCTCATCTTTCTGAACATAATCGCCAACTTTGACTGCAGTCTCACTATTATCTTTGGTGAAATAGAATTTACCCTCAAGAGGCGAAACTACAGGATAACCTTTGCCCGATGAAGCAGTGCCGGCAGGAGTTTCAGAAGAGGCATCCTTAGCCTCGCCGGCTAAATTGTCGCCATAACTAACTTTCACCTTATATTTATGTCCATCGACCTCAACATGCATAATTGAAGGCTGGGCAGCAACAGTTGCCTGCGATCCGGCGTTGACACCAGAGGCTTCGGCTTTGGCTGCAGCAATTTCCTTTTCGAAATCAGCCTTGGCAGCGCCCGACTTGTAGCGTCTGTACTGCTCGGGATGCATAGCAAGCTCAAACAGCTCCTCCTCATCCTTGCCGTAGTCCCATCCATTTTCATCCATCTCTTTACGGAAAGAATCCAGGGCATCGGGATAGGGCTCCTGGGGATGTCCCTTATAAAACTCGCGTCCTTCTTTTTTGGCCAGAGCAAGAATCTCATCGCCCACCTTTCCGGGCAGGGCTCCGCTCTTGCCAAGTATCATATCCCAAATATTATCGGCAATCATGCTCCAACGCTCGCCTCCCTTTTCCATCTGGATAACATTCATTAAGGCCACGTTTTTCACGTATTGGCTAAAAGGAGTTACCAAAGGCGGAAAACCAAGTTTTGGCCAAACGTATTCTACTTCGTCGAAGAGCTTAATCAGCAGGTCGTCTTCGCTAAGCTCAGACTGGTTATTTTTGCTTTTCCACTTGTTGAGACTGGCCAGATTGTTCTGCAAATCGGCCATCAGCGAGCCCATCATACCTCCGGGCAAACCGGGGCCAATCAAAAGAGAGTTCATCACACGGTTTTTGGGGCTGATAAAATAACCCAGAAAATCGTCCATAAAAGACTGCGTAAGACTACGCACCTTCATATAAGCCTTCATATTGATATCAGGCACATCAAATCCTGCATCTTTAAGCATAGCCTGAATAGTAAGCAGGTCAGCATGGCCGGTGCCCCATGAAAGCGGCTCCATGCCAACGTCAATATAATCAACACCGGCGCGGCACACTTCCAAAATGGTAGCCACCTGAAATCCGGGGCCTGCATGCCCGTGGTAGGTCATCGGGATATTCGGATGCTTAGCCCTTATTTGCCTTGCTATTTCGCCCAGCCATGCGGGGCGAGCCACTCCTGCCATATCTTTAAGGCAAAGTTCATCAGCACCCGCCTCGATCAACTCGTCGGCCAGTTTGGTAAAGTATTCAACTGTATGAACCTTAGAGTAGGAAATACTCATTGCTGCCTGAGCAATCATTCCGCCCTCTTTGGCATATTTAATAGAATCGATAATATTACGGGGATCATTAAGACCACAGAAAGAACGTGCAATATCGGTGCCCTGTAGTTTCTTGACCTTGAACATTAAACGACGCACGTCACCCGGAACGGGAGTCATCCTTATACCGTTTAATGCACGCTCGAGCATGTGAGTTTGAATTCCGGCATCTTTAAAGGGCTTGGTCCATCCCCTTACGGCCTTGTTTGGATTTTCACCAAACAAAAGATTGACTTGTTCAAATCCGCCCCCATTGGTTTCGACACGGGCAAAACAGCCCATGTCCACTATATGCGGAGCCACTTGCTCCAATTGGTCAAGTCGGGGCACGTATTTTCCCGATGATTGCCACATATCTCTGTACAACAGAGAAAATTTTATTTTTCTTCCCATAACGGTAAAACTTATTATATAATATCCTTGTAACTTACCCTAAAGAGGCAAATTTTTTAAATCACTCACGACGAAAAATAACAGGAATTTAACATAGTTAGCTATGCCTTTGGCATAGCTAACTATCCTTCTCAATTTTAACCACGTGCCCGCGGCCCCCTGTAAGTTCGGCTACTGCCGCAGCTATAACAGCCATATGTTTAGGATTTGTCTGCGCGGGAGATGCGGCGGGGGCAAGCTTCTTTTCCCCCTCGGGAAAAAAGCGGTTTACATAGAGTATTATAGTATTCCCCAAGCCCACCACCAGTGATAGTATCACTAACACTGTGAGCATTCCAACCACCATAAGGGTAAGTCCCAACTGAAATTCTTCACTCATAATATAATATTTAGTAGCTTACAATAATAAACAAATTTTAGCATTTGTACAAACAGAATATTAAGTGAGAGCTCAGCCTTTGGCAGGATGATACAGACTCCGCCTATTACGGCTTAGTAGTGCCACTCACGGGCGGCTTCGTACATAGCTACAACATTTTCAACAGGTGTTTCAACCTTTATTTTGTGAGAAGGACCCAGAATAAATCCGCCTCCCGGAGCCATTACGTCAAGCAATTCTTTAACCCCTTCCTTAACCTTGGCAGGAGTTCCGCGCCTAAGCAGTAGTTCCTCGTCCACTGCACCACAGAAGGTAATATAAGAGCCAAAGTCCTTCTTCAAGCCTTCGGGAGCCATCCCGGCAGCGCGCGTTTGAATAGGGTCAAGCACCTCGGCACCAACGGTTATAAACTCGGGAAGCAGCTTACGAACGGCTCCACAGCTGTGCATATATAAGCGGGCGCCATGCTTTTTAGGTATTTCGTAATACTTCTCGAAGACGGGTCGAACAACTTCCGCCCAAATCTCATTGCTTACAATTAACCCCCCGTGAGAACCAAAGTCATCCGCGATACGGATAAAATCAACCCTATCGCCGGCCGCTTCAAAAAATCTTTCTATAAAGGAATAATAGAAACCTGACACCTTTTCCACCAGAACCTGAAAGAACTTAGGATGGTACATCATAACATCCAAAAACTCATCGCGACCGATAAGACGCTGAATAATACGGAAGAGTCCGGGAGATGAGAAACCCGGCGCTGTCATAATAGCAAAATCTTTGTATTTCTCTAATTGCTCATCCAAAACCGAAAAGTCGAACAAATCGGCAGTTGGCCACGGGTAGTCGGCCAGAACAGCCGGGTCGGTAATCCCTAGAAGGGGAAAAACAGAAGTATCCCAATATTTCAGGTCGCCACGTCCTACAAACTTATATTCAACACCCCAAATATCTTTTTTAAGGGCTTCCCCGTTATTTCCTGAAATCAGTCTGGGCCCTATGTATTTAGGCTCCACCCATCTAAAATCGACATCCAAAAAATCCATCAATTCGTCCCTGCTTGCCAACCCGAGATGGTTAACCATCTTGTTCGTAAACTCCGGAACTCCCCAGTAAAAAAAAGGTACGCGGTCAGGCTGCTCATGGTTTAAGGCTTTTAGAACTCTCTCCTTATTTTTCATGAAGAAACTATTAAATGAATACTAAATGGATAATATCTTTTTGCATTCAAAAAACTCGAATTTAGACAAAAAAAAGAGAGAAATGCAAATAAGTAATTATAAAAGAGGTCGGTTTCGCCCAAGGGAAAAAAGTCGTCGAATAGTCCCTTTTCCAAACTAAGGCCAAATCAACTGATACAATGAAGGATATCCTCTATTGCCAAATTAGCAATCCCGCATCATTTTTTGGCTATATTTCACACTTTTTAAGTTAAAGCCCGGATTTTTCGTAATAAAGGCTAAGTGCTTGCTGTTAACTGCCTGGTAATAACTTTTCACTGAACAGTACTCATTGAACAGCGCGCTGTTTAAGGGCTTCAAAAAGGATGATGCCCGCGGCGACTGAAACGTTGAGCGAAGCAATATCGCCTTCAAGAGGAATGGAGATAAATTGATCAATCATCTTTTCTACCTGTGAAGATATGCCTTTATCCTCCGCGCCCATAACCAGCGCCAGCGCTTGCTTAAAGTCAGCATTATAATAAGTAAAATCACTTTTCTCGGAGGCACCATAGATAGCAAAGCCCTTCTCCTTGAGATACTTCATAACATACCAGAGCTTACTAACGCGGCACACCGGTATGCTAAAGAGAGCGCCTGCCGAAGTCTTTATCGCGTCGGCATTAATTTGAGCGCTGCCTTTCCCGGGCATCACGATAGCGTCAACACCGGCGCATAGTGCAGTACGGGCAATAGCGCCAAAGTTACGCACATCGGTAAGCCCATCAAGAATAATTACGAAAGGCAGCCTGCCTTCAGCCAGCGTCGCTTCGACCACCTTTTCAATATCTTGGTATTCAATGGGTGAACTCAGGGCCACTACACCCTGATGGTTTTTGGTAGTGAGGCGATTAATGCGTTCAAGAGGCACTTTTTGCCATACTATATTATTCTGCTTCAACACAAGCATCAGCTCATTGAACAGTTCACCCTGCGAGCCTGCCCTAACAAAGACCTTCTCAATGCTTTTTCCGCTTTCAACCGCTTCTATTACGGCGCGTATCCCAAAAATTATATCGCTTTTCATTCTATTTATTTTATTTTTTTTCTACGATTTTGACAATAAACAAGCCCCAAATGTACGCAGATTAGTCGGATTTGAAGGTAGGAAATAGAGGGTGGAAGATAGAAGATAGAGGGTGGAGGGTGGAAGGATAGCAATTTAGCGTATTAGCAGCAAGCCACACGAAAGATTCGTGCGGCAGCGGCTAAACCCATCACTCATAACTATCACTAATCACTAATCACTAATCACCCATAACTCATAACTCATGCCCCTCCTACCCTTCTACATTCTTGCGGACGCGATTAATGAATTGTTGCAAGCCTTCTGTGTCATGTAATTTTATTAAATCGAGCAAATCTTTGAGCTCTTTGCGTATTTTCTCCACTTGTCCTGCAGTATATGGATTAAACAGTATCTCGGTAAGCAGATAATCATCTTCAGACAACAAGCCTTTGGCGATATCCATATGTTTCTTAAAGGTCGTTCCCGGCGCATCCTGCTTCTTCATGCAGGCCGCAAATACCAATGTGGATGAAAAGGGAATAGAAAGCGAATATGCAATAGTCTCATCATGCTCTTCAAAGGAATATTGATGAATATTCAATCCCAGGGAGCCGAAAAAGTCTTTAAAAAAAGCCTTTCCCAGATGATCGGATTCAGTAATAATAATAGCATGGTGGGCGCTCAGATCCTTAAGGTTGGCGAAGGTTGGTCCAAACATAGGGTGAGTGGAGACAAAGCGGCGTCCGGTACTTTTGTAGTAATCGAAGAATCCCGTCTTTACTGATGCTATGTCGGAGAGGATACAATTTTCGGGAATATAAGGTAATACATCCTTAAACGATTGAATCGTATATTGCAGAGTAACACAATTAATAAGCAATTCCGGGGCAAAAGCACTTATCTCTTCAAAAGAAGTAAGCCTCTGGGTGTTAAAAACATACCTCAGGCGCTCCCTATTGGGGTCGAAGACAGCCACTTCGTGTTGCAAACATAAGGCATCGGTCAGCCATGTGCCCATTTTTCCGGCGCCAAGTACGCATATTCTCATCTTTTCAGGATTTATTCGTTATTTCTCTTCCTTGTTCTTAAGTTCCCTGTTCATAATAGCACTTTGACGACTGATAGACTCTTCGTGAATAGCCTCAAATATTTCTGTTACAAAGTCGGCATCCAAGCCCCGGGAAAGCGCCCTCGCCTTACGGTCGTTCATAATCTCGTCATATCTTCTTGCCTGGAGGATGGTGATATTATTCTCATATTTATACTTACCTATGGCCTCCGAAATCTTCATACGCTCCTTGAGCACATCGAGCAGGTCATTATCAAGTTTATCAATAGTTTTACGTAACTCATCGAGGGTATTACGAGGAGTATCTCCAATTTTTGGACGACGCAGCACCAGCTCGTCAAGAATTTTTTTCAAGGCCTCGGGTGTGACCTGCTGCGAGGCATCACTCCAGGCCTTGTCGGGATTGCAATGTGTTTCAATTATCAATCCGTCGAAGTTAAGGTCCATTGCCTCCTGACTAATTTCGGCAATCAGCGAGCGTTTGCCACCGATATGGCTTGGGTCGGTAATAATAGGAAGCTCCGGAATGCGGCGGCGAAGCTCGATAGGAATCTGCCATTGCGGATGGTTTCGGAATTCCGACTTATCATAAGTGCTAAAGCCGCGGTGAATAGCAGCAAGTCGTGTTATACCCGCGTTATTTATGCGTTCCAGCGCCCCAATCCAAAGGTCCAAATCCGGATTCACGGGATTCTTAACCAGAACCGGGATATTAATCCCTTTCAAGGCATCTGCCACTTCCTGAACAGCAAAAGGGTTGGCAGAAGTGCGGGCACCAATCCACATCATATCCACTCCATGCTTGATAGCCTCGTGCACGTGATGAGCGGTAGCCACTTCCACACCAATATACATTCCTGTTTCCTCTTTCACCCTTCTCAACCAGGGCAGACCAATTGAGCCAACACCCTCGAAGGCTCCGGGGCGCGTACGCGGCTTCCATATACCTGCTCTAAACAGTTTCACCCCTATGGCTGAGAGCAAGCGGGCTGTTGAAAGAGTTTGTTCTTCAGTCTCGGCACTACAGGGGCCGGCTATAATCATCGGGCGTTTTTGTTCAACTCCCGGGAAATTTAGGGCTTCTATTTTTAAATGTGTCATGGCTATTAAATATTACTAATTTGTTTTACTCTGGAAATTGATTCAGACAAACGTTCTAAGGTAGTACACAAAGAAATTCGGATATATGGCTCACCCATACTGCCAAAAATAAACCCGGGCGTAATAAAAACATCAGCTTTTTCTAAAAGCAAATCGCTAAGTTCCTGCCCCCTGGCATATTTCGATGGAATACGCCCCCAAACAAAGAGTCCCACTTGCTTAGCATCATAGCTGCATCCTAAAATATCCATCAATTCAAAGACTAAGCTACGGCGTTGTGCATAAACTTTATTCACCTGCTCATACCAGGAAGGGTCGCAGTCAAGAGCCTTGGCCGCTGCCTCCTGAAGAGGACGAAACATACCCGAGTCCATATTACTCTTCACTCTAAGCACATAAGAGATAAAATCCTTATTAGAGGCAGCCATACCAATACGCCAGCCTGCCATATTGTGGGATTTGCTGAGCGAGTTAAGCTCAATAGCTATATCCTTAGCTCCTTCAACAGACAAAATGCTACTTGGTTCAGGGTTCAAAATAAAACTATAGGGATTATCATTACAAATCACGATATTATGCTTTTTGCCAAAAGCAATAACCCGCTCCATCACAGCCCTGTCGGCAGGCGCTCCGGTGGGCATATTGGGATAATTAAGCCACATAAGCTTCACCTTCGACAAATCCTCCCTCTCGATGGCAGCAAGGTCGGGCTGCCAGGAATTTGACTCCTTAAGCTCATAAAAGCGAGCTTTGGCACCTACAAGATTTGTAACAGCACTATAGGTCGGATAGCCCGGATTGGGAACCAGGACCTCATCGCCGGGATTAAGAAAAGCCATGGATATATGCATAATACCCTCCTTTGAGCCCATAAGCGGCAAGACCTCAGATTCAGCATCAAGCTCAACATTATAACTACGTTTATACCAGGCTGCAAAGCCATTGCGTAGAGCAGGAATCCCAATATAGCTCTGATAGCCATGTACATTATCCTGTTTAGCAGCCGCGTTAAGGGTTTCTATCACTTCCGGAGCGGGTGCTCTGTCGGGGCTTCCAATGCCAAGGTTGATAACATCCTTTCCCCTGGCACGCATCTTATCAATTTGTTTCAGCTTAACTGAAAAGTAGTATTCCTCAACACTATTAATTCTATCTGCCGGTTTAATCATAATATTTATCTGTTTGCAGGCTAGTGCCCGGTTTCAACTTTTTCTACCTTAGCTCCTCCGTTAGTCTCGTAGAGGGTATCGGCAGCTTCAAACTCACCCAACTCACGTAATTGTCGCGTTAGGGGACGAATAGCATCTAAAGACTGACGGTAGCGTTGATAATCATTAAACAAGACATCAATATAAAAGAGATACTCCCACTCCTGCCCTATAATGGGAAGCGACTGAATCTTAGTAAGGTTAATATTATAGAAAGCCAGAATAGTAAGAATCTTAGAGAGGCTTCCTTCCTCGTGGGGAAGCGCGAATACCAGCGCCGATTTGTTAATTTTCCCCTGCGACAGGCGACGAGTATAATCCAACTCATCTTTGCGTCCGACGACTAAAAAGCGGGTGTAATTATGCTTGTTAGTTTCAATATCTCTGGCAATAATATTGAGATTATACATTTTGGCAGCAAGCGAGGAGGCTATCGCGGCCACCCCTTTACTTTCGTTCTCACTTATTAGTTTAGCACTCAATGCCGTATCCTCCGATTCAATAAGCCGGATATGAGGATATGCCCTCAGAAAGTGTTCGCACTGCGCCAGGGCCATGGGATGTGAGTGAACTTCCCTTATATCTTCAATCGTCTGACCGGGCAGAGCCATCAATTGGTGCCTGATCCTCAGTCTGTGTTCACCCAATACCGCCATACCCGAATCCTTAAGAAGAGTATAGTTGGATAGCAGGCTTCCGACCAAAGTATTTTCGATAGCCACCATTCCAATCATCGAGGAATCAGCGGCAAGTTTTTGAAAAAGTTCAAAAAACGTCATACATGGTTCAAGAATTACTTCTTTGTCGCTGAAATAAGCACGGGCTGCGATATCGTGGTTAGCTCCCGGCCAACCTTGAATAGCTACTTTTACAGTTTGCTGACTCATATTTCTTTTATTATAATAAAGCTAAATTGACTGCAAAAAAAATCCCGCTCCTGTTAAACAGGGGCGGGATTATTTTTTATTTGTAACTCCTAAACTTCACTTCTTTTAGGCAAACACATAACCCAACCCCTTTGGCTAAAGAAACCAAAAAAGAAAAAAAAGAAGTAATAAAAATAAGAGTATGTTCTCATCGTATCGTCATTAACAATGCAAAAGTAGTGATAAAAATCATACATGCAAGTCAAGGCACAAAAAAAGAAAAATTTTTTACAAAGTGGTGACAATTTATGACATCGTATTAAATGCGTATGACAAGCTAATACATTATGCACCATACATTTGCTTCATAATATTTATCAACTATTGTTTAATAAAAATTTGAAAGAAATGAGAACAACAATGATTATCGCAGCCCTGTTATTAATGAACCATTTTATGAATGGCCAAGCCTTTAAAACTGATTTCGTTGTGACCGACAAGGATACTGTCTTTTGTGAAAACCTGCGGGTAGGTAATGCCAAGGCTATCTGCCGAACTATGGACGGAGAAAAGCTCAGTTTTAAAACCGGCGACCTTATTAAGTATGCCAGGGACGGCAGGATGTGGGAAAAAATGCCTGTTTACACTAACAATGAAGCCACAGGCAAATCCGAAATGATGGAACTGGTAGCTTACCGTAACAATATTGCAGTTTACAGACACGAAAAGTTCAACCCGGTAAGCAGCACCTTTGATGCATATTTCTACCTTTATTCTAAGGACAACTGCATCACACTTCAAAAGAATCCGGGAATACAAGAACTAAGGGCTTTTGTTAACGAGAGCTACAAGGAAGGCTTCGAGGCAGCAAAAGCGCAGCTGACAAGCGGCAGGTAGTCTGCTGATTGTGAATAAGGCAAATAGCTTAAGCTTAAATATGCAAACATTCCGGTTCAATGGCTTATGAAATATAAATAGTTATTATATTTTTATGCAAATATTCTGTTCTATCTGATGAAGCAAGCGCTGAGAAAAATTTTAACCGGACTAACTGTGCTGTTGTTGTTCCCTGTTGTCATCGCCATCGTTTATGAATACACGAGGATAAATCAAAACGAGGAACACATCAGCACTGTTTATAAAGAGCAACTGGAAACAGTGATTACTTCCATAAACTACTACACCGGGGATATAGCTTCAAACTGGGCCTCACGCATTGATTTGTGGCTGATGCATCCCTCTGACACTGCTATTATCAACCGACTTAGCAAGGAAAACGCATCAATACGAACTATTTATCTGAGCTCTTTAGACGGAAGAGGAAAGACAGTGTATAGAAGCTCCGCCGAAGCTGCAAATGATACGGCTCTTGCCTCTATCATAACTAGCGAAAAGGAAGCCATAGAGCAGATAAATTCATATTACGATAATAACTACAGGAAATTTATTTCTTACCCCACGCCGACTAGCTGTATTGCTATGCTCTTTATTTGCAAAGGAGCTGATAACGAAAATCTTGTATGCATCATTGAGTTGGAACTGCAACAGTTTCTTCAGCATCATATCAACCCTCGGATACAGGCCATTGCCAGGGATAACTTCCTTATTGAATTATTGCACGCCCCATCAGGGACTATACTACTGAGGGCTAGCGACCAGGCTTCGGGGGTAACAAGATACGATCAGGAAGGTGAGATGTGGCTTTTCCCGACCGTAAAGATTGGAATAACTCTCAAACAGGATACTATAACAGATTTGGCATCCAAAAAAGTGAAAGAAGGCATGCTGCTCTTAGGCGCAGTGCTTCTTATACTAATAGCGGGCATCTGGTTTCTTTATTCCAGTGTTAAAAAAGAAATAAAACTTGCCCAAATCAAATCGGAGTTTATTTCAAATGTATCGCACGAAATACGCACCCCGCTTGCCTTAATTAGCATGTATGCCGAAACCCTTGAAATGGGCAGAATCTCTTCCGAAGAAAAAATCAAAGGCTATTACCGAACCATCAGCGCAGAATCAGAGCGCCTAAATGGCATGATAGACAATATATTGAACTTCTCGCAACTGGAGAGCGGCAAACGAAAATACAAGTTTGAGGTATGCAGGCTTAATGATATATGCACCCAAATAATAGAAAACTACGAATCTCACTTTAAGAATAATCACTGTGATGTAAGTTTTGAACCCAGCGAAGCGCTCCCCCGGATTTTGGGTGACAAGCAGGCGATTGCTGAGGCGCTTATCAATCTGATTGATAATGCAGTAAAATACAGCAGAGACAACAGAAAAATTGAGATAAGCACAGGAGTGGATAAAAAAATGTGCTATGTGGAAGTAAAAGATTATGGCATCGGGATAGCCCGAAAAGACCAAAAACTTATTTTCGATAAGTTTTATAGGGTTAGCCGTAACAATCTGGCCAATGAAGTAAAAGGTACAGGCCTTGGTCTGTCGCTTGTTTGCGAGATAATTAAATCACATAAGGGAAAAGTTAGCCTTCAGAGCAAACCGGAGGCCGGATCGACCTTCAGATTATATTTCCCGACGATCCCAAAATCAAAAAACAGCTGACAAATGGCTAATATTTTAATTGTTGAAGATGAACTCCCGATGCTCCAGGGCTTGAAGGATAATCTCGAATATGAAGGCTACCTGGTGGATACAGCCACTACAGGCAGCGAAGGACTAAAAAAACTACTTTCCAATCAATATCACCTTGCCATTCTGGATGTGATGCTGCCCGAAATGTCAGGTTTTGATATTTGCAAATCAGCCCGTTCAAAAGGACTGAAAACAGCAATAATAATGCTCACCGCAAAGTCGGAAGAGATAGATAAAGTACTTGGACTGGAGTTTGGGGCCGACGATTATATCACCAAGCCCTTTAGTCTAAGGGAGCTTCTGGCACGTGTAAGAGCCATCCTGCGCAGAACCGGTGCTGAAGAGCTAAACGATGAGCATAGGATACAACAAATTGGAAATCTATCGGTGAATTTTGCAGGATATACGGCAAAAATAAAAGGCGAAGATGTCAAGCTTTCGCATAAAGAGTTTGAAATTCTGCATTTTCTCTATGCACATAAGAATGAGACGGTTGATCGCGATAATTTGCTTGACTCAATTTGGGGGGATAATTACCAGCCCACCTCACGTACTATAGACAATTTTATTGTTAAGCTTCGACAAAAGATTGAGAACGACCCAAACGATCCTAAAGTGATACTTACTGTGCATGGCATTGGGTATAAATTAATAGATCCCTTGTGACAACTTATGACAAGTCGTCACAAGTTTACGACCATATTTGCTTTCCTATAAGCTAACTTTGATTCGGAAACAGCTTATATAAAATTAAAAATTGAACCATGAAAACATTCCTACTTTTAGCTTCTTTGCTTCTTATTGGCACAGCACATAACAGTTGCAGTATTACAATCTCCTCCGAATCAACCTTGTCGGACCTTGAACCTCTGCTTACAATTGATGGTTATTGGAAATTCAATATTGGCGATGACCAAAGCTGGGCAGCAGAAGCCTTTGATGACAGCCAATGGGACAGCATAGTCGCACCGGGCTCCTGGCAGGATTGGGGATATATAGGATACAACAGCTACGCATGGTATCGTAAAGAGGTGCAAATCCCTTCCACCCGGGCAAGCGACTTCATCTATATCTCCTTAGGCAGAATCGATGATGTTAACGAGCTCTATTTCAATGGTGTGATGATCGGGCAAATGGGAAGCTTTCCGCCCGATTTTCAAACTGCTTACGACCGTCAGGTAGTTTATCCCATACCCAAAAGTCTTATCCGCTTCGATGCCGACAACATGTTAGCTGTCAGGGTTTATGATAACGAAGGCGAGGGGGGCATAGTGTCGGGACCGCTTATGATTGGTTACTATCACAACGAGGCTCTCCTTAGCCAGAATCTTTCAGGCAAGTGGCGGATAAAGTTTGATTTTAATCGTCGCTATACGGATTATGCCTACGACGACAGTAAATGGGATGAGATCTTTGTTCCCGCCACCTGGGAAAGTCAGGGTTTCAATGACTATGACGGAACAGCCTCATATAGAAAGAGTTTCGTCCCTAGTTTTCAGTCCGGCAGTGAGGATCTCTATCTGATACTTGGAAAAATCGATGATAAAGACCGTGTTTACCTAAATGGGAAGCTAATCGGTCGCACTGAGGATATGTACAGAACCCCTTTAGGCAACAGGTTTAATGGTGACTGGCAAATAAGACGTGCATACAAAATACCATCCGGATTATTGAAATATGACGAAGCCAATATCTTAGTTGTTATGGTTGAGGATTTAGGAATGAATGGAGGAATATTTGAAGGTCCTGTTGGTATTATGACAAAGGAAAACTATAAAGAGTACGTAGAGGAATATAGATTTTCATCATCACCTCCATTTGTAAGACCCTTCAGAATCGACTAGAGTATTGGGCTCAGAATATTAAGTTATAACCTTATGAGAAAACTACCTTACATACTGGCATGTATGCTTATAAGCCTAAGCACAAGCGCCATGGGCAATAAGTATGAGAAAATCATAGACCTGAGTGGAAAGTGGAGTTTTATGATTGGAGATGATATGCAACGCGCCTTGACAGAATACAAGGATACGGACTGGGAACAGCTAATGGTTCCCTCTACATGGGAGAATCAGGGCTTTCACGGTTATGACGGCTATGCATGGTATCGCAAAAAAGTAGTGATAAGCAGTAATTATAAGGATGCTTCACTTACACTATTTTTAGGCTATATCGACGACGTGGATGAAACCTACTTTAACGGAGTAAGAATAGGTCGAAAAGGAAGCTTCCCGCCCAACTTTTCGACAGCCTACTCGACTGAACGGAGATACAACATTCCGCCGGAGCTTATCAGATATGACAAAGCCAACGTAATTGCCGTAAGAGTGTATGACAGCATGATGGATGGCGGCATTATTAATGGAACGGTGGGTCTGTATACCCGCCATAGAGACTTTGCGCCTGATATAGACCTTGAAGGCGAGTGGAAATTCAAAACCGGTGATAACTTAGCGTGGGCCGAGAGCAAGTTGGTTGACGATGATTGGGAAAGCATTCCCGTTCCGGGCTATTGGGAAGATAATTTTGCCGGCGATTATGACGGTTTCGCCTGGTATAGAAAAGATTTTACCGTAGCCAAGCAAGCTGCCGGAAAGCGCTATGTTCTGTCGCTGGGCAAGATTGACGATATTGATGAAGTATATATAAACGGCAAATGTGTAGCATCCACAGGCAAAATAAATTCCAGGTCCTATCAAATGCAAATGGATGGCAGCTACAATAAAGAACGTTATTACTACTTAAATGAAGAAGATTTGATTCCCGGACGCGTTAATACCATCGCGGTTCGCGTGTACGATGGCGGAGGTGGCGGAGGAATATATTCAGGCTCAATAGGTTTGTATGAACTTAAAAGGTTTGTAAGTCACTGGCGCAAAAAATAAGATTAAAGAGCAGGCTTAATTCTGAGGCTCAATAAAGCGCCTAAGGCATCTTCAAGCTCATCCTCATCATGTGATAAATGAAAAAAGCCTTTTAATAGTAAGCCCTTTTGTACTATATTTGTTTTTACTCATAAATTTCAAACAGAAAAAACAATCATTATGTCTGTAAAAACTTCTTGCTTCAAAATCAGTTTATCGCTAATTGCAGCCCTTCTTATCCTAAGTCCGGGCTGTAGCCCTAAGCCTGAGGCCACCAGGTGGGTGGGCACCTGGGCCTCTTCACAACAGCTTGTAGAACCACACAATATGCCTCCCGAACCGGGACTTACAAACAATACACTGAGGCAAATAGTTCGCACTTCAATTGGGGGCGACAGCTTAAGGTTAAAGCTATCTAACCTGTTCAGCGACGACTCCGTTGAGCTTAATGAAGTTATGATAGCCCTGTCAAGCGGCAGTCACACAACGGACTCAACAACAAATACCCCTCTTAGCTTTGGAGGCGAAAGGACAATTAGCATAGCCGCCGGAGAGGAAATAATCTCCGACCCGGTAGCCTTCAAGCTTGAGCCACTTTCAGAGCTTGCCATAACTATATCGTTTGGCAATACCCCTGATAATATAACCGGCCATCCCGGCTCGCGCACCACATCCTATCTTACAACAAATAATAGCGTCAAAGATGCAGGATTTGACGACTTTGTCGAGACCGACCATTGGTATCTTATCAATGCTATTGATGTTAAAGCCCCTGAAACGGCAGCTGCCGTCGTTACGCTGGGCAATTCAATTACCGACGGCAGAGGCTCAGGTACCAACAAACAGAATCGCTGGCCTGATATCCTTGCCCAACGACTTGCCAATAACGAAGCGACTGCTAATATTTCTGTTCTGAATCACGGTGTCGGCGGCAATTGCGTGCTTAAGCCCTGCCTTGGCGAATCGGCACTAGATCGTTTTCAAAGAGATGTGATTGACCAACAGGGAGTTAAGTGGCTTATTATCTTGATAGGAGTCAATGATATTGGTCAGACTCCAGACAGCACAGCAGCCATGACTGTAGCCGATGACTTGATAGCAGCCTTCTCATCAATGATTGAAGATGCCCATGCCGCAGGTATTAAAGTGTATGGCTGTACCATCTTGCCCTTTGGTGAGTCTTTTTATTATGCCCCCTTCAGGGAAGAAGCACGCTTGAAAGTAAACGACTGGATAAGAAACAGCAAGAGCTTTGATGCAGTAATTGACTTTGATTTAGCTACTCAAACCCCTGAATTTCCACGAATTATGCAAGTGGGCATACATACAGGCGATTATCTGCACCCCAACGAAAAAGGCTATAAGCTAATGGGTGAATATATTGACCTCAAATTATTCAGCGAATTATAACAACTGAGTAATTACCAAGCAGAGAAGCAATGTCTTGCTTCTCTGCTTGGTAAAATACCTCCTTCAAGCTTTAAGCTTTCTTCCCACTATAAGTTAAATTGCTAAATTGCTGTCTTGCTACTTTCCACCATCCACCATCCACCATCCACCTTCCACCTTCCTGCCAAAGCCATAACCGGACGTATTCCTCATTCACATTCCTTAACATGCCGCTCTGGCTTTAAGTGATTATTATAGCTATCTTTGCGCCCCATTTAGGAAAAAATGCGCGTGTTCGAGGCTGTTACTCTATTAAAGAATAAATCCATTTAATATATGATCACTGTATCAAATCTTGCAATACAATTTGGTAAAAAATTCCTTTTTCAGGATGTTAACCTGAAGTTTACACCGGGCAACTGCTATGGTATAATCGGCGCTAACGGTGCGGGAAAATCAACATTTCTGCGTCTTATCAGCGGCGATTTGGACTCAACAAGGGGTTCAGTTGAAATAGCCCCCGGAGAACGCCTGTCCGTTCTAAGTCAGAACCACCATGCGTTTGATGAATACGAGGTGCTTAGCACAGTGCTGATGGGTCACCAAAAACTGTGGCAAATAAGCAAGGAGAAAGATGCACTTTACGCCAAATCAAACTTCTCGGATGAGGATGGAATCAGGGCATCGGAACTGGAAGAGCGCTTTGCCGAAATGGATGGCTGGAACGCTGAAAGCGATGCCGCCATGTTGCTAAGCGGACTGGGAATAAAAGAAGCTTTGCACGGCAAAAAGATGGCTGACCTGAACGGTAAGGAAAAGGTGAAAGTGCTGTTGGCACAGGCACTTTTCGGAAAGCCCGACAATCTGCTTCTTGATGAACCCACCAACGACCTTGATTTGGAAACAGTACGCTGGCTGGAGAACTATCTTGCCAACCTTGACACCACTTTGCTAATCGTTTCGCACGACCGTCACTTTCTGGACACTATCTGTACTCATATTGTTGACATCGACTACGGCAAGATTCAGCTCTTCGCGGGCAACTACTCTTTCTGGTATCAAAGCAGCCAATTAGCTTTACGTCAACAATCAGCACAAAACAAAAAGGCCGAAGAAAAAAAGAAAGAGCTGCTTGAATTTATCCAACGCTTTAGTGCCAACGTGGCCAAGTCACGCCAGGCTACCAGTCGCCGTAAGATGCTGGAGAAGCTGAATATTGAAGATATACAACCTTCAACCCGACGTTATCCCGGCATTATTTTCACGCCTGAGCGTGAAACCGGAAACTCCATATTAAACGTCTCCGGTATTAGCAAACAAGGCGACGATGGCACGCAGCTATTGAAAGACCTAAGTTTTACCATAGAGAAAGATGAAAAAGTGGTGTTTTTGTCGCGTAACCCACTGGCAACCACTGCCCTTTTCGAGATTCTTAACGGAGAAATCAAACCCGATACAGGGCACTACACATGGGGAGTAACCATTACCACAGCTTATCTGCCCATGGAAAACAGCCGGTATTTCGAAGGCCGGCAAACTCTCGTTGAGTGGCTCAGCATGTTTTCGGAAGATACCAGCGAGTCCTTTTTAAGAGGCTACCTTGGTAAAATGCTCTTCTCGGGCGAAGATATATTCAAGCGGGTAAATGTTTTGTCGGGTGGTGAGAAGATGCGTTGTATGATTTCAAAGATGATGCTTCGTAATGCTAACGTGTTATTGTTGGATAATCCCACAAACCACCTGGATCTGGAGACTATTCAGGCCTTCAATAACACCCTGATTAATTTCCCCGGGAATATCCTGATGAGCTCGCATGACCACGAGTTTATCAATACTGTTTGTAACCGTATTATAGAGATTACTCCTAAGGGCATCATTGACAAGCTAATGAGCTACGACGACTATGTAAACGACGCGAACATTGCAGCTTTGCGCGAAGAGTATTATGCACAATAATATTTTTTCTATTTTTGTGGCCTCCCCCTATCCCTAAAATAATCCGCTATCATTTTTTGCAACTGCTAATTAACACGGGATGGAAACAGCTACAAAAAAGAAGAAGAACTATATAGATTTATTTCTTAATATTCTTGAAAAAGGGGGTAACGCCCTACCTAATCCGGCCACCCTATTTGCCCTGTTCGCCCTTTTGATTCTGGTTTTGTCGGCTGTTGGCTCATGGCTGGGCTGGGAAGCTGTTCATCCTGCCACCGGCGAAGTAATCAAGACAGTCAACCTCTTCTCCAAAGAAGGCATTGGTATGATAATCAATAAGATGGTAACAAACTTTACCGAATTTGCACCCTTAGGTATCGTGCTGGTTGCCATGCTAGGTATAGGCATAGCCGAAAGCAGCGGCTTGATTGGCGCCATAATCAGAATTATTGTTATAAAATCGCCTAAGAACATCATTACTTTTGTAGTGGTATTTACCGGTATCTTGTCAAATGTAGCCAGCGATATAGGTTACGTCTTGCTTATACCCCTGGCAGGAATAATATTTCAGGCCCTTGGCCGTCACCCCGTTGTAGGAATGGCCGCTGCCTTCGCGGGCGTTTCGGGGGGCTTCAGCGCCAACCTCATACTTGGCACTATCGACCCCTTGCTGGCTGGTCTTTCAGAGGAGGCAGCCCATATACTTGACCCCTCTTATCGGGTCAACCCAACGGCCAACTATTATTTTATGGTTGCTTCAACCTTCCTTATTGCCATATTGGGAACCTGGGTTACCGAAAAAATTATTCAGCCCCGTTTTGGGGCTTACAAAGGCGAGTATTATCAGGAAAGCATTGAACCCTTGTCGGCAATAGAGAAAAAAGGACTGAAACGGAGCTTTGTTGTATTTTTGATATGGCTTGTTATAATACTAATCGGCATACTGCCTGAAAATGGCGTACTGCGCGGCACCGACGGCGGCATTCTTTCTTCGCCCCTTATTAAAGGGATTATAACCTTCCTCTTCCTGATTGCCGCAAGCGCCGGAATCGTTTATGGAGTTGTAGTGGGCAAGTTTAATAACGACACTGACGTTGCCAATGGCATGGCCGATAGCCTTAAGACCCTTGCAGCCTATATTGTACTTGTGTTTTTCGCGGCCCAGTTTGTAGCCTATTTCAAGTGGAGTAATCTGGGTATAATTATGGCGGTAAGCGGAGCCGATGCTCTTATCGCTTCCAATCTTGGGCTGATACCTCTAATGATACTGTTTATCCTGTTCTCAGCCACGGTAAATTTGATTATGGGTAGCGCCTCGGCAAAATGGGCCCTTCTGGCACCCGTGTTTATCCCGATATTTATGCTTTTGGGTTATTCTCCCGAACTGTCACAGGCTGTTTACCGCGTAGGCGATTCAGTTACCAATATTATTTCTCCTATGATGAGCTATTTCGCTCTTATCATTGCCTATTTCCAGAAGTATGATAAAAACGCGGGACTGGGAACCATTATCGCGACTATGCTTCCCTATTCCATCATCTTCTTTATTGGCTGGACGCTTTTCCTTATTGCCTGGATATTATTAGAAATCCCCTTAGGACCGGGCGTCGGCATATATTACCAACTTCCGGGATAAGATATAATTATTAGCCATGAAAAACATAAAAGCCTGGGTAGTATCTCTTCGCTTGCGCACCTTGCCGCTTGCACTATCCACCATATTAATGGGAAGCATCGTAGCCGCATGGGACGGAGCTTTCCGGGCAGAAGTCTTATTGTGGGCTGCTCTGACCACCCTCTTCCTTCAAATACTCTCGAATCTGGCCAACGACTATGGCGACGCCTTGTCAGGGGCAGATAATGAAACGCGGGTCGGGCCTCAACGCATGATCCAAAGCGGTGCTATTTCTCTGGGGCAGATGAAGAAAGCCATAATAATATTGGTGGCCCTTGCTCTAATATCAGGACTGACTTTGCTTGCCAAAGCCTTTGATACTGACTATTGGAAGCTGTTAGCTTTCTTCCTGCTTGGATTGGCTGCAATAGCGGCTGCAATTCGCTATACGGCAGGCAAAAATCCTTATGGCTATCGCGGACTGGGTGACATATACGTCTTTTTGTTTTTCGGAATTGTGGGAGTTGCAGGCTCTTATTTTTTGCATACTAACGCCTGGCAATGGGAAGTGCTGCTCCCGGCAAGTAGTATAGGACTATTTAGCACAGGGGTCTTAAACCTTAATAATATCCGTGATATAGAATCGGATCGTAAAAGCGGCAAAATAACTATGGTGGTAAGGATGGGTCGCAACAAGGCCTTGTGGTATCACGCGGCACTATTGGCTGATGGGTGGCTACTCTTTCTTATTTATGCTATCCTGACATCACGGACTATGCTCCTGTGGCCGTCCTTACTCGCACTTCCGCTTTTTATCAGAAATATCGTTCGCAGCTTTAAAACCCGTGAGCCATCAAAGCTTGATGGCGAGTTGCGCAACCTTTCACTTAGCATACTGCTTTTTGTTGTATTGAATGCAGTAGTCTTGATATTTTAAACAGCTGCTCAGGACTTGCCGGATGCTTAGCATGCGGTAAAGGTCTTTATGGAATCGAAGTCACCATTTTCACAACTGCCTCCGCCCACAGATCGCTGCTGTTAAGACAGGGAACAGTGTTGTAGAGCACTCCCCCGGCCTGAAGAAAAGTTTCACGTCCTTCCATATCAATCTCTTCGAGAGTCTCGAGGCAATCGCTCACAAAAGCAGGGCAGACTACCAGAAGGTTTTTTACGCCACGCGCCGGAAGCTGTGAGAGCACTTCAGACGTTGATGGCCCCAGCCACTTGTCCCTCCCAAGGCGCGACTGAAACGATATGGAGTAAAAGTCTTGCGGCAAGCGCAGTCTTTCTGCCAGCAGACGCGTGGTTTCAAGTACCTGATGGCGATAGCAATTTTCATGGGAAGGTGAATAAACACTGCAACAATTAGGGCTTTTCAGGCAATGCCCCGCGTCGCGATCACTTTTTAAAATATGTCGTTCAGGGATGCCATGATAGCTGAACAGCAAATGGTCGTGAGTCCCGTTTTTCAAATAGCTTTCAACAGACGATGCAAGAGCGCCTATATAAGCCCTATCATCATAATAGGGCGGTATTACCTTGAGTTTGAATTCAAAATCGCCCTTTTTAAAGCTATCCTTAATATGTTCAACAGCCGTTTCATAACTGCTCATGGCGTAATGAGGATATAAAGGGAATAGTATCAGCTCTTCGGCATCAGGGTGTAAGGCAGCAATTTTTTTAAGAACGGAATCCGGTGTGGGATTTCCATATCGCATAGAAACATAAACCGGCAATCCCGATAAGGCAGAAACTTTCTCTGCCAGTTGCTTTGCAATAAGAATCAAGGGAGAGCCCTTTTCTGTCCAAATCTTTTTGTATTTAGCAGCGCTTCGCGGAGCCCTGAAGGGTGTAATAATCCCTCTGACCAGGATAAAACGGGCTAAGAAGGGAAGATCGATGACCCTCTTGTCCATTAGAAATTCGTTCAGGTATCTGCGTACATCAGTAAGCTTCAACGAGTCGGGCGACCCTAAATTAGTAAGTAGTATTATTCTTTTAGACATAGCAAAAAAGCATAGTTAAGCGCAAACAAAGTTAGCAATTAATCACTATGGAAAAGTTTGCTGAGCTTAAGCAAAAACCAGTAAAGAGTCACAAACTTTTTTTCCCTTTACTTGTTTAAAAATTGTAGCATATTAACTTTTAAAAAACATCCTATGGCATTTACACTAGAAATTGGGCAAAAAGCGCCGGATTTCAATCTTCCGGCAACTGATGGTAAAAGTTATGCGCTTAGCGATTTCAACAATAAATGGCTGGTGATTTTCTTTACTTGCAATCACTGTCCTTACGTTATCGGTTCGGACGAGCTAACCGCGATAACTGCCGAGAAATTTGCAGAACGAGACGTGCGCTTCGTTGGTATAAACTCCAACAGCGAAAAGACAAATGAAGAGGACAGTTTTCCCAACATGGTGAAACGAATGAACGAGCATAAATTCCCCTGGCTTTATCTTCACGATAAAACGCAGGAAGTGGCACTGGCCTACGGGGCGCTTCGCACTCCTCATTTTTATGTTTTTAACGAGGAAAGAGAACTGGTATATACCGGCCGAGGCGTAGATTCGCCGCGCGACATTTCTAAAATGGCGGAAAACACTCTTGATATCGTGCTTGAAGCTGTAACTAAAGGCAACCCGCTTCACATAACGGCTACAAACCCTATTGGCTGCAATGTGAAATGGAAAGGAAAAGATAAGCACTGGATGCCTGCCGAAGCATGTGACCTGGTATAATAAAAGAAGGGGCTCGCGCCCCTTCTTTTTTTAATCATAATTAAAACTCAGAACCCATCTACCATCCACGATTCGACATCGTTCACCTCCTCGTTTTCAGAAAAACTACCGTTAAACATCCAGTTCATCACTTTCAAGACCGCATCGATAAAGCCTGGTTCTGCCTCCTGTTCTGCCTTAAGCATCCAATCTTCAAGCTCATCAAAGCTCTCATTAATAGCATTTAATTCGGGCTGTAATGTATCAAGCTCCGCGTTCAGCATCCAATCCAGCAATTCAATCTCAGCTGTATCAACATCGGGCGCTATATTTAGCATCCAGTTCTCCAGCTTTTTATTTTGCTTGCTAACATCATTTCCAAGCATCCACTGCTCCAGCATAAATCCGCTATGATCATAATCCTTAATAGAAAAATCAACCAGCATCCAATGCTCGACCTTTTTCATTACATCTATTGCAACAGGAGTGTTGTAAGAGTAGCTGTAATAGGCAGGCATCGTATTATCCGCTTTACCCTGAGCATATCCGGCTTCCACTGTTGCGCCAAACAGCATAACCGGAATCATACCAAATAGCGCTACTCTCTTTTTCATGATCTGCTCCTCCATTAATTAGTCAAATATTTTGCAGGACTCTCCATCCTTTTAAAGATTATAGCCACTTTTTCTTCTTCAGGCTTGCAGCTTTGCAAGCCTTATAATAATAACGAATTCCTCAACAATACGTTACAAATATTAACACAATAAAACTGTCATTTTTAAGCTATTGACCATTACAAAACGATTAATATCCTCTTTGAACTTGTGAAGCCTTGCCCGGCGACATAAAACCCTTATTAATCCTACTAATTATATCAAAGTTACGTCATTTTTTTGCCGGGAGCGAGCCAATATATATATTTATTTCAATTCCATTGCAGCATATTTATCTTCATCTTTATGTATCAAATAAAAACAGCCTTATGAAACGACTTCGCAATATCATCCTGCTTTTATCGGCAAGCCTATTATTGGGTGGTTTTCTTTATATAAAACCCCTGCTTCCCATTATTAGCGGCTATTCCGCTAAAAATTTGTCGTCGGGAGTATTTTTGGCAAATCGAAGCCGGGAGTCGATGGAGGCAAGAGATTTGAAGTTCTCCTTTATCCAATACGTGAAAAATGAAATTGATGCTCATAGCAAAACCGTTAAAAGCAGTTTTCTAGGGCACACATCGCACACATGCTTCGTGAATGGCTACGGCAGCATATTGCTAAACGACTTCAGCCTGAGCGATATTCAGTCACGCCCCTACCCTAGCCTTACGGCCTTGCCCGAAAACCCCGACACCATAGCCTGGCCTATGGGCGACTTGATTGCCGACAGCATCCCGGAAGGCATTAATATAAAAACACTTAAAGAGGCAGTGGAACAGGCCTTTGCCAACCGCATTCCCTACAAAGGGACCTTTGCAGTAATGGTCACTTACAAGGGGCAGCCCCTGATCGAAAGGTATGCAGAAGGTTTTGGACCCGACAAGCTTTTCCTCGGCTGGTCGATGGCAAAAAGCATCACTAATGCCTTATGCGGCATCTTACATAAACAAGGAAAAATAGACATATTTCAGCCGGCGAATATTGAAGAATGGCAAAATGATGAACGACGCGATATTACCATCAACAACCTGATGCACATGAACAGTGGCCTTGCATGGAACGAGAATTACGGTAATAACTCAGATGTCAACAAAATGCTCCACAAGGAAGGCGACATGGCAAAATATGCTTACTCAAAAGCTCTTAAGTCCGCCCCTGATAAGGTTTTCAAGTATTCATCGGGCTCCACCAACATTGTTAGTTATCTGCTACGCAAAGCTCTCAACAACGATACAGCATATTATGCCTTTCCCCGGGAGGCTCTTTTCAACAAAATTGGCATGCGCAGTGCTGTCTTTGAGGTCGATGCCTCAGGCACCTTCGTAGGCTCGTCATACATCTACGCCACTATGCGGGATTATACCCGTTTTGGATTACTCTATCTGAACCAAGGCAAGTGGCAAGGTGAACAGATTTTGCCGGAAGACTGGGTGGAATATACTACCACGGCAGCTAATGGCTCCAAAGGGGATTATGGCGCGTTTTTCTGGCTAAATGAGGCAGGCACGGATTATCCGGATGTACCGCGGGATATGTACTGCTGTCGCGGTCATGATGGCCAGTATATTTATATTATTCCCTCGAAAGACCTTGTTATCGTGAGGACAGGCTTTTCTAAAAAGGGCGAATTTGACCAAAACGGCTTTGTTGCCGGAATCATAAATGCCATTGAGCAAGAGGATATCAGCAATAGTCAAGACTGCAACAATGAGGGGCAAAAATCAGAGCTCTTTAAATGAATACAAAATTTTGCTCATTTTGTCCCTATATTCCGTTTCTTTTTCTGATAAAGTCCAGGTAAATATCTGATAGTATCTTTCTTTTCCCTCAATATAGGCCAGTGAATAGAAAATATCTATCCCTTCTACTGTTCCATTTATTGTAAGCAGCCTTGCCGGCAAGCCATTGATCACTGTGTCAACAACATCAGACTCTTGGCTTACTATAACAGCTTGCTTCAAACCATCCAAAATCAATTCCGAATAACCCTTAAGGTTATTTGGATATAAATCCGCAAGCTCGTAGTCAATCAAGACCTTTTCTATACTGGATTTTGGCTCATCAATAACCATTACATAAAACTCCATAAAAGCATTCATATACTCCAGAGAAGCTTCTTGGTTTAAGGTGATTCCGGCTTCAACTAAAAAGCCCGGAAGTGAAATGGAATATTTATCTTCAATGGTCACCACCTTTTCTTTTTTAAGAAATTGGCAAGATGAGATAAACAAAACAGATAATAGTAAAATAATGCTTTTCTTCATAGCTAAGGTCCTTCAAAGCGGAGTATTAATTGTTAGTAAGGCTTCGTCATTAGTTACAAAGTTAAAATTTTCTACTAAAGTTTAGTTAAAACTATCTCTTTTGTCATGTAAGAAGATTTCGTCTCTCACAGGGATTGATATTGTAAATTTTTAAGTAGATTTGAGAATAGCAATTTTTTATTAACTAATAAAAAGAAAGATATGGGAAAGTTTGTAGTTACAAAAGGTAAGAATGATGAGTATTATTTCAATTTGAAAGCAGATAACGGTCAGGTTATTCTGACTAGTGAAGGATACAAATCAAAAGCGGCTTGTGAGAACGGGATTGAATCGGTAAAAAAGAATTCTCCCAGCGACGAAAGGTTTGAACGTAAAGTAGCAAAAAATGGCAAGCACTTCTTTAATTTGAAGGCTGCAAACAGCCAAATTATCGGTAGCAGTCAGATGTATGCCTCCGAATCGGGCATGAACAACGGCATAGAATCCATTAAGAAGAATGGCCCCGATGCTGCTACAGAATTCGATTTAGAGTAAAGCTCCGGGAAAAATTTGAAAGTTCAAGATTTTAAGTCGTACCAGACTTAAAATCTTGAATTTCAAAACATAGCCTGATTTTTGATTTAGTTCTAAAGTCTCAAGCCCATAAGTAAGACATCATCAGTCTGCTCTCCACCTGCTTTCCATTCCTCAAAATATGAAGCAAAAGCGTCTTTCTGCTCTCTAATAGGAAGTTGAGAATACTCAAGCATCAACTTCTTTAAACCTGATGATTTAATTTTCTTGTCAAAGATACCGCCAAACTGGCTGGCGAAGCCGTCTGTAACAAGGTAAAGACATTCACCGGCTTTATATGAAAGCACATTATTCTTATAGGGTCGATCTTTGACACCTATGGAGATGGGCATACTATCAGCGCTAATTACCTTCAGCTCGCTGTCACTTATCAAATACATGGGGTTAAAAGCACCTGCAAATTGAAGAGTTTTACTCTTAGGATGAATGCTGACTACCGAAATATCCATACCATCTTTAATCTCGCTAAGCTGAGTTTGATTAAAGCTAGCTATCACCTGTTCCCGCAGGTTGTCAAGAATCGTTGCAGGGCAGGAAATTTGTTGAGCTCCCACTATTTGGTTGAGCAAGGCAAGGCCATACATGCTCATAAATGCACCGGGCACACCGTGGCCGGTGCTATCGGCGACAATCACCACCAGGTGTTCACCCACTTTGCCCACCCAGTAAAAATCTCCACTCACAATTTCCTTTGGCTGAAAAAATATAAAATGCTCAGGCAGGATCTTTTCCATATAAGCTTGTTGCGGCAAACTGGCCTTCTGAATCTTGCGCGCATAGCGAATACCGGCAACAATCTGTCTGTTAATCGACTCTATCTTTTGCATCAGATTAATATTCTGGTCGCGGGCCAACTTCAGGGTAAGCTGGTTCTTTACCCGCGCCAATAATTCAGGTATATTATAAGGCTTAGGGATATAATCAACTGCTCCGGCCTCAAAACCTTTAATAATATGCTCAGCACCGGTTTGTGCCGTTAAAAATATTATCGGAACACCGGCACAGTTTGGCATTTGCTTTAAGCGTCGGCATGTTTCATAACCATCGATGCCCGGCATAACAACATCCAAAAGTATCAAGTCGGGCCGTGGCTCGCTGCCGGCCAAGCGCAAGGCTTCCATGCCGTCTTTAGCTGTTAACAAACGGTAGTTCCTCAATATATCCTTCAAAAAATCTATACTCACCTGACTATCGTCAACCAGCAGGATTAATGGTTCAGAGTAAGCCATATAAGCACTTATTAAGATTTATGTATTCCGCCGAATCCTTATTCAATTTAAGGCAATGCACGGTTTTAATCAAGTATTTGTTAAAGGCAAAAGAGAAAATGTTGCTCAATGTCATTTAGTTATTGATGATCAGGAAAAAATAATTAATGATGATTATCACTGATTTGGAGTTTGGGCTAAAAGGTAGTATGTTTGCAAAGTCACTGTTAGGGGTGCTCTTTCGGGAGCTGAGAATATACCCTTGAACCTGATATGTTATAATGACATCGTAGGGAAACGGTAGTTGCATGATAACTAAAGTGTTACTATATATTAATCAGCCGTTTCGCTCTTTGCGAAACGGCTTTTTTTATTTTACTATGATAGAAATAAATAAGCTTGCCAGAGACCTAAAACTTGTAAGAGAGAAGTCTCCCCTGATACACAATATCACCAACTACGTGGTGATGAACAACACAGCCAATGCTATGCTTTCGATTGGCGCTTCTCCGGTAATGGCTCATTCAAAGGACGAAGTTGCAGATATGACAGCGATAGCTTCAGCGCTGGTTATAAATATCGGTACGCTTGATGCGGAGTGGGTAGAAGCCATGCTTATCGCGGGGAAAACAGCTTTAGCTAAGTCCATACCTATGATACTTGACCCTGTCGGAGCCGGAGCAACGCCCTATCGTTTAGAAGTATGCAAACAGTTGATTGAACAATGCAAGCCATCAATTATCCGCGGCAATGCTTCAGAAATAATGTCATTGTCGAGTATTCACACAGCTACCAAAGGAGTTGACAGCATAGACAGCTCAGATAAGGCCTTAAACTCAGCCAGGGAACTTGCTAAACAGACAGGGGCTGTGCTTGTGATAAGTGGCGAGAGAGATTACATCACCGATGGCACCAGAGTTGAGACCGTTGACAACGGGAGCACAATGATGGCTCGTGTTACAGGCCTGGGCTGCACGGCATCAGCTATCGTAGCTGCTTTTGCAGCGATAAACAACAACTTTATCGAAGCATCTGCTCATGCCATGAGCATTATGGGAATATGTGGGGAAATTGCCGCCGCAAAATCGAAAGGTAATGGCAGTCTGCAAGTAAATTTCCTTGATGAGCTATACAATATCGACGAAAGCGTAATAAAAAAGCACATCAGGCTATGAAGGAGTTCGATTTAAGCCTTTACCTTGTCACCGATAGGAGTTTAGCTTTAGGGCGGCCTCTTGAGCAAGTGGTTGAAGAAGCTGTAAAGGGCGGAGTTAGTATGGTTCAACTCAGAGAAAAAGACTGCTCATCACTTGAGTTTTACAAACTTGCCCTAAGCCTGAAAAGATGCTTGCAAGCCTATAAAGTGCCCCTTATCATCAACGACAGATTAGACATAGCTCTGGCCTGTGATGCCGAGGGCTTGCATCTGGGTCATAGTGATCTTCCTCCGACGATAGCCCGAAAAGTATTTGGGAAGAATAAAATCATAGGTATATCGGTAGAAAGCATTGAAGATGCCATAGAAGCGAATACTCTGGATGTGGATTACATAGGAATATCGCCCGTGTTTTCCACTCCCACCAAAACGGATACCGCGGCGGCTATAGGCCTGAGTGGAGTACGTAAAATCACACGAGTTTCAAAACACCCGTCAGTAGGCATAGGAGGAATTAACATTCATAATGCAGAAGCCATTATTCAGGCAGGCGCCAATGGCATAGCAGTAGTGTCGGCACTTATGTCTGCCGAGGATCCTTATGCAGCTGCAGAACAGCTAATAAAGAAGGTGAAAAGTAATCAGTGAAAGAGTATCGAGTTTGGAAATGATATAAAGACGCCGCGTTCGGCGTCTATCAAAAAATAATAAACAAGAATAAACCGGCCTAATCATAAGCAATAAAGATTAAATACAAATCAATGAAAAAACAATATAGAAAAGCATTGACAATAGCCGGCAGCGACCCCAGCGGAGGCGCCGGCATTCAGGCCGACCTAAAAACCTTCTCGGCCTGCGGCTGTTATGGAGCAACGGTGATTGTTGCAGTGGTTGATGAAAACACTGTGGGGGTTAGCGGAGTACATCCGATTCCTGTGCCATTTGTCGCAGGGCAAATCCGTTCGGTACTTGATGATATCGGAGCTGATGCCATAAAAATAGGGATGCTGCATTCCTCAGAACTTATCATATCTGTAAAGGATACTTTAGCGCAATATAATATTTCCAATATAGTGCTGGACCCCGTGATGGTAGCCACTTCAGGAGATAAACTGCTACAGGATGAGGCAATCGACACCTTAAAAAATGAGCTTATTCCGGCAGTCAGGATAATAACGCCAAATATTCCGGAAGCTGAGATTTTGCTGGGACAAAAGATAAAGGCTCAGGCCGACCTGCCCCGTCTGGTCAAGAATCTATCATTTGGGCGTAAGGTATCAGTACTTTTGAAGGCCGGGCACCTTAGTGATGACACACTTACTGATGTGTTTTATAATGCTGAGACTGATGAAATTATTGAGCTTAGTTCAAAGCGCATCCAAACCGCAAACACGCATGGCACAGGCTGCACATTCTCCTCTGCAATAGCTGCTTTTCTGGCTCACGGCCTGGAACTCAACGATGCCGTTAAAAAAGCAAAAGATTACATCAACATGGCCATCGTAAAGGGGGCGGATTATCAAATCGGGAAAGGGCATGGACCGGTGCATCATTTCTTTGACTTCTGGCAATAAGCTTAAAAGACTGTAAAGACCTTGCAGCATCCTTCTTTGAGCCGGGAGTTGAAAGGTCTGCAACTTTGAGGCCTTTCAAAATATCACAGAAGCTTGAAGCAGCTTTTTTTTGATAAAAGTATAATTAGGCCTAAATTCGCATTCTCAAATAAAAAAGATGCAGTTTACTGAAAAGTTATCAAATTGGTATAGTCAATTCATAATCTGGCGAGTAAAGAAAATTCCGCACCAAAACTTTCTGTTAATACTTGCGATGATTGTCGGTCTTTTCAGCGGTGTGGCTGCTGTAGTACTAAAAAATGCTATCCACTTCGTTCACGTCTTTCTAACGGAAGGCTTCGATTTTACACGCTGGAACTATCTATACCTACTCTATCCCATGGCCGGAATTTTTATCACCCTACTCTATGTCAAATACATTGTTAAAGACGATATAAGTCATGGAGTCACCAAAATACTTTACGCGATTTCCAAAAAAGATAGTAATATAAAGGCTCACAACTCCTTCTCCTCTGTTATTGCCAGTACCTTCACCATCGGCTTTGGCGGCTCGGTCGGTGCTGAGGCCCCGATAGTCCTCACGGGTGCATCTATCGGCTCCAACCTTGGGCGCTTCTTCCACATGAACTACAAGACCATAACCTTACTTATTGGATGTGGTGCTGCAGGCGCCATTTCAGGAATTTTTAAGGCTCCTATGGCAGGTTTGATGTTTACCCTTGAAGTATTAATGCTGGATTTGACGGCGGCATCGATTATTCCGCTGCTCTTATCTGCCGTGGTCGCCGCCTCGGTGGCTTACTTCTTTCTGGGCGAAGGAGCTGAATTCACTTTTATGCTGGAAACTCCCTTCGACCTTGAAACCTTGCCCTACTATGTGATTTTGGGCATTTTTGGAGGCTTTGCGTCGCTATATATGACGCGGGGAACCTTTTATATGGAGGGGAAATTGGCCAAAATCAAAAATCCCTACACCAAATGGCTGATTTGTGGCTTGGGACTTAGTGTATTAATATTTGTCTTTCCTCCCCTTTACGGTGAAGGCTATGACACCATCACGGCTATGTTGTCGGGGGCATCCGACTATGTTGTAAAAAACTCCATTTTTTACTCTTATAAAGACAGTTGGTTTGTCATCCTCCTCTTTCTGTTGTTAATCATAATCTTTAAAGTTGTAGCTTCCACCTTTACCAATGCAGGAGGCGGCGTGGGGGGAATATTTGCGCCAAGCCTTTTCGTGGGTGCCGTAACGGGATATTTCCTGGCCTTACTGCTTAATTATCTGGGAGCCGACCTGCCGGTTTCACACTTTACCCTTGTGGGCATGGCGGCTCTGATGGCAGGCGTTATGCATGCACCGCTTACGGCCATCTTCCTGATAGCCGAAATTACAAATGGTTATGCCCTGTTTATCCCACTTATTCTTGTTTCGTCTATTTCCTTTCTTACCAACCGCTATTTTGAGCCTCACACTATCTACACCAAGCGTCTGGCGCGCCGTGGAGAGCTTATTACCCACCATAAGGACAAGGCCGTCTTGACTCTAATGCGCCTTAACAAAGTTATAGAAACCGATTTTATGACGATTCATCCCGAACAAACTCTTGGCGAACTCGTTAAGATAGTAGCAAAATCAAAGCGCAACCTGTTTCCGGTTTTAGACAATAATCAAAGGCTGCTGGGCATCGTGATTTTGGATGATATACGCGAGATAATGTTCAATAACGAACTATATACAAGAACTAAAGTCAGGCATCTGATGACGATACCTCCCGCCTTTATAGAGAGCGACGAGAATATGGACAGCGTAATGAAGAAATTTGAGGATACCGGAGCCTGGAATCTGCCCGTTGTAAAAGAGGGTAAGTATTTGGGATTTGTATCTAAATCAAAAATATTTTCAGTTTATCG
This sequence comes from Marinilabiliaceae bacterium UBA5488, assembly GCA_002427105.1. GTDB lineage: Bacteria > Bacteroidota > Bacteroidia > Bacteroidales > Marinilabiliaceae > Geofilum. The sequence goes on along the minus strand of DIPM01000032.1, from coordinate 52,391 downwards.
ACGCGTATTAATACACTTTTCGGAAGAGTGATGTAATTTTGGAACAAATATTAGCTGCCACTCCACTTCCTATTTGGGTAGTGGCCAGGCGGCCAAATCAACTATAATATCAAAACATGAAGAGAGACGAAAAAATCTTTGAGCTGATTAAGCAAGAGCATCACCGCCAGATGGACGGGATAGAGCTTATCGCATCAGAAAACTTTGTTAGCCCTCAAGTATTGGAAGCTATGGGCTCGGTAATGACAAACAAATATGCTGAAGGTTTGCCGGGCGCAAGATATTACGGCGGCTGTCAAATAGTTGATCAAAGTGAATCTTTGGCCATTGAGCGCCTCAAAGAGCTCTTTGATGCCGAATGGGCGAACGTACAGCCTCACAGTGGTGCCCAGGCGAATATGGCTGTTTTGATGACTGTTCTTAATCCCGGCGACAAATTCCTTGGCCTTGATCTTTCGCATGGAGGCCACCTCTCTCATGGTTCGCCTGTCAACAGCTCCGGCTTACTTTATGAACCCATCGCTTATGGAGTAAAGGAAGATAGCGGACTTGTTGATTATGATATGATGGAAGCCCAGGCTATAAAGCATAAGCCTAAGCTGATTATTGGCGGAGCTTCTGCCTATTCACGCGACTGGGACTATGCCAGAATGAGAGCCATAGCCGATAAGGTAGGCGCTATTTTGATGATTGACATGGCTCACCCGGCAGGGTTGATTGCGGCCGGACTGCTCAATAACCCTGTGAAGTATGCTCATATAGTAACTTCCACGACTCACAAAACTTTGCGTGGCCCTCGCGGGGGTATTATCCTGATAGGCAAAGACTTCGACAATCCTTTCGGAAAGACTACCAAGAAAGGCGAAATAAGGAAGATGTCTTCCCTGCTCGATTCATCTGTATTCCCCGGAATCCAGGGAGGGCCTCTGGAACATATTATAGCTGCCAAGGCTGTTTCATTTTTCGAGGCCTTGCAGCCTGAATACAAGAGCTACCAGACTCAGGTTCAGAAGAATGCCCGTGAAATGGCTCGTCTGCTTATTGCAAAAGGTTACAAGATAGTATCGGGAGGAACTGATAATCACAGTATGCTGGTCGATTTGAGAACTAAATTCCCTGAACTAACCGGGAAGCAAGCAGAAAACGCTTTGGTTCAGGCAGATATTACAATTAACAAAAACATGGTCCCCTTCGATAGCAGGTCGCCTTTCCAAACTTCAGGTATCCGTCTGGGAACGCCAGCTCTTACCACTCGCGGTCTTAAAGAAGAACATATTGCTCCCATCGTTGAGTATATTGACAGGGTTTTGGCAAAGCCGGATGACGCGAAAGTAATTGCTGATGTTCGTCATAGCGTAAACGCCATGATGAAGGCTTTTCCGCTATTTGCCTAAGTTAAGCCGTACATAAATTTGCTTAAAAAGGTCGTCCCCAAAACGGACGACCTTTTTTTTAAACTTAATGATATAAACTGACTGACGGAAAGCGGAATTTCCCTCCTTAAAACGGGTATTTAGTAAGCGCTGCCCACAATACACAAAACCCGTCCCTACTATTTAAGCGATTCTTCGTTATAGTTCACTTTTACACCGTAATCGCTAACAAAAAGAGGTAATCCAAAACTATTGCCGGGATCTATTTCTCCTTTAACTTTTCCGGATAATACATCTTTGCTTAAGGTGATTAAATCCTTAAGCCTCACCTGCGTTTCCGGGTTATTTCCATGATAATGCCCGGGGAAAAGAAATTCCACTTCATTTCCCTCCATAATTGCACTAATTTTCTCGCAACTTGCGATTAGTTGTGAAAAGGTTCCGCCAAATAAAAGCAGGTTACCGGAGCCAAAAGAATCTCCGCTAAATCCGAATCCTGAAGCTTTATCAATAAAGGTAGTTGAGCCCGGAGTATGAGCCGGGGTAAACACTACTTCCAGTTGCCGTGCTCCCAAATCAATAATTTGCCCATCTGTTAAATACTTCAGCTTCCCTTTGAAATTGGGCATTGAATAGGGAATATTTATAGAGTCTGCCGGATTAATGTATACTTCGGGAAAAGACCTGGCATTACCGGTATGGTCAGGATGAACATGTGTGGCAACCATCATAATGTTTTTTGGTGTAATGGAAGCAATGATTTTATCCAAATTGGCAATTTTTGTCCCATTATCAATTACAACAGCCAGTTCGTCACCTTCAATGATGTACATGCTTTCGTTAAACATCATATTCCCGTTACCCACCCAGGTGCGTTCATCAATCTGATAAAAAACAATTTCCTTATTCTTGAAAACTTCCTTTCTCTCAATTTCAGAATCACTTTTTTGTGCATAAGCAGAAAAAATAAAAGAATTAAACGCAAGAACTAAAAGCATCATTTTTTTCATAATACGAAGGTTTATTTCTATAATAATCAGGTTATTTCGGGGTTTTTTTTTCTTAGAATTAAAAATTCCCCATCAAAGCTACAAAATATTGACAAAGAGTATGCTTAAAGCTTCAAAAAACAAAACGAAATACTGATTTAGTAAATTAGTTTGCAATAACTTTGAGCAATAAAAACAAGCAACAGTGGACAGCTGTTTAATTATTTTTAGCAGCTTTTTTTCAACAAAGCCATCATTGCTATGTTATCTTTGCAACAAGCTGAAAAAACATATTTACACATGTATATATTTTTCATTATCGTACTTGCAGTTCATGCACTTGTCAATTTATACATCGGCGTTCGCGGATGGCAGTCTTTAGAATTATTTCCGGCACTTCGCCCATGGTTTATAGCCTTAATGGTTCTGGCTTTTATAGCCTATCCGGCAGGCCGTTTTCTGGAAAAGCTTTGGTATAATCCTTTATCAATCACCCTGCATTGGATAGGCGCATTTTGGTTTGCCGTGATGCTTTACCTAACTCTTATGCTGATAGTGGCAGATCTGGGACGCTTGGTGAACCTTGTCTTTCCTTATGTAGCAAAGCTTTCAAACGGCAACATCCCGGCCCTGAAAATTGCATTATTCGGCATTATCTCATCGCTAACAATAGTGATTGTTGGCTCAGGTTTTATCAACGCCCGCAATCCCAAAGTAGTACGCCTCGACCTTAGCATTCCCAAGCAGGCAGGCAATATGGAGTATTTGAGGATAGCTGCGGCCAGCGATATTCACCTGGGCACTCTTGTTGGTTCTAATCATACACGGAAGCTTGTAAACACGATTAACAGTTTAAATCCTGACCTTATATTGTTTGCGGGCGATGTGGTTGATGAAGATGTAGGCCCTGTAATAGAGCAGAATCTGGGTGAGAATCTGAAACAGCTTTATGCTCCCTACGGAATATTTGCCGCAACGGGCAATCATGAATATATCGGCGGAGGCGATAAGCCGATAGCATATCTTGAAAATCACGGCATAAAGGTATTGCGCGACACTGCTCTTTTGGTAAACAACAGCTTCTATATTATTGGCCGCGAGGATTTACAAAAACGTCATTTTTCAGGCAAGCCTCGCCTTGGCCTGGAAGAATTGATGAAGGATATTGACCTCACCATGCCGCTTATAATGCTCGATCATCAGCCTTACAATCTTGAGGAAGCCGCAAAGGCAGGAATTGATCTTCAACTGTCGGGTCACACTCACCATGGGCAACTGTGGCCTTTTGGCTATATCACTAATAAGCTGTTTGAAGTCAGCCACGGCTATTATAAAAAAGATAGTACTCATTACTACGTCAGCACAGGCTATGGCACTTGGGGACCTCCTGTCAGGACGGGTAACAGACCGGAAATTTTACTGATTAATTTATATTTTGACAGCGAGTAAGAGCCAACAGTCAACAGTGATGCCTGATAACTGATAACTGATAAGCTATTCCTTTAGCGCAGATTCTTTAATAAGCAGCTCAAGTCGTTCAATTTGCTGTTGTTTATTAACTTCCCGCAATTGCAAGGCAGTTTTGGTGTAGTATTGATGATTGGTAATAAAACTAAGCTGCTTATTATTCCACTCTTGCAAGGAGCCCACCATATCACGTTCCTTCAATTCCTTGTAGAGAGAGTTGGACACAGGAATAAAATCACTCCTGCCCAGATAGTCCAGATCTGAATCGCACATAATACATTCAAGAATATCCTTGGGTTCAGGCGGCATTTTGGTAGCCATAATAAGGCTGCAAACCTTATCAATCTGGCTCTGCGTAAAATCATAAGCACTAAGCTTTTCCCGCGCCATCACAGTGCTATGATATTCATGATTGGCGTAGCTGATGGTATGACCCGCATCATGAAAAAGTGCCGCAAGTTTTAACAACAGAATATCCTCCTCAGATACTCCCTCTGCCCAACCTATCAGTTCCACTTCCGTAGTAACATCAATTGTGTGTTTTACATTATGGTAATAAAGATGATCAGGCAAATTCTGCTCAAGGTAATCGAGCAGTTCTTCCTGAATATCCATAAATTTCAGGGTTAAATACTTGACTCTATAGGTATGATTTGGTATTAGTTCTGATGATGCACTCTGAAGTTCAGGCAAAAAGCCTTCAACACTGTACATATTTATGTTGCCTTTATACTTTACCGGCATTTGGCCTAAACGATCACTCTTGAAAAACTCCTTAATCAACTCATAGGTCATCACAGAGATAAAAATAGAATCTCCCCGGCAGGCATCACCAATCCTGCATGCTATATTTATGCTATCACCCGAAAAATTGTAATTCGTACTTTGATTATCACTAAGAGTAGCAACTACAGGGCCTGTATGAATTCCAATCTTTAATTGCCAAAACTGCTCCCCATCAGGACCCACAATTCGGCGCGAAGCAGCACGCATATCTAAGGCCACTCTGACAATATCTATGGGATTAGTGCGATTTTCACCTTGCAGTCCGGCAGCAAAAATCATATTATCACCATAAGATTTAAGCTTTACGACATTATACTCAAAGGCTATATCCTCAAGAGCCATTACCAAATCGTCAAGTAAATCAATCATTGCCGCAGGATCCTTATGTTTATAAAGTTCCTCAAAGCCTTTCATGGTAACAAACAGGATGGAAACAGTCTTTAGTCGTTTTGCCTTTTTTCTGCTCTTCTTGTCGGACAAAACTTCTTCCGGAGAATATTTGAGCAAGGCTTCCTGATAGTGTTGGCTAACAGATTCAACATTATTAAACCGCTTCACCATTTCATCCAACTGCTCCCTCAACTCCTTGTTTTGAGTTGCTAAACGTTGTATCCGCTCTATGTAACTTTCAGGTTCATCCATTAAAAGCAGGTCATTTATTAATAGCTTCACGGTTTTATTTCTAAGTTAAATATTAAAAAGGAGAAAAGCCACTTATTACAAATATTAAATACGCAGGCCGGCAAGCAAGGGTTGTGATTATTTTGAATTTTTTGCTTTCATTGTTAAAATAAAGGAAATATTTTCTAAAAAAAGAAGGCTGTTTTTCTGAATTTAAACAGTTTATAACTTCAGCAAAACAAAGAAGAATTAGAATAAAAGCAGTGAAAAAGTAGAAGAATATCGCAAATTTCGCTTAACAATAATAAAATAGACTTTACATAATAATAAAAATTACGCGTTTTTTATCTTTTCTGCAATAGATTTCACTTTTTCTTCCATAGTTTTGTTTCCATCAATCCAGTCGATATTTATTCCTCTGCGCTCCATCCCTCTAAACCATGTCATCTGGCGCTTTGCAAACTGATGAATTGCAATATTCAAATGTTTAAACATCTCGTCTTTAGTAAGCTGTCCGGTGATATACTGAGTAACAAACTTGTACTCAAGACCGTAATATATAAGGTCTTCAGGTAATATACCCTCGTCCAGAAGTCCCTGCACCTCTTCTATCATTCCCTCCTTTAACCTTTGCTCGAGTCGCGCGGTAATTTTTTGCCTTCGCAGTTCACGATCTATATCAAGGCCAATAATAAGAGGACTAATCTCAGGAAGCTCAAGCTCAATTTCGGGATGATTTTGATAATAAGTCTCTATTTCAATAGCCCTGATAGCCCTCTTTTTGGTATCAGTATCAGTAGTATTATGTAAAAATCTATATGCAGCAAGCATCTCTTCCAGCTCCTCTAAGGCCAAATCCTTAAGCGATTCGCGTAATTGTGGATTTGCCGGCACATGAATCATCTTGTACCTTTGCAGAACGGCCTCAATATACATTCCTGTACCACCGCATAATAGGGGCCATTTATTTCTGTTACGGATATCTTCAAAGGCCTTGAAAAAGTCATTTTGATATTCATATACATTATATCTGTATCCGGGCTCACGAATATCAATTAAATGATAAGGGATCCTTTTGCCATTAACAATGTAATCATCATAATCTTTGCCGGTTCCGATATCCATTCTTCGATACACTTGCCGCGAATCGCCGCTAATAACTTCCCCATAAATATATGCGGCCAGATTAGCCGCCAGAGGCGTTTTGCCCGAAGCAGTAGGCCCCAGAATTACAATAAGATTATATTTGGAATTATGCATTGCAACACTATTTTTTTTCAAAATTAGAAATAAATCCCGCTTGCTCGGGGCATTTTTATATTTTTGTAACTTTAATCATAATTAAAATGTCGGAACAAGAAAATATTTCTACGCTAACATTATATAAAAATCTTCTGATACGTCTCAGGAATTTAATCCTGCGTCCTGCATCAGAATGGGAAAAAATTGAAAGTGAGGATAAGAAGCTTAACAACATACTTAGCGAGTTTTCACTGCCACTTATCGCGGTGGCTACTCTCGCAACCTTTTTAGATTATATAATAAACTACCAAGGATTCGCCGTCGAGTTGGCACTAAAGCAGTCTTTGGCTACATTTACCTCATTATTTGGTGGCTTATATCTGGCTTATTTAACCCTGAAATTCTTGTTGCCCTACTTCGGCATAGCTGCAACTAATGATTATTCATTTGCCTTAGCAGCTTATTCCTCCGGACTTTGGTATCTTATTAACCTGATAAGCAGCCTTATCCCCGAACTACTTTTTTTACAACTGTTTAGCCTCTATACCCTTTATATAGTATGGACCCAATTGGAGCTTAGAGTTACACGCGGGCTTATAATCGGCAAGCCACAAAGGCTCTTGCTTACAGTGCTGATTACAATTATCATTCATATCTTGCCCTACCTTATATGGCTGTTTTTGCTAAAACTGATTTCACTATAATATGTCTGTCAATAAGATAAATATAAAAAATAAACGTGCCTATTTCGATTTTGAGTTAATAGAGAAGTTCACCGCAGGCATACAACTTGCAGGCACGGAAATAAAATCAATACGAGCCGGAAAGGTTAGTCTGGTTGATGCTTATTGCTTCTTTATGAAAAGCGAACTTTGGATCAGAGGGATGAATATCGCCGAATATTTCTATGGCACCTACAATAATCACCAACCGGTAAGGGAACGAAAACTGCTCTTACAGAAAAAAGAATTATACAAATTAGAACGTAAGACCAAAGAAAGCGGACTTACCATTATTCCTCTGCGTCTCTTTATCAACGACCGTGGACTTGCCAAAATTGAAATAGCCCTGGCTAAAGGGAAGAAACAGCACGACAAGCGTGAAACACTAAAGCAAAAAGACGCCAACAGGGAAATGGACAGAATAAAAAAGAATTTCTGACAAATCATTCTTCAGCCACGCAACCTTAGGGGCTAAAATCCATCTTCAGTACAAATTGTTGTAACTTGGGGACTAATTTCTTAATCACCAAATCATTCTGTGGCAAAGCTTGAAGAAATAATAGATGGCTGTAAGGAAGGGAAGCGTGATGCTCAAAAGCATCTCTACGAGATGTTTTCGCCACGGCTACTTGCAGTTTGCCTGCGCTACACCAAAAACAGAATGGAAGCGGAAGATTATCTCCACGAAAGTTTTATTAAAATATTTGACAAAATAGGACAATTCGAAAATAAGGGCTCCCTTGAAGGTTGGATGCGACGCGTTACGGTAAACACCATTCTCGAGAGCTTCAGAAAAACCTCGAAATATCAGTTTGTTGATGAATCCGGGATAACAATAGTTGCTGATAATGAAGAAGCCGACGATCAGGATGAACCGGAGATGGGTCTTGGGGAAATATACGAGCTTGTTGAGCAGTTGCCTGAACGTTACAAGTTGGTTTTCAAGTTGTACATTTTGGAACGCTACACACATGAAGAAATCTCTAAACAATTGGGGATATCGGTCGGAACAAGCAAGTCGAATTTGGCGCGTGCACGTCAGTGGTTACAGAAGAGAATAGTGAAAAAAAAAGCTGAAATGGAGAAGTCGCTATGGGAGATTTAGACAATTTTGAAAAAGAATACAGACGCCGGGCTGAAAAGCAGGTGGTTATTCCATCCGCGGAGCTCTGGGAGCGCATTGAAGCTTCGCTCAATAGCGCCGGGAAAAAGAAAATTGCCTTTTGGAACCGGCACACTTCCATGGCAGCCACTGCCGCGATGTTTGCAGGATTAATAAGTCTGGGAATCTTTTACTTTAACCGGATCGAAGAACACTTAACTGTGCAAAACCAGGCACAGAGCATGGAGAGCGACATCCCGGCAGTTTTCGGCGCCGACAAAAGCCCGGGTATAGCATTGCAAGTAGATGCAAATAAGGTGATTAGCGGGGAGATAGTTAAAAACGCAGGAGCTGAATCAAATGCGGCTTTGACTGAAAGCTATTTGCCGGAAGCACAAGGCCGGACTAAGGCAGAGATGCTGGCTTATACCCCCGAGCAAGCTTTATTCGCTTCAGAGAAGGTAGAAATTAAGAGGCTGTTTAAAAACCGATCTGTAGAAGAATGGAAAGAAAACTACAACGTTGACAACAGTATCTTTGATAATTACGAAGCACAAAAAGAAAGACGCCGCGTAGAAATAGGAGGCGCCGTTTCGCCCGTTTACAGCTTCAGGAACACCTCAAATACAGGCAGTGCCAATACAATCACCGCCATGAACTCATCCTATTCCGAAAAGGGCGTGCTTAGCACCGGTGGCAGCGTAAATATTATCATTGAAATGGGCAAAAACTGGGGCATCGAATCCGGAGTCCGCTACACCCGTATGGGCCAGGAAGTAAATACCGATATAGCCAATTTAAAAGTGTATGGAGTGAGCTCAAAGAATAATTTGGGTTCTATAAAAACCATGTCTCTTGAAAACTCGATGGGCAACATAAAGCAACAAGATGAACCTACACCCTCGCGACAAGAGGATATGTTCTTTGCAAACAGGGAGCAGTCATTGATGGTCGAACTTAGCTCTGCAGAAAGCGCTGCCCAAAACGGTGAGTTTGAACAACACATTGATTATCTGGAAATACCGCTTACTTTCAGATACTACCTTCTAAACAATGACACCAAGCTGTCGCTTTCGGCCGGAATAAGTACCAACTGGCTCGTGGGCAACAGTGCCTATTTGATTGATAGCGGAAACAAGCAGAAAATTGGACAAACTGAAGGCATTTCAGATATGAACTTCAGCACCCATGCAGGACTCGCTTTTTCAGTACCCTTGTTTGGGCAATTCTCATTCCGTCTTGAACCGCGTATCAATTATTTCTTAAACAGCGTTAACGAAGAGCATCCCGTTAAATTCAAACCTTACGCGGCCGGACTTTATACCGGCATTCAATACAACTTAGGAGGAAGGTAAAAGCATGTAGAGGTGCAATTATTGGCGCCTCTACAAGTATGAACCTTATTTCTTAATCAACTTAATAGTACTAAGCTCTTTGTTATTTTCAAGCCGCAAGAAGTAAACTCCTGCTACCAGGTAATCTAATGAGATAAGAACTTGTTCATCTAAAAGACCTTCGGCAAGTAGCTGTCCGTTAATATTAAGAACCTGGTATTTTGCATTTTGATTAGCGTCAAAGATATTTTTTACTTTAATCTGAGAGCTAAAAGGATTAGGAGAAACCGTCCATTAAGGGTTGAAATTTGTAATTCAAGCATCTGACCTGACTTGAAAAGTCAGTACTTTCATAACCGCAGGGCAACGACCTGCGGTTATGAAAATCCAAGGCCTTCGGCGCTTCCAGAATACTCAAAGTCTGCTAAAATCAGTTGGTTTGGGCTGTATTAGTGCATGCTTTCTGCGGGATGTTCTCATAATCCTTGCACTAAAGCGTTCTTATATAACTGTATTTGCCTGATTAATAGATGATAAACAGTTTTTCAGCAGACCCTAAATATATCTCTAAATTCAACTACCGGGTAGCGATTACGTTTATATCTTGAAACATAAAGTTAAAGTAACACTGAATATGAATGGGATTTATCCTATTCTTTGGGTGTGGATTTCAAACCATGGCCTCAGCCAACGACTGAAGCATCCTGCCGAAATGGCTTTTTGTATTTTGGGCAAGTTGACTATATGTTCCCTCTTCAACCACTTCACCATCTTTCAAGAGAATTATCCTGTCGGCCATTTTAATAGTAGAAAGACGATGGCTCACAATTATTGAGGTGCGCCCCTTTGTTATCGAACGAATATACTTGAGCAGCCGCGCTTCCGCATAAGCATCCAAAGAGCTGGTGGGCTCATCCAGCAAGATAATCTGACCGTTATTATAGAACGAGCGCGCCAAGGCCAAACGCTGCCATTGCCCCGGACTCATTTGCTCGCTCCCTTCAAACAGTGTCCCTAAGGTTGTGTCATAACCCTTCTCAAAACCTTCTATCACATCATCTATTCCTGAATCAGAAGCTGCTTTCTTTATCTTATCTTCATCGGGCTCAACAGCGGCATTTCCAAACCATATATTTTCACGGGCAGACACATTATAAAGGATAAAATCCTGAAATATAACGCTGATATTGGCTACCCTTTCCTTCGGGTCTATGTCGTTTAAGGGAATACCATCTATAAATATTTCACCTTCAACAGGCTTATACAAGCAGTTCAGAAGTTTGATAATAGTTGATTTTCCGGAGCCGTTGGCTCCTACCAGGGCAACAGTTTCTCCGGCTTTTACAGAAAAGTTAAGCTTTCGCAACACCCATCTCTTGTTTGAAGGATAGTGAAATCCTACATCTTTAAACTTGATACCTTCCTGCATTGGACAGGGAAAAGATTTACCTGCCTTTTCAAGACCCGGCGAAGTAGGCTCTTCAAGTTGTAAAAACTCAAATAAATTATCCAGAAATAAGGAATCTTCATAAAGACCTGCCACCCGTCCCAGAAGTTCCTGCAAATAGGCATATCCTCGTTGAAGAGCCATAAAATAAAGAACCACCTCCCCCAAACTTATAGCTCCTTCAAAGGCCTTCCAGGCAATAAGCCCATATACAGCAATAAACGCGATAGCTGCCAGCACCTGAGCAATACTTTCAAGGCGCGTTTTAGAGAGAAGCATGGCAAACTGGCTTTTGCGCCATTGCTTCTTACGGCTATCAAAGCGCTCGCGGAAGATATCACCTAAATCGAAAGCCCTTACCTCCTTAGCATAATCCGGAGCTGTAATCAGCCGGTTATAATAATTGACCTGCCTTTCCAGTTTGGTGTTTTCCTTTTTAAACTGAAACAATTTACGAGAGTGAGTCAAGCGTATCATCGCGACAGGAATCGTAATCAAAAGCAATACAAAAATAACCGACCAATGAACCTGGGCTAAAACCCCGGCCATTACGCCAAGAGTAATAAAGTTTTGGATCAAACCAAGGGAGCCATAATAAACACGTGAAGGGCGGAATGATGCTTCATTCAGGGCTCGATAAAACAGGCTCTGGTATTCGGGATGCTCAAAATAGCCATAATCAAGGCGGGTGATTTTATTGTGAATTAGGTTGTCGAAAAAGTCGGAAATAACGAAGGACTGCTTTTCCCTGACCAACACACTTACTGAAGCAGAAAGGGCATTTACAAAGAAAAGAATTCCGGCAACAAGGAGTACTTGAATCAGGAGACTAAAATCACGTTCATCAGCAGCTATAGTAGTAATTGACTGGATTTCATCAACCAGCAGTTTCACCAGGTAGAGCAGCATAAGAGGCAGCACACCGCGTAAAGCAATCAGCGCCGCATTTGCAAAAGTCCAGCCCTTTGAACTACGCCAAATGTAAGCTAAAATAATTTTTATATGCTGCAGCGATTTTTTCAAAGTTCGATGTTAAAAAGTTCGAAGTTTAATGTTTAATGTTGGCTGTTAAACACACGCTTCAGAGCACCGGTTGCGGGGTCAAGCTCCACTCCCACTCCGGGGGCATCAGTCAAATCGGCCGGCAAACGCAAAACCTGTCCATGTTGTCCCAGGAGCACTTCCTGCGACCTAAGCAAGAGTGTACGGTCTATTATCCTCACATTAGCCTTAGCGGGATTATTATATACCAGGCCGCGCCTGTTAGGGCTCTTATCATTTTCCAAAGCTACATAATTATTGCTGTCTGTTTGGGCAACTTCAACCTCGATATAGATGGGGGTGCCACTAACATCCATCTTATCCAGGAAACCGTTCCTGTCTGAAAAGCGCAACAGTACTGTGTTAATAGATTTTTCAGGCTCAGGAAGAAAGTGATAAAAGGCCGAAACCCGTTCGGTAACAGTCTTACCGGTAAAAAGCGACAGATATGCCTTCTCCACTCTGTCCATTTCAGCTAATAGTTCTTTCATATTAGCACCAGTTTCCATCTCGCCTTTTAATATTTCATTTCTAATCTCGCGCAAGTGGTAGATTTCCTTGGCAAGCTCTTCCGCCATGGCCAAAGTGCTGCTCTTTATCAGCTGCTCTTCAGTTAGAGGAGCATCATTAAAATTCACATCAGCCAGACTAACAGGCTTAGTGCTCACTTTTGGCGACTCCAGGGCTGAAGCTTCTTTCTTAGGGGGAAGATTAACACCCAGCAAGACTCCTTCCTCTGTCAGGTTAAGAGCGGCCATAGAAGGAAACCCGCTACTGTTCACCCTGAAAAGCTTGCTCTTATCGGGCTCTCCTACAGTTGTTACCTGTGCGTCAACGATTACCCATTCGTCCTTATCCTCAGTAATTACATCGCTAATATTGAGGTAACGGTGAGCGTAACGATAAAAGGGACCTGCTTTTTGAACACGCTTTTCAGCAATAAGCTCAATCTGCAAAGCAGTTTTTGGCAAATAATAATATAGGCCGTGAGCATTGGGCAATTCTGAAGCAACAGGCACAACACTGCCCGTGGAAATTGATTGATTGGACGAGCATCCGGCAAGCGCAATCATTAATATAGCTGCTAATAGTCTGTTAGTCATAATGTCATAGTTAAGATTATACAGTAAATTACTTTTCCTGAATATGGCGAATTGCCGAACCCAGGTGATTAACAATATCCGAGGCGGTTAAGGCAGCTTCCCCTTCAACTTCGCAAGCCAAGTCGCCTGCAAGGCCATGAATATAAACCGCTGCTCTGGCTGCATTAACGGCAGACATACCCTGCCCCAGGAAAGAAAGAATAATACCGGTAAGAACATCACCGCTTCCGGCTGTGGCCATTCCCGGATTACCCGTAGGATTGAAAAAGCACTCGCCCTCAGGCGTTACCACCGTTGTATATGCGCCCTTCAAAACCAGTACCACTTTGTTTGAAACGGCAAATTCAAGAGCCTTTTCAAGGCGCTGATACTCGTCACTCCACGCGCCTACCAAGCGCTTAAATTCACCCGGGTGAGGCGTTATCACTGAATTGCGGGGAAGTTTTGAAATCAGATGCTGATTGGCAGCAAGGATAGTAATTGCATCGGCATCTATCACCAGGGGCTTCTCTCCTATCTCATCGAGAAGCGAGGTAAAAGCCACCGCACAATTACTTCTGCATCCTATTGCCGGCCCCACCCCAACTGCCTTGAAAGGACTAAGAGCAGGAAACTCAGTAAACATTAAATCGGAGCGGTCTATGCTGACCATAGCCTCGGGAACAGAACAGTGAATCACATGGCAGGTCTTATTGGGAACCTGAACTGTCAAAAGGCCTGCGCCTGATTTCATGCATGCCCTGGCCGCCAGTACAGCAGCTCCCATTTTTCCATAACTTCCGGCTATCAGGAGCACATGCCCGAAGTCACCTTTGTGCATAAACTTCCCTCTTTTTGGAAACAAAGCCTTAATAAAATTTGCCTCAGTAATATACCATGATGTGGGTGAGCTGTCTATGATTTGCTGGTGAAGACCTATCGGAATAAGCTCCCATTTCCCTATAAACCTGTCGTTGTGAGGAAACATAAAGCTGAGTTTGGGAAATTGGAAGGTAAAAGTGTAATCAGCCCTGATTATGCCATCAGGGTTGTTTTCGGCATTTGACTCACCCATCAGGCCGGAGGGTAAATCAATAGAAAGGACTTCAGCCTTCCAACTGTTAATAGTTTTAACCAGCTCCAGAAAGGCTCCCTCAAGTGGCCGATTTAGTCCATTACCAAATAATCCGTCCAGCACAACGCTGTTTCCATCATACTCCGGAAGAGTATCTCCTTTGTCAAGCTCATATACTTTTGCTCGCTGCAAATGACGCAAGCGCTCACGGTTCATTTGCGTATCAGGCGAAAGTCCTTCCGATTTGGGCATTAGCACCTCAAGCTCAAAGCCATTAAGCAGCAACATCCGGGCAATTGCAAGAGCATCACCTCCGTTATTCCCGGATCCGGCCACAACGATAAAACGGCGGCCTTCATATCTCTCCTTCAAAATATCAAACACTTTGCGTGCAGCCCTTTCCATCAGGTTAACCGAGAGAATCGGTTCATGCTCAACAGTGTAGGCATCAATTTCGGCAAGCGTCTTAACAGGAAATATCTTCATCGGAAACAATAGTTAAATATTTATCGGAAATATTCTTTTTCATCCAAACAAATTTAAGCAATTCATCCTTAGTAGCAGCAAGGAAATTAAAGTTTTACCTGAGCCGGCAAACAAAACAGTGGTCAGGTATTGATTACCTGACCACTGTTAGATGATGCCTGAGCACTGATACTACTCCTTATCGCTATGTTGCCATTTGTTTAACAAGGGAGAAATAAGAAGCACAATAACTCCGGTTATTAGCGCAATGATAAAAAGATAATAGAATACCTGACTGTAGATATGAATGGTCTTTGTAGGCCCAACAAAGGGGTTCATTACATTCCCGAAATCTGAATAACCTGACTTCGCAGTTTCCACCATCTCAAGTTGCAAGTCACCGCCATCAGGCAAATAGAAGTTTTCCAGCACATTAATGGTGCTAACCGATTTCTTAATAGCCGTAGAAGCCGGAACCCTTACATTCATAGTGGAATTAATCGCCACCGGAGTGTGTTTTTCAGGACCTCCAACAGTTACTATCATCTCGGCAAATGTCACCCTATCAGGTTTCTCAGTCTCAAATACCCTAAAAGATAAGGTATCAATTACTCCCGCTAAAGCCAGCGAATCGCTGAGCAAGTCTGCTTTATAATGCAGGGTATCTCCCTCCATCCTAAAGCTTCCAAATTCGGAATCACCCATCATGTCGATGGTAACAAGATCGCCTGTGGGATCCAAAAAGTCGCTTCTAAGGCCTGCCTTTAGCTCCTCGCCCGGTTTAAGCGCTCTGTGCATCCTGAAAATCGTATCATGACTGAACTCGATGTTAGTCACCGCGTTGCTAACCTCAAGCTTTAGCTCCAGAGGCTCCGAATACAGGGTGTCATTTTCGTGAACATAGAAGGCCCTGAGTTTAAGCCGGTCAAGACCTTCAAAGCCTGCAACAGCTTCGTACTTAATACCTGTCTCCATAAACCTTTCGGTAGAAGTAAATTTAGCAATAGTACCTCCAAGGAACTGAGCCATGGCTATCGAAAGAAACCATGCTCCCATAATCATGCTAACCAGCTTGGCGGGTGCCAAACGGGTAACCATAGAAAGTCCGACAGGTGATATACAAAGCTCTCCCGTTGTGTGAAGCATGTATCCCAAAATCAGGAAAAGCATGGAAACTTTACCATCCTGTCCGGCCATTGAAGCACCTAATACAAAAGCGCCGAAACCCAATCCCAGGATAATAAGTCCCAGAGAAAACTTCACAGGAGTGTTGGGCTCACGATTGCGTCTTGCCAAAGCCACCCACAATGTAGAAAATATCGGAGCCAGCAAGATAATAAATAGCGGGTTAACAGATTGGAAGGTTGAGGTAGGAATGGTTATTCCAAAAATCTCACGATTTACGTTATAGTCGGTAAACAAAGTTATCGAACTACCGGCTTGTTCAAAAAATGCCCAGAAGGTAATTGAGAAAAATGCCAGAACAATTATTACCCATATACGCTCACGCTCAATTTTCGTCATTCTTAATGACATAATAATAAGCGCTAAAAACACCAGAGCTATAAAGGCAGGTAAAAAAGAATCTAAAAGGTGGAAATTGCGCAGCATAAGAGCAATCAAAGGAACAGCTATAAATGTCCCGATATAAATTAATGTCTCTCTGCTGATTCCCGCGAAGATGTTGCGTCGCAAGAGCTCGGGATTTGGGGGAGTGCCGTTGTCAGCGCCAAAGTTATTGCGTGACAATCTGAAATTAATAAGTCCGGCAACCATACCTATTCCTGCAAGGCCGAAACCATAATGCCATCCGTACAGCTCACCAATCAGTCCGCAAGTTAGAGGCGAAAAGAAGGCTCCCAGATTTATTCCCATATAGAAAATGGTAAATCCTCCATCGCGACGATTATCCCCGGGTTGATAGAGCTTACCAACCATCGAAGAGA
Source organism: Marinilabiliaceae bacterium UBA5488 (assembly GCA_002427105.1). Classification (GTDB taxonomy): domain Bacteria; phylum Bacteroidota; class Bacteroidia; order Bacteroidales; family Marinilabiliaceae; genus Geofilum. Next base: position 35,699 of record DIPM01000032.1, on the reverse strand, counting down.
TATTGGGCTTAAAAAATCCGTTACCAATAATAATAAAGGCCATGCCGCTAAAGAAGAAGACTTGATTTTCAACCGTCATAGCGAACATCCCTATTGCCATTAGCGTACCACCCAGAAAAATTGCTTTTCTATAGCCCAAAATCTGGTCGGCTATAATACCTCCAATAAAAGGAGTGGCATAGACCAGTGCGGTATAAGCAGCATAAATACCATAGGCGGTAGTATCGCCGTATAACATCTGACGAGTCATGTACAGGATAAGCAAAGCCCTCATTCCATAATAGCTAAACCGCTCCCACATTTCAGTAAAAAAAAGACTGTATAAGCCCTTTGGATGCTTGTTTCCCATAATATATAGTTATATAATTAAGATATAAAACTGCCACACTGTGAATAGCAACAGTTTTAGATTAAGCTAAATCATAAAAGTTGTCCAAAAATAAAACATTTTGGCTTGGATACATCAAACTATTTCACAAAATCAAACTATTCCAGACTTTTACCATGATCAAAATAGTATCTTACTAAGAGTCTGATGCTCGCTCCGCATATATCAGAATAGTCGATGCTTCCACGCTTAACAAACTCATAGCCACTAACATCGTCTTTAGCCGAAATAGCCTCCATAGTCCTTACCTTGCACAAGAAGCCTATATCGGTTGTGTAAACTTTATAACCGGAAAAAATATATTCATTGGGATAAGATGCCAAAAATTGATAGTCAGTTACCTCAAGGTTGAGCTCCTCTTTAATCTCGCGTACCACAGCATCTTCGGCACGTTCTCCGGGATTTACAAAGCCTCCGGGCAAATCAAGCATTCCTTTGCCGGGCTCTATACCACGACGGGTGAGTAACAGCTCATCATTTTCGTTAATAATTAGAGCTGCTACTGCTGAGGCCGAATTAATATAAAAATGAAAGCCGCAATCATCGCACTGAAATGAACGGTCTCCTTTAGGCACAAAACGTCCGGATCCGCATTTAGGGCAAAATTTTAATACATTCTCGGGATTGGTCTTTTCCATATCAAAACCCGTTTAAGTCCATCGTTACTGTAGGAATAAGCAACAAGGCCCCCAACACCATCAACATAAGAATTAGCGGAGTAATCCATTTTGCCCATGTGGCATAAGGAATTTTTGCAACCCCAAGCACTCCAATAAGGACACCCGAGGTAGGCGTTATCAGGTTGGTGAAGCCGTCACCAAATTGGTATGCCATAACCGTTGCCTGACGTGATAAGCCCACCAGATCGCTGAAAGGAGCCATTATAGGCATGGTCAGGGCAGCCTTGGCAGAACCTGAAGGGATAACGATATTAATTGCTGTTTGAATAAGATACATAAGTTCTACCGTAGCAATCTGCCCCAAATTATTCATGCCACCGGCCATAGAGTGAAGAATGGTATGAATAATCTGCCCGTCTTCCAGGATAATTATTATTCCTCCGGCAAGTCCCACAACCAAAGCCGCCGACATAATATCTACTGCCCCTTCCAGGAATAGCTTGGTGATGGTGTCAGGACTTTTGCCCATGGCAGCCCCGGCAAGTATTCCCATAGCGAAGAAGAGGGCGGCAATTTCCATGATATACCACTGATAACCCATCACTCCAACTATCAAAAACAGGATGGTATAGCCCAGAATATTCAAGACAAAAACAGAGGAAGAGTTGCGCAAAGAAAGATAGCCGCTAATAGCAAAAGAAGCACTGATAGCCGGTATAAACCACCAGGTGATACTGCGACCGCCAACATCAAGAGTTGTCTCGGGGTATGAAAAGGAAAAGACAGCCAGGGTAAGCAATAAAACAAAATAGCTAATCCATGATGCTTTGTAAGTGATAGCTTCCTCTCCTTCTTCCTTTCCATGAAGAAACTTTCGCCAATAATCATCTACATTATAAACTGGCGATTTTGCCGGATTGCGCTTTACACGGCGGGCATGCCACAACACAAAAGATATTCCCACTATATTTATCAAAAGCCATGAAAACATACGAAATTCAATCCCCGAAAATAGTGGTAATCCGGCAATTCCCTGGGCAATTCCAATTGTGAAGGGATTCAAAACAGCACCGGCAAAACCCAGTCCCGAAGCCACGAAGACCATTCCAACCCCGGTCAATGAATCATACCCCATAGAAACGGCAAGGGGCACAAGGATAATAATAAAAGCTATAGTCTCTTCGCTCATGCCAAAAACGGCGCCAAACACAGAAAACATAAGCATAATAAGCACAATCACAAGGTTGCCGCTGCCTATCCACCTTATAAACCGATATTTGTCGAGCCTGTTGGTGAATTTCAAAAAGGATTTAATGCCCACATCAATAGCCTTTGAGTCATTAATAATCCAGAAAGCACCGCCTATCATCAAAATAAACACGATGATTCCAGCCTGACGTTCAAAACCCTTAAACAGAGCTCCAAAGACCTGCCATGTCTGAGGCTGATTGTCAACATGCTTAAATACAGGCATTCCGTCTTCGATATCCGAAGCCTCGTAAACGCCGCCCGGCACAAACCATGTTGCTATTGCAGCAATAACAACCAACGAAAACACAATAACATAGGTGTGAGGAATCTTTTTTAGCATATCCGGAAAATTTGAAGCGTCAAAAGTAATGGATTATGTCGATAAATCAATAAACAACAAAGTGATAATAGTCGGGCGACCCAAAGCCCGGTCTATTTTCGTTCATTAACCAATCTGCTCGCAAAATATCCCTTACATTGAGGCATAAGCAATTAAAGAAATCTGAAAACTGAAAACTGAAAAAAAATCATATAATTAACAAAAGTTAACACAACCTTTCTGTAATATATTAAGTAATATATACATTTTTGCACGGGGATTTTAATAAAACCTGGATTTAGTTAATCGGTTTTAAAGGATGGCTAAAAAGCCATCCTTTTTTATTTAAAATTGATATTAATTAGAGCCCAACTCTTAACATCAATTAACTTGCATTCAATCTCTTTCACCGAATACTAGCCTATCTTTGTCGTAGATTTTTTTTCATAGATTTGGATTTGGTTAACAAAGGCTGATTTAAGGGGAAAGGACAGATTTTTGAATCTGTCCTTTTTTATTTTTGATAATTCAACGATTCTTACTACTTTTCTGAAAACAAATAAGACTTATAAACAACAATAGAAAAACCGTCCAAATAACTACATAAAAAAGATATGGAAAATCTATTTCTAAAGTACATGCGCGAACGGACAGGCAAGAAAAAAAGTTCTGAAGAACAAGCATCTAACCAGGGTCCCGTTATTACAATCTCAAGGGAATTTGGCTGCCCAGGAAAACGTATAGCAAGGTTACTTTCTGAAACGATAACGGAGAAAAACAGACGCTTAGGTCACGATGTTGAATGGAAATGGATTAGCAAAGAGATTATCGAAGAGTCAGCCCGTCAGTTGAAGCTATCACCTACCTTAATTCAGGATTTGTCAAGTTATCGCACGCGGGGCTTTTTTGATCACCTTACTCAATTCTTTTCGGATGAGTTTTATCCCAGTGACGTAAAGGTAAAGAACACGATTGCAAGTTTTATCTACACCGCCGCCGTCGAAGGTAATGTGGTTATTGTTGGCCGGGCAGCCGAGTCTATCACTAAAAACTTTGCAAGGGCGCTGCATGTCAAACTACTGGCACCTATCGAGTGGCGAGCCAAACAAGTGGCCGAATCCTATGGCATGACCATTGCCGATGCCAAAAAAGAGGCACTCGAAATTGACAGACGCAGACTTCAGTTTCGCAACTACTTCGAGAAGGATCGTCCCGATATTGATTTTTATGACATGATGTTTAACGTCGCAACAATGAGCGATGAGGAAATTATTGAGATGATTATTATCGTAGCTGAAACCCGAGGGTTTATTATTTAAACAATTCAAGGTAACAGCCTTTTATAAGTGCCAGTTTCAGGTATTTGGAAATTATACAGTCTATCTCCTACTTGCATAACACCCTTGGCTCCCGGAGTGCCTGAAATATCCACTTCAAGCACTCTGCTCTGTCGCCACGCGAAGGACAGTTCAAATCCACCCTGCGCCTTCAGACCCGAGACCTCGCCGTTTGGCCACGAATCGGGCAGTGCAGGCAATAAATGAATAGTTCCGCTTTGCGACTGAATCAGCATAGCTGCAATTCCTGCCGCAGCACCCATATTGCCATCCAACTGAAACGGCGGATGAGCACAAAGCAGGTTGCTGTATGAGCCTCCTCCTCCCTCGCCTCCGGCTCCGCTGCCACCTACTCCAACAGGCTGCAACAAGCGCCTTAATAGCTTATATGCTTGGTTGCCGTTTTGCAAACGTGCATGGAAATTTATCTTCCAGGCCAATGACCAGCCTGTTCCGTCATCTCCCCGGGCTTCCAGACTTACCCTTGCTGCTTCGGCCAATTCGGGCGTGTTATTTAGGCTGATTTGCCGCCCGGGATGCAAGGCAAATAAATGGCTCACATGACGATGCTTGCTCTCAGGATCGTCAAGATCCTCACTCCACTCCATAAGTTGTCCCCAGCTTCCAATTGAAGGAAGGGCCAAACTGTCACGGTAGCTTGCAAAAAGTAAGGCTAAATCAGCCATCTCTAACACTTCAGAAGCTTTCGCGCAATTATTAAAGAGATCCCAGACTATCTGATGATCCATAGAAGCTCCTTTTGATATTCCTCCGTGCTCGGGTGAATATGAAGGCATTGAAACCAGATAGCCTTTATCGTCCTTAACAAGATAGTCCATCCAGAAAAGGGCGGCCTCATTCATTAAGGGAAAGGCATCCTCCCTAAGATAGGTAGTGTCCTGATTGTACTCGAAGTGCTCCCATGCATGCTGGCAAAGCCATGCTGCGCCTGCCGGAAAAAAGCCCCATGGAAAATCCCATCCGGGTGAAGTAAACCCGTAGGCATTATTCATAGTATTTACAATCCAACCGCGAGCTCCGAAAAACTCCTTAGCTGCCAAACGGCCAGGCTCTACCAGAGTTTTCATATAATCAATTAAGGGCATGTGCGATTCGGGCAGATTCAACACTTCAGCAGGCCAGTAAAGCATCTGCAAGTTAATATTTGTATGATAATCGCAGGTCCATGGCGGGTCGGTCTGGTTGTTCCACTTCCCCTGGAGATGCATAGGCATGGTTCCGGGTCGCGATGACATTAAAGTAAGGTAGCGGGCATACTGGAAATACAGTTCCTCGAGCCCAAGATCTTCAGCTCCCCCGGCATAAGCCAATAAACGCTTAGCTGTATTCAGCGAATCGTTTTTGTTGCCATGCAAATTGAGTTTCACCCTATCGAAAAGCGGCTGGTAATCAAGTAGGTGAATGTCCCACAAATCCGCGACATCTAAAGCACTTACTTCAGCCATTATCGTCCTTAGTTCAGCCTGATAGTCCTTTCCACGATAGTGAGGAAATACAGGAGCGTACTCTGTAGCCGAAGAATGAATAAGAGACAATGAACTGGCGCCTGCTACTTCTAATTTTCCATTATCAAAAGCAATTTCTCCATCAGTCTTAACATAAACAGAAGAGCCAAAGCCCAGCATATTGTCGCCCAAATGCCCCTTAAGAAAGATTATGCTGTCCTTGTAACTTAAATCATCAATCTTATGGGGTGTTTCAATAGTGACGTGGTAGTCAAGGCCCTCCTTGCTATTGTTTGAGAACGAATACACCATAACACGATTTGGATATACGCCAAAGAAACGCCTTTTATGCTCTGTTCCGGCTGATTGATAACTAATATAGCCCGCTCCGGTCTTCAAATCAATCCATCTTCTATAGTCTGATACTTCACCCTTATTGGCGACCGAGACATATATATCGCCCATTGTTTGCTGCGCGCCAAAATCAGAGAGATATACGGGCACCTCATGCACAGTGCCGCTCAGCTCCTTTCTGGCAAGCTCGTGTGCAGCATCAAACTCTCCTTCCATTAAAAGCTGTCTTACTTTAGGAAGGTATTTGTAAGCTCCCTCCTTTAATCCGTAATTATAAAGTGGTGATGAGCCTGGGCCACCCGCCCAAAGCGACTCTTCAGAAAACTGCAGTTGTTCCTTATCGGGCTCGCCAAAGAACATTACCCCCATATAGCCATTACCAACAGGCAAGGCTTCCGTCATCCAGTCGGTCGCCGGAGCCTCATACCACAGCTGATAGCTTGTGTCTTCTATTTGTTCTACCGGAGCACAGGCAGCAGCCAGCAGGAGTATTAAAAGCGGGGCAATTCTTTCCATATACAGCATATTTTTTATCTTATTAAGGTGATGACAGCATCTGTAAATATTTTGAAGACCGATGCGGAGGTAAAAGTATAATTAAGTTTGATAGTTGTCAAAGCGCTAAGTTATTTTGTCAGATTTCACAAAATATCCAGGGGCATAAAAGTCAAGGGATAATTATCTTTACGCAAAGCATACACAATGAAGAGTAAATTGCCCCGTTAAGAGAGAAAATTCTAACAAATTATAATGATTGTAAAAAGGCAAACAAATAAATCATGTTTTCGTATTTTTGATTCATATTGCCCTTGTGTATATTAGAGCCTAAGAGATGCCTTCAAAGTCACTACATTCTTTCCCGAAACATAATTCGGAATTCCTCCACAATTCCGGTGAACTAAAGTATTAAATTGAAAACCACAAAAGTATGAGCATTATTAAAGAACTGGAGAACAAAGGAGTCAAGGTACCCAACCAGATTAAGGATATCCTTAAGTCTGCGCCCAAAGTGCATTATTACAACTCGAGCTCTGAGCTATTTGATGCCGCGACAAACGGCCCCGAAAATGCTACTTTCGAGGTGAAATACGAGGTCCCCGGCAAAGGAGAATACCTCGAAGCAGTTGTGCATCGTGTATCTAACGGGATTTCGGCCAATTACCCGGAGCCCTATATGCGTCGTCGCGACCCCGACACCATGCTAATAGCGGATAATAAACCCAGCGACAAACTGCGCTTCTCAGAGGTTTATGGGAAAGACTTTTCAGAACTTCGGGGAGAAACATTTGATTGGCTAAAAAAGCAGGAACTTGCTGTGTTTCTTTACTTTGCAGGGAACCACCCTATTGGTTATGGCGGTATTGCTATCGCGCCTGCAAATGCAGGATTCTTTGCCCTGGGTCTTGCTCTCTTGCAAAAGATGATACCTTTTAACGAGCTTCCGGATGGTTTCAAATTAGACTCAGTCATATATGTAGCTCCTCCATTCCGTCACACTCACTTTGGCGGTAAGCAAAAGGTGGTTCACAACCGCCTTGACGGCTTTCATGAGCTGTATTCCTATAATTTATACCCCGGTCCGAGTGCCAAAAAAGGACTATATGCGGTACTTCTGACTGAAGGGGAAGAAGAAGGATGGGTTACAACTCACTGTTCTTCGGTTCAAGCAGTAAGTCCTTACGACAACACCACCAATTTTATGCACGAAGGCGCCAGCGGTGGCGGTAAGAGCGAGATGCTTCAGTTTATTCCGCGAGAGCCCAACGGGCAGGTCAAAATCGGCACCAACATGATTTCGGGCGAGCAACGTTTGATAAATATCCCATTATTCTGCACCTTCAACCCTGTAACAGATGATATGGCTCTTTGCCATCCCAGCTATCAAAAACCCAACGGCAAACTTACCGTTGCTGATGCAGAAAACGGATGGTTTTTGAGGGTGGATGGAGTTAACAATTATGGCGACGATCCTTCATTGGAGCGCATCACGATGAATCCTAAGGAGCCTTTACTCTTTATCAATATCGATACAAACCCCAACGGTACTGCCATGATTTGGAATCATATTGACGATGGGAACGGCAAAAAATGCCCAAATCCCCGCGTTATAGTTCCGCGTCATTTGATACCAAACGTGATGGATCGCCCGATAACAATTGATGTGCGCAGTTTTGGCGTACGCACTCCGCCCAGTTCACGCGAGAATCCAAACTTTGGTATTATAGGTATTTTCCACATCCTGCCTCCGGCACTGGCATGGTTATGGCGTTTGGTCAGTCCGCGCGGATACGCCAATCCCAGTATTTCGGGAGGGGGCGCCATGGAGAGCGAAGGAGTTGGTTCTTACTGGCCTTTTGCCACAGGGCAAAAAGTGCGTCAAGCCAATTTGCTTTTGGATCAAATCTGGGATTCACCCAGAGTTCGCTACACACTAACGCCCAACCAGCATATAGGCGTGTGGAAGGTAGGATTTAAACCTCAATTGTTAATGCGCGAATATTTAACGCGCCGCGGAAATTCCAAGCTACGCTTTGAGCAATACCAGCCTGCGCGCTGCTCCTTGTTAGGCTATGAGCTGAATTACCTCACCATTGAAGGAGCCAAGGTTCCATCGCGCTTTTTAAAGGTATATAAGCAGGACGAGGTAGGAGAAGATGGTTACGACAAGGGCGCTGAGATGCTATATGATTTCTTTAGGAGAGAATTACCGCAATATCTTCAGGATGATTTATTACCTTTGGGGCGTAAAATTATTGAAGCCTGCCTGAATGGTGCCAGCGTTGAAGAGTACAACGAACTTCTCCCTATGGAATATAAGTATGCGTTTTTGAAAAAAGAGAAATAAGAACAAATAATTAGTATGAGTAAAATTGTAATTATTATGGGATCCAAAGCCGACCTGGAATGGTCGGCAAGGATTGCCAAAGCGGCGGAGTCATTGGGCGTAGCCACTGTAATGAGGATAGCATCGGCACATAAAGTTCCATTGAAATGCCTTGAAATTATCAAAGCGTATGAAAAAGAACAGGCAGTGTTTATCACCGTGGCCGGTCGAAGTAATGCTTTAAGCGGTTTTAGTGATGCACAAACCCACTGTCCGGTAATAGCCTGTCCCCCTTACGGCGACAAATTTGCCGGAACCGACATCTATTCAAGTCTTCGGATGCCTTCCGGAGTGGCTCCTCTGGTAGTTTTAGAGCCCGACAATGCTGCTCTGGCCGCCGCAAAAATCATCGGACTGAATGATATGAATGTACGTAAAAAAGTAATGGCTTTTCAGGAAGCGCAGCGTCAAAAGCTGGAAAACGATAACAACGAGCTTCTCTAATGATAAAATCAGGAAAAGACACAATTTTTGCTTCAAAATTGATTAAGGAAGGCAAATTAGTAGCCTTCCCAACAGAGACAGTTTATGGGTTAGGGGCGAATGGATTGGATGCAAAAGCTGTAGCACGCATTTTTGAAGCAAAAAAACGCCCTTCTTTTGACCCTCTAATTTTGCATATCTCTTCAATTGACGAATTGCCGACGGTTTTCAAAAAGCCGATTTCTCCGCTTATTATCCGCTTAGCCGAAAAGTACTGGCCGGGTCCTCTCACAATAGTGGCTCCCAAAACCGGAAAAGTACCTGCTATAGTAAGTGCAGGGCTTAAGACAGTAGCAGTAAGAATGCCTTCTCACAAGGTTGCTTTAAAGCTGATTAAACAAGCAGGAGTTCCGATAGCAGCTCCAAGCGCCAATATTTTTGGCAGGTTGAGCCCTACCGAACCAATACACGTCAAAGAGCAGCTTAAGACCATTGACTACCTGCTTGACGGGGGTAAAACGGAAATAGGGCTGGAATCTACTATCGTTACTGTAAGCGGCTCAACAATAGAAATATTACGCCCGGGCGCTATAACACCCGACCGGATAAGAGCTGATTTCCCGGATGCCAAAGTGATAATGTCGGATACAGACAAGCATATTAAGGCTCCCGGCCAGCTAAAAAGTCACTATTCGCCGCGTAAGCCGCTTTATCTCTTCGATGAAGTGCCCGAAAAGCTCCCTGATTACGCGGGCTTGTTATTGTTCGAACCTCATCATGTTCCTGACAATGCTCAGTCAAAAATCATCCTTCTTTCGCCTGAGGGCGATTTGCTTGAGGCCGCCGCGAGGATGTTTGCCGCCTTGCATGAGTTGGAAGCCGATCCCTCGGTAGAGCAGATTTTTGCAGTAAAAGTAAAGGAGGAAGGCATCGGTCTGGCTATTATGGACAGGATGAACAAAGCTGCTTATCGCTTTACGCATTTCGTTGACGAACAAGGCATTGAAGAAAACGAAGAGAACAGCGTACTTTATACCGATTCTAAATGAGGCTAAACTAATATCCATCCGGGATTAATTAGCAAAAATTTTCTTTAATTTTGTAGAACTGTTTGAAACATATACAAAAACAAAGATATAACTACTATTATGGCTGATTTTAAGTACCAAAAACCCTTCCCTATCCTTAAGGATACAACAGAATACAGGCTGTTGACCAAAGATTATGTATCGACTATCGAGGTGGATGGCCGCAAGATCCTGAAAATTGACCCTAAAGGTTTGGAATTGTTGGCCAAAGAGGCTATTAGCGATGTTTCTTTTTATCTGAGACCAGCTCACCTGCAGAAATTAGCTAACATTTTGAAAGATCCTGAAGCGTCAGACAATGACCGCTTTGTGGCTCACACGATGCTATTGAATCAGGTTGTTTCAGCAGAAGGAGAACTGCCGACCTGTCAGGATACCGGAACTGCAATAGTAGTAGCCAAAAAGGGAGAAAGCGTTTGGACAGGCGCTGATGATGCGGAAGCGCTCTCTAAGGGCATTTTCGATACCTACAAGGACAAAAACCTGCGCTACTCGCAAGTGGTGCCGTTTTCTATGTTTGATGAAAAAAACACAGGAACAAACCTTCCCGCACAAATCGATATCTATGCCGAAAAGGGCAATGAATATGAGTTCTTATTTGTAACCAAAGGCGGCGGATCAGGCAATAAGACCTTCCTGTACCAGCAAACAAAAGCCTTGTTGACCGAGGAGGCTCTTAGCAAGTTTATTAAAGAAAAAATTAAGGACTTAGGCACCTCTGCCTGCCCGCCCTATCACCTGGCTTTAGTAATTGGCGGGACATCTGCTGAAGCTACCCTGGCTACCGTCAAGAAAGCATCAGCCGGCTATCTTGATCATCTGCCTACTCAGGGAAATGAGGGAGGGCAAGCCTTCCGCGATCTCGAGTGGGAAGCAAAAGTGCAGAAGATATGCGAAGAAAGCACCATTGGGGCTCAATTTGGGGGGAAATATTTCGTTCATGATGTGCGGGTAATACGTCTGCCGCGCCACGCAGCCTCCTGTCCTGTCGGACTGGGTGTTAGCTGTAGTGCCGACCGTAATATTAAAGCAAAAATCACCGAAGAGGGAATTTTTGTAGAACAGCTTGAGAAAAACCCTGCCCGCTTTGTTCCGGAAAGGGCGCCGGAACTGGCTCCTGCAGTAAATATTGACCTTGACAGGGCTATGGATGAAGTTCGTAAAGAATTATCAAAATATCCGGTTAAGACACGTCTCAATCTTAGCGGAACCCTGATTGTGGCTCGCGATATAGCTCACGCGCAGATTAAAAAGATGCTTGATGAAGGCAAAGCCATGCCTGAATATATGAAGAAGCATCCGGTGTACTATGCGGGTCCCGCCAAAACTCCCAAAGGCATGGCATCGGGGAGCTTCGGACCAACTACCGCCGGACGGATGGACTCCTATGTAGAGCAGTTTCAAAGCTTGGGCGGCTCAATGATTATGCTGGCCAAGGGTAACCGTTCAAAGGCTGTTACAGAGGCCTGCAAAAAGAATGGAGGCTTTTACCTTGGATCGATTGGCGGCCCGGCAGCCATTCTGGCCAAGGACAGCATCAAATCGTCGGAGGTTATTGATTTTGAAGAACTAGGCATGGAAGCCGTACGCAAAATCAGGGTAGAGAACTTCCCGGCCTTTATAATTGTTGACGATAAAGGAAACGACTTTTTTGCTGCATTGTAGAGATATAGATACTAAGAAAGAGGGTGACCCGAAATTCGGGACACCCTCTTTTGTTTTAGCCCCGGCTCTGAAGTTAAGCAAATTCAAGACCGAAGGCTTTCAGAATTATTGAACACTCTTCTATTTTTTAGTTTTAAGCCTCAAATCAAACACATCAGTACGCCGATCTTTAAGATTACGGACACTGCCATAGGTGTGAAGTTCAGACAATAAATTGAGATCCACATCCGACACCAGAATCATTTCAGTGTTGGGTGTTGCCTCGTTTTTGACCCCGTTGGTTGGGAAGGCAAAATCGCAAGGCGTAAACACCGCCGATTGGGCATACTGGATATTCATATTATGCACCTTGGGGAGGTTCCCAACAGAGCCGGCTATAGCAACAAAGCACTCATTTTCGATGGCGCGGGCGCGAGCGCAATAGCGCACGCGACTATAGCCGTTTTGAGTATCCGTAAGGAAAGGCACGAAAAGGATTTTCATACCCTGATCAGCCAAAAGCCGTGACAGCTCAGGGAATTCTACGTCATAGCAAATAAGAATTCCAATTTTCCCGCAGTCGGTGTCATAAACTTTGAGTATATCGCTTCCTGATAAGCCCCAGGCCTTTACCTCATCTGGTGTTACATGAATTTTCTCATATCTGTCGTAGGTGCCGTTGCGATGACACAGGAAACCCACGTTGTATAATTTATCATCGCGGATCAGCGGCATGCTGCCCGTTACAATATTGACGTTGTAGCTAATGGCAAGTTGAATAAAGCGGTCGCGTATATCCTCGGTATATTCAGCCAGTTTACGAATGGCCAAAGACTCTGGAAGGTCGTTATGCCTGGCTAACAAAGGAGCATTAAAGAATTCGGGGAAGAGAATAAAGTCGCTCTGGTAGGCCGATACAGCATCCACGAAATATTCTATTTGCTCGTACATATCATCAGGGGTGGCATAATGCCGCATTTGCCATTGCACCAGACCAAGACGAATAACAGTTTTGCGCTGCTTCAGGTCTCTGGACTGTTTTGTGTAATAAATATTATCCCATTGCATCAGCACAGCAAATTCACGCGATTCCTTATCGCCGGGCAGATAGTCTGTCAAAACCTTTTTCACGTGAAAGTCGTTGCTCAATTGAAAAGTGATGGTAGGGTCATACAATTCCTTGCTTTTTACCTTTTGGATATACTCCTTGGGTGTAAGCTCGCTGGCAAATTTATGATAGCCGGGCATTCTTCCTCCAAAAACAATAGCTCGTAAGTTAAGCTGTTCACAAAGCTCCTTGCGTGCATCATAGAGTCTTCGGCCCAGGCGCAGACCCCTGAACTCGGGTTGAATAAACATGTCCACACCGTAAAGGACATCCCCGTCGGGGTCGTGAGTAGAAAAGGAAAAGTTGTCGGTTATTCCACGGTAGGTATGCTCATCACTGTGTATAGTAGAATCTACAATAATAGAAAGGGCGCAGCCAACAATTACTCCATCAACTACCACACCAATTTGTCCGACAGGAAAGATATCAAGCAGAGTATAAATCTCGTTCTCACGCCAATAAGATCCTGGCCATTGCTGATAAGCCTTCATCATGGCACTTTTCAACTCTTCATAATCCTCATGGTTAAGGTTTCGCAGTTCAACATTTTTTATTTCGCTCATATTAGATTGATTAGTTCGATAAAGAAAAAGTTTTAAATGACAAATCAAGTCAGTTTATCTTCCTGATAAATTTACAACATAGAAGCCAATCGTCAACATTATTGCCTAAGATTATTATGGTGGAAATATTTTCAGTGTTCAATATTGATATTAAAAAATAAAGCAGATAAATTTAGCAAATAACCATAAACTAAAAATCATGCGTAAACTATCACTAATTTCTGCCTCCCTGATGTTAGCCTTAGGGCTGAGTATATCTGCTCAGGATTGTACTCTTTATTTCCCGTCTGAAATAGGTACTGAACTAACATATACCAACTACCTTAAACCGGGCAAACCGGAATCTTCAGTAAAGTATGTTGTTACTGAAAAAGAAGTCAAAGCTGGCGAAACCTGCATTGGTATTTCAGCGGAGAATTTCGATGCTAAGGGCAAACCTGAGCTGAGCTACCAATTCAATGCTCTCTGTAAGGACGGGGTATTCTATGTTGACATGCGCAATATGCTTGGTTCTATGGACATTGAAAACTTTCAGGATTTCACAATAGAGAGTAAAGATATGCAGTTTCCTTCCAATCCTGCTCCCGGGCAACAACTTCCTGATGCCTCTATCACTCTCTCCATGACCGGACCGATATCAATGAATATGTCTGTCAATATTACAAACAGAAAAATAGAGGCTATTGAAGAGAAAACAACTGCGGCAGGAAGTTTTAAATGCTTCAAGCTTACTTCTACATCCTCATCAGCGATGGCTTTTGTTAAAACAGAAAGCAAGGTAACTGAATGGTATGCCCCAAACATAGGATCTGTGCGCTCGGAGACAATTAACAGCAAAAGCGGGAAACTAATCAGCATCTCCGAATTGACCTCCATCAAAGCTGCAAAGTAGGTAAGAGTAATTTGAGCAGATAAAACTTCTCAAATCATGATAAAATCTCCGGCTTTCCGAAAGGGATGGCCGGAGCTTTGCTTATTATCTGTTTTTTTCGGGCAGGTCTGTTGCCCTGTATTCGCTGGGGCTGAGGCCGCTAATCTTTTTAAACAGGCGGTTAAAATAGGATACATCATTAAATGACAGCTCAAAAGAAATATCCTTAATCATAGCATCTGTTGTGTGAAGCATAAGTTGTGCCTGCTCAATTTTTTTCTGATTAATATAGCTGGTCGGCGTAAGATTGACCTCCTTATGAAAAAGTCTGATAAAATGGTCCTTTGAAAGATTACAGCGCTTTGCCAGATCTTCTAATTTCAAGGCTCTGTGTATATTCTTTCGGATGTAAGCCAGTATATACTCAATCCGGTTATCTGATATTTCATTCTTCGGAGCGGCTTTCTCCAGGAAACGGGACAGAAGTTGAAATAATATCCCTTTGGTTTCAATACTTATGTGCAAAGGGAGCTTTGCATATTTTGAGATATTACTAATCAGTGATGAAGAGTTATCGTATTGTTTGGGGTCATAAAACTTGAGTTCACGTTCAGGATTGATTTCAAGCAAGCGCTCAACCAAAGCCCGATCAAAAGCGGTAGCGGCTATCTCCCTGGGAAAGATATAATCTTCTAAGATGCGATGAGCAAGAGATTGATTTTCATACATATGAATATAAAACAGACTGTAATAATTATCACATTCATAGCTATGTAAGGTAAAAGGAGGTATAATATAAAGATTTCGTGGGCTCAATTGCTGTACACCATCGGGCAGATGAAGGCGGGCTTCTCCCTTATCAACGAGGTATATACGGGCAAACGGGCTGTTTACATTTTTATAGTTCCAATCAGCATAATGAACGGCATGTCCTATATTCAAAAGAATCAAACCCTCTGAAGCCATTTCATGCACAGGCTCTATTCTACCAATATTATTCATCCCCATAAACACATAAATATGTTACAGATTTTGCTGTACTTTATAAGTTGAGCATACCAGAGCAAAGGACCTTTGAGCTCAAATGTAAAGGTAGTATTTTGTCAGACAATGGCTTGCATGAAATTATATTTCTTTATGTATAAAGGGATTTGCTAAGTCTATATCCTTCGTCATCAGAATAAAAATTCTCCCATTATCGATATAGTCCTATTTATTAACTTTAAATTTCTATTTAAAAGCCTCTCATATGTTTAAGTTTGTTAATTAAAATTACATTTAAGTGCAGATGAAACGAGCCATTTTTGAGGATAAAACGCACAAGCTTTAGGCAAAGTAGTTGGAGAAAATCACAGTCCAATTACTTAAACAATTTCATATCAGGAATAAAACAACGAACTATAAGTGACAGCAAAATGGAATACAGAGAGTTAGGAAAGACAGGCATGAAGTTGTCTGCAATCAGTCTGGGGGCTTCTTCTTTGGGCGGAGTTTTCCATTCCTTAAAAGAAGAAACAGGCATACAGGCTGTTTATACAGCAATTGAAGAGGGCATCAACTTTGTGGATGTCTCGCCCTACTACGGGCATTACAAAGCAGAGACAGTGCTGGGCAAAGCTTTGAAAAACATCGAGCGCAATACTTATTATCTTTCAACAAAAGTGGGGCGTTATGGCAAAGACGGGGTAAACACATGGGACTATTCAGGGCGCAAAGCCAAAGAAAGCGTTTACGAAAGTATGGAACGCCTCAATGTTGACTATATAGATCTGATAAATGTTCATGACATCGAATTTGCAGACCTTGAACAAATTTGCAAGGAAACGCTTCCGGCTCTGGTTGAATTAAGATCAGAAGGAGTGGTAAAACACGTGGGCATCACAAACTTAAATCTACGACATTTCAAATATGTAATAGACCATGTTGTTCCCGGCACGGTGGAAAGCATCTTATCATTTTGTCATTATACCTTGAATGACGACTCCCTAAGCGACTATCTGGACTATTTTGAATCACGCGATATCGGAGTAATCAACGCCTCACCATTTTCAATGGGATTATTGACACAAAGAGGAACACCTGACTGGCATCCGGCACCTGAAGCATTGAAAAGGCTCGCGCGAAAAGCTGTGGCATACTGCAATTCCAAGGGGCTGTCCATAGAACAGGCAGCAGTTGCCTTTTCGGTGTCTAATCCAAGAATATCGACCACCTTGTTCAGTTCTACCAACCCCGACAACGTATTAAAAACCATCGCTCATGCCAAAGAGCCTGTGGATAAAGAGTTAATTATTGAGATACAGAAAATATTCGAGCCCGGTTTCAGAGACACCTGGGTGAACAGCTAACAAATAAAGAGAAAAAAGATGAAAACTGTACAAATCACAGGAAAAGGAAAGGTTACTACCATCGACATACCCATGCCTGAGCTTAAGCCGGGACATGTATTGCTAAAAACAGCTTATGTTGGATTTTGTGGCTCCGACCTTAATACCTTCAGAAATCTGAATCCTTTAGCTAAACTTCCTCTAATCCCGGGACATGAAATAGGCGCGAAAATAGAAGCAGTTGGGGAAGGCGTTCCCTCAACCCTGAAGGCCGGCATGAATGCAACCATAAATCCCTATACTTCTTGCGGGACATGCTCAGCCTGTAAAAATAATCGGCCTAATGCCTGCGAGTTCAACCAAACCATGGGCGTTCAAAAAGATGGAGGCATGACAGAATACCTGCTTGTCCCATGGGAAAAAGTTATTGCTGACCCGGACATTTCTTTGCGCGATTTTGCTCTGGTTGAACCCATGAGCGTGGGATTTCACGCCGTAAGTCGTGCTATGGTAAGCAAAACAGACACTGTAATGGTAATCGGCTGCGGAATGATAGGCCTTGGAGCAATTGTGGCAGCCGCACTGAGAGGCGCCGTAGTGATAGCCGTGGATGTGGATAATCACAAACTTGAGCTGGCCAAAGGACTTGGAGCCTCCTATGCCATAAACTCTCTCACAGAAGACCTTCACGAGCGAAATAAGGCTTTGACCAACAATCATGGGGCTGATGTAATAATCGAAGCAGTTGGCCGCCCTGAAACATATACTGCAGCTGTCATGGAGGTAGCATTTACCGGCCGCGTGGTTTTTATAGGCTATGCAAAAGAAAAGATAGCTTTTGACACGCAATACTTCGTTAAAAAAGAATTAGATATACACGGCTCACGCAACGCGATGCCGGCTGACTTTAAGGCTGTAATGGAGTATCTAAAACAAGGCACATGCCCTGTGGAAGAACTTATTAGCGGCATCTATGCGCCTGAAGAAGCACAGAAAGCGCTCGACAAATGGGCCGACAATCCTGGTGAAGTCTTTCGAATTCTTATCAAATTCTGAACACTATGATACATCCAATTATTGATGGCCATGCCCACCTCTGGCTGCGTCAGGAAGGAGAAGTGGAAGGAAAGAAGATAAGAGACCTTGGTAACGGGAAATCTGACTTTATGGGAGAAGTAAGACAGATGCTGCCTCCCTTTATCATAGATGGAAGAAACTCAGCTGAGATTTTCTTGTCGAATATGGACTACGCCGGAGTTTCGGCGGCAGTAATCACACAAGAATATATTGACGGGATACAAAACGACTATTTATGGGAGGTAGAAAAGACCTACCCCAACAGATTTTTGTGCTGTGGTATGGTTGATGCAAGAGTGCCCGGCTATTTTGCACATGCTAGTGAGCTAATTAACCGTGGATTCAAAGCCCTAAAAATTCCTGCTCAGCGCCTAATTACAGCTCAGAAGCAAATCCGTCTTACAAATGATGAGATGATGAATATGTTCGCTTTGATGGAACAAAAAAATATCATTCTGTCTATTGACCTGGCAGACGGTGACAGACAAGTAGCCGAGATGAGCGAAATCATCAGCCAGTTTCCTTCACTGAAGATTTCTATAGGACACTTTGGTATGGTTACGCGAGCCGGGTGGCAGGAACAAATAAAGCTGGCTCGCCATAAGAAGGTGATGATTGAATCGGGCGGAATTACCTGGCTGTTCAACGAAGAGTTCTACCCCTTCAGCGGGGCAGTATGGGCAATAAAGGAGGCCATAGACCTTGTAGGTATTGAAAAACTTATGTGGGGTTCTGATTATCCCAGAACCATTGTGGCTATCACCTACCGTATGTCCTATGATTTCATCCTTAAATCATCACTGCTGTCAGAAGAAGAGAAAGAACTTTTTTTAGGCAAGAACGCCGAAAAATTTTTCGAACTAAAGAATCTCAAAGCGCTTCCTTACATAAAAAACATGTCAGAATAACTGTAAAGTCATGAATACAAAAAAGAAAAACACCCTTGCCTTAAGCCTGATATTTAGCTTATTCTTTATATGGGCAATAAGCAGCAACCTGCTTCCGACAATGATTCGGCAGTTGATGAAAACATTTGAGCTAAGTGCTTTTCAGGCCTCATTAACCGAAGCATTCTACTGGATTGCCTACTTTATCTTTCCTATACCTATAGCGATGTTTATGAAGAAATATAGCTATAAAGCGGGTATTATCGTTGGTTTATTAATTGCAGCCTTCGGGGGGCTTTTGTTTTTCCCGGCTGCCGCGATGCAGCAATACGGGGCCTATCTCGCGATATTTTTCATAATAGCCACTGGTATGTGTTTCCTTGAAACAGCGGCTAACCCTTATGTAACAGTGCTAGGCAGTCCGCAAACTGCAGAGAGGCGCTTAAATCTTGCCCAGTCATTTAATGGACTGGGAGCCTTTATCGCCGCCATGTTTCTAAGCAAGCTGGTATTAAGTGGCAATGATTATACTTCACACACCATACCTGCAGACTATCCGGGAGGATGGGAAGGCTTCATGCAAGCAGAAACCAATGCCATGAAGTTACCTTATCTGGTTTTAGCAATAGTATTGATAGCAATTGCCCTGGTCTTTGCTTTCACCCATCTGCCTAAGATAAAGGAAGGAGATCATGAAGAAGGAAGCAAAACCGGCGAGAAACTAATAGATTTCAGCGTACTCAAGCGCCCTCATCTTCGCCGGGGCGTGATTGCACAGTTTTTTTATAACGGCGGACAAACAGCAATCAATGCCATGTTTTTGATATACTGTTGCAGCTATGTAGGCCTTTCGGAAAGTACGGCTACAACCTATTTCGGATTTTACATGCTGGCTTTTTTGCTGGGTCGATGGATAGGAACACTCTTAATGCTGAAGTTCAAACCCCAGAATATGTTGGTTGTTTATGCCCTGGCCAATATCCTGTTGTGCGGAGTAATAATGACCTTCGGTGGAATGATTGGTCTTTACGCTATGCTGGGAGTTTCGTTTTTCATGTCTATTATGTATCCCACACAATTCTCTTTAGCACTCAAAGACCTGGGAAGTAAGACCAAAAGCGGCTCTGCCTTCCTGGTGATGGCAATAGTAGGAAACGTGTTCTTACCACCGCTTACAGGTCATTTAATGGACCTCAATCCGGAGCGTTATATGCTGGCCTACTTTGTTCCCTTAATATGCTTTATAGTGTGTGCTTTATACGGATGGAAAGGATATAGAGTCTTGGAAACGAATAAATAATGTGCATGATTTTTCTAAATTATTTACATAATTTTCATTAATTTTGCTTTCGCAAACGACAAAACTTTGGCTATGATGATGAAATAAGAGCTAATATTTTCTATAATAAATTTTTTATTAACCTCTCAAAATCACATTCGATGAAACTATTAAAAAACCCTGTTTACCCGCTATTAATGGCAATGGGCTTATTCTTAGCAGCCTGCAATCAACAAGCAAAGCAAAATCAAGAAGCTCTTGTAAAGACTACTTACGGAGAGATTTCGGGAAGTATTGAAGATAGTGTATTTGCCTTCAAAGGAGTGCCCTACGCTAAGGCAGAAAGATTTATGGCGCCGCAAGATCCCGACTCCTGGGAAGGAGTACTGGAGTGTAAAGAGTTTGGACCGGTAGCTAAACAAATAGTTGCCTGGATCGATGACTCCAATATGGACGAAAAGAACTTATTTAGCGTAAATGTTTGGACACAAGGAATAAACGATGGCAAAAAGCGTCCTGTTATGCTCTGGCTGCATGGAGGCGGCTTTCATGTTGGCAGCAGCAACGACCCTATGACCTACGGGCAAGCCCTTGCAAAAAAAGGTGATATAGTGGTTGTATCAGTTAATCATCGCTTGAATATTCTTGGATTCCTTGATTTGTCAGCTTTTGACGAAAAATACGCCCAGTCGGCAAATGTGGGCATGCTCGACATAGTAAAATCTTTGGAATGGATTAAGAATAATATAGAAAACTTTGGAGGCAACCCTGCCGATGTAACCATAGTTGGTGAATCAGGCGGAGGAGGAAAAGTCGGCACGCTTATGTGTATGCCCTCAGCAAAAGGATTGTTCCACAAGGCCATAATCCAAAGTGGAACACTTATTAACACTATGACCAAAGAAAGTTCGCAAGCATTAGGCCTGGCTGTGCTTGAGAACCTGGGAGTGGCAGCCGGCGAAATAGAAAAACTCGATACCATAGCCTACTCTGAGCTTGTAAAAGCGGGAAATGACGCCATAGCGAAGCTTTCCGGACCAAGAAAACCGGGCTCGCCACAAATGTTTGGCTTCGCTCCTTCTGCTGATAGCGTAGTATTGGTGCAACAACCTTTTAGTCCCGGATTTGCTGATTTCTCAAAAGATATTCCTGTAATGATTGGCAGCACCTTTAATGAGCTGATGCCTACTGTTTATGGCGAAAAAGATTTAACATTAGACCAGGCAAAAGAACGCCTGAGGCAGTTTTATGGTGATAAAACAGAACAATACATAGAGCTATTTGCACAGGCCTACCCTGATTATACTCCCCAGGATCTTCTGTCTATTGACACTACCTTCAGACCATTTACTATACGTACTGCCGATGCATGGTCTGCTGAAAGCAATGCCCCACTCTATATGTATTTACTGGCATGGAAGAGTGCGGTAGATGACTCTTCAAAAGGTTCATTCCACGGTCTGGACATACCTCTGGCATTTTATACCGTTGATTTGCGGGCTGACTGGACAGGTAACACTGAAGAAGCATGGCAGTTGGCAGACAAAATGAGTTCTGCATGGATAAATTTCGTCAAAGCAGGCAACCCCAATGTTGAGGGTCTGCTGCCCGCCTGGGAAGCCTATAGCGCTGATAATGGTGCCACAATGTATTTTGACAATGAGAGCAAAATTGTAAACAATCATGACAGGGCACTGATGAATCTAATCAAACCGATTGACTAACAACGATTTTAGCATAAAAAGTGTTGTGCGACATAAAGCAAATTTTATGTTGCACAACATTTTTATTTAATAGAATATTTTTTCTACTTTGGTGGTATTAACATTTTATTAACACTCAAAAACCAAACAGATGACACAAGATTTACAAAACCCTCAAAACACAACGGGACAAACAATCGTTATTAATCAAATGCAAAACAAATCAAATGGATCCGGAGTAGCAGGCTTTGTTTTGGCCTTATTAGGCCTTATATTTTCATGGATTCCGGTTCTTAACTGGATACTGTGGATTTTAGGATTAATCTTTTCTATTATAGGAGTAACTAAGAAACCCAAGGGATTGGCAATTGCCGGCCTAATTATTTCATTTATAGCAATAATAGTATTGATCGCGGTTATCGGAGCAGCATTTGGAGCCCTTGCACTTATGGGATAAATAATTTGGCATTTTGCAATCCAAATCTGAAGCGTAAATCAAAACGAAGCTCGCCTTGGCCAATATGGTAAAGGCGAGCTTTTTATAATAAACCCCAAATACCCGGCAAGTGTTTCTATATACCGGGAAGGTAGGCATCCTCTTAGAAGATTTTTTGGCGGCGACTATTGCCAACAAAAGACTTTGTTGTATTTTAGTTGCATGAAGAATGATGCACAAGCCAGCGTTATATTGGCCGATTCTCAGTTTTTGATTACTGATGCCATGCAGCTGTTGTTGAAAGCTGAGGGTTATAGGCTTTTAGGAGTGGCTAAATACGTATTTGAACTGGAAAAGCTGCTTCAGGCGGAAGTTCCCGACCTGCTGATAAGCGACTATGCCACTGTTGATTATGAAGGAATAGATGCTTTCAAATCAATGATGCAGCGCTTTCCGGGGATGACAATTATGGTACTTACCAATCAACTGATAAAAGCTGATTTGCTTGGGTTAAGCAAACTTGGAATCAAGCATATTGTTTGTAAGACTATTGATCGGGATGAGTTGCTTATGGCCTTGCGCTTAGCCATAAAGGGTCGTAAGTTTTTCTCGGAGGAAGTGATGGAAGTGATGATGGATGAACAAAAGCGCAAAGTAAGCAATATGGAGCAAGTGCAGTTGACACATACCGAAACAGAGATAGTAAAGATGATTGCCGAAGGTTTGACAACCAAGCTAATAGCCACCACAAAAAACATCAGTTTCCATACCGTGATGACTCATCGCAAAAATATTTTCAAAAAACTTGGCGTAAGCAGCAGTTCGGAGCTTATAATGTATGCCATACGCTCAGGCTGGATAGATAATATTGAATACTATATTTAGCTGTGCATCCTTGAGTTTCCCTACCCTATTTATGGTATATAAAATGCACCATCTGCGGGATTTATTGGTCTGTCTTTTAGCTTCATATTTGTATCATAGCATTTAGGGAAATACAAAGCCCAAAATGAAATAAGTATGAAACTAAAATATTAGCGCCATGACAGAGATGAAATTTGCAATTGCCGGAGAAAGTCGTAATGCTACGCATCTGGATGTAGATGCCGGACGACACCGGGTGGTGGTTGATGAACCCATTGAATTGGGAGGAAACAAAAGTGCGCCAAATCCCTTTGAATATATTCTGGCCGGTTATGCCGGTTGTTTGAATGCAGTTGGTCACATAGTAGCGCGCGAAATGGGCATAACTCTTCATAAATTATCAATTGAGATGTCGGGCACACTAAACAGCAACAGATTCCTGGGACGCTCCTTTGAAGAGCGTGCCGGCTTTCAAGGTATAGAAGTTGATTTGCAAGTATATAGCGATTCTGATTCTGAGGTCTTGGCAAGATGGCTTGAGGTGGTTGAAACCCGCTGCCCTATATATGACAACCTTGTTAATCCCACACCGGTCAAACTAAATGTTTATAAACTTGAATCTGTTTATTACTAAAACTATAATTTACTTCCTTTGTTTTCTTATTTTAGAGCCATAAAACTATTTATAACAATAATAATTTAAGATCTTATGTCCTTACAAAAATTACACTTTGAAACACTGCAACAACATGCCGGTCAAGAGGTTGATCCGGCCACAAACTCACGTGCAGTGCCCATATACCAAACAAGCTCTTACGTATTCAACAATGCCGAGCATGCCGCCAATCTGTTTGGCCTGAAAGAGTTTGGCAATATTTACACCCGCATAATGAACCCTACTACCGATGTGTTTGAGAAGCGGGTGGCTGCATTGGAAGGCGGAGTGGCTGCAGTAGCCGTCGCCTCGGGTCAGGCAGCTCAATTTCTTACCATCACAAGCCTTGCACAAGGAGGCGACAATATTGTTTCCACCTCTTACCTGTATGGCGGAACCTATAATCAGTTTAAGGTTCAGTTTAAGCGACTGGGCATAGATGTCAGATTTGTTGACAGCGACAGGCCGGCTGAGTTTGAAAAAGCTATTGACGAAAATACTAAGGCTCTTTACGTAGAGACAATTGGAAACCCGCGTTTTAACATACCCGATTTTGAAGGCATCGGGGCTATTGCTGCAAAGCACGGTATTCCTTTGATAGTTGATAATACCTTTGGTGCAGGAGGCTACCTTGTCCGCCCCATCGAGCATGGAGCAAATATTGTTGTTGAGTCGGCCACCAAATGGATAGGAGGTCACGGAACAAGCATTGGCGGAGTAATTGTTGACGCAGGCAATTTCAACTGGGGCAACGGCAAGTTTCCTCAATTTTCTGAGCCTTCAGAAAGCTATCACGGATTGAATTTTTGGGAAGTTTTTGGTTCAGACGGCCCTTTTGGAAATATTGCACTAGCTACTAAAGTCAGAGTTGAGGGTCTGCGCGATTACGGCCCGGCTCTTAGTCCCTTCAATGCCTTCCTGCTCTTACAAGGACTGGAAACACTGTCCTTGCGCATGGAACGCACCGTTTTCAATGCTCTTTCATTGGCTCAATGGCTGGAGAAACATCCTAAAGTTGAAACTGTTGATTACCCCGGACTGCCATCTAATCCCTATCATAATCTGGCTAAAAAGTATCTGAAGCGTGGCTTTGGAGGAGTGCTTTCATTTAAGGTAAAGGGCGGCACTGCCGAAGCCGACAAGCTAATCGGGAACCTCAAGCTTATCAGTCACCTTGCCAACGTGGGCGATGCCAAAACGCTGATTATTCACCCTGCATCTACCACTCATCAGCAACTAAGTCTGGAGGCGCAGCTTGCAGCAGGCGTAGTGCCGGGCTCTTTGAGAGTTTCAGCAGGCCTCGAACATATAGACGATATAAAGGCTGATCTGGATCAGGCGCTCGCAAAGATTTAAACAGGTATTATCCGGTTGATTTAATCTTATTAGGCTGTCTAATAAGAAATTTATCCACAGATTACACAGATTACACAGATTTTCACAAATTAAACGCCTTTATTATCAGGTGTTTACAAATTTACGCTTTGTCTTTTCTGTGTAATTTGTGTCGATCTGTGGACTTATTAGACAGCCTCAGCTGTTGTTGATTTTTTTTGTGTCATTGTTTTTTAAATTCAGGGGCCTAGCCCTGTAATCTTCGTAGCAACGAAACAATGAAAAGGTATGAGGGTGTCTAACAAGAAATTTATCCACAGATTACACAGATTTTCACAAATTAAATATCTTTATTATCCGGTGTTTACAAATTTACGGTTTGTCTTTTCTGGGTAATTTGTGTCGATCTGTGGACTTATTAAACAGCCTCTGCTGTTGTTGATCTTTTTGTGACATTGTATTTTAAATTCAGGGGCCTAGCCCTATTATCTTCGTAGCAACGAAACAATGAAAAGGTATGAGGGGCGTAGCCCTGAAATCTTTCAATCAAAGCATTCAAACAAATTGAACATATAATTGTGTATGTATTTGCCATTGGTTTTATGATGTCAGGGCTACGCCCCTTTCGTTTTAATAATCATTATTATATCTACGAAGATTAAAGGGCTAACGCCCCACTCGTTATAAATTAATTTCTATACGAAGATTATGAGGGTGTCTAATAAGAAATTTATCCACAGATTACACAGATTTCCACAAATTAAACGCCTTTACTATCAGGTGTTTACAAACTTACGCTTTGTCTTTTCTGTGTAATATGTGTCGATCTGTGGACTTTTTAGACAGCCTCAGCTGTTGTTGATCTTTTTGTGTCATTGTATTTTAAATTATTCAGTTTATCAGGGGCGTAGCCCTGTAATCTTTGTAGCAACGAAACAATGAAAAGGCATGAGGGGCGTAGCCCTGAAATCTTTCTATCATAAATAAAACGGCACTTGAATAAAACCCCGGCAAATTACATGCAGGTAAGTTAGTAAACAATAAAGAGGCTGCCTTTTTAGACAGCCTCTTTGCCAATAGATAAAAAATGTGTTTTTACTCTGATTATTTTACGATAACCTTGGTTGAAACATTATTTACAACTACGAGATATACTCCTGCAGGCGCGGGAACAACAACTCTGGAAGAAGAAGCTACCTGACCATATATTTTTGTTCCTGTCAATGAGTAAACCTCAACATTTTTGCCAAAGCTATCAACAACTGTAATTGTTTTGTTTGACGAATAAGTAACAGGCTTAATCACTTGGTCTTTTATGGAAACGCCTTCACCATTTGTTTCAACTTTTATGCCCCAGGTAAAGTATGTTATGCTCTTCCTGATAAAAGCCAGCGCCTTAACGCCAGAGAAGGTTTCGGGTAGGGTAAATTCATAGGATGATATTGTGTACCTGGGCATGCCAGTTAGATTAATTTCTCCAAGCAGCCCTCCATCAGTAGCGTCATATACTAAGATTCCATCTGCGTCACCATTTGAACTTACAAGCAATGTAACCATACCTCCATTAACAAATGGCTCGGTTGGTGTAACTTGAAAAAAATGGGTGGTCGGTTTTCCGTCGTCTCCTATGGCCCCGTTTGTCCCTGTACGAATATACCTAAGTTCTGGATCACTGTTTGGGTCTAGGGAATCATCACCTATTCGAGGTAGGCTGCCGGTGTCATTGTATCTACACCCGAACCAATAAATAGTCCCATTTGTAATAGCAATGGGTCCGTCCAAGATATTTGTGCGATTTGCAGGAACAGGATCCATGTCAGAGAAATCGGTATCAATTAATACCTGAGCGCCTGCGATTCCTGTAAAACCGACAAACGCTAACGCCAATAACATTAAGTAATTTTTTTTCATAATTTCAATAATTAAAGATTTAAATCAAGATTATTAATTATTGTAAAAGTAGGGCGAATAGCCTCTGCTTGTGTATTATAAACAGTCAGAAAAGGTGGGACAAATTACCCAAATAGTTAATTATGAGCAAAAAAGAGCAGATTTATTCCTCTTCCAGTCCGCGCGCTATATTGCGATATTGTTTTGCCAAGGTGGTTTCGCCCATTTTGGAGCATACCTTGCTTAAGGCATTATAGACTTCCGGGTTTGATTTCCGCAGGGTCATTGCTTGCAACAAATCATTATATGAAGCTTCAAGATGGTTGAGCTGAAAGCGAATCTTTCCACGAAGAAGAAGCGCTTTATAGTGACGCTTTTTGATTTTCAATATGGAGCTGCAATCCTTTTCGGCCGCTTCCGCATCGCCCGTCGCGAGCAGAAGCTGGGCTCTGCGCAGGAGGGCATCAATAAAGTAAGGATCAAGTCTTAAGGCTTTATTAAGGTTGGCGATGGCCGCGCGGCTGTCATTGAATTTAACTTCGCACTCGTTGGCCATCAGATAATATTCACGGGCAAAATCCTCGACATTTTTGCGGTTCTCCTCAAGTCTTGCTTCCAGATCACTGATTTGATGGCGATAATGGTCAACAAAAAGCATCTCTTTGGCCAAAAAGCGCTGAAAGGCGGGTTTGTTAAGATCATTGCGATAGGCTATGGCGTCCGAGAAAAATGCAAGGGCCTTCTTCCACTCGCCATCGCGAAAGGCTGCCAGAGCCATTGAATAGGCAGTATCGGCCTTGGCCTTTTGCAGCTCTTCTTCAATTAATTGCTTATTGTTGGCAGCCTGGGCAAAAAGCTCCACTTCTTTATTAAGGATAATATCATTTTGGCGAACAGGGGTTTTCAGAATCATACCCTCCAGGGAGCGACAGCGGCTAAGCGCTACATAGAGCTGACCGCCTGCAAATGCGCCACCGCTGAAATCAATTACTACCTTTTGGAAGGTGAGTCCCTGACTTTTATGTACGGTTATGGCCCACGCCAGTTTCAGGGGATATTGAGTAAAGGAACCTATCTCCTCGGCTATTATCCTGTTATTCTTTTCGTCGAATTTGTATTGCAGATTAACCCACTTTTCACGCGTTACAAGGTGAACTGTATTATTTTCAAGGCGAACATGTATCCCTTGCTCGGAAATACTGTCAACAATGCCAAGACTGCCGTTGTACCAACGACGTTCTATATCATTCTTAACAAACATCACCTGGGCATTCACTTTAAGTACCAGGTTTTTTAGGGTCGGAAGCGCCGATTCGGGATATTCTCCGGTTATCTTGCCTGTATAGGCGTGCTCGCTTCCTCCCAGGGCGCTCAGTTGCTGCTCGTTAATATAGTCAACAGTATCACGGCGGGTTGCCAGGGTAATAAAGAGCTCATCCGCCGGAGTTCTAAAGCCCGGATTCAGGCGTTGGTTAATGATGTCCAGGTGACTATCTTCCACCTTCTTGAGGCGAACCTTGTCTAATATTTCCACAAAAGCAGGGTCATCTTGTCTGTAAACCTTTCTCAGTTCCACCTGTATCAAGGGGCTCTGTATGAACGCAGTGGCGGAGAAGAAATATGGCGTCTTGTAGAAGCGACTTAGGATTTGCCACTCATCTCTTTTAACAACAGGCTCCAGCTGGAAGGCATCGCCCACCAGCAGCATCTGTTTGCCGCCAAAGGGAGAGTTCTTATTTCCGGTATAGGCACGTAAGACCTGATCAATAAAGTCGAGTACATCTGCCCTCACCATAGATATCTCATCAATAACAATAAGCTCAACCTCTTTAATAAGCTTAATCTTGGCTTTGTTATATTTCAGGAAATCGTAAATTCGACGGTTAGTGGTTGATAAATCCGGGTCATTGGGGAGAATTGGCCGGAATGGAATCTTGAAAAAGGAGTGGATAGTAACCCCTTCAGCATTAATCGCTGCAATGCCCGTGGGAGCCAGTACTATATGCTTTTTATGTGTGTTTTGACACACATATCTTAGGAAGGTTGACTTACCGGTACCGGCACGCCCGGTAAGATAAACCGACGCAGAGCTGTGTTGTATCAGTTGCAGGGCATTCTGAAACTCAACATTATCGACGTCAATATATTGGCCTGCCTCTTTCATACTTACTCTTCATCAGCTTCTTCCATACTACCTACCCCCATGCCGTAGCGCTTAATAACGTTATAGGCCTTAAAAATTCCCAGTTCACCGGCCTTGCTCAAGTCAAGTGTGCCGACAGAATCGTTTTCCATAAAAATATTGGTAAGACCCCTGTTAAACCACGCCTCTGCCATATCGGGATTCGCATCAATGGCAGCGCTGAAATGTTCAATAGCGCCATCAAAATTACGCATTACTGCCTGAATAATACCAAGATTATAATGGGCAAACTCAAAGTCGGGCTCTATTGAAAGAATTCTTTCCAAATCATCAATAATCAAGTCGTAGTCTAATATACGCTTCTCTTCTGACTGGATATTAGCGCCCGGCTGAACTGTTGTTACTCCAATCTGCAAGGTCTGGTTGACCGGTGTTTCTGCCTCCAGAGCCTTAATCGTTTCTACAGTTTTATAGCGGGTATATGCACGATTCAGAAGCGCTGGGATATGATCGGGCGCCAGTTCGATAGCCTTATTGAAATCTTCCATTGCACTATTCAGATTAACAACAGTATTATACAGCGTTCCCCTGGCAAAATGCAAGTTGGCTTTTTCCTCATCCTTAGCCGTCTTAATCTTTTCGCCCAGGGCGCTAATCTCTGAAAAAATAAGAGCCGCGCTTTCACGATCAACTTCCTGTTCAATATTAGCAATTGTAAGGCTTTTGTCGATAACATTCTGTCTGTCAATCGATTCAACTGCCAGATTGAAATACCTGAGGCGATGAACAAGGGTGTCGCCGGGATAGAAGGTAAGACCAAACATAGGCTCCATCTCAATAATGATATTCCTGTTCTGTACACGCCCGCGCAAAGGATTGGTTGAAGGTTCCTCATCAGGCTCATTGCCAAAATCGTCAAGAACGGCGACCTTGTCGTAGTTGCTAATGTCCTTATCAGACTCTTTTCGTGTTTCCTTTCTCTTTTTGCCGCTTTTTAAATTGTCAGCCCTGCTATCAGCGCCCGAAGATGTCGTTCCAGCATCGGCACTTTCAGATTGCCGACGGCGCTGCATCTCAATTTTCACGGCTGTTCCGTAATCCAATTGCGCGCCATAGTCGTCGCCGAGCATCTGCTTGACATAAGAACGATTTTGGTAAACAGGTCCGAAATCAGGGTATTCAAGGGCCACTATATTAAAATCTCTTAAGGCGGCTCCCCACTCTCCAATTTCCATATAAAGCAAGGCACGATAATACAAGGTGAGCATATCATCACTGTTAAGCGCCAGAACCCTCGAGAAATCTTCAATGGCACGATTTGTATCCCCTACCTGAGCCCGCAGTATCCCGCGGTTAGAATAAGCCATCGCGTTTCGCGGCTCTAAGTCTATTACCTTGTCAAAATCCTCAACAGTACCACGCAAGTCATCAAGCTGATAGCGGATAATACCACGGTTTAAATAGAAACGGGCATCTTCAGGCCGTAACTCTATAGCCTTATTGAGATCTTGCAGCGACTCTTCAAAACTACCCAACATATAGTAGGTGATTGCCCTGTTGGCATATCCGTCAGAAATATATGGGTTTATTTCTATAGCCTTTGTGAAATCAGCCAAACCTCCCATGGTATCTTTAGCTGCCACTTTCGCATGTCCCCTGTTGAGCCATGCAGACACCAGCTTTGGCGAAAGCCTGATTGCTTCCGTGTAGCTGTCAATAGCCTCCTCGTACTGTTTGCTGTTAATTTGCGCAATACCCTTATTGATAATAAGGTTAATATTCTCAGGGTCAATACTTAGTCCTTTGTTGTAGTCAGCCTCGGCCTCGGAAGTGCGCCCAAGCTTTTGTCTTACTATGCCGCGAAGATTATATGCATCAACGTTATAGGGGTTTATCTCAAGCGATGTGCTTATATCCTGCTCTGCTCCTTTCAAATCGTCAAGACTATACTTGCCAATAGCCCTGTAATAATAAGGCTCGCTCAGATAGGGCTTGGCCTTAATAATCTGATTAAAATATTGTATAGCAAGGATGTAATCTTCAAAGTACAGGGCATTACGGCCTATGATGGACATCCTGTCGGTATCAATCTGGGCCTTAAGCTCGAGGCTGTTAAGCGCTGCAATCAATGATACTATGTATAATAATCTATGCATCTGATAATAACATTTCTAAATCAGGCTTTGTTCTTAACTTATTTCACTTAATTAATACACAAACTCCGTGCTTAGTGATGCCTTGTTGCCCAGTTTGTCGCTAACTTTTAACTCCAGCAGATGCTTTTTTCCCCGCTCTATCCTCAGATTTTTCAAATAGCCGATAAGAGCATTGTTCTTAGGATCATGCTCAAAAAGCATCCATTGTCCATTAATGGTACAATAATATTCATCAATACCTGAAAAATCATCCTTGATTTCAATAGTAATCCTATCACGGTCACTGTAATTCCTGCCGGGGGGAATATTCAAAAGCCTCAGTGAAGGAGGGATTGTATCGCTTGTAAGGCAAAAGGTGCCGGTTTCACGACTGCGTATTTGCATATTTCCATTTGAAACAACGCCTCCTGCATAACTTAGTTTACCTTTAGAGACTTTTGCCGCAGTGAGACCCTTCATCCCAATAGCTTCCAGAGGAATGGGAATAGTTACATCAAAAAAGTGGTGAACAGGAACATCCTCATTCAGCACTTTGAAATAGCTCCCGATACCCAAACCCTCGTTGGGTAAGAGTTCAAACATAGCCGCAACTTCGCTGTAGAAGGCGTTTTCGGGAAAGCGTACCTTGAAATTGTCCATACTCACAAAATATGGGCTTGCAGGGTCAATCTTCAGAACTTGTGGAGCAGCCGACACGGCTGGCTTGGACTGCCTCTCCTGCCCTCGAATACTAAAACTCAATTTTGAGATATTACCGGCCGCATCAGCAATCTCATATTCAAGGCTGTGCTTATGCTGCGGCAGCATAGTTATCTGTCCGCGCTCTGGAGTTGAGGTGTAAAGCTGAAGTTTATTATTGATGTCGATAAAGCTTTTTTGTACCGTCTTCTTTGTCTGCTGCTTGAAGGCGTAATCAATGTGGCTGTTTATATAACGGGTATCGTGAAAAAAGAAGCCGTCCATTTGCGAGCGGAACCACATTTTGTTATCCACCATAAGCTGAATAGAATAAATACCACATCTTCGCCAGGATTCGCTTGAGTAGTCGATAACCTGAACTCCTACACCTATAATTCCTCCGGCTGATATTTCAGGTTTTCCCTCCAGATGATACCTTCCTCCGTAATAAACTGCAGGAATATACAGAGGCTCATTCTTTCCGTTTATGGTACTGTTATCATCAAGAGGATAAACGCGTATGCCCTCAATAACAGGTGCTACTTCATCTCTAATGGGAAGGTCGAAGAAATGAGGGTTGATGGGGCGTTGTCCCTTAGTTTCCCTGATTTCAAAGTGCAAATGCGGCCCTCCTGAACTGCCGGAATTACCCGAATATGCAATTAGCTCGCCCCTTTTAACCGGTATAGTCCCTGCCTGAAACGATTGGTCAATAGCAAAGGATTTATTTTTATACTGAAGCTCGGTAATAAGCTTATCTATCTCCTCCGAAAACCACTCACAATGTGCATATACTGAAGTATAGCCATTGGGATGGTCAATGTAAACTGCCTTGCCAAACCCACCCGGTGACACTGCTATACGCGAGACGTAACCTTCATCAATAGAATAAATTGGAAAGCCTGTTATCTGTCGTGTGGTAAAATCAATACCAGAATGAAAGTGGTTGCTACGCATCTCCCCAAAGCTCCCGCTTACAGTAGTTTCTATAGTCAGCGGAAAATGAAAATCCCATTTCGGATAATTCTGACCGGCGACCATAAAAGATAAGCCCAAAATAAGACTTGTAGCAACACTCCGGCAGTATATATAAGGTGATAATTTTCTTAAGCCCATAACTTGCATTATTTCCATATCTCAGGATGCTAAAATAAGGAATTTATAGCACAATTTTCAGGCCAAGTGTATCATTTAACAGTAACAAGCTATAACTCATAACTTCTATTCTTTCCCCTTTGTGTCCTTTGTGACAGGCTTTGTGTCCTTTGTGGTTAAAACCCATAACCCGCGTAGCCCTCAACCCTGTTAAACCATCACTCCTAACTCATATATTATAATATTTTTAGCCACACAGCATGATTTTTTATTGAAAATGATTTTAGCATTCGCGCAATATTCCTATCTTTGCACCGCGTTTGAAAAATGCATGAGTTAATTTAATGATTCCGTAGCTTAATTGGATAGAGCACCTGGTTACGGCCCAGGAGGTTGGGGGTTCGAGTCCCTTCGGGATCACTTTACAAAGCCCTGTAACTAAGCAAGTTACAGGGCTTTCTTTATGCTTTACGG
Organism: Marinilabiliaceae bacterium UBA5488; assembly: GCA_002427105.1. Taxonomy (GTDB): domain Bacteria; phylum Bacteroidota; class Bacteroidia; order Bacteroidales; family Marinilabiliaceae; genus Geofilum. The sequence goes on along the minus strand of DIPM01000032.1, from coordinate 2,384 downwards.
CGAATAAACAGCTTACTTTTCCAGCCTAAAGTTTACTTCGCTTGCCAATAGCATCTTTTGGGAGAAACGATGGCTTCTTCTTTCTTTAACTCGGCCATTGCTTTGTCCACCACTTTTCGGTCAAGCCCTGTTAACTCAACTATTTTACCGGCATTCACCGGTGTTCCCTCTTTTTTCATTGCTTCCAATACTTGTTGTTTAGCTTCCATCTTACATAAATTATTAAACGGTTATACAAAAACAAGCAATCCTGTTATTTAAAGAAAATATAGCTTCATTTCTCAAATCCAATCTCATCGAGGTGCTTTAACCTCTGATGGTAGTAATAATAATATGCAAGGGCATCATTAAACTCATCCAGAGTGAAATTTTCTTTGATAATACACCTTATAGTCTCCAAATTATGTGGATTAACAAATTTATCCTTATTTACGATATAATAATATTTCGCCGTATTTTTAACATCCTTCAAATTGGCGTAATTCCCAATTATCAATAACAATTTCAAATTATAATAATCAGGATACCTGTTATTAATCCTTACATTCTTAATATAGTATTCTGAGCTGGCATAATCTTTAAGACTATAAAATTCAGCTGAGCGTAATAAATTAACTAATTGCTCAACCAACCGATCGTCCATCTTTCCAACCCTACCAATCATTAAAGAGCTATCAGCAGTAACAATTTTAGAACTTCCAAGCGAAATAGAAAAATTGTGTAAATCCTTCAATGTTGATAAATCCTGAGCATAAGAAAAACCCACAACAACAAAAAGAAAGATAAGCGCAAATATATGTTTCATTACAATATTTTTTATGATTTATAAAAATTTTTAACGCATCAGCAGTAATTTATAAAAGAGACAGACTAGTACTCGAAAAAATTTTCCCTCCCAATGCCAACATCAAATCGACCATCGGAGATAGTTACAGGACTACCATCTAACTTAGTTTTCAGGTCAAAATATCCCGAAACAATAGCTTCCACTTCCTGCTTGTCAACTTGCAAAATCTGGACTCTCTTAATATAAAGCTTGCCTTCTATTATGTCAACTTCATAATCATAGTTGTCATCTGTTATGGAAACCTTACACGAAGGTTGAGTCAAATCAATTATTGAATCATTGAACACTACAAGATCAGTAAAATGCTCCGGCTTAAACCCTGACAAATTGAATGACATAGTCATTTCTGAATATTTGTAAGAGTAATAAGATGACGAAGTCCTATTCCCGCTAAACTGGAGTGTTAAACCCGTGTCGGAAACGATGACTTTTGCCGGAACTAACCATTCGTTTGAAACAAACACATCACGATCGTAAAGTGCCCCGAAAGTGTTGTAACCCCATTCCGAATATGCCGGCAAATCAGTATTATCCGGATCATAGATAAATATAGAATTCCGAAGCTCATTGTCTTCTTCGCAGGATACAAAGAGCGCAAATACAAAGCCTAATATAATCAGCCAATTCGTTTTCATAACTTAATGATTTGGTTTAATAGGTAACTGATAACTTACTTGAAATCCTCCTCCCACAGAGGGCTCCACAATGCCCGCATGCTTGGAGCTTAAAAAAACATACGGAAATGCTTCAACACTTATTGAGGGCTTCTGATCTCTTCCAAATTTGAAGCCTCCCCCACCGTAAATAGCAGTATTGACAGACTTAGGTTTTTTTAGCATAGAGGTCAAGTCATCTTCATATCGACTCATTGCCGAATCATAAAAATCAACATCTGAAGTAGATGTCATAAGGAAGTTTATTTCCATCCCCACTTTAAGGTAAAACTGAATTCTGCGTGGCCGACTGCCGGTATAATACCTGAGCTCTATAGGCATCCCCAAATAATCAGAATATTGATTAAAGCCTCTAACCCTAAGGTACTCCGTGTCAACTCCTTCTTGCCGATACAGCAAATAAAAGAAATCTGAATTACCGAACCAGTAATCGCTTTTTTCAACCGAACTACTAATTCGCGAATATCGTAGGCCACTAAGCAATCCAAATCTGTCATTCAAAGACATAAGTTCCAACTTTAGGCCTAAAGAATACTTATTGGAGAAACTTAATAGGTTATCTGCCGAATAATCCATCATGTGGTAGGAAGATGTGCTACTTCGTATGTAATCCATTGACGATATTTCACTTCCAAAGAAAGTGCTTCCTGCTTCAAGACCGAAATGTTTCAACCTGGAGTTCTGGGCATGGCCTAAGCCCGAAATTAAACATAAAAATAAAATAAGAAACAGTTTTCTGTTTTTCATAAGATAGAGTTTAGTAACGAATGAGGTAGGAAATATAAGTTTAATTCCCTTTATTTTTCACTTCTTTCAAACATGCAAAATATTAAAAAGATGCAATACTGTCCTAAATAATTTTC
>DIPM01000019.1 GCA_002427105.1 Marinilabiliaceae bacterium UBA5488 | reverse complement strand
TTAAGGCATGTATTATATGTCTTATTATATGTCTTGCAGATTGTTCAGATTAACGCAAATATTAGACCTGAACAGTGTATACTTATCAGCTTTACTCAAAAACTGAATTTTCAAAGTAAGATAGTAAAGCATTAATTTTTTCACTATATTTCCTCTTTATGAAAAATAAATCCTTATGAATATTAAAGCTCAAAGGATACGTCTGGGAATTTTTATAGTGACAGGCACTTCAATTCTCTTATTTATGATAGCCTATTTCACCGCCCGCGAGCTATTCACCAAATCCGACCTTTACTATATTTCATTTAAGGATGTCTCGGTCAGCGGAATGGAAGTAGGCAGTCAGGTTAAATATATGGGAATTAAAGTGGGCACTATTTCTGATATTGTAATAGACCCTGAGGATGTGACCAACATTATCGTATCACTATCCTTAAAGACCGGTACGCCGGTAAAGGAAGATTCTAAGGCTGATATCACAACACTTGGCATAACCGGTCTGAAGGCAATTGAAATACGCGGTGGCACAAACGAATCAAAGCTTCTTCAACCGGGCAGTTATATACAATCGGGCAGCTCCTTTGCTGATGAAATTACAGGCAAAGCGGAAGTGATAGCCATTAAAGCTGAGCAAGTTGTTAACAATCTGCTTCGCCTTACGCAGGCCGAAAATACCGAAAAGTTGATGAGTACTATCGAGAGCTATCACTCGCTGGCCACAAATGCCGATCGTGCCGTAATCAGAATAGACTCCCTGCTTAAAGGCAATGAAGCTAATATTAATGCCACTCTTGCATCTGTCCGTAAGCTTAGTGCAAGCCTTGAGGAATCGTCACTCGCACTTAACAGCTCTCTCAATAAAATATCGGGAATTGTAGCTAATGATTCTATAAACCTTATTATAGCAAATATTTGGGAAGTAAGTGAGAAATTGAAAAGCTCGGATATCAATGCAATGATTGACGACTTGGCTATGGTATCGGCACAACTGCGCCAGTTGCTGAGCAATATGGATCAGGATTTGGACAAGGGCAGCCGCGATATGGTCGAAAGTTTTGAGCTGCTTAAGTCAACCCTTAGTAATCTGGAGGAAGCATCACGCAAAATTAATGCTAACCCCTCAGTCCTTCTGCGCTCAACATCAAGTAAAGATGCGCCCGACAAACACCTTAAACAGTGAGCTGTCAACAATGAAAAATGAACAATGAACAGTCATCAGTAATAAAAGCTCAACGGCGAAGCCCTAAACTGATTGTTGATATTGATAACTGTTGACTAATAAGTCTTTTTCCTTAAATAAATTATTATGAAAAAAGTTATAGTAGTATTCTTAGCGTTATTTCTGGCCGGATGCGGTTCAAACAGGGTTGTTGTCAAAAACTACTATCTGATTGAGCCGATAATGATTGAACAATCGGCCTCCGACCCCTTATCCGAAGGGCGTTGCGAAATATCCGATGTCGATGTTGCTGCGCCCTTTGCCGGCAGAGAAATTGCTATCCGCGATAAATCACATAGTATAAAATATTACGAAAACCACCAGTGGGCCGTTCAAGCTAATCAAGCCATAACGGCCGTTATAAATGATAATCTTTCAGCTCGCAATCTCTTCAGGCAGGTTGGACGAAGATTTTGGGATGGAAGACCCGAATACTCTCTGTACACAAACGTACACCAATTAGAGGTAATCATTAAGGATAAGGACTTTTTCGCCCACCTGAATATTGAATTTATGCTCTTCGACAATAAAGGCGACTCTGTGGCAGTGGCACATAAAGCCAACAGAGAACTGCGTCTGCCCGAGAAGAGCCTGAACTTGATGGCAAAAAGCATCAGCGAGATACTGGCTGAAGAATTAAATATCTTATCATCCAAGATAGAACAACAATTAGAAAATCAATAGGAAATGAGAGTGGCAAGCCCGCAGACCAGTCAGGATAGTAAGTTCAGCTTTGATGATAACACAATCACTATAAGCGGCTATTTTACTATAAGGAATTGCGGCTCTTTTGTGCCTGATGCTTTGGCTTATTTCCATAATAAAGCTGCCGAAAACATTAGGATTGACCTCAGCAAGCTTCAGCAAATCGACAGCGCCGGCTCTACCTCTATTTACTACCTGCAACGCGAGTTAGCGAAAAAAGGCATCAATTCTCATCTATCAGGAGCCTCAGCTGAAATTGAAGCCAAGATGAAGCTTCTGACAATTAGCGATGAAGTCCCCACAGAGGCAAAAGAGAAGCCTTCCTTCTTTTTCAGGGCGGGAGAAAATACTCATGCCCTGGTAAGCAATTATATTAAAAAGTTTATCTCATTTGCTTCTGAGCTCTTCTACTGGACTATAGCTGATATTTTTAAGACCAAACAGCGTCGCAGGGGAGCCGTTGCCAATCAGGCGGTTATTATTGGCGTTAACGCTGTTCCGATTGTAACTGTGATGGCATTTATTATCGGCCTGGTGCTGGCTCTTCAGTCGGCATCGCAGCTGCGCAACTTTGGAGCTAATATATTTATCGTTGACCTTACAGTTATTGCCATGCTGGCCGAGATGGGACCCCTGATAACAGCAGTCATAGTGGCGGGCCGCAGCGGATCTGCCATAGCTGCCGAGATAGCCACCATGAAGGTTACAAACGAGCTGGATGCCCTCCAAACCATGGGCTTCAACCCTATTCGCTTTGTAGTGGTTCCCAAGATATACGGCAGTCTGATTACCATGCCATTTCTAACTACACTTGCCAACGTTTTTGGAATTATCGGCGGCATAGTCGCTGCCTATCTCTATCTGGATATCTCCCCCGAAATATTTTTCCACCGCATGTCGGGTGCCATATATCAAAAGGATATATTAACCGGCCTGGTAAAGAGCTTTGTTTATGGAAGTATTGTAGTGGTAACGGGCAGCTTCTTTGGCTTTCAAGTGGACAAAGGGGCTGAAGGAGTGGGTAAATCGACTACTCAATCGGTGGTTGCAGCAATTGCTTTGGTTATTGTTGCCGATCTGGTATTGGGTCTAATTTTCTATTAAATGAATGATAAAAACGAAATAATCAGGGTGAATAATCTGAATGCTTCTTTTGGTGAAAGAAAAGTGCTGTCGGGTGTTTCATTTGGCATTAACGAAGGAGAGATTTGCGTTATACTGGGCGGCAGCGGCTCGGGGAAAACTACCACACTGAAATATATACTTAAGCTCTACCGTCCGCCCGAGGGCTGCATACATATTTTCGGGAAAGATATAGCCACAATTAGCGAAGAGGAACAAACGCAGCTGTATCTCCAAATGGGTGTAATATACCAAAACGGTGCGCTGCTCAATTCCCTTACTGTCATGGACAATATAGCTTTGCTGCCTCAGCAGCACAGCGACTTGCCCGACGAAGTAATTCGGGAAATGGTATTGATGAAATTAGCTTTGGTCAATTTAAGGGATGCGGCCTATTTGTATCCCTCGCAGTTAAGCGGAGGGATGTTGAAACGCGCTGCACTTGCACGCGCTATCATCATGGATCCTCCGATGCTTTTTTGCGATGAGCCGGGCTCAGGTCTCGACCCCGTTTCACTTGCGAGTCTGGATCTCTTGTTTCTCAACCTGAAAGAGAAGTTTGGAATTACCATAGTATTGGTAACACACGAGGTCTCAACTATTAGCAGAATTGCCGACAAAGTGGTCTTTCTGCATGAAGGAAGGGTGATTTTTGAAGGCGGAAAAACAGAAGCCATGGAGTCTGACATACCCGCTTTAAAAGACTTTTTCAGCAAAGGAGCGGGACTAAGCTAAAGGCGGTACTACTCACCTATCTCACTAAGTTCGAGCCAACGGGTTTCACTTTCGTCAAGTTCTTTGAGCAACTCGCCGAGCCTTCGAGAGCTAGTCATCAGGGCTTCAGGCAACAGAGAACCCCTATTAAGACTTTCCTCCAGGCTGGCTTTCTCTTCTTCAAGAGCTTTTATGTGCTTCTCAAGCATCTCCAATTCCTGCTTTTCCTTGAAGCTCATACGGCGCGGTTTCTCCTGCCCCGACGGCTGTCTCACGGCAAGTGGTTTCTTAGTTTTACGCTCTACTTCCTTTTGCTGATTTTTAAGGAAATCCTGGTAATGTGTGTAATTACCGGGGAAAGACTTGATCTTTCCTTCACCTTGAAATAAGAACAATTGATCTACCACTCTATCAAGAAAGTACCTGTCGTGAGAAACGACCAAAACGCAGCCCTGAAACTGGGCCAAATATTCTTCCAAAACTCCCAGTGTGAAAATATCCAAATCGTTGGTCGGCTCATCAAGTATAAGGAAGTTGGGGTTTTTCATCAGCACTGTCATCAGGTAGAGCCGCTTCTTCTCCCCTCCGCTAAGCTTATCAACCTGAACATAGTGCATCTCGTTAGGGAAAAGGAAATAGCGAAGAAACTGAGCGGCATTCATACTGTTGCCGCTTCCCGAAGTTACAACTTCAGCGATTTCAGTTATTACCTCTATCACCTTCTTGCTCTCATCAAGTTGAATACCTTCCTGCCGATAATATCCAAAGACTAGGGTCTCACCTGCATCAACCACTCCTTTGTCGGGATTCAAGGCTCCTGTAAGAATATTCAGCAAGGTGCTTTTACCGCTCCCGTTTTTCCCAAGTATCCCTATCCTCTCGCCCTTGACAAACTTGTATGAAAAGTCATCAACAAGCATATTCCCGTCGAAGGATTTCGAGACACCTTCCAAATTGAGCACCTTGCTGCCAAGACGCGTAGTTTTTATATCCAGACTGAAGCCTTCTTCCTCAGTTTTTTGCTCTGCTACATCTTTAAGCTCATAAAAGGCATCAATACGGTACTTTGCTTTTGTGGCACGTGCCTGCGGCATCCTGTTCATCCAATCCTGCTCCTTGCGCAGGAGATTTCTGGCTCTCTCAATTTCCTGATTGCGCTGATTAATCCTCTCCTCCCTCTTCTCCAAAAAGTAGGAATAGTTGCCATTGTACTTATAAAGACTTTCATTATCCATTTCAAAAATGGAATTACACACCCTGTCGAGGAAATATCGATCGTGAGTAACCATCAGCAAAGTGGCCTTGTTGCGCCCCAAATATTCTTCCAGCCAGTCAACCATTTCAATATCAAGGTGGTTGGTCGGCTCATCTAGTATCAGCAAATCAGGTTCTTCAACCAAAACGGCTGCCAAAGCAACTCTTTTTTGCTGTCCGCCGGATAGTTGCTCTACCGGCTGATCCAGGCGACTTATCTTCAACTGACTGAGAACCTGCTTTACCCGGTTCTCATAATCCCAGGCATTGGCAGAATCCATCTTCTCTATCATTTTGGCTATCAGCGCCTGATCATGGCTTTCAAGTGCTGACTCATAAGAGCGGACAAGGCTAATCATTTCATTTTCACCGCTAAAAACAGCTTCCATAACGCTTTGTCCCGCGGAATAAACCGGAAGTTGCGTAAGGTATCCGGTTCTGATGCCTTTACGTATGGTAAAGGAGCCTTCATCAGCCACCAGCTTCCCGGCCAAAATATTCAAAAGAGTAGTTTTGCCAGTCCCGTTACGGGCAATAAGTGCAGCCTTTTCGCCTTCTTCGAGCCCGAAATTGAGAGAATCAAAAAGCCGGATATCGCCCCAGTGATGAGTTAAACCTTCAACAGATAAAATATTTGCCATAGAGATTGCGTCGATTGAGCCACAAAGATAGCAGCAAAGCGGCAATTACCCTTAAAAATTTATGCAATAGCCAGAAAAAAGCACTCTCGTCCCTGCTAACTCCATCCGCCCGGTCTCAAAGGCCGGGCGGGTAATGAGTGCATAATCGATAAGACTTCAAGCCTTTAATTAAAACAAACAGCTCACATCATCACAGGCGCGGCTGTTTTATCAATCAGCTTAAGCTCTTCATCGCTAAAGGTAATAATATTAAGGGCTTTCAAGTTGTCATCTAACTGCGCTACCGAACTGGCTCCCACCAGCACAGAAGTAACGCGTGCATCTTTAAGCAGCCATGCTATTGACATTTGGGCAAGCGACTGGCCTCGCTTTTCAGCTATCTTATTAAGAGCTCGTAATGCCGTCAGACGCTCGTCGGTCAAAGCCTCCTTCCGGAGAAATCCATGCTCCTTAGCAACACGAGAATCTGCCGGAATATCTTTAAGATAACGGTTGGTAAGTAAGCCCTGAGCTAAAGGAGAGAATGCTATGCAGCCTATTCCCCGTTTGCCCAACACCTCCAGCAATCCATCTTCAACCCACCTGTCGAGGATATTGTATCGGGGCTGATGTATCAGGCAAGGAGTGCCCAAATCATGCAGTATGGCTTCTGCCCTGCGCGTTTGTTCGGCAGAATAATTTGATATGCCTATATAGAGAGCCTTTCCTTGTTTCACAATCAAATCGAGCGCCGCCATGGTTTCCTCAAGCGGAGTGTTAGGGGCGGGACGATGGCTGTAAAAAATGTCAACATAATCCAGTCCCATTCGCTTCAGACTTTGGTTAAGACTTGCAACAAGGTATTTCTTTGAACCCCATTCTCCATAAGGCCCCGGCCACATATAGTATCCTGCTTTAGTCGATATTATCATCTCGTCACGATAGGGCCGAAAATCGGAAGCTAGCATACGACCGAAGTTTTCTTCTGCCGAACCCGGTACAGGTCCATAGTTATTTGCCAGGTCAAAGTGAGTTATCCCGCTATCAAATGCAAATCTCAGTATCTCTCTTTGCTTTGAGTACACATCAACAGATCCAAAGTTATGCCACAATCCCAGAGAAATTGCAGGTAACTGAATCCCACTAAAACCACATCTGCGGTAAATCATCGAATCATAGCCCGATCTGTTTGCCATATATTCCATACTCTAATAATTTATAATCTCTTGCTACTTTACTAATAGTCTCTTATGGCCTTTCTGTCCGAAAAAAACTCCAACGATGCGGCCAACACCTCTTTACAAACCTCACAGAAGCCTTCAGCCTCGTTGGTTCTCATCCTGCACTCCATCGCGGGTCGATACACTCCCTTTCTTTGGTAGCCGCCGCCTTCAAACACAGCGGTAACATTCTTGTATTGAGCCCTCGCAGGCGTCGGAACCGGTATATCTTCAGCTAGCAGGTGTTTCCACTTACTGTCAAAGTCAACTAAAGTAGTAAGGTTAGGCTGCCGCGGCTCTATCTGCTTATTATAAAAATTATTATAAGTGCTCTCTCCGTTAAAATACTCATCGCCCAATCCGCCAAAGCCGTGCCCCATCTCGTGTACCAGTACGACACCCGACATAGGATGAGCTGCCGTTACAATCGAAAAATGGTTAAAAACACCTCCTCCTCCATATTTATCGCTGTTTACGATAAGTATAATATGGTCATGGGGCGCTTGGGCTGCCACATCATAAATATCCCAACATGCTTCAGTTTCAAGATAACGCTCCACACCGAAAGTATTAAAACCGGATGAGAATCGCGTGTTTTTCCAAACATTCTGATTGGGATCATCATAGCCAGATTCCGCGCTGGGCACGGCAATAGCCCTTATATTTATGGCATTTCGGTATGATTTATATGGCTCTGTATCCAACAAGACTTGACTAAGCTTCGCGGCATCATTATAAAAGAGCTCAGCCTCTTCGGCTCTGTAACCTTCAGCCAGAAAAAGAAAGTTTACACTTGCAGAATTAGTCGCTTTATGAATAATCCTCTCCGGGTGTCTGTCGGGAATAAACTCGGATACGAAATAGTTACCCGAGTCCAAGACCTCGTCAATCAAGCGATCGGGGCTGCCATCTTTGCGGCGATAGTCAAGCGCGAGCTTGACCTTTTTCAGGGGCAAAGGCATCTCAATGGTTTCCTGGAAGGCTCTCTCCCTTTCTTTTGCTTCATCTAAAGCCTGCCATTCCTCGAATAGAGTTGAGAAGCTACGCAAAAAAAGAGTATCGCCCGTATTAATATCTGATAAAGTGAAACTGTAATCGCCGTATTCAAAGGGAGAAACAGCCTGGTTAGGAGATGCCACTGAGCCTGTATAACGCTTTATTGCAGCCACATAAGCCTTCTGGTATTGGCTGTTGCCGGCCAAGACCAAATCCACCCGAAGAGTCCTGCTCCAATCAAAGTTCGGGCTATCTGAATCTACTTTAACCCCGGAAAATAAAACAGAGAGGAAAAGAGCTGATAGTATTCTACTTACTACTCTCATAATGTCTGTAAAAGGCGTTTAGTTTTGGCAAGATAATAATAGTTTACTAATTTTAGGATTGATTTTTATATAATTCGCTCTTGCTTTATGATTGATAATATCGTTTCTTCTTCGTGGCAACTCAGAACCTGGCTGCAAAGCACCCTGGAGTCAAGCAACATTCCTGAATGGCTCATATACTCGATAGATTTCACTATCCGTGCATTTATTCTCCTTATTATTAGCAGGGTATTATTCTGGGCATCAAAAAAGGTGCTGCTGCACTATGCCGTTAAGCTGGTCAACAAAACCAAAACCAAACGTGATGATTTCCTGATTAAGCGTAAAGTGCTGCATCGCTTCTCGCACGTTGTCCCTGCCATTATCATTTATTTACTATCCAAAAGCCTGTTTGCTGTTTATCCGGAAGTAGGCCGTATTCTTACAAATTTTGCGGTAATATATATGGTTGCCGTCATATTTTTGACTATTTCGGCGCTCTTGAATGTTGTTGAAGATATTTACAACACCAAAGAATACTCGGCCGAGCGCCCAATCAAAAGCTACCTTCAGTTAATCAATATCATTTTGTATTTTGTTGGCGGAATCCTGCTTTTAGCCTATTTATTTAATCTTGAAGTTGCAGGAATATTTACAGGTTTGGGTGCAATGGCCGCAGTTTTGATGTTGATATTTAAGGATACTATTCTAGGACTTGTGGCAAGTATCCAGCTGTCAACCAATAAAATGTTGAGAGTGGGCGATTGGATTTCAATGCCCAGCCATAACGCCGACGGGGATGTTTTAGAAGTAACTTTGAATACCGTCAAGGTTCAAAATTGGGACAAAACCATTACCACAATTCCAACCTACGCCCTTATAAACAGCCCGTTTATGAACTGGCGCGGCATGTCGGAATCGGGTGGCCGACGCATAAAGCGTTCTATAAATATTGATATGCGCAGCGTAAAGCTTTGCGACGAAAAGATGATTGCAAAGTTCAAGAAGATACATCATCTTCAGTCTTATATTGAAGAACGGGAAGCGGAAATAGATGAATACAATAAGATAAATAATGTTGATAAAAGCGTTAAGGTAAATGGTCGCCGAATGACCAACCTGGGCGTTTTCAGGAAGTATCTGGAAAATTACTGCTCCCAACATCCGGGTCTGAATCAGGAGATGACATTGCTGGTAAGGCACCTTCAACCAACCGAGAAAGGAATACCTATAGAACTTTACGTGTTTACAGCCAGCACCAAATGGGCTATATATGAAGGTGTTCAGGCAGATATCTTCGACCATATCCTGGCCGTTATTCCCGAATTCGAGCTTAGCGTCTTCCAGAAGCCATCAGGCGACGACCTTCAATCGGCCGTATCGGGCCTGGGGGAAATAATGCTTCAAAATAAGCAAATGCAGTAATCATAAAGGTTTGCGCTAATCACAGAAAAGGCTTACCTTTAACATTTACTTATTTTAATACAAATGACTTAAGCACGAAACATTATAATGAGACTTTTATAACAAGCATCCCAAGTACAATAATAATATTAAGCTATGCAAGTAATCATGGTAGAAGTGAAGGACAGCGCAGGACTTAAAATACTACAAGGCTTGGAACAGGCCAATATCATCAAGTTGCTGCCATCTAAAGGAGAGGACGCTAAACCTAAAAAGCTTTCGGAAAGGCTGCGAGGTTCTATTTCCAAAGAAACCGCAAGACAAATGCAGGTTGAAGTTGAACAAATGCGCAAAGAATGGCAACTTCGAGATATCTAATTGATACAAATGCTGCGATAGATTACCTCGCTGAAGCAATACCGGAAAAGGGTCTGGTGTTTTTAGACGAAGTCATTGATAATGGTTATAGCATTTCTGTAATAAGCCGAATTGAACTATACGCTTACAGCAAACTCTCCGAACAGGATCAGGTCAGTTTAGATATAATGATTGCTCAATCTTCCATGCTAAACATAAATGACGCCATTATTGAACAGACAATTAAAATTCGAAAAACATATAAAACAAAACTTCCTGATGCCATAATTGCTGCTACTGCTATGGTGCACAATCTCGTATTAATCACAAGGAACTTAAAGGATTTTGATAATATAGAGGGACTTGAAGTGATTAATCCTCACGTCTTGTAGGCAGTAAACAACAAAGGCGCACAACCGTGCGCCTTTGCTTGTATAATAATTTATAACTATTAGTTATTCCCAAGGTATTCAGATATACCTTCCTGGGTGGCTTTCAGTCCGCTGGAACCTTTATGCCAATCAGCAGGACAAACTTCTCCATTTTCTTCGAAAAACTGAAGAGCGTCAACCATACGCAAAGTCTCATCAACACTTCGCCCTAGAGGCATATCATTTACTACCTGGTGGCGAACGACTCCTTCTTTGTCAATCAGGAACAATCCGCGATAAGCTACCGGCTCGCCCTTAAAAACTAAGTTGCCTTCTTCGCTAAAATCAAACTCACCGGCCAAGACATCATAACTATCTGAAATTGTCATGCTGGCATCTGAAACCAAAGGAAACTTAACTCCCTTTATGCCACCCTCCTTCTTTTCAGTCTGCAACCACTTCCAGTGCGCAAACTCAGAATCTGTCGAAGCGCCTACAACGGCAACGTTTCTACTTTCAAACTCAGCAATCCTATCCTGAAACGCGATCAATTCGGTAGGACAAACAAAGGTGAAATCTTTTGGATAAAAGAAAAAGACAACATACTTTTTCCCAATATACTGATCAAGAGAGAAATCCTCTACAATTTCATGACCATTTACAACTGCCTTTGCCAAAAACGAAGGCGCTTTTCTTCCTGTTAATACTGACATACTTACAATTTTTAGGTAATATTATTTAATATTCAACTGTATTACTAACAATCTATAATTTGTTAACCCAATAGAATTACAAATTTAGCCAAAGCGAAACAAGAAGCCAAGCAAAACAGGTATTATATTACCTAAATAAAAGGTATGGTATATAATCAAAATTTATAAGCCCCGGAAGGTCTATTTATTTTCGGCAGCTAATAATTGAACTATCTGCAAAATCACTTTTACCGCCTTTTCCATACTCTGAACAGGGATAAATTCAAACCTCCCGTGGAAATTATGACCTCCCGCGAATATATTCGGAGTGGGCAATCCCATATATGACAGTCGAGCTCCGTCAGTACCTCCGCGAATAGGCAGGATTAGGGGAGTCACTCCTGCCCTCTTCATTGCCTCAGCCGCAAGATCCACAATATGCATTTTTGGTTCAATCTTCGTACGCATATTATAATACTGGTCGTTCATTACAATCTCAACAGTATCAGCGCCAAACTCAGCGTTCACTTTGTTTACCAGATGATGCATCTCACGCTTACGTTTTTCAAACCTGTCACTGTCAAAATCTCTTATTATATAAGTAAGCTCGGTCTTTTCAACATCACCATTAAACGACATTAAATGATAAAAACCCTCGTATCCTTCGGTGTGTTCAGGAGTTTCATGCCGCGGCAACATAGAGGCTAACTGATGAGCGATACGCATAGAATTACGCATCTTCCCTCTTGCATAACCGGGATGAACATTGCGCCCATGAACAACAAGACGCACGAAGGCAGCATTAAAGTTTTCAAATTGCAGTTCACCAAGCTCCCCACCATCAAGGGTATAGGCAAAATCAGCGCCGAATCCTTCTACATCAAAATGATCGGCTCCTTGCCCAATTTCCTCATCGGGCGTAAAACAGATTCGTATCTTGCCATGTTCTATTTCAGGATTCTTAATCAGATAGGCCATAGCCGTCACTATTTCGGCAATTCCTGCTTTGTCATCCGCCCCAAGTAGAGTATGACCATCAGTAGTAATAATATCCTGTCCTAGATACTTAGTCAGTTCGGGAAATTCATCAGGTTTCAGATAAATATTCTCCTCTTCATCAAGGGCTATGTCTCCTCCATCGTAATTTGATACAATTTTGGGCTTAACATGCTTGCCGGTAAAATCAGGGCTGGTATCCATGTGAGCGATAAAACCAACCACAGGCACCTGGCGACTGATATTTGATGGAAGCGTAGCCGTCAAATAACCATTGTCGTCAACCTTTACCTCCGACATTCCGATACGCTTGAGCTCATCCACCAAATATTTGGCAAAAAACATCTGCCCGGGAGTACTTGGCGTTAAGCCTGTATCCATATCAGATTGTGTATCAAATGATACATACTCAAAAAAACGTTCTACTAAGGTCATATTAAAGTGTTTTAAGCTTTAAGTTATAAGTTACAACTCATAACTCATCAGTACGATCTTGCAAAAAGCACCCGTCTGGCTGAAGGCTTACCCGTTACCATACACTTTCCGGGCTCCGTTGGCCCCTCGAGCGGAATGCATCTGATAGTAGCCTTCGTCTCATTTTTAACCCGCTCTTCCGTCTCTGCGCTTCCGTCCCAATGACACAAAAAGAAGCCGCCTTTGTCGTCCAATAATTTTTTAAACTCCTCATAATCATCGACCACAGTGGTATTAGCCTCTCTAAAATCGAGAGCCTTCTTAAATATATTGCTTTGAATATCGGCTAAAAGCGAAACAGCCTTAGAGCCTATGCCCTCGAGCGGCACAATTTCTTTTGTGAGGGTGTCTCTTCGCGCAAGCTCGCAAGTTCCGTTTTGCAGGTCGCGCGGACCAATTGCCAAACGAAGCGGCACTCCCTTAAGCTCATATTCGGCAAACTTCCATCCCGGTTTTCGTTTATCGTCATTATCATATTTGACTGATATTCCAAGCTGCTTTAGCTCAGCCACAATTTTATCAGCCACGCCATTTATCTGATCAAGCTCTTCCAACTTCTTGTAAATAGGAACTATAACAACCTGAATAGGAGCAAGTTTTGGAGGCAAGACCAGACCATTATCATCTGAATGTGACATAACCAGAGCTCCCATCAAGCGAGTTGAGACCCCCCATGAAGTAGCCCACACACTTTCAATTTTTCCCTCCTGATTAGTGAAAGTCACATCAAAGGCTTTGGCAAAGTTTTGACCCAAAAAGTGGGATGTTCCCGACTGCAAAGCCTTGCCGTCTTGCATCAGCGCCTCAATAGTCATTGTTTCAAGCGCGCCGGCAAAACGCTCACTTTCAGTTTTATACCCTTGAACCACCGGCATAGCCATCCACTCTTCGGCAAATTTAGCATATACCTTAAGCATAGTCTCAGTTTCTTCCAAAGCCTCCTGCTTAGTGGCATGAGCTGTATGCCCCTCCTGCCATAAAAACTCAGCTGTCCGTAAGAATAACCTGGTACGCATTTCCCACCGTACAACATTCGCCCACTGGTTAATTTTAATCGGCAAGTCGCGATATGACTGAATCCAGTTACGGTATGTATTCCAAATAATAGTCTCCGATGTAGGCCTTACTATCAGCTCCTCTTCCAGTTTGGCATCAGGATCAACAACCACCCCTTTACCATCAGGATCATTCATCAGCCTGTAGTGAGTAACAACAGCACATTCCTTGGCAAATCCTTCAACATGAGCCGCTTCCTTACTGAAAAAAGATTTTGGTATAAAGAGGGGGAAGTAAGCATTCTGGTGCCCTGTCTCTTTAAACATATCATCCAGTGCCCTTTGCATCTTCTCCCAGATAGCGTAACCATAGGGCTTAATTACCATGCAACCTCTTACTGCAGAGTTCTCAGCAAGATCAGCCTTTATTACCAGGTCGTTATACCATTGTGCATAATTCTCAGCACGACTTGTCAAAACTTTTGCCATATATATAAAATATAATTTATTATTCAACACACTTTGGCGCCTGCAAAATGCGAGGCTCTAAACTATTCCACCGACCAATACTTATTGTTTAATTAGCGCATCAAAAATAACAATTATCAGCCTAATTATGGCATAACTATTGTGTTGTTTTAGCGTAAAATAGTACTTGCATAAATCAATGTAACAAACTGAAGACTCTTAGATTGTTTACATTTTTTAACAACTTTTACCTTTTGCCAACAATAGATCGGGCAAACTTCGGCTTTGGTACAAATTTTGCAGTAGTATTATGAACAAACCAACGAGGAGGAGATATCATGAGAGCAACTATTTTAACATTCGCAATGGCACTAATAATGACACTGGGATCATGCAGCAGCAACCGCTTAGCAGGACCCGGAGTATATTATGATGACATTTATTATGTTCCCGGCGTAAGTCGAGAAAATAATCATGATGCTTTTGCCCCTGTGCCGACACTTACTCGTGAGCAGCAAAAGGAAGAAAACAGGGCATTAGCAGCTCAGCAAAGGCAGTATCAAAGCAGCGACCGTGCTTACCAGCAAGAAGATATGCGCGACTTTTCGGGCATTCAGCAGGAGTACGCCTCGATCCTTGGAGATGAAAATATTCAAAACACTGATACCTTATTATATTATAATGATGAGACAGGCTATTGGGTTGATGGCTTCCAAGGCTCGTCAATGGACAGAGACTATGCCGAAAGAATAGTCCGTTTTCATGGCCCGTCGATAAGGATTCCTTATTATTCTCCATTCTACAGCGAGGTTGTATTTTACAATCATTATGACTGGAATGTATATGTTGACGGAAACTACGCCTATGCCGTTCCCACCTGGACTAATCGTTGGTATAACAGCTATTACTACGACAGCTGGTATCATCCATATCACTACAACTACAGTTGGAGATACGGATATCCATACAGCTATGGCTGGGGCTACCCATACGGAAGCTGGGGCTTTGGGTGGAATTATTACAGCCCTTATTACTCATGGGGATATTACAATCCCTGGCACTATAATCATTATTATAATCATGGATACTACGGCGGCTATTATTACAACAGACCGCGTTCAAATTTCGCACAAAATTACGGACCGCGCAGGGGCACAAGCTCTAGCATACGTTCGTCGGCAAGTGACAACAGGAGCTATTCACGGATAGATAATTCCAGAAACCAGGCTTCATCCAGATATTCTTCAAGCACTACTCCCCGCTCTCAAAGAGATGAACCAAGAAGCACCAGAGCAGCAAGCGATAGTGATTTGAAGTCAGGCAGGTCATCATCAGCTACGGCTGCTACACGCGGCAGCGGTGAAGCCGTAAGAAGCGGACAAGCAACCAGAGGAGGGGAACAGAGCACTCAAACCAGAAGAAGTTATACTCCCACATATTCACAAACTGAGGGAACAACTCGTCCGGTTTACAACAGGGCTTCATACACCCGCGTGAGCAACGCTCCCCGCCCGGCACAAACTACCGGTACCGTTCAGCGAAGCACTAGTAGCACCACAAGGACAGTACAGCCTGCAAGTGCAACGCAAAGCAGGTCAGCTACCCAAACCGGCACAAGCACTCCGGTTTCGTCTCAACGTCAGATGCAGCAAGGCAGTTCAACGCCTTCGCGGAGCACAACCACCCAGCCCTCTTCCAGCAGGCCTGCAGCTACACGCCAAAGTGCACCGGCTACATATCAGCGGGGAAGTTCATCGAGTGCTCCCTCACGTAGTTACAGCACGCCAAGCAGAAGCTCATCAGGCAGCAGCTATTCATCGCCAAGCCGGAGTTCATCAAGCAGCTCAGGCAGCAGCTACTCATCACCTAGCAGAAGCTCATCAAGCAGCTCAGGCAGCAGTTCATCGGGCAGCAGCTCATCAGGAGGTGGTAGTTCAAGCAGGAGTGGCGGAAGGAGATAGATTATTTTATGATAATAAATAAGTGCCTATATAATCGCTTGCATCAATTGATGCATCCGGATAATTTTACCCACTTATTAACAACAGTATTATGAAAAAGGTATTTTTTGCGTTGATAATATTTCTGCAAACAGGACTTTTAATAGCACAAGTTCCCGAAGATGCTCTTCGTCTTTCACTTAACAGGACAAGCGGCACAGCACGCAGCCTCTCATTGAGTAATGCCATGGGAGCCCTTGGAGGGGATCTTAGCAGTATCGGCATCAACCCGGCGGGCATAGCCGTCTATCGAAGCAGCGAGTTTACTTTTACGCCTTCGCTGAATATTAACACCGTAAACAGCAGCTATTACGGAACATCGGGGGATGATGAAAAACTTAGCTTCCCGCTTCAGCAAATAGGATTTGTAGGCACTTACAAGCCTATGCGTGAAGTTACGAGCGGGCTGGTGAGTACGCACTTCGCGGTTGGCTATGAAAGGAGCAATTCCTTTAACAGACGCTCATTTATTCAAGGCAATGGTGTAAATTCATCACTCCTGGATGAAATCGTATGGTTATCAGACGGATATAGCCCCGCAGATTTGAATTACAATTCAAGCAGGCTCAGACTGTTTTATGACTCATTTTTAATAGATCCTTTTAATGAGGATGTATATGATGATAATAGCATAAAGACAGATTATTACCATGCTTTTGAGGAGCTTAATGAAGAAGGAGACGCTGTTTGGACATTACAAGATGGCATTGACCAACGCAGGATGATAAGTGAGAGAGGTAGTGCCGGAGATTTAAGTATCGCCGGAGGAGCCAACTTCAGCAACAAGTTCTATATAGGCGGCTCTTTAGGTATTTCAACTCACAATTACAAGAGGGATATAAACCACTTTGAAAGTGTAAACCCCGGAGCCGGAAACAACCATTGGAATTACCTGAACAATTATAGCTACGAAGACAAATACAGTACAAGTGCAGTCGGTGTTAACCTTAAGGTAGGAGCGATTTTCAAACCTATCAATCCTCTCCGCTTAGGAGTGTCAGTTCACTCTCCTACCCTCTTATCAGTAGATGAGGAGTATTCATACGCCATAGAGCCGGAATTGGATTTTGCCGAAGATGATTATTACTGGACACCCAGGGGAGAGTTTTCCTACAATTTCAGGACTCCCTACAAGCTAACCGGAAGTGTTGCTTATATTTTCGAGAACTTTGGTCTTTTAAGTGTTGACTACGAATTTACAGACTACTCTGCAATGCGCTTTAAAGACAAGTCAACAAATTCAGTCAGCAACGTTGAGTTTTTCAGTGATCTTAACGATCAAGTTAAGGATATCTTCAGACCCACTCATAATATCAGAGTGGGCGCCGAAATCAGACCAGCCGAGGTATTTACCATTCGAGGGGGATTCGGCTATTTTCAAAGTCCTTTCAGATCTAAATACCTAAACCACGATGATTCGCATTTCACCTACTCGGGTGGTCTGGGTTTTAGAATGAATAATATGTTTATCGACCTGGCATATATGATGCGTGCAGAGAAAAATACTTATTCACTTTATTATTCAGCATATGTGGCCGGGGAAGATCAGCAGCCAGCATCTCTAAAAACCAACAACCACAATGTAGCAGTTACACTGGGCTGGAGGTTCTGACACAAAAAGAAAGGAAACAGACTGCAATATTCGAGAGGATATTGCTCATTTACCGGAAATGACAAGGCCTTAGCTAAAATTTTCACTTGATAATTGCCAGGTGCTTTACACTGTGTCTTCCACGTTCCATACAAAGGCACGCAGGCCTTGCATTTCGGTTTTGCTGTTAAGACTGCGCAGGCGCTCCAGCAAGGGCGCTAATTTATCATCAGGAACTATGGTCAAAATCGTTTCATTAAGGGCAGGCCAGGTGTGAGTACCCATGTGAGGTTCACCCGACTCGGAGCCTCTTCCCTGAACCTGCGTCCATCGTGTAAAGCCCTTTATTTGAAGCTTGTCCAACACAAGCTCAACCTTTTCTGTAAGTGCCTGGTTATATGCAATAAAAACACTTTTCATCTTTCACAAAATATTATTATATACTCTCTCAACTCCTAAATATTCAGCCCTTACCGGGCTGAATCAGGCTTCCTCTTCCATACTAAGAGCTCTTTGTTTTTCACGTCGCATACGATTGGCTCCAAAAAAGGTGTAAACCACAGGAATCAACACAAGGGTAATGACGGTCGAAAACATCAGTCCTCCAATAATACTAATACCCATTGGCTGCCAAATCTCTGAGCCTTCGCCAATTCCCAGCGAAAGAGGAACCATGGCCAATGCCGTGGTTAATGTTGTCATCAATACAGGTCGCAAACGAGATTTCCCGGAGACTACAACTGCCTGCACCAGCCCTAAACCGCGGTCACGCATAAGGTTTGTATAATCGACCAAAACAATTCCATTTTTCACGACTATCCCCACCAACATAACAGACCCGATTAAGGATATCAAATTCAGCGTATGCCCTGTAATCCACAAGGCCAGAAAGACCCCGGTGAAGGCGAAAGGCAAAGTAAGCATAATAATAAAGGGTGAACGCAGCGATTCAAATTGAGAAGCCATAACAATATAAACAAGCATAATTACCAGGATAAACAGAAGAAATATATCCGCAAAGGCCTCCTCTTGCTCTTCTACCGAACCTCCAATGTCCATTCCGACGCTTGGGGGCACATTAAGGCCGGCAAAAGCTGTGCGTAAATCAGCGGTGACATCGCGAATCGAGGCCTCGTAAAGAGTGCCGCTTACACGAACAACACGCTGACGGTTTTCGCGTTCAATGGAGGGCGGAGCAAAATACTCCTCAAGTTTTGCCCCTTCACTGAGACGAATAAATAAACCCTGATTATTGGGAATCATAATATTCTCTATTTCAGTGAGTGACTGTCTGAAGTTCTCGTCGTAGCGCACCACAATATCATACTCTTCTCCATCTTCACGATACTGGGCTGCAGTTAACCCGGTAATGCGGTTGCGCAAAGCAGTAGCCACCTGGGCAGTGGAGAGACCGTGAACACCAAGCTTTTCTCTATCCAGAACCAACTGATACTCCACCCCTGAGGCATCTCTGCTAATATCAATATCGCGAAGTCCTTCCATGTCAGCCATAAGTTCCGCCATTTCCTTAGCTAAACGGTCGGTTACATCCAGGTCGTAGCCTGAGATAATTACCTCAACAGTGCTGGATCCACTTCCCATACCTCCATCTCCTCCGCCGGCTTCCACTTTAAAATCTTCTATTTCAGGAATAGCAGCCATATCATTACGAAGCAAATCGCTAATCAGATACATATCACGATCACGCTCTGGACTTGGTGTCAGCTTCAAATAATAATTAATCACGTGTGGCCCATTATTGCCAAAGGCCGCCCATATATTACCTTCCTGAGCTACGCCGGCGCTGGTTGAAACGACCTCTACTTCAGGATACTTTTCAAGTATAATACCCTCAATTTGTCGGGCAACAAGGCGAGTCCGGTCTATATTAACTCCCTGTTGCAGTTCAACGGTAGCAGCAATCTGCGCATTATCGGCCGGAGGGAAAAACTCGGTATCGACAAGAGGAATCAAAAAAAGACTACTTACAAAGATAGCAGCCGATACCACCAGTACCATGACTCTCCTTTTAACAGCAAAGCTAAGGGTCTTAGCATAAAAGTTGTCTAAACCATCCAGGAAGCGATCTATTCCACCAAAAAGCCACTTTGAAAATCTGCCCTTATGAGGCTCGTTTTTTCGCAACATCTGCGACGACAACATCGGAATAAGGGTAAGTGCCGCAATGGTAGATGTTATTATTACCAGGGTTACTATCCAGCCCAGCGGTTTAAACATAATACCACTAAAGCCCGAAACCAAAGTAAGCGGGAAGAACACGGCAACTACGGTGAGCGTTGTTGCCACAACAGCCAGACCTACTTCATTGGTGCCATAAATAGCGGCTTCCCGAGGTGGAGTACCCTTTTCAATGTGAGTTGTAATATTCTCCAATACCACAATGGCATCATCAACCACCATCCCAATAGCAAGCGATAACGATGACAGAGATATTACATTTATGGAATCACCGGTTAAATACAGGTAGATAAAAGAAACAATTAGCGACACCGGAATAGTCAATATTATAATAAAAGTGGCCCGCCACCTGCCCAGAAAAAACAAGACGACCAAAACAACAAAAATTCCAGCATACATAATTGTACTCGACAAGCTACCGATAGAACTTTCAATAAACTCCGAGGTGTCGAAAAAGGTTTCTATTTGAACATCCGGAGGCATATTCTTCATTAAAGCCGGCAGCATCTCCTGAACTTCTTTAGCTATGGCCACAGAGTTGGCTCCGCTTTGTTTCTGAATTATAATAGTAGCTGCCGGACGACCGTTAGCGCGCTCGTCGAAGGTCATTTTTGCAATGGTGTCATTTACTGTAGCCACATCCGACAGCTTAACCACGCGACCCATGTAGTTGCCTACAACCAGATTATTCAACTCCTCAGGAGTCTTATACTCACCTTCCACCCGCAAAGGATAGGTGTGGCTTCCTATGTCGAGTACTCCACCGGGCAAATTCATACTCTCCTGCCCTATCAATAATCCCAACTGCTCAACTGATAAATTGTAGGCCACCAGTTTTTGAGGGTCAACGTTCACCTGAATCTCACGTATCGGGGCACCCGCCACTGAAACGGCTCCAATACCTTCAATCCGGTTAAGCGGATTCACCAAAGTCTCATCCAGAATCTTTGCCAGCGCCGAATAGCTCTCTTCTGCCGTGGCCGACATCATCAGGATAGGAATCATATTGGTACTGAACTTGAAGATTATGGGCTTTTCAACCCCATCAGGAAGCCATGCTTCTACCCGTCCCAACACATCCCTAATATCGTTGGTTGCCTCATCAAGATTAGAGCCCCATTCAAACTCCAGCGTAAGCAGGGAAAAATTATCCCGAGATACGGAACTTAGCTTTTTCAGGTTGTTTACAGTGTTGAGCTGATCTTCAAGTATTCGGGAAATGTTAGTTTCAACATCCAGTGCTCCAGCGCCCTGGTAATAAGTATAGATAGATACCATCGGCGGGTCAATCTCGGGGTAAAGATCTATGGGCAGATAGCGCACCGAAAAAAGACCCAAAATGATAACACCGACAAAGATAAGCACTGTAGTAATTGGCTTTTTTACAGCCACTTCATAAATTCTCATCGAATTAGCTATTATATTATTTCACATCGGTTTATCTGCGGCCTGGCCTATTGACTAATCTCCACCTCTGTGCCATCAAGCAGACCGCCCAAACCAGCTACAACAACCTCTTCACCGGGCTTAAGTCCTGAAATTATCTCAAACTCAGACCCGATCAGCCGCCCGGGTTGCACTACTTTGCGCTTCGTTTTGCCATCTTCTATCACAAAAACATAGCGCTCATTAATTCCTGCCTGACGAATTACTGCCAGGTCGGGGGCTACCACTCTTTCCACGCTACCAAAACCCAGAGTAACGCGGCTAAACATACCGGGGCGAATTAAGCCTTCCTTATTAGGAAATTTTAGCTCGAGCTGGAAAGTGCGGGTGTTGGGATCAATGGTAGGATATTTTAAATGAACTTCGCCTGAAAAGACTTTTCCGGGCTGACTATCCACGGTAAGCGACACCTTGAGATCTTTATCAACCATGGAAAAATATTGCTCGCCAACATGCACAATCACCTTTACAGGATCAATACGCTCTACCGTTAGTATGGCTGAGCGCCCATCGGCAAGGGGACTCATAGCAAACATTTCGCCATCCTCATAAAATCGTCCGCTTACCACACCCGAGATTGGCGAACGTATAACAGTATTTTCGGCCAAATTGGAATTCGCTGCAAGCGCAACATCAAGTTGGGCTTTCAACTGGTCCAGTTGCTGTTCTGATACGCTGCCCACCTTATATAAAGTATCAAGTCGGGCATATTCCTTCTTAAGATTGGCAAGCTGTACCGATGACTGACGGTAATTAGCCGCGTCCATCTGCACAAGGACTTCGCCTGAACGAACATAATCGCCGACTTCCTTTAATATGCGGTTTATGCGTACCGGCTGCGCACTGCTGATATAGGCCTTCTCAAAAGGTTCAACATTTCCGGCAAAAGAAACTAACTGCTCAACCATTTTAAGTTGCACAACAGCGGTTTTTACTACAGCTTTGTTTTCCTGCACAGTTTCTTCTGTTTGACGGCTGCCGCAAGAAGCAAGGAAAAAGAGTCCGACGAAGATAATAACTCCCGAAGCAAGCATTGACAAAGAATTCTTCATATAAACATTGTATTTAAGCAAAACATTCAAACTACATCACAACTGCTGCCCCAACAACTGCCGATACTCCGTTTCGGCAGCCAGATAGTCATACATCGATTGATTCAAATTCAGCCTGGCCTGAGTCAGTGCTATTTCCGCATCGTTTAGTTCCAACAAAGTTCCAACCCCGGCACTGTAGTGAGTTTGAGCAATAACAAAACCCCGCTCAGCCTGCCTTACTCCCTCCCTGTTGGAATCAATTTGCTCAAGTGCTTTCAGCATATTGGTGTAGATATTATTGAGCTGTAGCATCAGGTTGCGTTCGGCATAGTCGCGTTGAAGTTGAAGCTGTTCCCGTCCAAGCTCAAGCTGCTTCTCCTGATAGCGAATAGCAAAGCCCCTGAAAACAGGAAAACTTAGTTGCAAGCCTGCAGCTAAAGGCTTAGCCCATTGATAATCACTGATATTTAAATCATTCGATTGTGCCTGAGCCTGATAACTGATAAAGGCTGATAAATTAGGAAAACGCTGTGCCCGCACCAGCTTAAACTGAGTAGTCATTTGTTCGAGCTGCAAACCAAGCAGCGTCAATTGCGTATTATTGGTCAGCTCACTTTCGGCGACATCGTTCGCCGGAAGCTCAGCCTTTTCAAAATCAAACAACTCTTCACTCACCCTGATAGCAAGATCTTGCTCAAGACCAAGCAGTACCCGCAACATCATCTCGGCCAGACGAACTCCATTTTCAGCCTGAACCAAGCCGGGGCTAAGATTACGCACCTGAACCTCGCTTCTGATTAAATCATATTCAGCAACCACTCCCTGGGAATACAAACGCCGCACATTATCTAAATTTTCCTGGGCATTTGCAAGGCTGCGAGCCATCACATTGTAAGAGTCATTAGCAAGAAGCAGGGTAAAATAAGCCTTGCGAACCTCTGCTTCCATATTAATGCGGGAGGCACGCCCCGATTCCAGAGCAGCTTTTACATCCTGCTCAGACAGGATAATATTATGATAGAGGGACATGGAAAACAAAGGCAGAGCTGCAGTCAAAGAGCCTTGCACACTGTTTCTGAAGCCCATCTCCATGGCTCCTCCCGTTCCCGGTCCGAAAACCCCATCAGGCAAAAACAATACAGGCAGCCTCATATTGCGTGTATAGCCACCATCTGCCGAAATTGAAGGGAATAAAGAGCTCCAGGCTTCTTTTCGCGCGTAATCTACGCGATCAACTTCCTTATTTGCAATGAGTATTGTTGGATTATCGGAAAGCGCAATCTCCAACGCTTTGTTTAAGTTCAACTCCAGAGTATCAGAAGTCACAGGCTTCATCCCGTGTGCAAACAAGTGCAGCAAAAGCATTGAGGCCGCTAAAAAGCACCTCCCAACAACTCTGTTTATTTCTCCATGCATTAAATAGTTCATATTTAAAGTCTGTTTTTTAATGAGCTATTACCCATTATTACAAAAACACAAAGGATAGTGGCCAGAATTTAACACTGCAACAAAACACATAAGTGCAAAAAATGTTTCAGCACTTCATAAATTCGATAAGCTAATGTAGTGAATAGATGTTATATTTGCATCTCTTAATTCCAATCTGTGAAAAAGAAAATTCTATTTATTGTCAACCCTGTGTCAGGCATCGGCAAACAGAAAAGTGTCGAAGGGTATATTCATTCCGAAATGGATAAGCAAAAGTGGGATATTGAAATAAAATATACACTTAGGAAAGGACACGCTTTTGAATTAAGCTCTAAGGCCGCCGGCAAATACGAAATCGTGGTGGCCGTTGGGGGCGACGGCACCGTTAATGAAACAGGGCGCGGCCTTATAGCAAGTGAGACAGCTTTAGGAATTATCCCCACAGGCTCGGGCAATGGCCTGGCCCGCCACCTGGAAATACCTTTTAAAATAAATAACGCGATTAGGGCACTTAATAATCCTCGGTTTACGCCAATTGACGTTATAAAGATGAACGAATTCTACTCACTAAATATGGCCGGAATAGGTTTCGATGCCTATATAAGTCACAAATTTGCCACCAGGAGAAACCGGGGGCCATTGGCCTATATGCAGCTCATAACCAAGGAGTTTACCAAATATAAAGCTGCCAAATATCGCGTCACGATAGATAAGGTAACACAAGAGTGGGATGCATTTCTGATAAGTTTTGCCAACTCAACTCAATACGGTAATAATTTCCATATCGCCCCCCAGGCAAAAGTGGATGATGGCTTGATAGACCTCTGCGTAATCAGGGACTTTCCAAAGGTCACTGCACCCGCTCTACTCATTAGCATGATAGATATGAGTATTGATATGAATAAGTATGATATGATTATCAAAACGCCAAGGGTGAAGATTGAATTTCCCGAGGATCTTCCCGGCCATGTGGACGGCGAACCGGTAATGCTTGGCAAAGAAGTGAATGTCAACATTGTTCCCCTGGCAGTCAATGTGGCTACTCCCCCGCCGGAGCTCAAACAGACTCAAAACATTCTCTCCCCACTAATAGAGATGCTGCCCGTAATCCCAAGAGCATCCAAGGAAGAAGGAAAAAGGTAAAAGTTTTAAGTTCGAAGTTTAAAGTTTTAAGTGGAAAAGAAGATATGAGTTATAGGCGAGTAGGTTTAAGGCTTAAACTCATAACTCATCACTCCTAACCCATAACTTATAACTTATAACTCATAACTTCTTTAAAGTATCATCCCAGCTGCTACAGTTTCGTTGGTTCCTTCGTCGATTAGGATTACGCTACCGGTCATGCGGTTGGTTTTATATGCATCAATAAAAATAGGCTTGGTGGTACGCAAAGAAATCCGGGCTATATCATTCATCCTGACAGTGAGGTCATTAAATTCCTTATCAAGTTTATTGATATCCATCTTATATTGAACATCTTTTACCACACAACGCACCTCTGTGGTGGTGTGCTTCAGTCCATATTTTCCGCCGGGCACCATGGGTTTTTCATTAAACCAGCATATCATCATATCAATATTCTGCTCCACGCGCGGCGGTATTCCATTTACCTCTTTGATAATCATATCTCCGCGGCTGATATCAATATCATCTTCAAGGGTAATAGTAAGCGATTGCGGCGCAAATGCCCTTTGTAGCGAATCCTTATACAAATCAATAGATTTGACTGAGGAAGTAAATCCCGAAGGCAGAACAAGCACTTTGTCGCCCACGGCAACAACTCCGCTTGCCACTCGTCCGGCATAGCCTCTATAATCAGGCCAATCTTTCGATTGCGGGCGAATTACGTATTGCACCGGAAAACGGAAGTCATCACGGTTGATATCACTTCCAATATGAATATTTTCAAGTATATACAAAAGAGTAGGGCCTTGATACCATGCCATCTTCTCGCTACGTGTCACAACATTATCGCCTTCAAGCGCACTGATTGGTACAAAGCGAACATCCTTGACAGATAACTTGGAGGCCACAGCATCAAAATCAGAAGATATTTGCTCAAACACTTCCTGCTTGTAGCCCACCAAATCCATCTTATTAACACAAATAATCAGATGAGGAATCTGCAAAAGTGAAGCTATATAAGCATGCCTGCGGGTTTGCTCCAATACACCGTGGCGTGCGTCGATAAGGATAATCGCGGCATTCGCGGTGCTGGCACCGGTCACCATATTCCTTGTGTATTGAAGGTGCCCTGGAGTGTCGGCAATAATAAATTTGCGCTTTGGAGTAGCAAAATAACGATAAGCCACATCAATAGTAATTCCTTGCTCTCTTTCTGCACGCAAGCCATCGGTCAGAAGCGCCAGATTGACCTGCTCGCCGCCCAATCTAGCACTTGCACGTTCTATTGCTTCCATCTGATCCTCGAAAATAGCCTTTGAATCATAGAGCAATCTTCCAATCAAAGTACTCTTTCCGTCATCCACACTTCCTGCTGTAGTGAAGCGCAGCAACTCCATATTCAAATATCCTGTATCTTTTCCGCTCATAACCATTCGTTTGTGTAGGTAATT
Source organism: Marinilabiliaceae bacterium UBA5488 (assembly GCA_002427105.1). Classification (GTDB taxonomy): domain Bacteria; phylum Bacteroidota; class Bacteroidia; order Bacteroidales; family Marinilabiliaceae; genus Geofilum. The sequence goes on along the minus strand of DIPM01000019.1, from coordinate 36,185 downwards.
AAAAATAGCCTTCTTTCTTACGGTCTTCCATCGCGGCATCCGAGCGCTTATCGTCGGCTCGTCCTCCACGTTCAGTAACCCTCGAAGAAGCCACTTCCAGAATAATATCTTCCAGTGAATTGGCCGTAGAAAGAGTAAGGCCGGTACAGGTAATATCGCCGATGGTGCGGCAGCGTACGCTCATTATTTTAGGCTTCTCGTTCTCCCTGAGTTTCATAAAGGGAGCAGTAGCCATAATAACACCATCCCGTTCAAATACTTCACGCTGGTGAGTATAATAAAGCGAAGGCAGCTCGATATCCTCCATGTAAATATATTGCCAAACATCCATTTCAGTCCAGTTGCTAATCGGAAAGACCCTGAAGTGCTCTCCCATATTCTTATTACCATTGAAGAGATTCCATAGCTCCGGACGCTGGTTTTTAGGATCCCACTGCCCAAACTCATCCCTGTGTGAGAAAAAGCGCTCTTTTGCACGAGCTTTCTCTTCATCACGACGACCGCCGCCCATGGCTGCATCAAACTTCAACTCTTCAATTGCATCTAACAAGGTGACTGTCTGTAATTTATTACGACTTGCATTATACCCTGTCTCTTCAGTTGCCCGACCCTTGTCGATAGAGTCTTGCACATAGCGCACAATACACTTAGTCCCGGTGCTCTCCATGAGTTTATCACGATAATCCAGAGTCTCCTGAAAGTTATGTCCCGTATCGATATGCATCAAAGGAAAGGGCACCTTAGCGGGGTAAAAGGCTTTTAATGCCAAATAAAACATCACTATGGAATCTTTACCTCCGGAAAAAAGCATTACCGGATTTTCAAACTGAGCAGCCACTTCGCGAATTACAAAGATGGATTCGGCTTCAAGCTCCTTTAAATGATTGATTTGATATTTATCCATGGACTGTTATTTTCGAAATATTTAAGTTTCAAAAGCTCTATAAGGCTTTGATTTCAATAAAAGCAAGGCAAAGTTAATCCTTTTCAGGCAAAATAGAAATTTCGACACTTGAGGCTAAAATAAAAGCCGTCCAAAATGGTCGGCTTTTTAAGCTGTTGACAATATGCAAGATAGATTAAATATCTCATCAATATCCCACACTCGGGATATGAAAAAAGATTAACTTCTTGCTAAAATCAGTATTAATACTCATTTTCCTATTCCAACTCTTCAAGTTCCTCAGGATCAAAACTTTTATTGTATTGCTCCATAGCACGCAGGCTCATCCCCATACTTGAGAATCCTCCATCATGATAGAGGTTTTGCATAGTTACCTTTCTGGTCAAATCAGAAAAGAGAGTTATGCAGTAGTTGGCACAATCTTGCGCATCAGCGTTGCCCAGGGGCGACATACGGTCGGAGAAATCTATCAAGCCGTTGATACCTTTAACGCCGCTACCGGCGGTAGTAATAGTAGGCGACTGACTTATAGTATTGATTCTCACCTTCTTTTCACGTCCGTAAATATAGCCAAAACTGCGGGCAATAGATTCAAGTAGCGCCTTGGCATCAGCCATATCGTTATAGCCGTAAAGCGTACGCTGAGCGGCCACATAGGAAAGTGCAACAATAGAACCCCACTTATTGATTGCATTCAACTTATAAGCTGTCTGAATAAGTTTGTGAAATGAAATAGCAGAAATATCCAAAGTCTTATTCAGATAATTGTAATCCAGATCATTGTACAATCTTTTTTTACGAACATTGAGCGACATTCCTATAGAGTGAAGAATAAAATCGACTTTTCCGCCAAGAACCTCCATCGATGTTTTGATAACATTCTCCAGATCCTCAATATTCGTCGCATCAGCAGGTATAAGTTCCGAACCGGTTTTTTCTGCCAATTCTATTACGCTGCCCATACGGCATGCTACGTGGGTGTTTGAAAGGGTGAAGCGGGCTCCTTCTTCATGTGCCAGCTCTGCAACTTTCCAGGCTATCGACATGTCGTTGAGGGCTCCAAAAATAATCCCCCTTTTTCCTTTTAATAGATTATATCCCATTATTGTTTATTTTTTTTGAAACGACAAATATAAGACATAATACTCCATAAATGAAGAGTAAGTAATATTTTGTTTTTATTAAATCTATTTAAGGATTAGCGCATAAGGTCTCTGGCGTTGCTCATCGCAGCTTCTGAAAGCTGCGAACCGCTGAGCATACCTGCAATTTCAAGAACGCGACCATCATTGTCAAGTTTGCAAATTTCAGAGATAGTCTGACTTTCCGTATCCCTTTTGAACACTTTAAAATGATGCTGCCCCTTTCCGGCAATTTGGGGCAGGTGGGTAATGCTGATTACCTGAATTTCTTTGGCCATCCCTTGCATTATGCGCCCCATACGGTCGGCCACCTCGCCTGAAACTCCTGTATCAATTTCATCAAAGATAATAGTAGGGAGTCCTTTGGCAGAGGAAAGGAGAGATTTTATACACAACATCAAACGAGACATCTCCCCGCCCGAAGCTACCTTAGGTATTTCGCATAGCTCAGCGTTCTTATTAGCCGAAAATAGAAATTGAATAACATCTTCCCCGTCATCCCTGTAATCGGGAGCCTTCAGATGTGAAATTTGAAAGCGTGCGTTTGGCATCCCCAGTCCTGTCAATTGAGCTTCTATGCTTTTAGTAATTGTAGTGAACACCTTTTTCCGGCTTTCAGACAGAGCCGATGCAGCGATGCTGAGTCGTGCTTTGCTTTGACTAATCTCCTTGTTAAGCTTTTCAATGTCTTCATCAAATGCGTCCAGCATTTCAAGTTTGCCTTCCAGGTCACGCATCAGTTCCAGAAGCCCTTTTATATCAGCAACATGGTGTTTCTGCTGCAAAGAATAAATCAAATCCAATCTATCCTGAACGAATCGTAATCGTTCGGGATCTAAGTCCAGATTTATTGATTTCTCACTAATTTCAGTGGCAATATCCTTAAGTTCAATATAAAGCGATTTCAGACGCCCCACCAGGTCCCTACCTTCTTCCAAAAAACGCCCGACCTTTTCAGTCTCAGAGTATATTATATGAATTTGATCAACAACAGGAGTTTCACCTGAAGAAAGCAAGGTATCGGCAAGTGACAAAGAAGTTTTTACTTCCTCAATATGGCTAAGCTGTTCTAATTCCCGTTCCAAATCGGCCTGTTCATCCTCACGCAGCGCGGCATCTTTAAGCTGCTTATGCTGAAATTCCCAATAGTCTCTGTCGGCGCGCTGCTTTTCATTCAGCTCAATCAAGCCCGCGCGCTCCTTTAGAAGGCGCTTATAATTGTTGTATTCTGAGGAATAGCTTACCCTTTGCGCTTCGTTATTGGCCACGCTGTCAACAACAGTTAGTTGATACTTGTAATCGCCTAATAAGAGGTTTTGATGCTGAGAGTGAATATCAAGCAAGCGATCAGAAAGTGCTTTCAAAAAACTCAGAGTAACTGGAGTGTCATTGACAAAAGCCCTGGACTTGCCGCCGGGTAATATTTCGCGCCTGACCACGGTACTATTGTCGTAGTCAACATCTTCACTATTAAATAGCGGCTGCAAATCATATCCCTCAATATTAAAACCGGCCTCCACCACGCACTTCTTATCCTTATCCCTGATAACTAAGCTGTCGGCACGTTGCCCCAGAATTAGAGATAAAGCTCCCAACATAATTGATTTACCGGCACCGGTTTCGCCCGTGATAACGGTAAAGCCTTTGTCGAACTCAATATCGGCGGCATCTATTAAAGCGTAATTGCTAATCGAAAGATGGTATAGCATAGTTTTACTCTTTACCGGCAAATGTAACAAAAATAGAAAAACAAAACGACTATTCAAGGCTTTCAGAAACGACCCTGATCGCTTCGCATCTTCTCATATTTATCAGAATTAGCGGGATCTATTTCAATTAGAATTTCAGCTACACGACCCTTTTCCATAGACTGGGCACCTGAGAAAATATTTATCAACTCTTCGGTCTTGGCATTTGAGAAAAGCACCATAGCAAACGAGTTGGGCCTTTGCCTGTGCACTTTTTGAAGTAATTCCAAGGCCGATACTATATTTGAACGACCTTCTTCAGGCTTATCTGCCATTCTGTCCATCCCGCGCCTGTGATATTGATAATAGCAGTTGCGCAGGGGAGTATGATGCTCGTTCAGGAGATTTTCAACCAACCAATAGCGGTTACGGGTGCTTTCAAAAGACTTCCAGCCTGACTCACGGGCATTTTGTGAAATATTAACGATATTTTCCGCCTCGCGGAAATAGGCAGTACCCCCCATTGGGCTAAAGGAATCGTAATCATAACCCAAAATTATATAGGCGTAATAAGCCAGAATTCCTACCAAATTAGATTCAATATTGTTGGGATTGTAAACAAGCGGTTCAAACTCTACATATCTGAAATGAAGATTTTGGTCCAGATAATTGATTAGCGTAGAAATGTAAGAGGAATTGTAAACCGGCCTTCTTGACTGAATCTGAATAGTACCTTTAAATTCATCACTCCCGAGCATCTCTGTGATATTAATCAATATGGAGCAATCTATGCGTTCGCTGGTCTGGTAAACGTGCTCTGTCCATCTCTGACCATTCATAAACTCCATTATGGAAGTCTGCAAGGTTTCAAAGACAGCTCTGTTAGTTCCCTGAATACCGGGCGCAACAACCTGAACCATGCATCTGAGCTCCTGACTGCTCAGCCTGGCAAATGAACTTAGAGCGAAAATCGCGAAAAGTAACAGGCCTCTGTTTCGGAATATTTTGAAATGCTTCATAACAACAAGCTCCATTAGAGAGTATGCCCCTGATTCCGGATCATTAAGTTCTCCATATAATCAACAATATCGCCGGCAACCAAGGCTTTAGCCTTTAACGGGAATTCGTCGATTTTATTTTTCCGGCTTATAATCGAGATTTTATTCGTGTCGCTCATAAACCCGGCTCCCTTTTCGGCAAGAGAATTAAGAACGATAAAATCGAGATTTTTCGACTCTAATTTCTTTTGTGCATTTGCCACTTCATTATTGGTTTCGAGGGCAAAGCCAACCAGTAATTGATTTGGCCTCTTCATTTTCCCCAATTCAGCAGCTATATCAGGATTGGGAACAAGATTGAGCAGCATATTATCACCCGAGCGCTTAATCTTATATTCAGCGACCTCTTGGGGGCGAAAATCACTAACGGCAGCCGACATAACCGCTCCGTCGGAGGAAGGAAAGCGAGCCACACATTCATTATACATCTCAATGGCTGAGTTAACGTCGATTCGGTTAATCAGAGGATGAGACACCGTGATATGCACCGGACCGCTAATCAAATCAACATAAGCGCCACGCCGGGCAAGCTCGCCAGCTATGGCAAAGCCCATTTTGCCGGATGAGTAATTACCTACAAATCTAACAGGGTCGATAGCTTCATAAGTGGGTCCGGCAGTTACAAGCAGTCGCTTACCGCTCAAAGGTTTTGATTTATCAGAAAGGGCGAAATAAGATTCCAACTGTCCTACTATGGCTTCAGGCTCTTCCATCCTGCCTTTCCCCGAAAGGCCGCTAGCCAGCTCACCAGTCCCCGGTTCAATAATCTCACATCCACGTCCGGCGAGTATTTCAATATTTTTGGCGGTGGATGGATGTTGAAACATATCAAGATCCATAGCCGGAGCTATAAACACTTTACAACGCGCCGAAAGGTAAGTAGTAATCAGTAGGTTATCAGCAATACCGTTAACCATTTTTCCCATAGTAGCAGCCGTTGCCGGAGCTATAAGCATAGCATCAGCCCACAAGCCCAGGTCGACGTGACTATGCCAGCTTCCGTCTTTAGTTCCGAAAAATTCAGATAATACAGGTTTCCCCGAGAGGGCAGACAAAGTAAGCGGAGTTATAAACTCTTTGCCTGCGGCAGTAATCAGAACCTGCACATCAGCTCCCTGTTTAACCAGCAGACGCAAAATTATTGCAGCTTTATATGCTGCAATGCTTCCTGTAACGCCCAAAATAATTTTCTTTCCTTTAAGCATCATAAAGAGATTAATCCACAAGATATAAAATCATTTGGCACTACGCAAAGAAAGCTTAGGCTAGGGAAAGTGTATATCCTATAATATATCAGGATTTTCTTCCTTGCCCGGATTACGGAAATAAACTCCACCTTCCATAAATTCGGTAGTTGCCAGCGACGATGCCTTGGGCAAACGCTCATAAAAGCGTGATATTTCAATTTGCTCCCTGTTTTCAAACACTTCTTCCAGGTTGTCTGTGTAGGATGCAAACTCCTGAAGCTTACGGTTAAGCTCCTCTTTCATTTCAACACTAATCTGGTTTGCACGTTTGGCAACGATGGTAATAGACTCGTAAATATTGCCTGTGGGCTCACTCAACTTAACAGTATCCCAGGTAATGGTGTTAACGGGGGCTTTTGATTTCTTGTAATCCATAATTATATACAATAAATATTCTATTAATCTATTTCAGCAACCTGGATGTCTCCTCAAATATTTTATTTGCATTATGCAGATAAATACTTTCAGGATACTCGTTAACAAACGAGTAATATTCATCTAAAGTATCTCTCAAACGGTCTTCCTGTTTTGCCTCTACGCTGTTAACAGCTTCGATATACTTGGCATCCAAAATAAGAAAGGACAGCTCTTCGCGATATTTGGTGTCGGGAAAATCATCAAGTGTATTGCGGGCAGCAATAACGGCCGACTGGTAGTTATTACCCATATAATCACCCAAATTGTAATAAAGCTTTGCACTTAAATAAGACTTGAACACTAATTTATCACGCAACTCGTCCATCAAAACAGTAGCCTCCTTGGCCTTTTCGCTGTTGGGATAAAGGTTAATAAAAAGCTGGAAGCCTTCAAGTGCCTTATAAGTTTCGGTCTGATCCAGGCGAGGATTTGGTGAAAGTTTATAGCTGCAATAAGCTGTCTGAAACTGTGCCTCTTCGCTTTGTTCACTGTTGGGATAGTTCTGTACAAACAGATTATAGTAATGACCTGCCATTAAATAATCCTTCATCTTAAAAAGGCATTCAGCATAAATAAAATGCGATGTTTCAGATTTTTCAGTACCTCTATATATGCTTATCAAACCGCTGAAAAGTGTGGCTGCCCTCATATAGTCGCCATCGTCATAATACTTCATTGCCTTTTCATACTTCAGGTCGTTATCATTGCTCTTCAGCAACTTCTGATACTCACTACATGAAGTGCTGACTAATATCAGCGTCAAAAAAAGTAAACCCTTAAATACCAGATTATTCTTCATATTTTTTAAAGACTTTTTCAACCTGAGGTCTCGTCCCGAAACATCCCGCAAAGATAGATAATTCCGCACAATTCCCTAACAATTGAGTTTAATATTTTTATTATCCCCTAGTTCGAAGAGCAAGCCCCTTCCGTAAAACAAGCTTAACAAACAAATATCAGACCAATTATCAGCCATCGAGATTCGGGAATAAACGCAGGCCTCAAGAACTTAATATACCCGGCGATAATGTCCAAACAATAAAATTTCAGGGCTTCAAGGGATGAATATGTAAAAAAGATTACCTTTGCCCAAGAAATAATTAAAAACTTATTAACGTGGATTTATTTAATAAGATAAACGCAAGTATGGGCCCACTGGGCCAATATGGTAAAGAAGCCCATGGTTATTTCATGTTCCCAAAGCTAGAAGGGGAAATACATCCGAAAATGAAGTTTCGGGGAAAAGAAGTACTTACATGGAGCCTTAACAACTACCTTGGCTTGGCTAATCATCCTGAAGTGCGCAAAGCAGATGCTGAAGGCGCAAAGGACTGGGGATTAGGCTATCCCATGGGTGCCCGTATGATGTCGGGACACACCAGCAAACACGAAGAACTTGAAGCTCAGCTTGCCGAGTTCGTAAAAAAAGAAGATGCTTATCTTCTAAACTTCGGTTATCAAGGCATGATCTCCATCATCGACACCATGGTAAACCGTAATGACGTAATTGTTTACGACTCAGAGTCGCATGCCTGTATCCTTGATGGCTTAAGGCTGCACATGGGTAAACGCTACGTCTATCCTCACAACAACATCGAAAACCTGCACAAGCAGCTTGAGCGCGCTACTGCCTTAGCTGACAAACAAGGCGGAGGCGTTTTGGTAATAACTGAGGGTGTTTTCGGAATGGCAGGCGACCTTGGTAAATTGGACGAAATCGTAGCCTTAAAGAAGGATTTCGACTTTCGTCTTCTGGTTGACGATGCTCACGGATTTGGCACTATGGGTAAAACCGGCGCCGGAGTGGCTGAGCATTTTGGTGTTACCGACCAGGTGGACTTGATTTTCGGCACCTTTGCCAAATCCATGGCAGGTATTGGAGCTTTTGTTGCCGGTCGCGAAGATGTTATAAATTACCTGCGCTACAATATGCGTTCTCAGATCTTCGCCAAATCATTGCCTATGCCTATGGTTGTTGGCGCAATAAAACGTCTGGAGCTACTGCGTAATGAGCCTCAGTTGCGTGAGAACCTATGGACTGTGGTAAACGCCCTTCAAAAGGGTTTACGCGATGAAGGTTTCAACCTTGGCAATACTGAAAGTCCGGTTACCCCTGTATTCCTGGATGGTACAGTTCCCGAGGCTACAGCATTAACCATGGATCTTAGAGAGAATTACAGCATTTTCTGCTCTATCGTGGTCTATCCTGTTATACCAAAGGGACAAATTATGCTGCGTATTATTCCTACAGCTGCTCACACTCTCGAGGATGTTGATTATACAATCAAAGCCTTTGCCGAGATTAAAGAAAAACTTGCAGCAGGCAAATACAAAAGTGATAAAATTGCCAGTCTGTAAATAATCCGGATAATTCGGCTTATATTATAAAGACTAAACTTGTAGAAGAGGCTGTCCAATATTTGGCAGCCTCTTTTTATAGTAGTCTGCCGGCAAAGATTTGACTGGCACAGCTTAATTGTCTATTTAATTTAAGGGAGCTAAACACTTCAACCTGATGAACTTTTCGTATTTTTAATGGTTTTATAAATTCACAAAAGCCAAATACTTATGAAAAAGATAAGCTTAGCTCTGGTATTCATACTCTCACTTCAATTTAGCTCTATGGCGCAAATAGAAAAGAGCATCTTCAACACCACTAAAGGCGAATTAGAAATATGGCATATAGGACACGGAACCCTGATGTTAAAAATTCAGAACAAGGTAATTCATATTGATCCATACAGCACTCTCACCGATTACAACCAGCTTCCCAAAGCCGATTTGATACTTATTACTCACGAGCATCAGGATCACCTCGACAACAAAGCTATAGACGCCGTCAAGCAGGAATCTACCCGGTATATCTTATCTCAGGTTTGTCATGACATCCTTGGCCTGGGGGAAGTATTAAAAAATGGCGAATCCAGCACTTGGAGCGATATTTTAATTGAAGCAGTTCCAGCTTATAACATAGTTCATAAGCGCCCCGACGGAGAGTTCTTCCATCCTAAAGGAAGGGGCAATGGCTACGTTCTTAATATAGGAGACAAAAGGATATACATAGCGGGTGATACTGAAGACATTCCAGAAATGAAAGACTTGCAGAATATTGATATAGCCTTTCTTCCAATGAATTTGCCCTATACCATGACTCCTGAAATGACAGCCAATGCAGCAAGACTGTTTATGCCAAAAATACTTTATCCATACCACTACGGCAATATCGATACAGGCTTGCTTATTGAACTGTTAAAAGCAGAACCAGATATTGAGCTAAGGATAAAATGATCAGGAAGGAATATCGCTAAAAAGCGATAATAGCTCTTTGACTTCCTCCACTTTTTCATGCTGGTTACTGTTTTCAAAAGCATAAACAAGATTATTCAGCATACGCTGAACGATATCTTTGTTACTGCATGGAAGATAGTAAGATACACTGGGTTCCAATTTCTGCTGACGAACAAAAAACTCGATTTCCTTACGACCCAAAACTGCTCCCTTGTTGATTGCATTGATATAAAATAGCACAGAAATCTCTTCGCCTTTGTTAACCGATGCCAAATCTCCACCTTCATCAAGATAGGCCATAACGAAGTTCTTTGGCAAATTAACCCCATATATCGGGACTCCGGAGCGCTGAGCAATCACCGAGTAGATTACAGACAAGGAAACCGGATTACCCTTGCGGGTGTCAAGGACATCACAAATCAAGCTGTTCTGAGCGGCCATGAAGTTTGTGTTATTCCTTGTAAAACCATGCACATCAAAAAAAATATGATTAATTATGCGCACCTTTTCGAGGGCTGTGAGATGGTCATTTAACTCAAGCCATACATCCTTACGAATTAAATTTATCTTATTGTTTACATCCTCATATTTGAGATCAGGATACTGATACTTTGCAACAAGATAAGCACCATAAAGCAACTCATCTTCCGAAACAGTGAGCCATGAGCGCAGACGAGCCTTAACATCTTTGAATTGAAGCGTATGTATCAAATTTTCAAGGCGCCGCTGGTAAATAGCGTCAGCGGTCGTCTCCCACGCCTTTTCAAGATCGGGAACTATATCAACTTCCTCCTTTAATAATTCTCCTTCTACAGTTGCAAATATCTCGTCGCTGGGATCGTCCAACAAACTAATTAATGCCTGAACTTTGTTCCTATCCATGACACTCGGATCTAGGTTAACAATATACTGCTTAACAAAATAGTAACCAGCCTTATCAACGGCTCAATCTTGCTAAAACATATTCAATAAGCAGTTTTACCTGCTTTTTGTAATCCTTGCTGTAAGTTCCTGCTAACCTGTTGGCAATAATAACGCAAACAGTCGCTGCTCTATGACCTAACAAGGCTGAAAGTCCGTAAATAGCAGAGCACTCCATTTCATAGTTAGCTATGCGAAAATCCTTATATCTAAACGCTGAAATTCTGTCGTTTATATCAGGCATGGCCAGACCCAGCCGCACCACTCGCCCTTGCGGACCATAAAAACCGGGAGCAGAAATAGTTACGCCGCTATACACTTCAGGCCCCTCAAGTGCTTCAAACAATCCTTTATCAGCATTTATCACGTAAGGCGAAGTTAGCGTAGGCTTCCATCCGCTGGCTTCAACAAAGGCCTTCTCAAATGCCAGGTCGCAAACAGCATCACGGCCTTCATAAAAATTAAGCAAGCCGTCAAAACCTATCGCCTTCTGGCTCAACAACCAGCTATCCACGGGAATATCAGCTTGCAAAGAACCGGAAGTGCCAATACGAACAATCTGCAAGGACCTGCGTTCAGTTTTGGGGCTGCGTGTTTTAAAATCAATATTAACCAAAGCATCAAGTTCAGTTAATACTATGTCTATATTATCGGTACCTATACCGGTTGATAAAACTGTAAACAGCTTAGCGTTAAACTTACCTGTAATCCACACAAACTCACGGTTGGAGCCCGAATACAGGACAGAGTCAAAATAAGATGCTATGGTAGCTACACGACCGGGATCGCCAACAAGAATAATCCTTTCGGCAAGTTCTTCCGGCTTAATATGAAGATGGAAAATTGAACCATCAGGGTTTATGATTAATTCAGATTCTGCAATAGGGTTCATAATCAAAAAATTATAACATTCAAATTAATACATAATTTTTGAAAAAACAATAGAATTGTTATTAACAACCTTGTTAATAACCAAATATTACGCCCTTGAGCTGATAAGTTCCGGCTTGAGACTGAGAAGTCTATAACTTAAATACTAAAACTTAGAACCTTATTCTGCTAATTGGTGTTTTTTTGACGTTTCTTACTATTTTTGCATAAAAAAAAGAAGATGATACAAAGAATACAGTCCTTATTCCTTTCGCTTGCCCTAATTGTTACCGGAAGCCTGTTCTATTTAAACATGGCCGATTTGATTACAGCAAGCCACAGTTTGATTCTTAAATATAAGGGTCTGATTGATTTGGCAGATATGAGCGAGCAGGTGGCATCCTCATTGCCCTTAACCATTTTGCTTTGGGTGGCAACGGTTCTTTTGGTGCTTACAATTTTCCTTTATAAGAACCGTCGCCTGCAGCTGCGCATCTGTGGTCTCAACCTTGGCTTTCATGCGGGCTTGTCCATTCTGATATTCTACTACGGAAAATTCTTTGCCAAGCAGCTGGGTGCCGAACTTTCTTTCAATTGGCCACTAGTTCTGCCCCTGGTTTCTATCGTATTAATGCTGCTCGCTATGCGTGGCATCCTGAGAGACGAATTGCTGGTTAAGAGCCTCGACCGTATCAGGTAAACTCCATAACTGCAGTCTGGCCTTAGAGCCCCAACAGTGTCTCTTCAGGACTTTTGCCACCAAAAGCGATGATGGCAGGGTTTTCAATGGCTTTCTTTACATCTACCAGGAAGCTCACAGAGTCTTTGCCATCGATTATGCGATGGTCATAACTTAAGGCCACATACATCATGGGCCGAATTTCAACTTGTCCTTTGATGGCAACAGGTCTGTCAACAATATTGTGCATTCCAAGAATAGCCGACTGAGGCGGATTAATTAGTGGCGTTGACATCATCGAGCCATAGGTGCCGCCATTGGTAATAGTGAAAGTTCCGCCTGTCATTTCCTCCAAAGATACTTTTCCGCTGCGAGCCTTAGTCGCCATACTATTCATATCTTTTTCAATTTCTGCAAGAGACTTAATATTGACATCACGGATAACGGGCACCAGCAGTCCTTTAGGCGATTGCATAGCTACAGATATATCAACATAATTAGGTGTAACAATATCATCGCCGTCAATCATACTGTTTATCATCGGAAATTTTTGCAGAGCAAGAGAAGCAGCTTTAAGAAAGAAGCTAATCAGTCCCACCTTATACCCATACTTCTTTACAAAGGCATCCTGATGCGCCCTGCGAAGCTCCATAAGAGCCGACATATCCACTTCGTTGAAAGTGGTAAGCATGGCAGTCTCGTTTTTAACCTTTACCAGTCGTTTGCTAAGCTGCTTCCGAAGCTGGGTCATCGCTTTACGCTCTTCATTCCTTGTGACTGTTTCAGGCGAAGCTGATGAAACGACCACCTTCCCGGCTCTTATCTCCAGTATGGCTTCCACCTCTTTGGAGGACAGCTTCTTGAGTCCCTTAAGCACCTCATCTGCCGACATCTGCTCGGCAGCCATCATGCTACGTGCAAGAGGAGTACTCTTTATGGAAGCTGCTGAGCCACTATGAAGGCTTGTATCCTCAGAGAGCTTTTCAGATGACGTAGATTCCGCTGCGCCTGAGGAAGGGGTTATAGTATCAACGGCCGCTTCGGGCTGCACCGGCTCTTTAACAGCCTCAGCCGGCACCTCAACCGAAGTGTCAATAGTGCAGGCCACTGAGTTAACCTTAACCAAAGCACCGTCCTCTATTAATAAAGAAATCTTGCCGCTCTCAGGGGCAATAAGCGAGAGCGTAGCTTTGTCAGATTCCACCTCTGCCAATTCCTGGTTTTTGCGCACTAAATCGCCATCGGATACCAACCAGCTTGCCAGTTCCACTTCTGAAATCGATTCGCCCGGGGTGGGCACTTTTACATCTACTATCATATATAATAGCTATTTATTCTTTCTTAATATATTCAGGCATTAGCTCGAATCTTAAATCGAAAACCTCTGATTTTGGTCAAAATAATAATGTGCCTTCAATATTTCTTCTCGTGATTTGCCCTCCATGCAATTCAAATTGCAATATGGCAGTTTCAAATCGCAATGGCACTTCTTAAATACCTTCTCAATAATCTCGTTTTGACCAACATTGTGAAGTCCGGCTAATCCGGTGGCCGGACTGGCACTGGCCAGGCGTGCTATCGGCACAATATGCTCAAATGGCAACATACTTCTTATATAATTCCAGGCTCCCATATTTTCCGGTTCTTCCTGAACCCATAGTTTCAACTTAACATTTTCATATTTTTTCAGAATCGCGGCAAGCTGCTTCCTTGGGAAGGGATGCAATTGCTCAATCCGTACCAGCGCGACATTTGTGGCGTTCAGCTCTTCCTTGCGTGCCAGCAGATCATAATAAATCTTACCGGTACAAAGAACCAGGCGCGACACTGTCTTTTCGGTAATATTATCATCGTCAATAACTTCGGCAAACCCGCCCTTCTCAAGATCGCCAACGCTCGAAATACACTTTGGATGTCGCAGCAAGCTTTTAGGTGTAAAAATTATCATAGGAATGCGGTAGCTGCTTTTGACCTGACGACGAAGGGCGTGAAAAAGGTTAGAGGGAGTGCTTAAGTTCATTACCTGCATATTATTGCGGGCAGCAAGGTTAAGAAAGCGCTCAATTCTGGCACTTGAATGTTCAGGCCCTTGTCCTTCATAGCCATGAGGCAGATATAACACAAGTCCGTTCATCAGCCCCCACTTTTCTTCAGCCGAGCTGATATACTGATCGACAATAACCTGGGCCACATTGAAAAAGTCGCCAAACTGAGCTTCCCAAATATTCATTCCGTTTGGAACACCCAAGGCATGACCATACTCAAAACCCATAACTCCATACTCAGACAAAAGAGAGTTATAAGCGTGGAAAGAGCTCGGCTTATCGTCAAGATGCCGCAAGGGCATATAGCGCTCGTTCATATCCTCGACAGTAAAACTCGCGTGGCGATGCGCGAAGGTGCCACGCTCGCTATCTTGTCCGCTTAACCTGACAGGATGTCCTTCATTTACAATGCTTGCATAAGCAGTCAACTCAGCCATGGCCCAATCAACCTTATCTTCAGCAAGCATTTTCTTCCGATCGCCAAGTATCTTATAGACTTTTGGGAAAAAGTTTTTATCTGCCGGAAGAGTATTAAGTTTTTCACAAAGCTTATGAATCACATCAGCCGGAACTCCGGTAGCCACCTTGTTTTCAAAATCTTCGGCTTTGGGATACTTAAAATCCTTCCACAAGTCGGCCAAAAATGGAGCTATCGACATCTTCTTGATAAGATGGGAGGCTTCAAACTCTTCTTCGAGATAGGATTCAAACTCATCAATTAACATCTGAAGTTCTTCTTCACTCATCACATTTTGCTTGATAAGCTGACGCCCGTAGATATCACGCGGATTGGGATGAGAGGCAATGGCTTTATAAAGGGTAGGCTGCGTAAAGCGCGGCTCGTCACCTTCGTTGTGCCCGTATTTTCTATATGAAAGTATATCAATAAAGACATCGCTATTGAAGCGCTGCCTGAACTCCATTGCAAGTTCGAAAACGTAAACTATTGCTTCGGCATCATCTCCGTTAATATGAAAAACAGGACTGTTGGTAACCTTGCCAACATCGGTGGAATAGGTACTTGAGCGTGCCTCAAGATAATTTGTAGTAAAACCAACCTGATTATTTACAACCACATGGATTGTACCTCCTGTCCTATATCCCGGGAGCTTCGCCATCTGGATAACTTCATAAACCACTCCCTGGGCAGCAATGGCAGCATCGCCATGGATAATAACAGGCACCACCTTGTCGAAATCACTCTCATAGCCATGATCAGCGCGGGCACGTGCAAGACCTTCAGCCACGGGAGTAACGGCCTCAAGGTGAGATGGGTTGGGAAGCAACATAAGTCGCACACTGCTTTCGCCGCTGTCCACAAAGTTATCATAGCCCAAATGGTATTTTACGTCACCCAAAGACACATTATCGTCATACTCGTCGGCTACAAATTCCTTAAAAACATTACGATAAGGCTTGCCCAGGATATTGGTCAACACGTTTAAACGCCCTCTATGAGCCATCCCAAAAACAAACTCACGTGCTCCAAGCTCGGCACCCCTGTCTATCAGCGCCCTGATACCGGGAATCAGCGCTTCAGAGCCTTCTAAAGAAAAACGTTTCTGTCCAACAAATTTGTTATGAACAAATGTTTCAAAGCCAACAGCACGCTTCAGAGAACGAAATATATACTTCTTTTTTTCAAGACTAAAATCAGGCAGATTCTTCACACTTTCCATCCTCTCGCGCAACCAGGAAACAATCTCAGGGGTACGAACATAAAGGTATTCAACACCTACCGAGAGGCAATAGGTATCCTGAAGATGCTTGAGAATATCACGCAGACTGGCAGGGCCGATGCCAATCTGACTCCCTGCCTGAAAAACAGTATCCAAATCACTCTGCTCCAAACCGAAATTCTCGATATCAAGAGTAGGAAAATACTGACGACGAGCTCTTACAGGATTAGTTTTGGTATAGAGATGACCCCTTTGCCGATAACCATGAATCAGGTTGATAACATTAAACTCCTTGCCTATATACTCGCCCTGCTCAGGACTGAAGTTTGCACGGGCAAAGTCGAATCCTTTAAAGAATTGTTTGAAGCCTGCATCTACCGAGGAAGGATCCTTAAGGTACTGTTGATACAGTGATTCGATAGCCTCAATGTCGCTATTCCCGACAAACGAAAAATCATCCATAGTATTAAAAGTTGCAAACAAAGTCCATTAATGTTCACTGATAACTGATGGCTGTTCATTGATGACTGCTCATTGTTTTTCTTTATCTTTGAATGTTATCAAAGCGCAAAAACATGCAAACATTTCTTGAACGATTAGCACAGTACCATATATCTTATCATTTAACAGAATTAGACGATTTTTGTTTTGTTTTTCCGAGCCGCCGTGCATGCAGGTTTTTTGCCAAACAACTGGGACAGATGGTCGATAAGCCACTCTGGTCTCCCAAGATTATCACCATCAGCGACTTTTTCAATGAAATAGATCCCACGCCGGTTTGCGACAATATTACGCTACTCTTTAAACTGCATGCCTCCTACTGTCAAATTATACAGAACAATATATCCATCGACGACTTTTTGCCGCTTGGCGAGATGCTGCTGAGCGACTTCAATGATATTGACAATTATATGGTCAATCCCAAAGAGCTTTTTGCCAATCTGGCAGCAATAAAAAGACTCGAGGTCGATTATTCTCACTTGTCAGAAGCCCAGATTGAGGCCATACGCAGTTTTTGGAGCAGCTTCGATCCCCAAAAACTGTCTGAGCAACAGTCAGGTTTCCTTAATGTGTGGGAGAAGCTGTATGAGCTTTACGAACACTTCAGGCAAGAGCTTCAGCAGCAGAACGAAGCCTACAACGGCATGCTTATAAGGCGAATAGCTGAGAAAGCAAGGAGCGGGCGCTCTATTGATATTCCTTACCAAAAGGCTGTCTTTAGCGGCTTCAACGCCCTAAACAAATGTGAGAAGATTGTTTTTAATTACCTTAAAATTCAAAACAAGGCCAACTTTTTTTGGGATTATCCGCAAGACATACTAAGGGAAAAACTTGACCCCACAAATCATGCTCTAAAAGTTGTTCATGAAGGCGGCCTCTTTATTAAGGCTAATATCTATGATTATCCCTCACCCGATAACTGGGAGCAGCCTTTTGATAACACAAGCCCGGATATTTCAATTTCTGCGGCTTCCAACAATCTTGTTCAGGCTCAGGTGGTTTACAACTTCCTCGACGACATTTCACGTGATATGCCTGATGCAGAAGTAAGCCCCGAAAATATTGACGAAGAAGGGTTGTTAAAGCATAATGCCGATAAGATTGCATTAAAAACCGCCGTAATACTTGCCGATGAGCAACAGTTATTCCCTGTGCTTACCTCTATCCCTGTGCAGTATTCAAAAATCAATATCACTTTGGGTTATCCCCTGAAAAGTACCCCGGCCTATTCTCTGGTCGAAAACCTGCTGGTAATGCAGAGGTCAACAAGGAAAACCAAAAACGGCAAAACATGGTTTTACCACAGGGACGTACTTGCACTGCTCCGTCACCAATATATGCAAACCATTATGGGCGACAAGGCTCAGGAGCTTATCCATCAGCTGATTGAATACAACAATCCCTTTATTGAAGGAAGCATTTTAAGCGGCTCTCCACAAACCGCCGCTATCTTTAAAAAGATTGAGACTACAAGCGAACTTACCGGCTATCTTAACGAGCTTCTGATTATGATATACAGGCAGCTCCAGACAAAAGGAGCGGCGGAAAAAGATCAAAGTGATAACATCGAAGAGGATGAGGCGACCGACGATAGCGCCAAAGGCAACGCAAAGACCTTAGAGATGGAGTTCGTGTACTATCTTTACACTACTATCAAGCGACTTTCGGATATCCTTTCAAAGCTCCCTCAGCAACCCAACACCCTAACCTGGCAGTCCTTGTTCCGCAAACTGGCAGCAACCCAGTCGGTTCCTTTTAACGGAGAACCACTAAGAGGGCTTCAGCTAATGGGACTCCTGGAAACCAGAGTGCTTGATTTTGAAAACCTTATTATTATTGGGATGAACGAAGGAGTATTCCCAAAAACATCCCCGCCCAATTCGTTTATTCCCTTCAATTTAAGGAAGGGATTTGACTTGCCGGTTATTGATAATCAGGATGCTATATTTGCTTATTACTTTTACCGGCTTATTCATCGTGCCAAAAGGATTAAACTGGTTTATACTACCACCAAGACAGCCACTGAAGAAGGCGAGATGAGTCGTTTCCTGCAACAATTATTTTATGAATATCCCGGTAACTTAAGAATAGAAACTCCCCTTCAGGAAGTAAACGTCCCCAGAGAACCCGAAATTTTCGCCTCCAAAACCGAAGCTGTAATGGAGAAGCTTAAAAAGTACCGCGAGCCCGGCAATTCAAGCCTGTCGCCCAGCGCACTTAGTCATTACATCGAGTGTTCCCTAAGGTTTTATTACAGCTATATTGCCGGGATAAAAGAGCCCGAGGCCATTAGCGAGGATTTAGACCCAAGGGTTTTTGGCAATTTGTTTCACAGCATAGTAGAGAAGATATATTCCTCGTATATAGGAAAAACCGTAGAGGCAGCCGACTTAGAGTCCTGGCTGGCCAAGAAGGATAAGATTAAGGAGGTGATGAATTCAATATTTGAAGAGAGCATACCGTTTATACGAAATAAAAGTGGCGAGTTCAGCGACTTACAAGGGAAAAACAGTCTTGTATATGAAATTCTCTTCCGATATATAGTGCGTTTTTTGGAGTGCGAAAAGCAGACTACCCCATTCCAACTTCTTGCCCTGGAAGAAAAAGTCAGGATGACCCACCGGCTGACAGAAAACCTTACAATAAATCTGGGCGGAACAATTGACCGCACGGATGAAAGAAACGGATTGGTAAGAATTATAGACTATAAAACTGGCAAATCGGCCAAAGATTTTAAAGCCGTGCCCGATTTGTTCAGTCAGAATAAACACAGCGATTTAAAGGCTATTTTTCAAACCCTGCTTTACGGATTAATAAAATCAGACAACACAGGCTCTGATAATATACAACCGGGAGTAATAGCCGTGCGTGAACTTTTCATGGGAAACTACGAAATCAATATAAGCCTGAATAAGTCACCTCTTCGATTCCCCATGGTTAAAGAGGAGTTTATCGGGCAATTGAACGAAGTGCTTACTGAACTCTTCGACCCGGAGATTCCATTTATGCAGACTGAGAATAAGAAAAATTGTGTTTATTGCGCCTTCAACAAGCACTGTTTAAGGGTTTAAGCCTTATGGCTCTCGTTAATCTTCCAACAAATCAGGACGCAAGCGCCTGGTTCGGGCAAGAGCCTCCTCTTCGCGCCAATTATCAATCTTTGCCTGATGCCCCGAGAGGAGAATTTCAGGCACTTTCCACCCCTTATATTCGGCTGGACGAGTATATACGGGAGGAGCCAAAAGCTTATCCTGAAAGGTGTCAGAAAGCGCTGAAGTTTCATCGGATATAACTCCCGGGATAAGTCGAACCACCGCATCAACAGTAACGGCAGCAGCCAATTCGCCACCGGTGATTACATAATCACCGATAGATATTTCCATAGTGATGTAATGGTCGCGCACTCTCTGGTCAACGCCCTTATAGTGACCACAAAGAATCATCAAATTTCCTTTAAGCGACAAGCGGTTAACAGCAGCCTGATCGAGCCTGAGCCCGTCGGGCGACATGTAAATAACTTCGTCGTAGTCTCTTTCTGATTTCAACTTCTCGATTAAGCTTGCTATGGGCTCAATTTGCATAACCATACCGGCACCTCCGCCAAATGGGTAATCATCCACACGCTTGTGTTTGTCGGTAGAATAGTCGCGTATATTATGTAAGAACATTTCCACACTTCCTTGTTCTACAGCCCTCTTTATAATGCTTTCCGAGAAGGGGCCCTGAAATATTTCGGGGAAAAGTGTAAGAATATCGATGCGCATAACAGCATATTTTGCCGCAAATATACTAAAGCTCTATTGATTTGCATCAAAAGGTTTTTTGAAAAAACCTTTGAGCATTGACCTTAATGTGATATATTCGTGCTTTAATAAGAAGATTAATAGCACCCCCAAACACCAAAGGTGATGGAAGCAAACGAACTGAACAAGGAGCCGATTAAAGGCACCGATGTGGATGCAGATAACATATCTGATAATACTACTGCGCCCTCTGATGAGCAAAATAATAACATAAAACCCGCGCTACAACCCGATAATGACACTGTAGAGCAGGAAGAAGTTATGCATCAGAATAAAGCTGTTGAACCAGAGGAAGCTGAGGCAGAAGACTCTGCTGAAGATGAAAATTATGTTTCCGGCGATAGCAACACTTCTGATATAGATGATAATACCCCTTCGTCTCAGGACAGTCCTGAAAAGGAAGATTACTCTGCTATGAGTCGAAGCGAGCTTATCAATTCCCTCAAAAGACAGATTAGAGAGCATCATGTAGCTTCTGTCAGGGATAATGTTGAGGCTATCAAGGCTGCTTTTGAAAAAGAGTCAGCTATTCTTGAAGACAAGGCACGTGCCGAGTTTGTGGCTTCAGGCGAACCTGTTGAATTATTTATTAATCAACCCGACCAGCTACAAAAAGAATTTTCTGCTCTTTTATTTGAATACCGCACCAAACGCGATGAGGATCGTCAGTCGCAAGAGCAGTCAAAAGAAAAGAATCTTGCAGAAAAATACGAGGTTATAGAGGGAATTAAAGACCTTATCAATCGTCAGGAGTCTCTTGACCATACCTTTCAGGAGTTCAGAGAACTTCAACAACGCTGGCGGGAGATAGGACCGGTTCCGCAAAATAAGCTTCACGATTTGTGGGAAACCTTCCACCTGCACGTGGAAAACTTCTATAACTATATCAAAATAAATAATGAACTAAGGGATCTTGACCTTAAAAAGAACCTTGAATCTAAGGTGGAGCTTTGTGAGAAAGCTGAAGCCCTAATATTGGAGCCTTCGCCGGTCAGAGCTTTCAAAGCATTGCAAAAGCTGCATGACCTGTGGCGCGAAGTGGGGCCGGTGCCCCACGACAAGAAAGACGAGTTATGGGATAGATTCAAATCGGCAACTGCCAAAATCAATATTCGTCAGCAAGAGCACTTTGAATCCTTAAGGAATCAGCTTAAAAAGAATCTGGAGGCAAAAGAAGAACTTTGCGAAAAAGCCGAAGCACTTATCGCGAAGGTATCCAGCTCACCAAAAGAGTGGGAAGACAGGAGCAAAGAGCTTATTGACCTTCAACAAATATGGAAAACTATCGGCTTTGCCCCCAAAAAAGAAAACAACCAGGTCTATGATCGTTTCAGAAAAGCCTGCGACACTTTCTTCAATAATAAGCGGGAGTTTTTCAAAAGTTATAAGGATGACCAGCAAAATAATCTACAGTTAAAAACAGAACTTTGCATTCAGGCTGAGGCCATGAAAGAAAGCAACGACTGGAAAAAGACGACTGATGAATACATACGCATCCAAAAAAGATGGAAAGAAATAGGACCCGTACCGCGCAAACAATCTGATACCGTTTGGAAACGCTTCAGAGAAGCTTGTGATTACTTCTTCGACCGCAAAAAGGCCTTTTTTGGCAATATGGACAATGCACAGCTCGATAAT
Source organism: Marinilabiliaceae bacterium UBA5488 (assembly GCA_002427105.1). GTDB lineage: Bacteria > Bacteroidota > Bacteroidia > Bacteroidales > Marinilabiliaceae > Geofilum. The sequence continues at coordinate 14,305 of DIPM01000019.1, read as the reverse complement.
TTAAAAGCTAAAGAAGAAATCATTAAAGAACTTACTGAGTTTGAACTCAAAGAGGGCAGCGAGAAATCTTTTGAGCTGCTTCAGGACTTTCAGCGACGTTGGTCTGATATAGGTTTTGTGCCAATCAAGGAGAAAGACCGTGTCAATCAGGAGTTTCGGAATTTGATTAACCAGAAATTCGACCACTTAAATGTGGACGAAGCTGACAAAAACCTGCACAAGTTTCATAACAAACTTGAAAACTGGCGTTCGGCAGATCAATTCGGCGATAAAATCGGTCAGGAGAGAAATAAAATCATGCTCAAACTCAAGCAGCTTGAGAATGATATCATTGTTTGGGAAAACAACATAGGCTTTTTTGCTAAATCAAAAAACTCCGATGCCTTAATACGTGATTTTCAACACAAAATAGAAAACGGGAAACGCAATATCGAGCTTCTTAACAAAAAGCTTGATATGATTGAGGATATGCTCTAAGTTACTTTATCATGTAGTCCCAAATAGCAGGCATTTTATTAGGGTATGCAATATATTTGTTTGATAGCTGCATTTAACGCCTTTTTCTTCGCGTTTTTGACAATACAGAAAAAAAAGGCTCTACATGATAAGGTTTTAATATTCTGGCTTATATACTTAGGTCTATACACCGGGATATACGGTTTGTATTCTGATAAGCTCTTTCAGGCTTATCATCTGCTGTCTGCAAGTTTTATATCCCTGCTGCTGCTTCATGGCCCTTTTCTGTACCAGTACATTTCTGCCTTAATAAAACCAAAGGAGAAATTCAACAAAAGCAAATTGCTGCATTTTGTCCCCTTTATCCTTTTCAATCTCTACCTGCTTACTGCATCTTTCTTTCCGCAAATAGCAGAAGGAATCAGGCTGGATCACATTGAAGGGGAACACGCCAGCCCTGTATTATTCAATATTTTTCTTATCCTTACGGTACTCTCCGGCCCCTTCTATTTCATACTTTCTTTTCGCTTATTTAAAAAACTGGATATAAACATATTCAACTACTTTTCTACTTATGAAAATGTAAACCTTAAGTGGTTAAGGACTCTTGTTCTGGTCTTCGGTGTCATCTGGACTATATTGATGATTTTTGCTACTGTTCACCATGTATTTCACATGTTCTCCTGGGTCTTTTGCACTCATGGTTTAGCCCTGTCTTTGTCTGCCTTTATTATACTTGTTGGTTATTTCGGCCTGAAGCAAAACGAAATCTTTGTCCAATCAGCCGACCCTGCACCGGAAAGCTCAGTAGAACCAAAGAAAAAATACAGCGGCATAATCTTGAGCGATGCCAAGACTGAAAATTATCTTGGCAGATTAAAACAATATATGAATGCCGAAAGACCTTACCTGGATGCCGATTTATCGCTTCCTGAACTGGCAAACAGACTTGATATGCCTTCGCACCACCTTTCGCGGCTTATTAACGAACAGCTGGGACTTAATTTTTTCGATTTTGTCAATAAATACAGGGTGGAAGAAGTTAAGGCAAGAATAGACAATCCGGAATACGCAAACCTATCACTGCTGGGCATCGCATTTGACAGCGGTTTTAATACTAAATCCGCGTTCAACAGGGTATTTAAAAACATCACCGGTTTGACTCCAAGCCAATATAAAAACAGAGCTGATATTCCGTCATAGGACTAAAAAGAATCAAGGCTTAAGTCCTTTTTTCCCAAATAGGACTTAAGTCGCTGCTAAACAGGTACCACTTTTCAAAGTAGGTCGCACAGGAAAAGTTCTCATCGTACTTTTGTCTCAGTGAAATTTGAATTATTAATCATTTAAAATTTTATATCATGAGAACAAAAGAAATCAATTCAGCAAGCGAAGTATCTAGCACTTTATTAAAAAACAAAAAAACGACTCTAAAGTCTGCTTTAACTATCCTTAGCCTAGTGTTATTCTTTAGCTTTTCAACTCAGCCGGCATTCGCTCACTGCGACTCCTTTGACGGACCCACTATTAAGGACGCTATAGAAGCTCTGGAAACCAACAATGTTAACTTAATATTGAAATGGATTTCCCCCGATCAGGAAGCAGAAGTTGTGCCCCTTTTTCATAAAACCTATGCTCTCAAATCCGGTGACAAGGAGCTTTACAACATCGTTGAAAAACACTTCCTGGAGACTCTTGTACGTCTGCACCGCGAAACTGAAGGCGCTGCTTTCACTGGTTTGAAGGCTGCCGGAACCACTTCAGCAATTGTAAATCTTAGCGACACAGCTTTGAAAGACAAAGACATTGACACACTCTTGTCTAAGTTAAACAACCATATAGGGAGCGTTTTAAGAGAAAAATACAATAAGGTTGCAGCCCTCGACAAAACAAAAAACGACTCTCCACAAAAAGGGCGTGAATATGTAGCTGCATACGTTGATTATACTCATTCTGTTGAAGCTGTACATGACATACTTCTGGGTGGCGCAGTTCATAATCATTAATATAAGTAGCAGGGAGGACGCTCTAAAACTCATAGAGCGTCCTCCCTGCACATTTAATCCCCCACGCTTTATCATATACTCCCCGCACACTTCCGGCTAAAACTACCTGCGAAAAGCTTAATCACTTAATTGCAAAATCACTTCCGATATTAGAATAGATTTTGCTACCTTTGTGCTTTAAATATTGCGCAACTCTTGAGCAAACAGGCTGTTTTTCAGGACGTTATATCCGATTACTCCTTTGTTCTGAGTTTTGTATGTAAAATTTTAACTATGAATACCGTGCCGGATACTCGTTATGTCTTTGTTACCGGAGGGGTTGCCTCTTCATTGGGAAAAGGAATCATCTCAGCTTCTTTAGCTAAATTATTGCAGGCTAGAGGCTACAGTGTTACCATACAAAAGCTCGACCCCTATCTGAACATAGATCCCGGAACTTTAAATCCATACGAGCATGGCGAGTGTTACGTAACTGAAGACGGTGCCGAAACCGATCTGGATCTGGGTCACTACGAGCGTTTCCTGAATGTACCTACCTCACAGGCCAATAACGTTACAACAGGGCGAATTTACCAAAGCGTAATAAACAAAGAGCGCAGAGGCGACTACCTTGGCAAGACAGTTCAGATAGTTCCTCATATTACGGATGAAATAAAGAGAAGAATTAAGCTTCTGGGCAGCAAAAATCGCTTTGATGTTGTTATCACCGAGATAGGTGGAACGGTGGGTGATATTGAGTCTTTACCCTATATCGAGGCTGTTCGTCAGCTCAAATGGGAAATGGGCTCCAGAACGGTTGTAATACACCTTACCCTGGTCCCGTATTTAGCTGCCAGTGGTGAGCTAAAAACCAAACCCACACAACACTCTGTCAAGGCCCTACTGGAAGAAGGCGTACAGCCGGATATCCTGGTTTTGCGCACGGAGATGGATTTGGCCTCGGATATCCGCAAAAAAGTTGCACTTTTTTGCAACGTTGACAGCAAGGCCGTTATTCAGTCAATAGATGTAAAGTCAATTTACGAAGTGCCTGTTAAGATGCAGGAGGAAGGACTGGATCATATAGTACTTGAAAAGCTAAAACTACCCATAGGCAAAGCTCCTGAGTTAAAAGAATGGAAGGCCTTTTTAAACAAGCTCCATACTGCAAAAAAAACAGTTAAAATAGCTTTGGTAGGTAAATATGTTGAACTTCCGGATGCCTACAAGTCGATTGTTGAAGCCTTGATTCATGCCGCTACCTACAATGATCACAAAGTAGAAATAGAAAGCGTCCAAAGTGAGCATCTCACAAAAGAAAACGTGGCAGAAAAACTTAAGGGAGCTCAAGGAATATTGGTCGCCCCGGGATTTGGCCATAGAGGCTTTGACGGAAAATTGGTAGCTGTAAACTTTGCACGCCAAAACAATATCCCGTTCTTTGGAATATGCTTAGGAATGCAGTGCGCCGTTATCGAGTTTGCCCGCAACGTGCTAAACCTGGAAAATGCCAACTCAAAAGAGATGGATCATACTACCCTTTACCCGGTAATCGACCTCATGGAAGATCAAAAGAATATTACTGATAAGGGAGGCACAATGCGCTTAGGCTCTTACGATTGTTCTATAAAAAAAGGCAGCATCGCCTATGAGGCTTATAATACTGAAAACATAAAAGAGCGACATCGTCACCGCTATGAGTTCAACAGCGAGTATCTTGCCGAATACGAGAAAAACGGTATGATTTCTACCGGAACAAATCCTGATACAGACCTGGTTGAAATTGTTGAGATACCAAAACACAAGTGGTTTGTGGGTGTACAGTTTCACCCCGAGTATAACAGCACTGTTCTTAACCCCCATCCTCTATTTATGTCGTTTATAAAAGCCGCCATTTCAATAAAGTTTGATAAATAGGAAGAGTAGCATCATTTTACATAACAAATAATAATGGATAGAAATTCGATAACGGGTCTTATACTCATCACATTAATTCTTTTAGGGTTTTATTTTTTTAATCGCCCAAATGCCGAGCAGATAGCGGCTTTGAACCAACAGCGTGATTCGCTTCAGCGGGTTGAGCTTCAAAGACAACAGGACGAGATCGCCAGGGCAGCCATTGCAGCCGCCGAGAGTGCGCAGATAGCCATATCTGACAGTGCCCTTACCGACTCTTCTGCATCTTTTAAAAATCAGCAGATTTATGGACAAATAGCTCCGTTTATCGAGGGTGAGCAGGAGTTTTACACTCTCGAAAACAGTAAAATCAAAATGGTATTTACCAATCTCGGGGCTCGCGTCTATTCAGTAGAATTAAAAGAGTATAAAACGCACGATGGTGAAGCTCTGATTTTATTCGATGGTGATGGCAATGATTTCGGGTTTCTTTTTACTCACAACACAAGAGTTTTCAACACCTCAGACCTCTTTTTTAAAAATACAAACTTAAGCGACAGCACTATTTCCTTTGAAATGGGTACTGAGGCAGGTGAGATTTTACAGTTCAACTACAAATTACCTGCCGACGAGTATATGACCGACTTCTCGATAAACACCTATAATCTGGGAAATCTGATGACTACGCCCAGGGGAAGTATCGACATTAACTGGTATGCTCAGTTACCCTCACACGAAAAAGGGCGTCAGTTTGAACAACAATACTCAGGCATATTCTATAAATATTATCTGGACGAAGTTGATAATCTTAAACCTACAAAAAACGATAATAAGGACTTGCGGACAAGGGTGAAATGGATTGGTTATAAAGGACAGTTTTTCTCCTCGGTCTTTATTGCCAGGGATGCCTTTGCAAGTGCTATGATTGAAAGCAAAATAGAAAATGACGAAAGCAGCGAATACCTGAAATACAATAAAGCTGAGGTAGTTGTGCCTATTGACTTTATGAGTAATCAAAAGCTGGACTTCAACTTCTATTTCGGGCCCAACCGCTTTTACACGCTCAACAGCTACGACAAGGATTTAGAACTTAGCGAGCTTATACCTTTAGGATGGGGAATTTTTGGCTGGGTCAACCGCTATGCCGTAATCCCTGTTTTTAACTTCCTGGAAGGCTTTATCAGCAGCTATGGTATTATTATTCTTATACTTACCATACTTATTAAGCTCGTGCTTTTCCCGCTTACCTACAAATCTTACATCTCTTCGGCCAAAATGAAGGTCTTAAAGCCCCAAATTGAGGAGATTAATGAGCGCATACCCAAGGACAAAGCAATTGAGCGCCAACAGGCGACAATGAATTTATATAAAAAGGCAGGAGTGAACCCAATGGGAGGCTGTTTACCTATGCTTTTGCAGATGCCTGTTCTTATCGCTATGTTCCGTTTCTTCCCCGCGTCTATAGAGTTGAGGCAAGAGAGCTTCTTGTGGGCCACTGATTTGTCATCCTATGACTCTATTTTGGATCTGCCTTTTAACATCCCGTTCTATGGCTCGCACGTTAGCTTGTTTACTTTGTTGATGGCAGCCACTAACATCTTATACACGAAGATGAACGCGGAAATGACTCAATCAACAAACCAGATGCCGGGCATGAAGACTATGATGTACATGATGCCGGTAATGTTCCTGTTCTTCTTTAACAGTTACGCATCAGGTCTGAGCTATTATTACTTTGTTTCAACCTTGATCACTATTTTGCAAACCATTCTTATCAGGCAATTTGTGAATGAAGAGAAATTGCTGAAAAGAATTCAGGCCAACCAAAAGAAACCGGTTCAGAAATCCAAATTTGCTGCACGCCTGGAAGAAATGAGCAAACAACAACAGCAGTTGCAAAAGACTCAGAAGAAAAGAAGATAATATCAATTAAATAGTTCAAAGTTTAGGCCTAAGCCTAAACTTTGAACCTTAAAGCTTGCTTCTTCCCTATGCTAGTTTCATATTATTAAATCACTGTTGTCCGGTAAAAGCGATTAGATTCCTCGCAAAGCTCGGAATGACATCGCTATTGAGGATTTATAGGTTGGAGGGGGTTGGTTGGCGGCTCAGCCGCCAACCAACCCCCTCCAACAATCTAAATGTCTGATTGTCATTTCGAGCGAAGTGAGAAATCTATAAACTAAGTCGTTTTGAAATGTTTACCGGACATCAATATTAATAAATAAAAGGTGGAGGAAATCATCAATCTGGATGAAAAAATTCACGCTTAGAGGGCAAGTCAGTAGTTTTCGCTATTTTTATAATGTAAATTTCACACCTGCTACCCCAAGGTATTATTCACATTATAAAATCAAACATTATGGTATTATTACAAAAGCTCTACAAGGCAGCTATGTCGTCGGTTTTCATACTGGCCTTAGCCTGCTTCACACCTGCCTTTGCCCAACCGTCAGGAGGCTCTTACGGACCTGTGCCTCAAAAATATGAATTGCCTGTAGTACCGGGAACCACCTACTTTGTGGCACCCGACGGCAACCCTCAATCAGCCGGAACTCTTATCTCCGCTCCCACAACCATTGAGGAAGCATTTAAAAAGGTAAGAAGCGGTGATGCCATCATCTTGAGAGGAGGCGTTTACCATAGCGGCAATTTGCTCTTAAACCAGGGCATTACTATGCAGCCTTACCAGGATGAGCTACCCGTGCTAAAAGGAAGTATGGAAGCTAAAGAATGGAGAGACTTAGGCCGGAATCTTTGGGTCACTAAATGGGACAAGCTTTTCCCGATGGCACCCGAAGATTGGTGGGTGTTTCATAATGCCGGAAGAGAAACTCCGGTTCACCGTTTTAACAATGACATGGTTTTTGTAAATGGGCGTTTGCTTCAATCTGCCGGCTGGTTGGGTGAAGTTGATGAAAATCACTTCTTCGTAGATTACCAAAAGGGAAACATTTACATCGGGGTTAATCCTCAGGACAGCAAAATTGAAATCACAGCCTTTGATGTAGCTATCCATCGTGTTGACGGCGAGCTGAACGGAGTTGCCTCTGATATGAAAGGACCCGTAATTCGCGGCATCACCTTTACTCAATATGCTTATCGGGCCTTCGAATTTGACGGCACGAATCCTGAGAGGGTCTCTGCAGAAACAGAGCATGGCAAAAGGATAAGCGGTACAACCTTAGAAAATCTTACTATCTCGTTCTGCTCAAGGGTAGGAGGATATTTTCGCGGCGATAATTTTACCATGCGCAACTGTAAGGTTAGTGACACAAGCACAGAGGGCGTTTTTATTCTCAGTTCTAATGATGTGCTGCTTGAACGCAACATCTTCACACGCAACAATATCGAGAATATCACTGGCTATTTCCCGGCTGCCGTGAAGATTTTTAACCAGTGCTATCGCGTTGTATGTAACGACAATCTGGTAATGGATTTGCAAAACTCAAATGGTATCTGGTACGATGTAGGCAATGTGGATGGAATTTTCACTAACAATCTTATGCAAAACATTGGCAGCCCCGAAGCAAAGTTTAGTCCGGAATCACCGTGGTCGGGCGATATAGCCTTCTTCTTTGAAATATCCAAAGGGGTTACTGTTGCCGGTAATGAGTTTATTGACTGCGATCAGGGAGTATTCATACTTAACAGCTCGGGTGCCGAAGTTTATCAAAACACTTTCGTTAATACTGCTGTCACTTTTGCCCGCACACCGCGAAGTGCTGAAGGCGATCATTTTGGCTGGCACCCTGCCTCAGGACCTGATGTGGATAAACGTTACGATCATTTACTCGTGAACAACCTCTTTGTGGCCAACAAAGAGTCTATCCGACCCTTTGTTAATGTTTGGCAATCGCCTGAACTATGTGACAGGCTAAAAGACTCTCCGCTTAAATCTATGAACGGCAACGTCTATGTGAAAAACACCTTATCAAAGACTCCCATGCTCTTCTGGAGCCCGGTCGGGGGAAGTGATAATTGCCAAAAGGGATATACCACTTTGGCAGACTTCCGTAGCGACTTTTCAAAATATGAATCACAAAGTCTGGAATATAGTTATGCCGGAATCCCTGTGTTTAAGGGTGAGTTCAACGGAGAGTTCAGCCTTCTGCCAGGCTTCCCCGGTCACAAAGCAGCAACTCAAATACCCGCCGATATTCGCTCCTTGCTAAAATTATCAAAGAAGCAAAAGCCCTACGTTGGTGCCCGCTTCAATAATTGATTGATGTAAAAGGCGCATGATAGTATAGACTAACTATCATGCGTCTTTACTTATATTCCACCACAATTCCACTACCCGCAGGATACCAGCCATTAATAGTTACAGGCAAAAGCCCGTCTGCGCCTATTTCCCGGCTCAGAAAACTTACAATAGCCTGTCGCGCTGCTTCATTGTTTTGATAGCTCATCACCACTCCCCTGGCGTTTTTGGCCTCCTTCCAGGCGGAAAGATGATAAGGCATGCCTAAATAAACAAACAGTGAATTCTCTTTGCCAAGAAGCTTTGCTAACATCGACCGGGCGGAGGAGTTGACAGCCCTTCGACCCCAATTGGAATCTGCAACAACTACAACATATCCAACATATTGAGAAAGGCGCTCTATTGAAGCCATAAAAGCCTGATTATCATTCAAGGGGAGAATATACACGGGGATATCTTTGTTTCTATAATAAGCTTCCAACTCAGGAGCCTGACCCAAAATCACAGATGCATAATTCACCGGGATTTCACTCATTGAGAAAAAAGCATCTTCGTTTTTCAATACGGTTACGGCTGAATTGTAGAGCCTTTGGTTAAGAGACAGAGCTTCATCCGAATTGATGCTTTCAACTAATTTATCCGCATCAACATCGGTCTCAACACGCCGCTCAATCAGCCAATATTTGAAGGCCAATGACCTCCTGCATTTCCTTTCTATATCCCTCCAACTAATAAGACTGTCTGAAATAGCGCTTTCCACGGCTGCAATGGCAGCAGGTAGGTTTTCGCTAAACTCAACAATATCATTACCTGCAATCAGCGCCTTGGCGTCAATCTCGCCCGCTTTGCCCATCACTTTTGCGCCTTGCATATTAACCGCATCTGTAATGATTAAGCCTTCAAAACCAAGCTCATCGCGCAACAGGCCTTCAACTACTTTGTCTGAAAAGCTTGCCGGAACACCTTTCTTACTTTCCAGAGCCGGCACTTCAATATGAGCCGTCATAATCCCCCAAATACCGGCCTCTATCAATGCCCTGAATGGCACTAAATCAGCCGAGTCGAGCTGCTCGCGCGAGTGATTGACAAGCGGAAGAGCCAGGTGAGAATCTGTATCGGTATCACCATGACCCGGGAAATGCTTACCAACAGCCATTATGCCGCCATCCTGCAGTCCTTGCATATAGGCAACTGACTTCCGCGACACATTAGCAGGATCTTCTCCAAATGACCTCATGCCTATCACCGGATTGGCAGGATTGTTATTCACATCAGCCACCGGGGCCATATTTACATGAAGGCCCAGAATTGCAAACTGTCGCGCTATTTCAAGTCCCATCTCATAGATAAGTGTATCATTGCGAATGGCGCCAAGAGTCATTGCACGAGGAAATTCTACCGCCTCTTTTATCCGCATCGCCACTCCATGTTCAGCATCAAGCGAGACCAATAGAGGGAGCTTAGAAACTGACTGTAAATCATTTATTGCTTCAACAAGCCTTTCAGCCTTAATGCTTAAGAACAAGACGCCACCCGGCTGATAATCCTCAATCAAGTCTCTGATTTTATTATAGGCAAGCCGGTCATCAACCGGATCTACGGTGAGCCAAAACAGCTGAGCTATCTTCTCCCTGTTACTCAATGAGGAATACACTGAATCGACCCATACACTTGCAGAATCATAAATTGCAGCGACACTGAGGGGCTCATCAAGCCACTCATCCTTCACCATGCGTGTTTCATGCGAATAGGTGAAGAGTATAAATACAGATAAAGCAATAATCGTAAAAAGAGAACTTCTCATAATCCACTCATTTAAGGATATAACAGATAGTTGCAACGCATAATACAATATTCTTCAAGCTCTTGGCGCCATGACGCCCTTATTTCCTCCTCACTCAGCCCCTGAACAATCTGCTGTGCCAGCCGCTCGCTGCCGGCAAGAAGATTAAAAAAACGCGGTCGGGATATAAAGTTATCATCCCTGCCCGATAATTTATAAAACAGAAGAAGGTATTTCAAACTAAAACGATGGTCCACACCCTCGGTTTCGCGCAAATCTAATCCATAGCAAAGTCTGTCCTGCTGCAATGGCTCTGAAGCTGCTCCTGGAGTTGAAACAGGTATAAAACTAAACTCTCCAAAACGAGGATCCGGATATCCAATCACCTGAAAAGGGAGCTCAGTTCCCCTGCCAACACTGACATCTGAGCCCTCAAAAAAGCAAAGCGAAGGATAAAGTCGGATGCTAAGCAGATTAGGCAAATTAGGTGAAGGCTTAACCGGAGGACTATATAAAAGGTCATGAGTATAGCCTTTCATCTTAACCACCTCCAAATCGCACTTCACACCATTGGCCAGCCACCCTTCACCATTTATCATAAGGGCAAGCTCCCCTACCGTTAAGCCGTGAACCACAGGTATGGGATGCATGCCTACAAAGGAAGTAAAGCCGTCTTTCAGAACAGGGCCGTCAACATAGTCGCCATTAGGATTGGGGCGGTCGAAAACCAGCATTTTCACGCCATTCTCGGCACAGGCCTCCATCATATAATGCATACTGGAAATGTAGGTATAAAACCTCACTCCTACATCCTGAATATCAAACACTATCACATCGAGACCTTCCAACTGAGCCGAAGAAGGCTTTTTAGACGCTCCATAAAGCGAAATAACAGGGATACCACTCGCGGCATCAACTCCATCCTTTATTAAGGCACCGGCATCCGAATCGCCACGAAAGCCATGCTCAGGAGCAAAAATCCTTTCTATCTTCACGCCAAGGGCAAGCATGGTATCAATCAAGTGAAGGCCATCAATCTGAGAAGTATGGTTGACCAAAAGACCTACTCTCTGTCCCTCTAAAATGGGCAACCACTCCTCTGTAAGCTCAGCGCCGGTTTGCAAGCTCACATTCTCACCCACAACTTTTGATGCCGACAATATCATAACAAACGGCAAGAAACACCATGTCAATCTGACCCTGAAACTCATACGCTAAAAATTTAAGCCTGACCTCCAGGCGCACCAAAGGCCATGGGGTTGAAACCTGCTGGCCCCTCTTTAATATCCTTTACCGCTCCAAACTGCTTCTCGTAGCGAGTAATATTGTCCTTCAAGGCACCAAGAAGCCTTTTGGCATGTTCCGGAGTTAAAACAATTCTCGACTTAACCTGCGCCTTCGGAACACCGGGCATCACACGAATAAAATCAATCACAAACTCTGAGGGAGAATGGCTTATTATTGCCAGATTGGAGTATATCCCCTGCCCTATCTCTTCGTTAAGTTCAATCTTTAGCTGTTGGTTTTTCTTTTGATCTTCCATTGGTATTTTGTTATTACTAAGAGTTTATACTGCCTGAGTCTTATTAATCGGCATTTACAACAATATTACGATTTTCCCCACAATTAAAACCATAAGACTTATAAAATGTCTATCCCAAAAGAAATAGCCGAATTATGATTACAGCACCTACAAAGCTCAGACCAGTTAAACCGATTAAGTTGAAATAAAGAATGTGCATACTATGAATTGAAGATTCGCAATAGTATCAAAAAAAATAACGATCTTACCATTTCTCATAAGTTTCGAATATGCAGATATTCTATGGAATTAAGTTAAAAAAACGAGTAAGAATAAATTAACAGACTATGATAGAACACGAATACACATTCAGGGTTATGTACCCCGATACCGACCAGATGGGATCTGTGCACCTTGCCAACTATGTAAAATATTACGAGACTGCCCGTTGGGAATTGTTCCGAAATATAGGCATTTCTTACCATTCAGTTGAAGAGGCCGGTTATATGCTTCCGGTAATAGATATGAAATTCAAGTTTTTGAAAACAACACGCTACGATGCCAAACTAAGGGTTAAAACAACTTTAACAGCGGTCAAAGGCGTACGCATTTGGTTTAGCTATGAGCTGTACAATGAAAAAAACGAACTAATAAACACCGCAGAAGCAAGCCTGGCTTTTGTCAGAAGGGAAGACTGGAAACCCTGCGCTGCACCGGCCTTTGTTCTGGAAGCTATAGAGAAACATCGGAATATTTAGGGTGTAAATGAATTGTAAACAGGCCCAACATTCCGAAATAAGCAGCTTTTTAAAGCAGCTTAAGCCCCAACATATTGGAGTTTGTTACTGCACAGGAATTGATAAATATGCTGAATTACTTTCATAATTCATCAATTCAGTCAAATTGTCTGGCAATAAATCAATACCTTTATATTCCTTTACCACAATAGATTTTATCTTGTCTTTGATGTTTTTATTAACATACGTGATTGACATTTGCCACTTGCCACCAATGCTTTTACAGTCATCTTCTATCAATATATCGGACTTGACATCTTCGACTATGTCTTTATATTTTTCTCCCTTTGTGCGGTGGTATAAATTATGTCCCGGAAACCCAAATTTTAATAATATTCTTTTGGCTGCCTCCACCGAAGATTCTTTTTTCACATAGGTCATAAAAAGAATGCTGGCGCCTTCGTTGCTCCAACGGTTGATTTTATTAACACAATTTCCTATAGGGATATATTTGGCATGACGGAAATGATCTATCAATCGACTTGGCCCCAAAATCGTTCCTTCTACGAAAATCATTATTGTGAGTTTTCTATCATGACGATTGTCTATATGATTGATTTTCAATATTTGCATAGGTTTCATTTTTTGTCAGCAGTGCATTTCCTTTGCATGATGCACAAATGATTACAATATGCGGAGACCGCGATCTTGAAGCTCTCACCTATCAAACCGCTGCTATGCTTATTAAATGCCCTCATGTTCAAATTACCACATCACCCCGCATTACTTATGACCGCGTGTTGTGTGGCATACATTTTATTAATCTATCGTAAATATCTGTTTTTGAAATGTGTTTAATTGAATCAAGTCTTTTTCCCTCCTCCTCAATCTTTATCAAACCGAAATAATCCAAAAATCTATCAAAAGTCCGAGCAGAATAACAATTAGTCGTATATTTCTCTAATGTCCCATAATTAGGCTCAACAGAATCCAGTAGTTGTGGAAATGCTTTAAAATATTTCTCAGAATAAAAGGAATCCAACCGCTTTTCTTGTCCATATTTTGAGAGTAAAATCAACGAAAAACCGTATCCAAGTTGACCGATTTGGTTATCTCCATAACCATCGTTGTATGCCCAATTGAATTTTGTGGCAAATGTCATTAATATTAATCGTAATAACTCGTAATTGTCTCCAAGTAGCTTTTTTGAGCTTTTCGTCAAACTCAATTTACCGTTTCTCTTTTTTACCAATCCTCCAATTTCTATTAATATCCTTGTTAAATGGATAGTTAAGGAATCGGTCTCCTTATACAATTTTGAAATCCCTTTCTCAATAAACTCTTCTTTTAAAAATCCTTGCTCATAAATAGCTGAAACAATCTTTGTTGGCAAAAAGCCCATTTTTGTCAGCTTAATTTCTCCGGTTTTATCAATCAAATCAGTTAAATACTTTATCTGGTTAAGTATCGGAATCTTTAAGTAATCAGAGTCACTTAGTTTTTGTAATTGAATCGGGCTGTCTTTGCCAAATGTGAAATGTAAAAGCTGGTGCATCTCAAACGGCGAATATCCTTCAAATTTCGGAATCGACCGATTGTTATGTTCATTCATCACTTGGTCAATATGTATCTGTATGTCTTTTAAATCCATGTCTTGTCAATGTTTTGTAGTCTGCCGGTATGCCACACAACGGTTCCTTAGTCGAGTAGGCAAAGGGAACT
>DIPM01000025.1 GCA_002427105.1 Marinilabiliaceae bacterium UBA5488 | reverse complement strand
CTCGTAACCATTTGCGTATTAAATTTGTTTATATTTACCATTCAAGGCACACACATGTGGTCATACGCAATGCGGGGTGTTGTGCCTGTTTTATTTATAGCTCATTTTGTGGACATTACGGTAACTCGACAAGTTAGCGCTTCGTATCGCGCACTGCGCATCCCGCTGAACGTTGTGCAATGTACTCAACTGACTTTCGTACTGAATTTTAACGTACTGTTTGCATCTTTGTACGGAATATATGCGTACATTTGCAGAAACACTTACACATATGAAAACAACTATTAAAGAACAAGCGAGATTTGATGCACGCCTTCCTAAAGAACAAAAACAATTCTTTGAAAGGGCTGCATATTTGGGTGGGTTTAGGAATCTAACAGACTTTGTTATTATCACGGTTCAAGAAAAAGCTAAAGAAATAATCAAAGAGAAAGAACAAATAATTGCTTCAGAAAAAGATAGTCAAATATTCTTCGATGCAATAACTAAACCAAGAAAGCCATCTAAAACTTTGAAAAAGGCGTTGGATGATTATAATGCTTTTGTCTCTGGCTCAAAATAGGACTATGATTGAACTATTAGACAAGAAGCACAATAGAAACGAGTTTGACTGCGGAAAAGGGCTGTTAAACAATTATTTAAAAACCCTAGCAGGACAAGATATTAAAAGAAAATTATCCGCATGTTTTGTGTTGGCTGATAAAGAAACTGATTGCATTCAAGGATACTATACATTATCAAATAATAGTATTCCACTTAGCTGTTTCCCAGAACCAATAAAAAGAAAATTACCCCAATCTTACGATTCCATTCCGACTACATTGTTGGGACGATTAGCAGTAGACAAAAACGTTAAAGGAAAAGGATTTGGGAAAATTTTATTAATAGACGCCTTGAGAAGAAGCTATGAACTATCAAAGGAAATTGGCTCATTTGCGGTGGTTGTAGACCCTATAGATAAAGAAGCTGAGTTGTTTTACGAACGGTATGACTTTATAAAACTGCCAGACAGCGAAAAAATGTTTATAGCAATCAAAACACTTAAGGAACTCTTCGAATAATAAAACAACACTACGTACAATTTATAGGAGTCTGAGCGGTCGGAACATCTCGACTTCGCTCGATGCACCGCATTCCGCTTGGTTTACAACCTTCTTTTATGGACTTTAAGTTGCTTAAGGATGTGTATAACTGTATTGTTTTAAGAGAATACTGAAGTTATAAGGGCTTGCGGCTAGAAAGATTTTAGCTATTTTTGAATGAAGCTATCCCGTAGGGATTTAGTTCAATAAGCGGTATGTTTTATTGTCGAGATAGTGCGGGTTTCGGCGTTTCAGCATCTAATAAACTTGACAGGGCAGTGCTTCGAAATCGACAACTAGCCATACCGCCGACTGTTTTGGGTCATGCAGAAAATACGCCCTGCAACTTTGATGCAATAAAAAATAAGAGAGTAAAGAATCTGAAGCTTGAACAGAACAATGATGAAAATAGAGAGAATTATAGAAAACAAAAAGCAGTTTCTTGATTTATTGATATTGGCAGACGAGCAGGAGAATATGATTGACAAATATTTGCCAAGTGGAGATTTATTTGCTTTATATGATGGTGATTTGAAAAGTGTTTGTGTTGTAGTGCCGATAAATAGCGAAATCTGCGAGTTAAAAAACATAGGGACATACGAGAAATATCAAGGCAAAGGGTACGGTAGAGCATTGATTAGTTTCATTTCTGATTTCTACAAAAATGACTTTAAAACAATGCTTGTCGGGACAGGCGAAACACCTTGGATATTATCATTTTATGAAGGTTGTGGATTTGAAGAGTCACATAGGGTAGAGAATTTTTTTACTGATAATTACGACCACCCAATGTTCGATGGTGACATACAACTTGTTGATATGATTTATCTTAAAAAGGATTTAAAAACTAGTGCTATTTATGGTTTATGAAAATTGTAAAAACGTCAATTGATAAAATAAAAAAATATCGGACCGATTATTTGAACTCATTACCTGAATTTCAAGAGTTGTTCATTGAATTAATGATATGTAAGTCTGATTACTATATTTTTCAAGTGGATAATCATGAAAGAGGCTATGCGATTAGGAACAATGAAGGCGTTTTGATTGAGTTTTATGTGTTAGACAAATACATACCTGACAGTAATGAAATTTTCAGAAAAGTCTTGGAAGACTTATCAATAACGGATATTTACTGTAAATCATTTGATTCACTTTTGTTAAGTAATTGTTTATCAAACAATCTTCAATATTCGATTGTGGGTATCCTGTATCGTGATTATGTTGAACCATTGATAAAGAAAGACCCGACTATGAAAATGAAAAGGGCAGACCTTTTATCAGTTGAATTATTACTCGGACAAGATGAATCAATAAAGGAACTTTTTGAAACAGAACAGCAATTAATTGATTTTATACAAAATGAGAATGTTTTTGAATTTTACAAAAACGAAGAATTTGTTGGTTGTGGAATGGTAATAAGAACACATCCTGATTGGAGTTTTTGTGATTTGGGAGTGTGGGTTAATCCTTCAAAAAGAGGGAAGGCTATTGGTTCCCAGATTATTTTGAATCTGAGAGAATTCTCTATTAATAACAACTTAGAACCATGTTGTGGATGTGCAATTGAAAACCAAGCATCACAGAAAACTATTGAAAAAAGCGGGTTTGTAAGTAGATATAAAATGATAAATTTTAAAATTAAGTAAAGCACGAACTCACAATACGAGGCAGGAAAAATTGCCGGGGATCCATAGCTTAAAGTGGCTATCACTCTCCCCAGTCACCAGCGCTTGGCCTGAAAATTTCGGAACTGGCAGAAATGCCACGGCCGACCGCATACATCCAAACCTTAGCCGCAAGCAAACAAGCGACAATACAATTGACGATGAAATAGGAAATCGAATTAAAACATAAAAATAAAAGAAGGAAATCCCATGCAGAAAAAGTCTTTAGTGGTAATTGACATTCAAAATGACATTGCAAAAAACTACAAAGAAATTATTGATAATGTTAATCGGTCAATAGATTGGGCAGTGGAAAATGAAATTCATGTCGTTTACATAAGGCATTATAACTTATCTGACGGCCCAAGGACATTCAAACCTAATACTCGTGGGTCTGAATTAGTTTCGGACATGATGTTGGTTTCCAAAAACATATTTGAAAAATCCAAAGGCAACGCATTGACCAGCGATGATTTTGCTGATTTTATTAAGAAAAATGAAATATGCGAATTTTACATTACAGGAGCAGACGCCACTGCCTGCGTGAAATCAACTGTATTTAATATGTGCAAGGAAAACTACAAGGTTACAGTCTTATCAGATTGTATTACGAGTTATGATAAAAGGAAAATTGACGAAATGCTGAATTATTATGAGAAAAATGGCAGTAAAGTAATTAATTAATTTGAATGACTTGTTAGGATCTTTTTAAAATGCCAGCGGCTAATAAACGGTGTAGCCATTAGGGTTTCAGTGGTATTCGAAATTCATCACCATAATCAAATTTTGTATCGGTAGATAAAGACGCAGCCCGAAAACCGCCACTTGCCTTAGTGTCAAACGTTGTAAGCAAGCATCAAAAAAACGGCAGGCGGAGATTAATAGTTGTATTCTAAGCAAAATTTGCGGAGAATGAAAATCCTTTATTGAAAGACAAGCGCTAATGTTAATGACAGATAATATGAAACAAGCTATAATTCTTTTTGTGTTTATCTGGTTTCCTTTTTCCGTTTTCGGACAGGATTCCTTAGTCTGGGATTTCTTAACAGAAGGAAGAGTATATTCTTCGCCGACAGTTGATGATAGCACACTTTTCATTGGTAGCAGCGATTCTTGTCTGTATGTATTGAATAAGCGTGACGGCAAACTGAAGAGAAAATTCTAAATTTAGGAGCTATACTATCCACACCGGTTATTGATGACGATATCATTTATTTTGCCGATTCAAACGGTTATGTTTATGCCTTAAGACTTGAATAATTTAGTAAGCCCGGAATTATCAAAATACAGGCATGTCATAGTCGGCGGAGCAATTTGCGGCGGAATTTGAGTAGATAAAAAAGTCCCGGAAATGCTCCCGGGACTTTTGTTATCATTTAATTATTAATTATCTCCATTTAAAAGAGCTGCCCAGATAAACCGGGGTGTCACTCATCTTACAATCTTTACTTTCTTCATTTGCATCCAATAACATATACTCAGGAGAGCTTTTTGTATATGGAGTCCAGATGCCGGGTTCCTGTCCGTTTGGATCTCCGTACTTTGCAAAATTAGTCCAGTAATCAACCATTTGCAGGCTTAATTCTTCATCACCTCGTGTGAATGGACGCCAGCTATGTTTGAATGAGTGGAATATATACCATAAATCAGCTGAGTGAAATGCTCCGCTTTCGTCGCCAGGCAACTGACGTTGGAAAAAGTATGCGTAAGCCGGTTTTGTGCTTTGTTCGGAACGCAAAGCACAAAAATCGCTAACTGCTTGAGACATATTCATTAAATCATTAGCTGTATATCCAATAATATAAGGTATATCGGCAATTTCTCCTTTTAAAGCCATTTCGCTGAATGTTCCGGTTAATACATAATTATCAATAACAGGAGAAAAGAATACACGTGTTTTTGTTGAATCAGCATATTCATTTGTCATTTGTGTAAGTTCATCAAATGACAGCGCGCGCATATCAGCTAGTGTGGATTTATTAAAGAAATCCATCATATTTTGACACTGAACTTGTGCAGTATCCATTGAAATACCGGGTCTTGCGTTGCTTAGTCCGCCGCCGCTCATGCTAATAGCTTTGCGAGGAATCTAATCGCTTTTACGGTACAACTGTGATTTTCAATATCTAAAATGAATAAGAGATAATACTTCTGACTGATTTAGTATTTTAGCTTAGCGCAATTGTCCTTTTGCATAGATAGACAAGGACCAGTTAATTCATCAAATGAGAGAAAAAGACAAAATTTGATTAATAAAATCGAAGAATTAGGACGACAACAGAAATAGAAGTCAAAATAGAAATTAAATAAGGCCCGCTAATTTATTGCTTTGTTTAGTATAAGTGATTTATGGAATAATTTTAGTAAATTGCAGCGGTCTGTTTTTAATAGGATTAATTATGAATAAGGTAAAAACAAGGAATGCAGTAAAACAGTTGTTCACTGAATACCTTCAGCAAAACGGGCACAGGAAAACACCTGAGCGTTACGCCATATTAGACGAGATCTATTCCCGAAACGGTCATTTTGATATTGAGTCACTCTACATTTTTATGAAGAATAAGAACTATCGGGTCAGTCGAGCCACTCTTTATAACACAATAGATCTTCTTCTGGATTGCAAACTGGTGATAAAACACCAGTTCGGGAAAAATCTAGCTCAATTTGAGAAGGCCTTTGAATCAAAGCAACACGACCACCTTATCTGCATTATGTGCGGGAGTGTGATGGAGTTTTGTGATCCTTCGGTGCAGCTTGTGTTGAACAATGCAGCCAAGGCTATGGATTTTCAGGTGTC
Organism: Marinilabiliaceae bacterium UBA5488; assembly: GCA_002427105.1. GTDB lineage: Bacteria > Bacteroidota > Bacteroidia > Bacteroidales > Marinilabiliaceae > Geofilum. The sequence continues at coordinate 89,039 of DIPM01000025.1, read as the reverse complement.
TCATCACTCACTTTATATTTACGGAACATGCAGCGCCTGTCTCTCAAAACAGAATTAATGTTTGTAAGCTGTTGTAAGTTACCAGATGAAGCTTATTTGTCAAATCGACTATCTTAACAGTAAAATAAAAAACATTTTATAACGAAAACAAGAATTTAATAGCTATTTTTACAAATCGGAAGGCCATCCCTAAGGGGCATGGTTTTCCGGTTTTTTTTTGATTATTATTTTATCGTTGTCAGCGGATTTAGTGCCAATGACATCCAAATTATTATAAGATGAAGGTAGATGTATTATTAGGATTACAATGGGGTGATGAAGGCAAAGGTAAAGTTGTTGACGTTCTTACCCCTAAATACAATGTTATAACCCGCTTTCAGGGTGGTCCAAATGCCGGACACACGCTTGAGTTCGACAATAAGAAGTTTGTTCTCCATAATATACCTTCGGGCATTTTTCATGCCGATAAGATTAATGTCATAGGCAATGGTGTTGTCATCGACCCGATTACCTTCAAAAAAGAGATAGACAATCTTTCTACAAAAGGCACTGACCTGACAAAGAACCTGTTTATCTCGAAGAAGGCTCATTTAATTTTACCTACTCACCGCATTCTGGATGCCGCATCAGAGGCTTCAAAAGGTGCAACCCGTATAGGCTCAACACTCAAGGGCATAGGTCCCACTTATATGGATAAGACAGGCCGTAACGGAGTTAGGGTAGGGGATCTTCTGCAAGACTTCGACAAGAAGTATGCAGCCTTGAAGGCCAAGCATCTACGCATGTTGAGTCTTTATGATTTTGAATATAATATTGAAGAATACGAAGCCGGACTGGCGGAGGGCATAGAAACTATTAAGCGCTTTAAGCTGATTGACAGTGAGCATGAGCTTAATAACTATCTGAAAGGTGGAAAAAGCATCCTTGCCGAAGGTGCTCAGGGAACTATGCTTGATATAGATTTTGGTTCTTATCCTTTCGTTACCTCTTCCAACACTGTATGCGCCGGTGCCTGCACAGGTATGGGTATAGCCCCTAACAAAATCGGCGAGGTGTTTGGAATATTTAAGGCTTATTGTACTCGTGTGGGCTCGGGTCCTTTCCCTACAGAGCTGTTTGATGAGGTGGGCGATAAGTTGCGTAAGGATGGCAATGAGTTTGGCTCGACCACAGGCAGGCCGCGACGCTGCGGCTGGCTTGATTTGGTGGCCCTTAAGTATAGCATAATGATTAATGGAGTTACTCAACTCATTATGATGAAGGGTGATGTGCTTAGCGATTTGGACACTATAAAAGTTGCTACCGCTTATAAAATAGGTGATGAGCTGACCGAGAAATTCCCTTATGATTTGCCTGAGGGTTTGGAAGCTGTTTATACTGAGCTTCCCGGTTGGAAGTGCGACTTAACCGGGGTGCGTTCGGAGGATGAGTTTCCTGAAGAGCTTAATTTCTATATTGAATTTCTGGAACGTGAATTAGGATTGCCGATTACTATTGTTTCGGTTGGGCCGGATCGTCAGCAGACCATCGTTAGAGGGTAGGTTATGAGTGATGGGTTATGAGTGATGGGTTATGGGTTATGAGTTATGAGTTTTTAGTCGGCGGCAGAGAAGCACTAGCTTGTAGGCGATAATTCCTGAAGCCCAAAACAAAGAGCCTGTCACAGTTCCTGTATATGCAAGTATGCGCCCGGGTTTGCGGGTGGCATATTTTGCAATTTTCCATCTGGATTTCACGACTTGGCTGACTTTGCCTTTTACTTTTTCGTAGGCTAAGGCTTGGTCGGCACAGCGGTTTCCATCACCTCGCGTAAGCAAAAAACCGTCTTGTTTATCTATTAAGCGGTGAGCAACAAGGGTATCGTTCTTTTCAAAGACCACTATGTCACCTTTCTTCAACTCTTGATAATTAGTTGGAGAGACGATTACAAGATCATCCTTCATCAGCATGGGAAACATGCTCATTCCGCGCACAGACACCTTTACAGGGTTTTTCTTAAGCAGAAGTTCTTCAAGTATAAGCCTGTAGTTATCAGGAGATAATTGCGACATAGTTACAGTTTATTGTTTTATAGCGATTAATAAGACCTTTTTTATAAAGCTAAGTATTATTTCCCCTAAGATTAAAAGGCTTCACGTAATGAGATAAATATTCCGTGTTGCCCCTCTGTACTTAGGGCGGCATCAAGCCTAATGTTTAAAGGCTCGTCGGGCAGTAATCGGAAACGCAAGCCCAAACCTCCCGAATAGATTACATCATTCAGGCTGAAGTCGGTATGTTGCGAGGCCTTGCCGGCTTCGGCAAAAACTACTCCTCCAATTCGCCACCAGATATGAGTCCTTAACTCACTCTTTATGAGCCATACCTCCTTGTCTATTACTCTGTTGCTGTGACCAATACCGCGGAGTCGTTCTTTTCCTCCCAACTGGGGGAGAGCAAAGAAAGGTACATCGCCATCGTTATGCTCCCATAAGGCCTGAAAGGCTATTACCGGTTGACCAATATTTATAAAGTGACGAAAATCAAGAAGATAGTTCTTGTATGAGTAGTCGCTCAGAAATTCATCATTAAAAATAAGCCATGAGACGTTCAGGTAAGAGCCTGAACGGGGAGCCAGCACATGGTCTCTGCTGTCAAACAGCAGAGTAGGACCAAAGCCAGTCAGATTACCACCTCCCGCTCCGTATAGCATTTGCGGCGGGTTTTCTTCATCTTTTATCGAATAGTTTTTGAAAGAGCCACTTATGCCGACATAAAACTTGTTTTTAATGCTGCGAAATAATGAGAGTTCGCCTCCATATCTTTCAGAACGATAATCCATCCTTGACTCATTGTTTCGCGACCAGGCGCCCCAGTAGCTGTCGTTGAGCCGAAGCCAGTCGATTCGCGTCTTTAGCTGCCAGCGTGATGAAAGAAACCACTCCAGTCGCGAGCTGATTTCCACCATTCCTTTGGTCGATAACTGCACTGATGAAGTGAGGGTGTTCACGCTGCCGGCCGCTACTTTGTTGGCATCCCAACTGTATATCGGCATAATGCCCAGTTCTACACCTGTGCGTGAGGAGTATCCTCCGGCAGGGTAGATTGCCCAAACGCCCCTTTCGGTGGGGAAGGTGAGATTGTCGATAACTACTTCACCAAGGTTGGAGAGCTTATCAAATATGCCGGTAGAATCAGTCTGCTGCTTCTGAGCAGACATGTTTTCGCAAATAAGCAAGAGCAAAATTTGAAATAATATTCTTTTGACTTGTAAGTTCATAGTTTAATTGAAAGTCGAAAAATAGGAAAGTTTGCCGCAGTTTTAACTGCTTTTCCTAATTATTATGAAACAAAATGCTTTGTTAATTCGTTAAGTGGAGGATGTTTCGAAGCAAAACCGTAATATATCCAAAGGTTTTATCAAATATTTGAACTACTAAACACCCCTTGTATGATTTATTTTTTTCGGGCCATTAGCAATGAGTCTGATGATTTTTTGTTTGATATAGCCATTAATGCTAGCGCTAAATTCATTGATTTGCACAATTTTATCCAGCAGAAACTGAATTTCGATTCTGCCCAGCTCACCTCTTTTTTTATTACCGACGAAGCCTGGCAAAAGGAACAGGAGATTACGCTAATTGATATGACCGGTGATGGCAGCATTGGGGTTATGGATCAGATCACACTGGATACATATTTGGACAGGCCCAAGCAGCGTATGCTTTACACTTTTGATCCTTTTGCCGAGAGGGTACTTTTTATGGAGCTTACTCATATTACAGAAGGTGAAGTCAAAGAACCGGCTGCTGTGCGACTGGAAGGCACGGCACCTACTCCGTTTCTGGATGAAAATTTTGATTTGGATGCCGACGAGAGCGAGTCGTATGACGATGACGATGGCGATGACTTTTCCGGTCTTGATGATGAATTCCCTGAAGATTATGCAGATGACTCTTTTGATTTCGATGATTATTAAGCCCCACTAAGACAGTTGTTTGTATTATGGCAAAAACGATGGTGGTTATTGGCGGGCCAACAGGTATTGGAAAGACAAAAGTAGGGATAGCTCTGGCTAGTTCTTATGATTCTGTTATTATATCTGCCGATTCGCGACAAATCTACAAGGAAATTCCTTTAGGTACGGCAGCTCCCACCCTCGAAGAGCAGTCTTTAGTCAAGCATTATCTTGTAGGTTCCCGCTCCGTTTTCGACCATTACAGCGCCTACGAATTTGAGCAGGATGCTTTGAAACTGAGTGAGAAGCTGTTTGAAGACCACGAAACCCTTTTTATGGTAGGAGGCTCAATGATGTATCTTGATGCCTTTTGTTATGGTATTGATGATTTGCCTACTATCGACCTTCAGTTACGTAAGGACTTGATGAGGCAGTATGAAGAGGAGGGACTTGAGGCTATTAGGCTTCAACTGAAGCACCTTGACCCGGAGTTTTACAAACAGGTGGATTTAAAGAATCCTAAACGCATTATTCACGCCCTTGAAATTTGCCTGATGACAGGAAAGCCTTATTCTTCTTTGAGGACCCGACCCAGGCGTGAAAGACCTTTTACGATAGTGAGGATAGGACTGAATATGGATCGTTCGGAGCTCTACGACCAAATTGACAGCAGGGTGCCGGTGATGATTGAGAGGGGTCTGGAAGCAGAGGCAAAGTCGCTAATTGAACACCGGGATCTTAACGCGCTTAACACTGTGGGCTACAAGGAGATGTTTGCCTATTTCGACGGCAGCCATTCTCTTGAAAAGGCTGTTGAGCTAATTCAGCGTAACTCGCGTCGTTATGCCAGGAAGCAGCTTACCTGGTTTAAGCGCGATAAATCAATCAGTTGGTTTCATCCTCTTCAGATTGATGATATGTTGGAGCATATCAGAGTTTCTCGCTGATTTGATAATGGTTTCTGTCGGGTCTTATCCTGCCAACCAGCTCGGCTACAAAACCTGTCATAAACAGTTGTGTTCCCAAAATCATACAGGTTAGAGCAATATAAAAATAGGGACTATTGGTTACCAGCGGAGATTCTATGCCCTGATAAACATGCCACAACTTGCGAATGCCCAGCCATAAGGCCGATAAAAAGCCTGCGAAAAATGTAATTGTTCCGAGCGATCCAAAGAGGTGCATCGGGCGATTTGCAAACTTTGAGATAAACATAATGGATAAGAGGTCGAGGAAGCCTTTAATAAATCTCTCGTAACCAAATTTTGTTACTCCATATTTGCGCTCACGGTGGTGGACAACTTTTTCGCCAATACGGCCAAAGCCGGCTCGTCTTGCCAGAATGGGAATATAACGATGCATTTCACCGTACACCTCAATATTTTGAACTACCTCCAGCTTATATGCCTTCAGTCCGCAGTTAAAGTCGTGCAATTTAATTCCTGAGACCAAACGAGCTGTGCGATTGAAGATGCGGCTGGGAATAGTTTTGCCTAGGGGATCCTGCCTTTTCTTTTTCCATCCGCTAACCAAATCGAAATTATCCTCTTTTATCATGCGCACCAATTCAGGAATCTCGTCAGGACTATCCTGAAGGTCGGCATCCATGGTTATAACCACCTCGCCTTTAGCCTCTCTGAAGCCGCAGTGCAGGGCTGCTGATTTCCCGTAATTTCGTCTGAAACGTATGGCCTTTAGCCATGGATATACAGCTGACATCTTTTTAATTATCGTCCACGACTCATCCTTACTGCCGTCGTCAACGACTATAGCTTCGAAACGAATATCCATAGGCTTAACAGCCTTGTAAATCCACTCAAGCAATTCGGTAATCGACTCCTCTTCGTTAAACAAGGGAATTACTAACGTCAGATCTAACTTTTCATCACTATTCAACATCTTTCATAACTTCTTTGAAAGGATCGCCTTTGCGTTGTACAACAAGCGCCACTATCAGCGATACTATGGTGCCGTTTATCAGTCCGCCCAGGGCATTTGACATTAACATAACCCAGGGATTAGTGGTCATTTGGATAGCTTCATACATCATCTCGACCTGCGACTCCGGCATGCCTAATGCCAAATAAGCCTCTTCGGCAAGTGCTATCATTGCATCTTTAACTCCGGGATCTATAAAACGTATCAGAATAAAATAGAAGAACCCGACTATAATTCCCGATAAAGTAGAGATTTTTAACCCAAAAAGAAGGCCATTGCCGTATGATAACACTCCATTATTATAGCGATCGCGATAAACGGACATTGTCAGGTAAATTGCTATTATATAGACAATCCAGCTAAGCGAAGTCCATCCCGAGCCTATTAGTTTGCCGGCAGAATGAAGAATTAGCAATAGGACGACTAATGCCAGTCCCATTTTTGCCCCGCTAGAATAAATATATAGCTTTTTGTCAGGCTCTTTGCTCATGATGATATATTGTTTTAGTTATGATACAACTGAACTATTGGTGGATACAGGCCTTTTTCTTTGATGGAAGACCCTGCCACGACTTCAAAAGTACGAAAATATATATTAGCAGATAGTTAAGAACGCATTAATTACTGAATTTTGCGAGGGTCGGGTCAAGAGTCATAGTTTGCACGATAGGGGCGTGTAGTGATAAGCGTCTGATAGCGTGAATTGTGCGCTGTCAAGTAAAAAATGAGTGAAAAAATTGTGCAAAAGTCCTTGTATTAATTAAAGAATTTTCTACTTTTGTCACCGGGTAAGTCCTGTACGACCAGCTCCTGCTGAACTCCTCCAGGGTCTGACGACAGCAAAGGTAGGCGGTTGAAGCGGTGCGATACAGATAGCTTACCCACTTGCCGATGTAGCTCAGTTGGCCAGAGCAGCTGATTTGTAATCAGCTGGTCGGGGGTTCGAATCCCTCCATCGGCTCTCAATATTTAAGTAATCCCTGGTAGGGATTATTTTTTGTTCTTAAACGAAGCAATTTACTGAAGGGGGGATACCAAAGCGGCCAACTGGGGCAGACTGTAAATCTGTTGTCTTACGACTTCGGAGGTTCGAATCCTCCTCCCCCCACTCTTCAGCTCAAACTTTCAATTATGCTGATCAAAATCTATCCTGAAAATCCCAATCCCCGGGAGATACGTAAAGTAGCAGATATTTTACGAGATGGTGGTTTGGTTATTTATCCCACTGATACAGTTTATGGTTTAGGATGCGATATTAATAATTCAAAGGCCGTTGAAAGGATAGCCAGAATTAAGGGTCTGGATTTAAGGCGCGACCATTTGTCTTTTATCTGTAGCGACATGAGTCACTTGTCTTCTTACGCAAAAGCTCTCGACAACAATGTGTTTAAGACTCTGAAAAGACATTTGCCGGGGCCCTTCACTTTTATTCTTCCTGCCAGCAATAGTGTTCCTAAACTCTTCAAAAACAACAAGAAGACCATTGGCTTCCGTATTCCGGACAATGATATAATCCTTGAAATTGTGAAAGAGTTGGGCAATCCGGTTTTAAGTACCTCAATCAGAGATGAGGATGAGGTGATAGAATATACTACCGATCCGGACTTGATTTATGAAAAATATGAGAAACTGGTAGATGCAGTAATTGATGGAGGGTATGGCGGAAATGAGCCTTCTACCATAGTTGATTGCACCACATATCCTTTCAGTGTTATCAGGCAGGGAAAAGGCAAATTTGAAATGTAGTGTTTGCCGGGCTCCCTGTTAAAGAAATAGTCTCTCAACCTTCTTAAGACCTTCGGGCAGTGCCAGTACTATAACCCTGTCACCGGCCTGTATTCTGGTGCTACCGTTAGGGATGATGGTTTCTTCACCTCTTATTACTCCTCCAATATTTATCTCCTTTGGCAAATCTAATTCTTTAAGAGAGCCTTTGGTAATCCTTGCACCTTTTTGGGCTATCATCTCCAGAACGTCGGCCTCTGAAGCCGTAAGGCACTTTACATAGGAAACATTAGCCTTAAATGTGTGGCGGTAAATGTAAGAGGCTGCTATTATCTTTTTATTAACTATGGTGCCTATTCCCATGTTTTCCGCCAGATCTATGTAGTCCATATTTTCTACTTCAGCAACACTCTTTTTTACGCCCATCTTTTTTGCCAATTGACAAGCCAGGATGTTGATTTCTGAAGTGTCGGTAACTGCAATGAAGGCATCTGCCTTGCCTATCCCTTCATCTTTAAGAAGAGTCAAATTGCGCCCGTCGCCATTAATAACCATGGTGTTTTCGAGCAAATCGGCAAGATGATTGCTCTTCTCACGGTCTATTTCAATCAGTTTCAGATGATAGTCGTTTTCCAAAACTTTGGCAACTTTCAGGCCTATACGGCTGCCGCCAAGCATCATAATATTGCGCACCTCATACTGAACCTTCCCCGTATCGGCCAAAAGTTGTGCAGTTCCAGCCTTAGTGGTTATAACATAAATCAAATCTTCGTGCTTGAGCACATCTTTCCCGTGAACTATAATTGTTTTGCCATCACGGTTAACGGCGAGAGTATAATATAAGTTAGGATCGTGCATGGCATTAATTTCCGCCAGGGTCTTTCCTACGATAGGAGCATTATTCCTGATTTTTATGGCATAGAGGATAAGCTTGCTACTTGTAAATTCGAACATCTGGCGTATGCCAACCTGTTTTAAGGAGGCTATTATCTCCTGAGCGCCCAGATGTTCGGGATACACCATCTCGTCTATTCCCAGTTGCCTGAAATATTCTTTGTTCTCGGGCTGGAGATATTCGTAGTTATTAATCCGCGCAATCGTCTTCTTAGCACCCAGTTTTTTGGCGAGCATGGCCGATAGTATGCTCACTTCCTCGTAAGGAGGTACTGCAATGAAAAGGTCGCAGCCTGAAACTTGTGCTGTCTTCAAATCCTCAATGGAACTAACCGAGCCCGTTACAGTCATCAAATCATAATTTGTCGCCGCTTTACGAAGCTTATTTTCGTCGCTGTCCATTAGGATAACGTCGTGGTCTTCATTGCAGAACAACTTCGCGAGATGGTTACCAACCTCACCGGCCCCGGCAATCACAATCTTCATTTTCTTACTGGATTATTGATGGATTTTGGCGACAAATTAATACAATAAAAGTCAAATTGCGAAACTTTAGAAGCTATATATATTTCAGTGTTATTTGCGACGTTTTAATACATAGGCTCCGCTTTCATTCACTGAGTGATAACTTAATCCGCGCTGCTCTGACACTTGCTGCCATTTGTTTGTCAAGTAGCGGGGACAATTAGATGCTGTTACTATGGTTTTGCATTGTGAGGAATCAATTACAGCGTCAATATTGCAGTTGATTGAGCCTGCAATAATCAGGATGTCGGAGTTTAAATCCTTACTGCTGAATTGCCCTATTTTACCTGTCCCGTGTATAAGAGCTACCCGATTGTTATTTATGGAAAAGCAAGTAAGTCCCGGTAGCTCGCCCTGATTAATGCTTAGCACCTGGCCGCTTTGTGAGTTTAGCTTCAGCTTTTTCAGGTTTCCGTCGCGTGCGAATGATTTGCTGCGTTCATCGAGTTCGTCCGACTGAATAGTGAAAACTTTACCTTTGTCAACCAGGTCCATCAGGAAAGCTCTGTTGACGTCGTACACAACCAACTGTGAGGATTTTAATTTTATGGAATGTTGATAACCAAATCCGCCTGTGACTATTGCCAAAATGGCGATAAATTGTGTGATGCTCTTGTAGCCCGGGTTTGACATTATGCGGTACAGGTATATTATGGCAAGATAAAGTATGAGCATTATAGGCAAGGAAATCCATAAGTGTTGCAGATAGCTTCCCGGCAGTTGCTCTATTGTAGCTGCAATGTCAGTCATAAACAGCAGCAGGTCATCGCAAATACCAACCAGGATTTTTGCGACAAAGGGAAGAGGAGAAAAAATGAGAATTCCGACCGCTGATATAATAACGGGTGTGCAAATTGGCACAATTATAAGGTTGGACAGAATAAACCAGGCTGGAAAGGCTCCAAACAGATAGATGGATAAGGGTACAGTGCTAAGCTGCGCCGAGAGCGATAGAGCGACCAGTGACCAGAGATGGCGAAAACCGACAAAGCGGAAGTTAAACAAATTATTAATAGGACGGTAGAATGCCGCAATGCCAATAACCGCCATGTGGCTTAACAAGAAGCCGGCATTAAAAAGGGAAAGAGGATTGATAATCAGCAATAGCGAGGCCGATAGGCAGACCAGATTGTAAATATTGGAACGGCGACTTGATAACTTGCCGGCACTAACAACGGAAAACATAAATGCCGCCCTTGAGACAGAAGGAGAAAAGCCTGCAATAAATGAGTATGCGAGAAGTGCTAAGGTTGAAACAGTCCATTTCGCCGGGCTGTTTGCTTTGAATAAAGGAGCCAGCAGCGCAGTGATTAGAAGATGTATTATGCCAACATGCAGGCCAGAAACAGATAAGATGTGCACGGCTCCGCTCTTAATAAAATGCTCATTGATTTCACGGTCAATGCCTGAGCGGTCGCCTAATAAGAGTGCCTGTACTACTGCAACAGACTTATCAGACATCCCGTATTTTGAATAGATAGTCATGCACTTAGCCCTTATTTTTTGTGGAAGATATCTTAGTTTGTATTTGCGGCCGGCAATAGGACGAAGATCCGAAGAGCTTATAAACATTTGACCGACAAAGCCCTTGTTGCGCAGGTACTTGCTATAATCAAAGGAATTTGGATTGCTGCCGGGGCTAAGAGGCATCACTTCCCCCTTGATTATTAGACGGTTGCCCTCCTGAAGGGAGTCCTTAAGCGGACCCCTAACCATTAATAGCAATTTATCTGAGCGTTTAAACTGAAGCGCGGTATCGAAGGCTTCAGGTTTCAAAACAATCCTTATCCAATCATTGTCGCGGTATTCCAGCGAGTTAACTTCTCCAACAACGACCGTGTCAAAGGAAGTGCTGAGCGCTGTAGGCGTCTTAATAGCAGTAAGTGTATAGGCGATTATGATTAGTGATATAGAGGAGAGAAAACCGGGAATCCATCTTTTGCGATATTTACCGGATCCAAAAATAATGTAAACAAGCATGAGCGCAGCCAATATCCCAATAGCTGATATTGCGATCATCATATTATCTGTACTTAGCGGGGAGTATTGATAAAGGATGATTCCGCAGCTAATTAAGAGTACAATTCTTAGAAAAGGGAGTTCATGCAAAAGTCTCATTGGGTGAGCTAATTGGTAGCAAAAGCAAAATAAATATATTTTATGACAAACACAAGCGGGATTATTTGACCAACCACAAAAAAGAGGTGATTAAACCTGAGGAAAAAACAATGTTATATAACATAGTATTGCTTAAATTGCACATTGTTTTAAGTCTGGTACAAAGGGTTTTCCTTGGGCTAAAACTGAGTAATTATTGCTGAATATTAGCATACTAAGAGATTAAACCACTGAACTAAGCAGGTTTAGGATTAATGAATAAATAAAAATTTATCACGATGAAGTTGAAAAGCAGGTTCTCACTTTTATATATTCTTCTGTTGTTTGTGACAGTGTCATGCGTTCCGCTGAAGGAATCAATCTATTTGCAGGGAGATATGGCAAAACGTTTGGAGGATATAGAGGGTCAGTATAAAATAGAGAAAGGAGATTATTTGGTCAAACCGGGCGATCTGCTCTATATACGGGTTACGAGCCTGGATGATCGTTCCTCAGCATTTTTGAATAACGAATCAGGATATAGTTCCATGGCCTCCAATCCTATGTCGGCCAGCTTGTTGGGCTACAGGGTCGGGCTCGACGGGGCAATTGATTATCCCTTCCTCGGTAAGATATATGTTGCAGGTCTTGCACTTCATGAGATAGCACAGAAGATAGAGCTGGCTGCAAGCAAGTATATAGACCAGAGCGGCGCTATTGTAAAGTTATTGAACGACCATGTAACAATAATGGGAGAGGTGCGGAGTCCGGGAAGGTTTCTTATGAACAGCGAAGAGATTTCGATACTTGAAGCCGTGAGTCTGGCGGGAGACATGACAGATTTTGCCAACCGTAAGACGGTGCGTCTTATACGTAAAGATGGAGATACTCCCCAGATGCTTATTATCGATACTACTGACGAAAAAATTATGTTTTCGCCCTACTATTATCTGAAGCCCGGCGATATTGTTTATGTGGAACCGCGCAGACTTAAGCAGTGGAATCTTAGCTCAATACCGGTTAGTCTTGGAGCCAGTGTCATTAGTCTAGCCCTGGTTATTTACACTCTGGTTAAGTAGTAACTATTTTTATTTTTATTTCGATGAAAAACTATGACGTTGTTGAAAGCGAGAAAAATTTCGATATAAAGAAATTGTTTTTCAGGGCTTTACGCTATTGGTATTTTTTCCCAATCTTTCTGTTTGTAGCCATTGTTATTGCACTAATATCATATAAAACGACTGTTCCTTTATACCAGATTAGCACTCAGGTTCTTATTTCAGAATCGCAGGGTGCCCAGACGGGTCGAATTGGCGTGAGTGAGAAGGCTTTACCCGGTATCACCTTAGGAGGTCAGAGCCATATTGAGAATCAGCTTATTATTTTGTCTTCGCGTCATCAGATAGAGAAAACTATAAAGCAGCTTGATTTTGAGATTTCTTATTTTGAGAAGGAGCTTTTCAGGAAACAAGAGATATATAAGGATTCGCCTTTTCGTGTTATTATTGACTCTAGTGAGGTTGTACCTCGCGGAGCCACCTTTAATGTGGAATTCAAATCGAAGGATAGATTTTTGCTCGAAAGAGAGGGCTCTGGTCCTAAGGAAGAGTTTAAATTCTTCGAAAAAATTGTTGGCCCCGGCTATGTGTTTACCATAATTCCGGTTGAGGAGAATATTGCTAAGACAAAATATTGGGAGAAAGGCTATCAATTTAAGGTAAATCATCTCTCAGCTCTTGTTAGTGAGTATAAGGCTAAAATTTATCTCGATCAGGTAGGTTTTGGTTCTACCATAGTTCAAATATCTATCCAGGAGAATAATACTCAAAAGGGCATTGACTTCCTGAATAAGTTGGCCCAGAACTCGGTCGCTTACACTCTTGAGAGAAAGAATCAGATCGCCATGAATACTATTGCCTTTATCGAGGGTCAACTTATCGGCGTGGCTGATTCGCTTGGTGCTGCTGAGAATATACTGGAGAATTTCAGATCAAGCAATGTAGTAATGGATGTATCCTATCAAGGACAGATGATTATAACCCAGTCTAAAGACCTCGAGGAGCAGAAATCGGCTTTAATGGCCAAGTTGGATTACTATTCATATCTTAACGATTATATCAATCAGAATCGCGACATGCACGAAGTGGCAGTTCCCAGCTCCATGGGCATTGAGGATCCAGTACTTACGCAGCTTATCTCCCAGCTCTCTACGCTTAATGCAGAACGTTCTGCATTAAGGTTTAACGCAACTACCGAAAATCCTAATATTGCTCGTATCAACGCGAGCATTGATAATCTCAAGATTAATATTCAGGAATCTTTGCGTAGTGTAATTGCCGCCACCAACCTCTCACTCAATGATATCAACAATCGCCTGGTTCAACTTAGCGGAGAGATTAGAAAGCTGCCGCATACCGAGCAGAGATTGCTGAATATTGAGCGTACAAGGCAGATGAATAATGAGACCTACACTTTTTTGCTTAACAAGCTTACCGAGGCTCAGCTGGCAAAAGCTGCTAATCGCCCCGATAATGAGATAGTTGAAATGGCTATGGTAAAAGAAATGGTAGTGCCTGATTTGACCCGCTCCCTGCTTTTGGTTTTTATCCTGGGAATATTCTTACCGGCAGTACTAATCTTCGTTATCATTTTTACTAATGATAAGATTTTGGAAATTGAAGATATTAAAGAGTTTTCTTCATTGCCTATTATCGGGGAAGTGCCGCTGGAGAAGAAAAATGCGAAAATTGTTACTTCAGAAGAGGATGGTGTTGAGCAAAATGTGCCCGGCAACACTATACTCGCGGAAGCTTTCAGAAGCATCAGGACCTCCCTGGGATATTATTCAAATCATGGAGGTTCCAAAACAGTGCTTATTACCAGCACTTTGCCGGGCGAGGGTAAATCCTTTTGTGCCCTCAATTTGGCCCGTTCATTTGCTCAACTTAACAAGAAAACTCTGTTGATTGAATATGATATGAGGCGCCCCTCGCTGAGCAAGCAGGCAGAGATCACTGCAAATGGCAATGGATTAAGCAGCTATTACACCGGAGCTGCCAAAATTGAAGATATTATTAACCAAGACCCTGAGAGGGATAATTTGCACATAATCCTGGCAGGCCATATTCCTCCAAATCCTGCCGAACTGATTGCCGGTGATGCTACCGCTAAGTTTATGGAAGAAGTACAGAGTAAGTATGATATGATAATAATTGACACTCCCCCGATAGGCGTAGTTGCCGATGCACAATTGTTAACAGGTCATGCCGATGTGAATATTATTGTAGTGCGTCATAATTTTACGCCCAAGCCTGTTTTGAAAATGAACCTAAAAGATGAGAAAATTAATAAGGTGCCTCATCTTTCTATTATGATGAATGGTATTCCTTTTCAGAGACGGGAGTATAATTACAGATATGGTTATGATAACGGGAAGTACTTCGCGAAGAATTAAAGCCGGTGAATATTCCATAGCGCTAATTGTTAAAAGCAGCTGTAGATATGAACTCACGGCTTTGCATGGTGTTATACTTTTCAATATCTTTACGCGGCTTAAGTAGGCGATGCTATTATTACCCTATTTGAAATAGTAAATTCATAATTGTTATGACAATAGAAAATTTGCGCGGCTCAGTCGTCGCGATTACTACCCCTTTCAAAGATAACGGCGACCTTGATTTGTTATCCTTTGACAAACTTGTAGATTGGCATCTGGAACAGGGCACCGACGGGTTGGTAGTATGCGGAACAACCGGTGAAACGCCAACTCTTTCGGAAGCCGAAGATGCTGCAATGATTGAACGAGCAGTGAAGCGGGTTAATGGTAAGATTCCGGTAATTGCCGGTGCCGGGAGCAATTCAACCAATGAGTGCATTACTTACTCTAAACGGGCTGTTGACCACGGCGTTGATGCCTTGTTAATTGTTTCTCCATATTATAATAAACCTACAGACAAGGGTCTGAGATTGCATTTCTCTACAATCGCTCAAGCCGTTAATACTCCGATAATTCTATATAATGTTCCGGGTCGCACCGGCAGTACGATCTCACCACAAACGGCGGTGTGGCTTGCAAAAGAGTTTGAGAATATAGTGGCTATTAAGGAGGCAGGGGGTAACCTGGCAATATTTGCTGAATTGCTGGCTCTTCGTCCGAAAGGTTTTAAGGTTTATAGTGGCGACGATTTTCTGGCTCCGGCAGCCAACTTCCTGGGCGCAGATGGCTGTATTTCAGTAGTAGCCAATATTATTCCCCGCGATTTCCATGATTTAATGATGGCATCCCTTGATGGGAAGGTGGAGGAGTCTCGTAAACTCTTTTTTAAGTATAAAAGAATTATGGAGTTGATGTTTATTGAATCAAATCCAATTCCGGTAAAAACTTCTTTAGCCTTGATGGGTAAGATAGGCGGAAGCTTCCGTCCGCCACTTTGCTCGATGGAGGACAAAAATGCTGATTTGTTGAAAGCAGAACTGAAAAGACTGGGGCTTATTTAGTCGCTTCCGTTTTTTTGTAAATTAATCAGGGCTTTTTTAGCCCTGATACGCAACCACAGGTTTTTTTCATCATCATAGAGTCGTTATTGTAATTATAAAAACACTAAACTGTGACGCTATGAAAAATATCCTTGCATTATTATCTCTTGTTTTACTGCTGGCTGCTTCTTGTGATAAGCATGAAGAGCCACAGCCTGAGCCTGTTCCGTTTTCTCTTAAATCAGCCGAGCTTATTGAGCAAAGTTTTGATTTTAACTGGAATATTTTCAAGGCTCTTAACGATGAGGCTGAGGCCGGTGATAATGTTGTACTGTCGTCATTGAGCATAATGCAGGCCTTTGGTATGGCAATTAGCGGAGCCGGTGGGGATAATCTAGATGAGATGCTCTCGGTTTTTGGCTTTGACAGTGCTGAGGGTTTGCATGAAGCCTACAAAAACATAAGGGAGGCTTTGGCAAGTGCCGACCCAAAAGTTGTAACTGAGATAGTTAATTCTGCCTGGTATCGCGACACTTATACCATTAAAGAAAGTTTTTTTGAAACCCTTGGCAAATATTATGATGCTGAGATATCGGGGCTTGACTTTAACGACGAAGAAAAATCTAAGCAGATTATTAACAGCTGGGTAAATAATGCTACGCATAAAAAGATTCCCTCTATTGTTGAAGATATTAGTCCTGAACATGTACTCTTCCTGATTAACGCGGTTTATTTCAATGGAGAATGGTCCTCAAAATTTGATAAGGGAAAAACTATTGATGCTCCTTTTTATCTTACAGATGGAGGCTCTGTTGAAGTTAAGATGATGCAACAGAAAGCAGATTTTGTCTTAAGTCATGGAGAAGGATACTCGGCACTGCGCCTGCCTTATGGAGATGGTACTTTTAATATGACCGTAATACTGCCTTCTGAAGCTTCGTCAAACGATGAGCTGATAAATAACTTAGGAGGTATTTGGGAAGAACTAATAAAAGACAGCCACAAAGTAGAGGTGAATGTATCGTTGCCACGCTTTAAGCTTGAGTGCGATTACGAGTTAATTCCTGCATTGCAGTCCTTAGGGATGAAGCTTGCTTTTAGCGATGATCGGGGATTTGAAAATATTGGCGCCGGTGGCTTGATAATTAGTGAGGTCTTGCACAAAACTTTCATTGAAGTGGATGAGAGGGGAACAGAAGCAGCTGCCGTTACCAGCATAGGATTCGAGTTAACCAGCATGCCGCAAGAGCTTGAATTCAGAGTTGACAGACCTTTTGTCTTTGTAATTTCGGAAAAGAGCACCGGCGCTATCCTCTTTAGCGGTAAAGTAGAAAACCCGCTGGGATAGTCAGAGTAAAGCCCTGCTATGTAGTAGTTGTTTTTTTATCATTAAAATTCCAGGATTATCCCTATTGACGGCAAGAAGGTCCCTGAGTAGGTTTGTAGTTCCTTTAAAACATAACGCTCCGGATCAGTGCCTTGTATTAAAGGTTGGTCATTTTCGTCGCGTTGCTGCAACAGACGCGGAGCGTTTTTGCTTTCAAAGGCGTAGAGGTTTTGAATATCTAAATAGAAGCCCAGTGAAAACTTAGGATAGTAGAATGTTTTATCTACCCTCACATCAAGCTGATGAAAAGGTTCTAGTCTTTCCTGATTAAAACGCTCATTATCGAGATACTCTCTGCCTCGAAGGTCCCAGGCTTCAACTAGTTCAGAGCGCTCACGATCGGTAGGAGTGTAGGGCAAGGCGCCAATGTAACGCCACTTGAAACCGGCATCCCAGTTGCGGGGGAAAGCCTGAGTCAGCGTAATGGTAAGAAGGTGGCCGCTATCCCATGAAGAAGGTAGCATGCGTCCTTTAATATCGCTAAAGCGACTTTTTACCCAGGTGTAGGCTAGCAAATAATTTAGTCCACCCGAAGTACGCTGCTGCAGCAAAAATTCGAAGCCGTAGCTTCTTCCGCTGCCGATTGAGAGAACAGCTTCATCGCCAAGTACGCCATAATCAGCCCCTTTGCTGGCTAGCGAAATACCATCGACTACCGAGACGGGATAGTCGGCGTAACGCTTGTTAAATCCCTCGAGGGTGGCGCGTAGTGAGGACGAGATGCGCCATTCAAGGCCTCCGATAAAGTGATCGGCTCTAATGTAGCGCAGGCCTTCTTCCTTATTCACCAGGGTTCCGTCTTTATCGCGATAGCCAAGCGTGGTGTATGCCGGGAGCTGAAAGTACCTGCCAACAGAGGCGTTTAATAGTAGAGAAGGCAGTATGCTAAAGGATGCCGAGGCTCGTGGGCTAAGTTGATCCAGAGGCTTATTCATGCTTGGTCCATAACTTGCGGCATCAATGCGCAGTCCTCCTGATAGAGCCAGTCGCTCGTTAAAAACACGACGCGATGCCGAGGCATAGAGACCCCATTTTACAAGATTAAGCCGTGAGTCGTAAGCTATCTGTTCAGCTTCATTATCCCTGAATACATTGGCAAGTGTTGCGTTGGTATATGTTGCATATTCAGCGGCAGCGCCGGTACTAAAGGTCCATGCACCCGGATTGGCAAAATACTCGAAACGCATTTTGTTTTCTATTTCATTTGATTTATAGTCACTTATCAGCTTGTCTGCTGAGCTCTCATCATTGTCACGGTACTTGTAAATTGTATTGTAAAGGTGTGAGCGGCTTAGAGAAAGCAGCGAATAGCTTTGCGCGAAAAAATGCTTGTAAGAGGCGCCAATGGTGTAGTTCCATTGCTCAAACACCGGAAGGTAGCTCAAAATATAGCGATTCTCTTCAGTAGGTTCAAGTCCTGTATTTAGTGCAAATTCATCTATTGCGCCTATTCCAATAAAGCTTAGCTCGTTATGGCGGTTGATTTTGCTGCGTGTAAGCACCTGAAAATCGTTATAGGTCGGCAAAAAGGGAAGGCCAATTATGTCGAACAAAAAGTTCAGGTAGGAGCGACGTGCCGAAAACAAGGCTGAAGTCCTCTCGCTAATTGGTGTGTTGGCCGATAGAGAAACTTCAGAAGCTCCAAGGGTGGCTTTGATGCTGCTTGCTTCGGGGTTGGGATTGATTTGCTTTAATTCAAAGATTGAGCTCAAAGCATTTCCGCGTGATGCCGGGAAAGCTCCTGAATAGAAATCCACCTCGCGAATAAAATCGACGTTGAGCAAGCTAATTGGCCCTCCTGATGCTCCTTGCGTAGAAAAGTGATTTAGTACCGGAATCTCAATACCATCGAGATAGAAGCGGTTTTCTGAAGGCCCTCCGCCTCTGACTATTAAATCGTTACGAAAGGATGTTGTGCTTCCTACGCCGGGAAAGCTTTGCAGTACTTTTGCAAGATCGCGGGAGCTTCCGGCTCCTTTTTCAATGATATCAACCCCGATACGTTGGAGCGAGAGAGGACTTTCTATTTTTGTGGCAAAAGCATTGGCAAGAATGCGGACTTCGTCAATTTGTTGATTCGTCGGCGTCAATGCCAGTTCAACGTAATTCCGGCGCACGGCCGACAGCATTATCTCTTCAGTAATCAGTGGCTCATAGCCCAAAAATGACACCTGCAAGCGAATAAAGCCCGGGCTCAGCTCATCAAATTGAAAGCGTCCCTCTTCATCGCTGGTGGTTCCCGTCGAGGTCTGATATACCACAATATTGGTAAAAGGAAGAGGCTTATTACTGTAGGCATCCTTAACTATACCCGACAGGGAGCTTGTTTGCCCTTCAGCGAAACTCAACAAGGTGAGTAAGAAGAATATTGTTGCAGAATACTGTTTAATCATCTGCTGTTATTATCTGTCTCCATACTGTTTGCTATAGTACGATTCGTACTCTCCCGAGATAATGCGCTGCATCCACTCGGTATTTGCAAGATACCATTTAACGGTTTTGGCAAGTCCTTGTTCAAACTGTAGAGAAGGCTTCCAGCCCAATTCAGTCATAATTTTAGATGAATCTATGGCATAGCGCAGGTCGTGCCCTGCCCGGTCCTTAACGTAGGTGATTAAACTTGCAGAGCTGCCTTGGGGGCGGTTTAGCTCCTTGTCCATTATTTCACAAAGAAGATTTATCAGGTCAATATTCTTCCATTCGTTAATCCCTCCGATATTGTAGGTCTCGCCAATTTTTCCTTTATGAAAAATCAGGTCAATAGCGGCAGCATGGTCTTCGACGTATAGCCAGTCGCGGATGTTGTCTCCCTTGCCGTAAACAGGAATTGGCTTGTTGTGGAGGATGTTATTGATGGCCAGAGGCAGCAGCTTCTCAGGAAACTGGTTTGGACCGTAATTGTTTGAGCAGTTGCTGATAACTACCGGCAGACCAAAGGTGTGATGATAGGCTCGAACCAGATGGTCTGAGCTGGCTTTTGAGGCAGAGTAGGGGCTTCGCGGATCGTAGGGCGTAGTCTCTGTGAATAGACCTGTTTCGCCTAATGAGCCATAGACTTCATCGGTAGATACGTGGTAAAACAGCTTTCCGTCCATGGCGTTTTTCCACTGTTCACGCGCTGCATTCAGAAGAGTTACCGTCCCAACGATATTGGTAGTGATAAACTCCATAGGATTTGCTATACTGCGGTCAACATGCGACTCGGCAGCAAGATGAATAATACCGTCGAATTTGTTTGTTCCAAACAGGCGTCCTACTATTTTCTGATCTGTTATATCTCCTTTGACAAACTCGTAGTTTTTATAATGCTCAATATCTTTAAGGTTTTCAAGATTGCCGGCATAGGTTAAGGCATCAAGGTTAACTATTTTGTAATTTGGATATTTATTAACCAAAAGTCTTACCACGTGCGACCCGATAAATCCGGCACCGCCGGTTATTAGAATAGTCTTCATTGCTTTTTTATTTTATGTTTCTAATATTCTTCTCCCAGTTCCAGGCTGACTTAAGCGTCTCTTCAAGTGATTTCTTTGCCTTCCAACCCAGTTCGTTATTGGCCAGAGAGGTATCGGCCCATATTTTCTCAATATCACCCGGGCGTCTATCTGTTATTTTATATGGTAAATTTACCTTATTTACTTCAATAAAAGTTTTTACCAGTTGCATAACCGACAGTCCGTCACCGGTTCCGATATTGAAAAACTCCAGGTTGTTTTTTTGTTTGTTTTGAATTAGTCTGTTGATGGCGACAAGGTGGGCCTCAGATAGGTCAACAACATTTATGTAATCCCTGATGGCAGTCCCGTCGGGAGTGTTATAGTCATCGCCAAAAATGCTGAGTTCCTTGCGTATTCCGGCAGCTGTTTGGGTGATAAAAGGCACCAGATTGCCCGGGACACCGATTGGCTCCTCGCCAATAAGCGCGGAGGGATGAGCTCCAATAGGGTTAAAATAGCGCAAGGCAATAGAGTTTGTTTCAGGGTTGACCTTACAAAAGTCGCGTATGATATCCTCACAAATGGCTTTGGTGTTTCCATAAGGAGACTCGGCAGGCTTGCGAGGTGTTTGCTCGGTTACAGGAAGTTTGTCGGGCTGACCATATACGGTACAGCTAGAGCTAAATACCATATTTCTCACAGCCTTTCTTCGCATATTATTCAGAATATTAATTAGCGAATTTATATTGTTATGGTAATATTCAAGAGGCTTTTGAACAGATTCTCCGACTGCTTTATAGGCTGCAAAGTGTATGATAGCTTCTATGTCGGTGTGTTTGTCGAAAAGAACCTCAGTTTCTTTCGCGTTAGAGAGATCAATCTTTTCAAATTCCGGTTTTATACCGGTGATTTTTGCGATAGCATCAAGCACTTCAATCCTGGAGTTTGATAAATTATCGGCGATAAGAACCTGAAATCCTGCGTTTTGCAGCTCGACAACAGTGTGTGATCCTATATAACCTGTTCCTCCCGTTACTAGAATTTTTTTACTCATATTATTAATCTTGTTATTTTGTTGTTCTTTAGGCAGAGATACACCATTCTAATTGGTTGTTGTGTTTTAAACCATAGCCCATTTCTGCCGTAAAAATAAGGATAATAGCTTAAGTAAACAGCATAAAAAGAGGGAAGAAGCTTTAATCTGTGTAGTATTGTGTCTTATACATAGAAAACTGACCTACAGTGTGGCTTTCGACTACAAGGGTGAGTCAGGCGTGGACAAAAATTAAAAGACCCCGGGGCGGGGCCGGGGTCTTTTAATTTCGGTAGTTTACAGCTAATCAATTTAAGTCAATTCTCAAAAAGGAAACAGCATACCATGCGCTTATACCTTGTACCATTATTGAGGCTTCTCCGGCTCTTCGGGCTGTGTATGGTATTATCGCCATATTGATTTCCTCGCCCGAAGGTATTGTTTGTGTTTGCATCTGTCCATCCGGAGTAATTCGGCTAAGCCTTAGTTCAGCATTCTTCAGACTAGGCAACAAAGCGAGTTCTTTTGTATTTAGCTTATTATGAAGCACATATAGATTATCTTTTAATAGCAGGGCTTTTGTCATTCCGATTTGCATTGGCTTGCTTGAATGATCAATTTTTTTGTGCCATTGAAGTGTTCCGCTTTTATCAAAAGCAATGATTAATACGTCGTTAAAATTGTATGTTAAAATTTGATAAGTGTATGTTGAACCATTAGAAGCGTAAATAGTACTTAACTTTATCTGCGTTGCAGCCAGAAAATATCCTCCATCTTCACGCAAGAACAGAGGCTCGATGGTATATTCATCATCGTCAAACTCTTTGTTTCTGCTATGATTACTCTGTATTTTTTTAGCTTCCGATTTTTTGCGGCCTTCCATCAGGAATTCTACAGGGAAGGGCTGATGAGAAAGTTCCATTTTCTCATTTGTTAAGTTCAGGTGAAATGTGCATGCGCCAATAATGCTCCGCATTTGGTCATGTGCATAAAATCCGGCACAAATAACTTCCCCTTTATCATTTGGCTTCATTGTGAGGTAACGAACTAGCTTGTCGGGTATGTCTAAATTGTATTCTCTGGTTTTTTTACCATCCTCACTAATAGTTATCAATATGTGTTTTTTGTTGATATTATCGTTTTCAAAATCGCGTTTAGAAGAATAGGATTTACCCAATACAAAAACCTCTCCATTATTATTAACGGTGAAATTCTGGTAGGCAAAAATCTTTTCGAAAGCTGAAGTAACTATTCCCTTTTTCCATATAATGTCCCAGGAATCTGAAAATACAAACATCTGCATTTCCAACACAGCTTTGCTTTTATCAGTTAAAAGACAGGTTATCAAAATTTTGGACGAGTCGGAGGAAAGACTATAATTAAACTGGGAACTATTATATCTGTTGTGCTCGCTATAGTCAATTTCGGCCACCTTGCGCAAGTCGTCATTTACCTCCAGTGTTTGTTTATTAAGACTTTGTGAAAACAGATAAGTTTTTTTACTTGCCTGATTCTGGAAGGAGGTAAAAACGTAATATTCATTGTTTAACCAAAGGGCAAATTCGAATTCTTTCTTGGAGTCGCCTTCTTTCAGGTCTATGATTTTCATCGGGTTTAATGACATATCGCTCCCCACGCGCATAAAGGCGTAGTCTTGACCGGGACCCAGTATTATTTCATTCGGTTGCGATGATGTTATTGGATCGCATAGAAGTACTACACCACTGCTGTCATATCCGAGCGGTGAAGCAGAGTCAAAAATATATTCTACACACCTATTCTGGCTTTTTGTCCAGGAAACATCGGCAAAGGAGTCTTGTGCTCTCGCAAAAAATACCAGACTAATATAGCCCAGCAAAATGGTTGTAATTAAGATTCTTTTCATTTCTATTATTTGGTTAGTAAATATCCGATGTTTATTGATAGGGGGATATCGACGTTAAATTTGTTAATATCGGCATAATAATTGTCCCCCTCCCAGGAGCTTTCAGGACTCTTTAAATTAATGATGCGGAAACAAAAATTTGCCGAAAAGTCAAGCTTAAAACGGTCTATCAGCATAAAGTATAGACCTACCCCAATCATTAAATCGTTAGAATGTAAGTCGCTAAAATTTCGATGCTTATAAGAAAAGTTGTAAAATCGGGACGAAGGCCCTGTTTTGTGATAAAAGCGGTTTTCTAATATAAGGGACCAACCACTACCCTCTACCTTGGGGCTAATAATTATATCATTCAGCTCGGACAGCATGTGGTATTGGCTATGGTGGTATCCATCGGCTATCCATCCCGCTCCGACCTGAAAGCTGAGCTTTTGCGCGTAATGATGTTCCCAGATTAGTGCTGCTTCTTTTTGCAAAAGCCATAACAGATTGATTTTTATGGTGTTTTTCGATGAACTAATCTGCTTGTCGTCAAAATAAATTTCGCGTTCGCTCTGGGATATCTGGCTAAAAACAGGAATAAAAACAAACAAAAGGGCAATTAGAGCCGTAAGCTTAGATTGGGAAAAAGGTTTTGAATAAAAGGGTAGGCTTTGTGTCATATTCTATTAATTAATTTTAGGTATTCAAAATTAATGGTTTTGTTCAAGATTCAAAATTTTAGTAATTTGTGTTGAGAACAAATTTGTCAGACAATTTTGTTTTTATGATAAGAAAGTGTTTATACATGCGGGAAAGAGATATTAACAAGTATTCAACAGCTGTTAAAAAATAGTTAGCTTCATCGTGTAAAATTTGCCTATATTTGCAAGATATGACAACATCTATGGAGAAATATATAGCAGAGCTTTTACACTATCACGACTGTGTTATAGTGCCTGGTCTTGGGGGCTTTGTTGCCAATCACAAGTCGGCAGCACTGTCTTTTGAGCAGCACTTATTTCTTCCTCCCGTCAAAGAAATTGGATTTAACAGAAGCTTGTGGCATCATGATGGTTTGCTGATAAACCATGTTGCTAAGGAAGCTTCGCTTACTTATGCGGAGGCATCGGTAATAGTTGCCGACTTTGTTAAATCTGTCAGAGAGCGCGTCAAAAACATGGAGGTAGTTGACCTGGGCGATGTTGGTAGTCTTAGAGGGGATGCGATAGGCAACATTATCTTTATGCCAAATGAGAGCAGCTCCTTCTTGCCTTCGGCTTTTGGCTTAAGTAGTTTTCGTTTTGAGCCGCTTGATTACAGGCATGTTGCTAAGATTGAGAGCCAGCTTAAGGTTCCCGGCATTATGATGAATCGCTCGCCATGGTATTATCGCGGTGTTGCAGCCATGCTGGCAGGTTTCCTTATGCTTTCTACTTTTGAGCTAAAAATGCCTGAACTTGATCAGGCGAGTATCGTATCAATATTAAATTCAACGGCCGTTCAGGCTCCTCCCGCCGAAGTTGAAGCGATAGAAGAGGCGATCTCCGGACAGATTGCAGATCCCGTTCCTGATCCGGTTGTTGTTGCGGTAGAGAGCGCCGCGACAGATCTAACTGTTAAGCCGCATCATATAATTGCAGCCAGTTTCAGGGAGGCGGCTCATGCTGCCGATGCTGCTAAGAGGTTCGAGCGTGAAGGGTTTTCCGGCGCCCGCGTTATAGCCGATGATTCGGGCAGATACAGAATAGCTATTCAGTCGTATCAAAACAGAGATGAGGCGTTGGCTGCTATGACCCTGTTGCGCAAGCAGAGCCGCTTTTCAACTGTCTGGGTTCACTCTCAGCCTTGATGTGTTCTAAGTTTTAAGTTCTAAGTTTTAGGTTTTAAGTTTTTTAAATCTTTAAGCCTCCAAAACTTTTAACTGACAATAGAGCCGTTGGCGATTTTTTGCGCGGGTGATACAAAAACCAGCTTTCCGTCTGCATCCTCGGCCATTAAAATCATTCCCTGAGATTCAATTCCCTTAAGATTCCGGGGAGCCAGGTTTACCAGAATGGATACCTGGCGGCCAATTATCTCTTCAGGCCGGAAGAACTCAGCAATACCTGAAACGACAGTACGTTGGTCAATGCCGGTATCGATTTTGAGCCTGAGCAGCTTTTTGGTTTTAGCAACTTTTTCGGCCTCTACAATAGTCCCGGTACGTATATCCATCTTAGTGAACTCCTCAAACGAGATGTTCTCTTTGGCGGGTGTTGCCGCCTTTACTGATGATACTTCGTTATCCTTCTTCGATTGTAGCAGCTTGTCAAGCTGAACCTCTATCTCCTGATCTTCAATCTTTTGAAACATTAATTCGGGCTGATTAATTGCATGTCCCGGTTTCAATATCTCTTTTAAGCCGCAGAGACTCCATTCGGGCTCTGTTAAATTGATCATCTCCCTCAGCTTTTTTGAGGTAAAAGGCAGGAACGGCTCCATTAAGAGCGAAAGATTTGCAGTTATCTGTAAAGATATGTACATAATGGTTTTAACACGCTCAGCGTCGGTTTTGATAAGTTTCCAAGGTTCGGTATCGGCGAGATATTTATTTCCCAGACGGGCTAGGTTCATCGCTTCTTTAACAGCCTCGCGGAATTTGAAGTTTTTAATTGCATCTTCACACTTGTCAACGATTCCTTTTATTGCATCCAGAGTTTCGTTGTCAAAACTGTTGAAGCTTTCAGGTGCCGGAACTATGCCGTCATAATACTTGTGAGTAAGTACCAGAGTTCGGTTCACAAAGTTGCCGTATATGGCCACCAGCTCATTGTTGTTGCGAGCCTGGAAATCTTTCCAGGTAAAATCGTTATCCTTAGTCTCGGGAGCATTAGAGGTAAGAACATAACGCAGTACATCCTGTTTGTCTTTGAAGTCTTGCAAATACTCGTGGAGCCATACCGCCCAGTTGCGTGAGGTCGATATTTTGTCGCCTTCCAGATTCAAAAACTCGTTGGCCGGAACATTATCCGGCAAATTGTATGATCCTTCAGCCTTTAGCATGGATGGGAATACAATGCAATGAAATACGATATTATCTTTTCCGATAAAGTGCAGAAGTCTGGTTTCCGGATCCTTCCAATATTTTTCCCAGTCGGGCGTCAGCTCACGTGTGGCTGATATGTAGCCGATAGGAGCGTCAAACCATACGTAAAGCACCTTTCCTTCCGCTCCTTCAACCGGGATTGGCACGCCCCAATCGAGGTCGCGGCTTACAGCCCGCGGCTGTAAGCCTAAGTCGATCCACGACTTACATTGGCCGTAAACATTGCTCTTCCATTCTTTGTGATCTTCAAGTATCCATTTTCTCAGGAAGGGCTCGTGCTTGTCTAAGGGCAAATACCAGTGTTTGGTAGCTTTAAGAGTTGGCACGCTACCCGATATTGTTGATTTAGGATTGATTAGGTCGGTGGCGTTTAGCGAAGTTCCGCAGCTTTCACATTGGTCACCGTAGGCGCCATCTTTGTTGCAATGAGGACAGGTTCCTGTAATATATCTGTCGGCCAAAAACTGGCCTGCCTCCTGATCATAATATTGCTCGGTTTCTTTTTCAATAAACTCGCCCTTGTCGTATAGGGTCCTAAAAAATCCGGAGGCCGTTTCGTGATGTATCTTATTGCTGGTTCTTGAATATATATCGAAAGAGATACCAAACTCTTTGAAGGATTTCTTTATTATAGTATGATATTTATCTACGATATCTTGTGGCGTCACACCCTCGTTTCTTGCTTTTAAGGTAATGGGAACCCCGTGTTCATCCGAACCTCCAATAAAAAGTACATCTTCTCCTTTCAGGCGAAGATAGCGTACATAGATGTCGGCAGGCACGTAAACACCTGCCAGGTGTCCGATGTGAACAGGTCCGTTGGCGTAAGGTAATGCAGAAGTAACAAGTGTGCGTTTAAAGTTTGTCATAAGATATTTAGCTTGCGTAATTCTTGGGGAATGGAATAGTTTCCTTTATTTTTATAATTTCGACAAAGATAAATAAACATTTTTTTAATCTAATGAAAGTACCCCAGTTTATTAAGCCCGGAGCCTTGGTTGGCTTGGTATCACCTGCGGGAAAAATCGCTCCTGAATACCTTGATTTGAGCAGGAAGTATCTTGATAAGATTGGCATGAGGCATATTAGCGGCACAAATGTGATAAATTCGTGGCACCAGTTTGCCGGTACTGATGAGCAAAGGGCTGCCGACTTACAAGCCATGATTGATAATCCTGAGGTGTCAGTGATTTGGTGTATGCGAGGCGGATATGGGGCGGGCAGGCTGCTGGAACTGGTCGATTTTGGGCCCATGAAGGATAAGCCCAAATGGCTCGTTGGCTTTAGCGATATAACTTTTTATCATGCTCTTCTGCAGAACCAAATAGAGGTGGCTTCTATGCACGCAGCCATGCCTAAAAATCTTGACAGGGGACTAACAAGCGCCAATGGTATTGACATGTTGTGGAGGTTTTTGCAAGGTGAACTGCCTTCCTATAGTGTCAATCCACATCCCTTAAACAGGCCGGGTTGGGCAAAAGGCCAATTGA
This sequence comes from Marinilabiliaceae bacterium UBA5488, assembly GCA_002427105.1. Taxonomy (GTDB): domain Bacteria; phylum Bacteroidota; class Bacteroidia; order Bacteroidales; family Marinilabiliaceae; genus Geofilum. The sequence goes on along the minus strand of DIPM01000025.1, from coordinate 61,151 downwards.
CGGGCGGAAATCTCACTATATTAAGTGTTGTTCGTGGTAGCAGTCTGGATTACAATCCCGCGGGAAAGGTTTTGTTTCTGGAAGAAGTAGGAGAGCAGCTTTATCATCTCGACAGAATGATGTACGGCTTATATATCTCCGGCAAGCTTGAAGGTTTGGCAGCTTTGATTGTGGGAGATATGAGTGAAATGCAAGAAGGTCGCGACTCATTTGGGGCAGAAGCTTATCAACTGATTGCTGATGTTGTTAAGAAGTATGATTATCCCCTTGTATTTGGCTTTCCTGCCGGACATGATAAAGTAAACCTGCCCTTATTATTAGGCGCTAATGTTGATCTAAATGTATCGGTCCGGGGAGTTGAACTTAATTATATCGGATGATAACATTGTATTATCCACCTTCAAATAATATGCTATGGCGCAACATAATGAGCTTGGTAAATTAGGCGAACAAAAGGCTGTCGATTATCTGATAAACAAGGGTTATAAGATAGTTGAGCGCAACTGGCACTTCCATCAAAAGGAGGTTGACATTATCGCCTATGATGGCGAGGTGCTGGTAATAATTGAGGTTAGAACCAGAACCAGTGCCGATTTTATGCACCCACGCGAGAGCATAATGCCTATGAAAGTAAGGTTTCTGGTGTTGGCAGCCGACCACTACGTCAGGTATAAGAAAATTGATAACAGAATTAGATTTGATATTATTACCTGTCTGCCTTGCCGGGAAGGTGACGAATGGCAAATTGAACATATTGAACATGCTTTTACGGCTCAGGTGGAGTAGCAGGAATGTGGATGGTTGAAGATAGAGGATGAGGGATAGAGGATGGATGGTGGAAGATGGAGTATAGAAACCTAGCGACTTAGCTTCTTAGCGCTTTGCTGGATTGAGGATGATAGAAGGAGGAAAACAGAGAGTGGAAAAATTTTTTAAAATAAAAAGGTAAAAGGTTTGGGATTAACTCTTAATTGATAACTATGGATATAGAATCTCTGCGTGACTATTGTCTTTCGCTACCTAATGCCACCGAAGACATGCCTTTTGGAGATGATACTTTGGTATTTAAAGTAGGAGGCAAAATATTTTTACTTACAAATCTGGAAGGGCCGCTTTCAATCAGTTTGAAATGTGAACCCGAGTATGCCATAACTATACGAGAAGAACACAGCTCAATTCGTCCCGGTTTTCATATGAATAAGAAGCATTGGAACACCGTGGATATGGATGGATTGTTGAGTGATAAATTCATTATTGAGTTGATTAATCATTCATATAAGCAGGTTTACCTTACGCTTAGTAAAAAAGTAAAGTCGGACCTTGTTAATGAGCGATGAGCATACGGCGCTTAAAATATGAAAAATGAGAGATTTCTGATTCTTAATACATTTTTCTTATTTTTGCGTAGAATTATTGTCTATTTATATTAAAATTATTAGTTAACAAATTGAAAGGATTTAGTCATGACCTATCAGCATCCAAAATTTCTTGTGGCAGTAGATTGCGTAATTTTTGGTTATCAAGATGCAGACCTAAAGTTGCTGCTTCATCACCGGGATATCGAACCGGCAAAGGGTCAGTGGTCACTGATGGGAGGCTTTGTGAGTGATGGTGAATCGGTTGAGGATGCCGCGATGCGTGTTCTATATCAGACAACCGGCCTTACAAATATTTACCTGGAGCAGGTCGCCGCTTTTTCGGCCGTTGACCGTGATCCGGGTGCGCGGGTTATTAGTATAGCTTTAGTTGCACTTATCAGAATAGATGAACACGACAGGGAGCTGGTGCGCAAAAACGGGGCTCACTGGAGATCTGTTAACGAAGTGCCGAAGCTTATTTTCGACCACAATGAAATAGTAGAGAAAGGTTTGGAAACCCTGCAAAAAAGAGCTTCTAATGAGCTTGCCGGGCGCGAGTTGTTGCCCGAACACTTCACTTTTGGTCAGCTACGCAGCCTGTATGAAGCTATTTTTCAACGGACATTTGACCCGGGTAACTTTAGGAAAAAGGTCTTGTCTTTGAATGTTATTGAAAGACTTGATATCAAGAATACTAAGGAATCCAAAAAAGGTGCTTATTATCACCGCTTTAAAGACCAGAATGAAAGTAACGATCCTGAGCGAATATTTAAGATTCACCTCAAGGGCTGAGGATGAAGTTTGAATTGCCTTTATTTCTTAATCCCTGAGCGTTTTGCCTTACAGGCTCAGGGAGAACCATACTACTTATTTCTTGAAAATCTAAAAGCTATTCGTCATTTAGAATCATTCTAAATTACGAAAATTTCTATAAGTGTAAAATCTACACAAAGCAGCGTAAAATCTAAGTTTTTGCCAAGGAGCGTTAAAAAATATCTAAAAGTTGTGAAGAATAGTATTTGCACTTTTAGCTAAATGTTATAATTTAGCACTACTTTTATAAAGTGTAAAACCAACACTAACGATAAGTGTTAAGCTAATAGTTTTGAAATGGAGCCAGTGACAAAGCAGGAAACTCGACATACGATTAATAATTTTGTTTCGGTGGATTGTGTAATATTTGGATTTGATTTCACTCAATTAAACGTCTTGTTGGTTGACAGGGTAATGGTTGATGAGCTAACGGGCAAAGAGATATTTAGCGATTTGACCCTTGCCGGTAACCATATATATGAGGACGAGGACCTTGAAGAAGCCGCAGCTCGTATTTTATTTGACTTAACAGGATTAAAGGATATTTATCTGGAACAGTTTAAAACCTTTGGCGCTCCGGGTCGGATTAGTCGTGCGAATGATAAGTTATGGCTTGAGGCAAGTGGAAGAGACCCGAACGACAGGATTGTTACGGTTGGATATTATTCCCTTCTGGCAACCGATAAGGTTACCCTTGAATGGAAGGGGCGGAATGTTAGATGGACGCCGGTTTCGGAAGTTACAGAGTTGGCTTTTGATCACATGGAAATTCTTAATGAGGCTCTGATAGCCTTGCGTCAAAGCTTGATTCGTGAACCTATTGGTTTTGCGCTTCTTCCTTCAAAGTTCACCCTATCTCAGCTTCAGCGGGTTTACGAGGTAATACTGGGAGTGAGTCTGGATAAACGTAATTTCAGAAAGAAGGTGTCGCGAATGAAGTATTTGGTGTCCTTGGAAGAAAAGCAAATCGGAGTGGCTCATAAACCTGCGCGTTTATACTCATTCGACAGGGACATGTACGAAAGCACACGTAAAGAGCTTTTGGATTTTGCAATTTAGATTAGACACAAGATATAACAGTAATATAGGAATATAAAGCCATGGTGCACAGCGGGAAGTTAAGTATAAAAGAAAAGCTGGGATACGCTTTAGGCGATGGAGCCGCAAATATTGCCTGGAGAGGTGTTTCGACCTTTCTGTTTGTGTTTTATACAGATGTCTTTGGTCTTCAACCGGCATCAGTTGGTTTACTTATGCTCGTAGCACGTTTTGGTGATGGTGTTAGTGATGTACTTATGGGAGTGGTGGGTGATCGTACCAAGTCAAAATACGGCAAGTTCAGACCATGGATTTTGTGGACAGCCATTCCCCTTGGTGTTATATTGTCGCTGCTTTTTACCGCTCCTGATTTAAGTGATACCGGTAAATTGGTTTATGCCTATTCTACCTATATTATCTTCACCCTGGTTTATACGGCCAACAATATTCCTTATGGAGCCTTGATGGCAGTGATGACGGGCGACGATAAGGAGCGAACAAGTTTAGGCTCATATCGGATGGTAGGAGCCTTTGCAGGCGGAATGCTGGTGCAGGGAGCCTTGTTGTTTCTGGTTCTTCATTTTGGAGCGGTTGATTCTGAAGTTAATTTGCAACAAATAGATAGTGACAGTTACGAGTTGGTGATAAATGCCAGCGAAGATATAGCCAATGTCAATGTTAAAACAAAAGATGGAGTTGCTCTTTTTGTATGGTCAGATTCATTGTTGGCTGAGGGCGATAATTCAGCCACTGTTGGAAAGAGCTTTTCTATGGAAGAGGGCCTTAGCTATAGCTTCATTGTTTCAGGGGAAGAAGGTTTGCAAGTGAGTGATATTCAGATAATAGATCAAAAGAGGGGCTACAGTTCTTCAATCTATATACTGTCTGTTGTTCTTGCTCTTTCCTTGTTAGTTACTTTCTATACCACCCGTGAAAGAATACAGCCGCCACCTTCGCAAAAGACTAAGTTATTAGATGATTTGCGTGATTTAGTAAAGAATAAACCATGGTGGATTTTACTGATGACAGGACTTATTTTTCAGGTTTATAACTCGATAAAACAAGGGATTGTAGTAATATATTTTAGCCATTATCTGCACAACCAATTGTTAGCGGGCAGCTACATGGTTGCTCTAATGGTTGCTTCCATAGCAGGAGCTATGGCCACAACCTGGCTGGCAAACCGTCTGGGTAAAAAGATGCTTTTCGTATATGCCTTTTTATTCTCAGGTTTTATAAATGCCTTTTTAGCGTTTTGCGGCTCTTCAGATATATCAGCAATTTTCATAATTGGCGTTGTCTCTGAGTTTGGCGCTGCTATTTTCCCCACCTTGTTTTTTGCTATGCTGGGCGATGCTGCCGATTATTCAGAATTTATGAATGGTCGCAGGGCTACGGGTCTGATTTATTCTGCCGGCTCTTTTTCAACCAAGGTTGGCGGGGGCGTTGCCGGTGCTATTATTGGCTTTGTGCTGGCTGCCTTTAGCTATGATGGGCAGAATTCTGCTGCCATTGAGGGGGCTGTCCCGGGCATTATTATGCTGATGAGTTGGATTCCTTCGATTGTGGCTGTTATTGGTGCCCTTCTGATGAGTGTCTATCCACTAAATCAGAATAAAATGGATGAAATAACCACAGAGCTTGGACGTCGCAGGTCTGCAGTCAGCAATGTTTAAAATGATTTCACACACACCTAATATTTAAATAGAAAAGAGAGATGAGATTCGGACATTTTGATGATGATGAAAGGGAATATGTGATTACTAATCCACAGACGCCATGGCCCTGGATAAACTACTTGGGCAATGAGGATTTCTTTTCATTGATTTCGAATAGTGCAGGAGGTTACGCGTTTTACAAAGACGCCAAGTTTCGCCGTTTAACCCGGTACAGGTACAACAATGTTCCTATGGATAATGGTGGTCGTTATTTCTATATCAACGATGGCGTTGATATATGGTCACCGGGTTGGAAGCCTGTCAAAACTGAGTTGGACAGCTATGAGTGTCGCCATGGTCTTAGCTACACCTCTATTAAAGGGTCAAAGAACGGATTAGAAGCAGAGGTTCTGTTTTTTGTGCCATTAAAATCATGGTGTGAGGTTCAGAAGGTAAAGCTCACCAATACTTCCGGGAGTAAGAAGAGTTTTAAACTCTTCTCATTTATGGAGTGGTGTCTTTGGAATGCGGAAGATGACCAGAACAATTTGCAGCGTAATTTAAGTACCGGCGAAGTAGAGATCAAGGATAATACTATCTACCATAAGACTGAATACAAAGATCGCCGTAATCATTATGCCTTTTATCACTCAAACACTCCTATTCAAGGCTATGATACAGATCGCGAGACCTTCGTGGGTTTGTATAATGAGTATTCAGGGCCTCAAGCTGTTATTGATGGAAAAGCCCGCAACTCACATGCCCATGGCTGGTCTCCCGTTGCATCTCATTATTTTGAGATAGAGCTTGGCGCCGGCGAGACCAGGGAGCTTATTTTTATTTTGGGCTATGTAGAGAACAAGGACGAAGAAAAGTGGGAGTCGAAGAGTGTTATTAATAAGACGAAAGCTCTTGCAACTATCGAAAGGTTCAACACTCCTGCCAAGGTCAATAAAGCATTGGACGAGCTGAAAGCATACTGGGATAACTTGCTGAGCGTCTATACTATAAAGAGCGGAGATGAACGGCTGGACAGGATGGTGAATATCTGGAATCAGTATCAGTGCATGGTAACCTTTAATATGTCGCGCTCAGCCTCTCTTTTCGAGGTGGGAATTGGTCGCGGGATGGGTTTTCGAGATTCAAACCAGGATTTGATTGGCTTTGTACACCAGATACCTGAGCGTGCCCGCGAAAGAATAATAGATATTGCTTCTACGCAGTTTGAGGATGGAGGAGCCTATCACCAGTATCAACCTTTGACTAAGCGCGGGAATGATGCTATTGGCGGTAATTTTAATGACGACCCGCTTTGGCTTATTCTATCAACTGTTGAATATATAAAAGAGACAGGTGATTATTCCCTCCTTGATGAGATGGTTCCTTTTGATAATGATGAGAGTAAGGCTAAGCCTCACTTTGATCACCTAAAGGCCTCTTTTTACCATGTTGTTAATAATTTGGGCCCTCACGGACTTCCCCTTATTGGTCGTGCCGACTGGAATGACTGCCTTAACCTGAATTGTTTTTCCACCGACCCTAATGAATCATTTCAGACAACTGAAAACAAAAGCGGCAGTACGGCCGAGTCTGTTATGATTGCAGGGTTGTTTGTTGTTTACGGCAAAGAGTATGCTCAGCTTTGCCGGAGGCTAGGCAGAGGCGAGGATGCCGACAAAGCCATGGTTCATGTAGAAAAAATGGTTGATGCCATAAAGAAAGATGGATGGGATGGTGAGTGGTATCTTCGCGCCTACGACTTTTTTGGGAATAAAGTGGGCAGTAAGGGAAATGAAGAGGGTAAAATCTTTATAGAATCGCAGGGATGGTGCGCCATGGCCGGTATTGGCAAAGAAGAAGGTATGGTAAAGAAGGCTCTCGATTCGGTAAAGGAACGTTTGGATTGCGAGTATGGGATAGTATTGAACAATCCGGCTTTTACCCGATATGTTATAGAATACGGGGAGATATCTACCTATCCCCCGGGATATAAGGAGAATGCGGGTATTTTCTGTCATAACAATCCCTGGATAATGATTGGGGAAACAGTTATCGGTCGCGGTGATGCGGCATGGGATTATTTTAGGAAAATATGTCCTTCCTATCTTGAAGATATTAGTGATTTGCATAAGACAGAGCCTTATGTCTATTCACAGATGATAGCCGGAAAGGATGCTTTCCGACCCGGAGAGGCCAAAAACTCATGGCTTACAGGTACAGCAGCATGGAATTTCTACGCGATTAGCCGCTACATTCTTGGTGTACAGCCTCAATACGACGGACTTCTCATTGAGCCTTGTATCCCTAAGGAATGGAAAGGCTATGAGGTTACAAGGAAGTTCAGAGGTGCTACTTACAATATAAAAGTCAGTAATCCCAAGGGAGTGAGCAAAGGCGTAAGTCATGTTTTGGTGAATGGTGTTAAGATAGAAGGAAACTTGGTGCCTATCTATGATTCAGGCGAGTATGAAGTTGAAGTAATCATGGGTTAAGAATTGATGAATATTTAACATTAGTGAAATGAAAAAATATCTTATAAGATTATTACCGACCGTGCTGCTTATTAGCTTTATGAGTGCATGTGCTGTGCAGTCTAAGGATGACGCTCCTGCTTATGAAAAATTCAGGTATAATCAAGAGGGTTATTTTACTAAAGGACCTAAGCTGGCCTTGGTTTCTGAAGATGTTGATGAGCTTGTGATTAGGGATGAGGCGGGAAAGGAAGTGCTTAGAGCCGCAGCTGCTTTGCCATTGTTTTGGGATGCTTCAGGCGACGCTGTAAGAAAAGTTGACTTTAGCGAGCTTGATAGTGCAGGAACTTATACCGTTGAACCATCCGGATCGGATGAAAAGTATAAGATTCTTATAGCAGATAATCCTTTTGAAGAACTCGGAAAATCAGTGATCAAAGCCTTTTACTATAATCGCAGTTCGATTCCTTTAGAGGAAAAGTATGCAGGTAAATGGACCCGTGAGGCAGGTCACCCTGATACCCTTGTTTTAGTTCATAGCTCTGCAGCCGATGCAAATCGCCCGGAAGGCACTATAATATCTTCTCCTTTGGGATGGTATGATGCGGGTGATTATAATAAATATGTGGTAAACAGTGCGATAACAAACTATACATTGTTAAGGGCTTTGAGTGATTACCCGGAGTATTACGCTGCCTTAGAGCTTAATATACCCGAATCGGGTAATGGGGTGCCTGAGCTTTTGTCAGAGATTCTGTTTAATCTGAGATGGTTTATTAGCATGCAGGACGACTATGATGGAGGAGTTTATCATAAGCTTACGACCAAGAAGTTTGAGGAGTTTGTTATGCCTAATGAGGCTGTCAATCAGAGGTTTGTTGTGGCCAAAAGCACAGCGGCCACTCTGGATTATGCAGCCTTAACGGCAGCTGCTTCCCGTGTTTTGCGCAAATATGAAGATTTATTACCGGGATTGGCTGATACTTGCTTAATCCGCTCTGAAAAGGCGTGGAATTGGGCTCTGGCAAATCCTGAAATTTACTATCAGCAGCCTGCTGATATTGCCACCGGAGCCTATGGTGACAATATGCTTGATGACGAGTGGTTTTGGGCAGCTTCCGAACTTTATCTTGCCACAGGGGATGATAAATATAGGGAAGTAATTAAGATGAAATATGATGCACCCACAGTGCCTAGCTGGTCTGATGTGCGCACTTTAGGATTTTTCTCACTTCTGGATAATTACGACAGTATTGCCGTGATTGCTCAGTCCTTGCCTCTGGAAGATGAGTTTATGGCTCTTGCAGATAAGCTTACTCTTGCTTCGCAGACCTCGGCTTATGGGCTTAGTATTCAGAAATTTGAATGGGGAAGCAACTCTTCTGTAGCGAATGAGGGAGTTATTAAGTTGTTTGCCTACAAGATGACAGGCGACGCTAAATACCTTAATTCCGCGGTCTCGGATTTGGATTTTATTTTAGGCAGAAATGCCACCGGATATTGCTTTGTTACCGGCTTCGGTGTAAATCAGGTTATGAACATCCATCACAGGCCTTCTGCTGCTGATGGGATCCTTGAACCAGTGCCCGGATTTCTTGTTGGGGGTCCCAATCTGGCTGTGTTGGATGATTGTGGTGCTGATATTGAGCGAAGCCCTTTTCCCGCCAAATCTTATGTTGATTTGGAGTGCAGCTATTCAACAAACGAAATAGCGATTAACTGGAATGCGCCAATGGTCTATCTTGTGGGTGCCATAAACGCCCGCATGAGATGACTCTATAAACAAAAACACCCAATCGGCAAGTTTGGACGCTGAGCCGATTGAGTGCAGTTTTCTTAATTTCAATTAGTACTAACTAAATATGCTGCTATTGAAAAAGATCTGACAGATGCCATTGCCGTACTTCCTTTAAAAAGTGAGCTTCCGGCATTGCAGAAGTATCGTGCCTCAAAAGGGAGCGCTCAGTCACTTTTAGGAAAGGTTTATCTTTATCAGGAAAAGTATCCTCAGGCGCATCAGGTGCTTCAAACAGTAATTGATAGCGAGGAGTATGGCCTGGAGCCTGATTATTCGACTATTTGGCTGAGGGAGAACCGTGCCGGTCGTGAATCAATCTTCGAAGTATTGTATTCTAGTAAGAACGGACACGATTGGGGAGGCCCCTGGGATGGAACAGCCGAATCCAATTTTATGATAATTCTGATGGGTCCACGTGGCGGTGCCTTCGATAATCTTGGTGTTATAGGGCTGAATGCAGGATGGGGAGTAAATGTGCCAACTGCTAAGATTGGTGATTTGCTTTATGCCGATGCCGGCGTTGCCCGCAGAAATGGTTCTGTGATATCTGAAGCCGACTTTGTTGCTAAAGAAGGTGTGGTTAACCGTGCTGTGGCAGACTTTCATTGGGCTCAGTATGAAAACTATATTCGAATTAAATACTCTACAGTTGCCACCGAGACGGGAGATCCTGTGCCGGAAGTGAATTATGGCACACCGTTTAAAATTATTCGTTATGCTGATGTGCTCTTAATGGCTGCGGAAGCCTATAACAAGGATTCTAAGGATGCCCTTGCCGTGCCGCTGATTAAGCTGGTTCGTGAGCGTGCCGGAGATAGCAATCATAGCGCATGGGAAGGCCAGACAGGAGACGCTCTTTTCAGTTTTATCGTTAAGGAACGCCAGTTGGAATTAGCATTTGAAGGCCAAAGATACTGGGATTTAGTGCGCTGGGGATTAGCTGCCCAGGAAATTCCGGGCTTTAAAGCCAACAAACACGAGCTATTTCCTATTCCCCTAGATGAGATAAATCTTAATTCCGCAATTGAGATTTCAGACCAGAATCCGGGGTATTAATTGATTGAAGCTGTTCAGATTTTATTAAAGAGGGTGTCCAATAAGAAATTTATCCACAGATTACACAGATTTTCACAAATTAAATGTCTTTATTATCAGGTGTTTACAAGCTTAAGGTTTGTCTTTTCTGTGTAATTTGTGTTAATCTGTGGACTTATTAGACAGCCTCTTTATGTATAATCCTAAAATTGAACTATTTGCTGCTTTTGTCTAAGGGGAGAGTAAAGAAGAAAGTAGTGCCTTTCCCGACTTTTGACGATAGCCAAATTTCGCCTCCCAGGAGTTCTGCCAGGTTTTTAGATATCGACAGACCCAGTCCTGTACCTCTGTGAACCTTAGTGGAAACAGGTTCTATTTTATGAAAACGCTGGAAGAGTTTTTGCATATTCTCCTCTGAAATACCAATTCCTGTATCTTCAACGAAACATATAATATGTGTTTTGTCTGCTGAAAAATGATAACCGAATTTTACATAGCCTTTGTCAGTGAATTTGATAGCATTGTTAATAAGGTTGTTGTAAATCTGGCGTACACGTCCTTGATCGGTAAAAATTAATAATTCCTCATTTTCATCGGGAATGCTTTTTATTATTTCAAGTGATTTCTTCTTTATATCCTTATTGGTACGATAATGCAAAGCTATTTCCTCCAGAAAGTTATGAAAATTTACTATGCTCTTTCTTATAACAAGCTGGTTTGCTTCAATAATGCTAATGTCGATAATGTCATTAATCAACTGTAATAGCGAGTCGCTGTTGGTTTGTATTATATAGCTGATCTTCTCTCTCTCTTCGGGCGAGTGTTCATCGGCTTCAAGAATGTCTATAAAGCCCATAATGGCATTTAGAGGAGTTCTGATTTCATGGCTCATATTGGCAAGGAAAGCTGATTTGAGGTGGTCACTTTCTTCTGCCCTGAGCTTAGCTTCTTCAAGGTCTTTGGTGCGATCGGCTACCATAAGTTCAAGGTTCTGCCTATGAATTTTCAACTCCAGGTTTTGGCGCGATATGCGGTCACGCTGCAGCCTTAATGCCTTGTTGTGCTTCTCTATCTGTATGTTCGACTCCTCCAGCTTACTATAGGCCTCATACAGGTCTTTTGTGCGTTCTGCTACTTCCTTCCTGAGGATGTTTTCTCTCCTTTTTGAGGCGGCTATTTTAAGATACCATGCGGTAACGATAATAGATATTACAACAAGCAAAAGCAGAGCCAAAAACCAGAGCTTCTCCCAGATGGGAGCGGGGATGAAAATTTCGACTTCCAAAACCTTATCGCTCCAAACCTCATCACTGTTGGTACCTTTAACTTTAAACCGGTAGGTTCCGGGAGGTAGATTCGTGTAAGAAGCAAAATTCCGGGTTCCTGAGTTAACCCACTCTTCATCAAAGGGCTCCAGCTGATAGGAATAATGGTTTTCTTCAGGATTGGTGTAATCAAGCAGGGCAAATTCAAAGGAGATATAGTTTTTGCTTCTTTCCAACTCAAATCTAGTAAATTGAGTGACATCGATTGCCTTTACCTCATTCAATACTTCAAATTTGGAAATTACTAATGGCGCTTTGTGTGAATAATATGAGATTTCATCAGGATTAAAATAGTTTAAGCCCATTGCTCCTCCCATAAAGAAGTATCCGTCTTTGGTGGCTGCATGAGCATTTATTTCGAAAATCATTCCCTGAAGCCCATGATGCCTGCCAAAATTCAAAAACTGTTCTGTATCTGGTTTATACATGCTAATTCCCGAATGGGTTCCCATCCAAAAATTTCCATTCTTATCTTCAAGGATATTATAAACAGTATTTGAAGGTAGCTTGGCAGGTGACGACTTATGAATAAAGCGTTTGGTTTCTCTATCGTATAGATTTAGTCCGTCTGACTTGGTTCCTATCCAAAGTCTGCCTTTCTGATCTTCATGTATTTCGCGCACCAGGTTTCCGCTTATCGAGTAGGGATCAAGACTGTCAGCGACATGATTAATTAGTGAATCAGTATCGGAGTGATACTCGAATAGTCCGTTAGAATTAGTCCCTATCCATAACACCTTGTTTTTGTCCTTAAATACCCGGGTAATGCCGATGTTGCTTTCTGCATCAAAGAAGTTTTTGTATCTGGTGGGTAAAGGCGACAATTTCTTTTCTGATAACGAAAAGCGAAAAAGGCCATTAGTGGTCCCTATCCATAACCAGGTGCTGTCCTCTATATATAAGTTACGGGCATGCAAATTAACATGGCGTGTAAACTCTCCGGGCTTGTCTGCATCAGTACTCCAAACTCCGTTTGCAGTCCCGAACCACAACAAGCCCTCCCGATCTTCTTCTATGCACTCTATTCTTTGACTTCTTAATGCACCGGGTTCTCTATCCATCCCGTAAACTGTAATGCTACCATCGGCACGATTGAAGCAATTTAGCCCTCCTCCTTTAGTTCCAATCCATATTTTACCATTACTATCCTCCATAACGGAAAGCACATATCTGTCGCTCAAACCCATGCTGTTTCCCTCTTCGACTCCCATCCGGGCAAAGGTGTTTTGACGTTTATCGTAATAATGAAGTCCTCCAAACTTGGTACAAATCCAGACCAGACCCGAACGGCTCTCCATTAGGTCGCGTATGTTGTTACTTTTAAGTTGGTTGGTGTCGTAAAACTTGGAGTTAAGATAATTAATCGTGAAAGAGCCATCCAGGCTAATTCTCACCAGGCCATCGTTGGAACTGCCAACCCACAATTGATTTTCTTTATCTATCAATAAAGATACATAAGAGCAAAAGTTTAAATGCCGAAGTTCATTCTGGCCAAACCAGAAGCGCTGGAATTTTCCCTGGGCTACCGGAAAGTAATATAACCCGACATGGCTGGCTATCCAAAGAGTGTCAGAGTTGCGGTTGGATGTTATCCCGCGTATGGCATTAATGTTGCCATTACGAAGATGTAATTGCCAATTATCAATTTCCGTATTTTTTTTGCCTGAGAGATAATCGTTTATGCTGCAAATCCACTTGTCAGAACTGCTATTGTATGTTTCCGGTTTTACACGAAACATCCCGTGGAGAGATGTTGCTATCCAAATGTTTTTTTGAGCATCAAGATGTAAAGCACCTACTTCGTTATTCGATGAGGGGTTAGCAGGATCGTCGTTGTGTAAAAACCATATAAATCTGTCCTCGTCAGGAAAATAAATGCTAATGCCATTGGAGCTTGCTACCCACATCCTTCCCTGCCCATCGAAAATTATGTCATTTATAATGTTGGCAGATAGGCCTGTATTGTTGTGGGAGTCATGTTGATAACGTTTGAATGACCTGGTATAGCGATTCAGTTTGTTTAATCCACCGGAAGTTCCAATCCATATTGCGCCATTTTTATCTTCGACAATTTTGCTGGGGTAATTTGAACTTATACTGGTGAAGTCGTCAGGGTCATTTTTGAAAATAGTATAATTTTTACCGTCATACTTAACCAGTCCGATTGACTCAACGCCTAACCAGATTATACCGTATTTGTCCTCATAAATGCATTGAACAGATTCGCCGGGGGTTTTATTGACTGATGAGAAATGATGTAAGGATAAATGGGTTGGAGGAATGGCAAAAACAACTGTGCTGCGCACAAGCGCAAGAAGACAGATGACCAGGAACCCTAATGTTATTTTCGTCTTCGAAATCATTGTGTGCGCACTAATCACTTATCGGCTTTAAACATTGCACTCATTAACGTAACTGAATGTTTAAAGTTACGGATTTGTTAAATAATAGACTAACTATGACTGTAAGATTTTTATAGATAATAAGCTAAGTACTTTATGCACTAAGGTGTTTTTTCTTTTCATAACTATTGAGTAATCCATATTTGTGCCTATCGAATCAAGATTATAGCTGTTTTGTAATTGACTAATAAATAGATGTATATAGTCTTGGTAAAAGACAAAATATACACTCAGGGATTACAAACGGCATCCGCTAGTTTACAAATTACACCTAAACCGTAAACATATAATATTAAATCATAATTTCTGTTAAAATACCTTTGAAAACATAATCGAATTAAAACGAACGCTATGTTGAAAAAAAGTTTGTTGTTTTTATTTATGGTATTGGCAAGTCCTGCACTATGGGCTCAGCTGACTGTATCCGGAACGGTTACAGATACCTATCACGATCCTGTTCCCGGGGTGTCCGTCGTTATAAAGGGCTCTCTTACGGGAACAATCACAGATATTGACGGGAATTACTCCCTTCAGGCCGGCAGCGACGATGTCCTTGTCTTTTCCTTTGTTGGAATGACAACTCAGGAAGTGGCAGTCGAGGGACGCAGCTCTATCAACCTTACAATGCAATCTGCCTTGCTTGATTTGGACGAGGTGGTAGTTGTAGGCTATGGAGTTCAGAAGAAGAAGCTGAACACAGGCGCCACAATTCAGGTCAAGGGCGATGATATTCAACGTATGAATACAACTTCACCATTGCAAGCGCTGCAGGGACAAACTCCCGGTGTAAGTATCAGTTCCACATCGGGACAGCCGGGCGCCGATATGAAAGTTACCATTCGCGGCTTAGGTACGATTGGTAATTCAGGGCCCCTTTATATTATTGATGGTATAGAAGGAAATATTGCTTCTATTTCACCTTCTGATATAGAAAGCATAGATGTGCTTAAAGATGCTGCATCTGCTGCTATTTATGGTTCTCAGGCAGCTAATGGGGTAGTTTTGGTTACTACAAAAACCGGTCAGGCAGGCAAGGGGCAAGTTAGCTTTGATGCATATTATGGTATTCAGCAAGTTGCCCGCTACGCCGATATGCTTAACAGGCAAGAGTATATAGCTATTATGCAAGAGCAGGCAGCCAATTCAGGCTCAGCTCTTTACAATCCGGCAATTTTTAATGGCACTGCCGATACTGATTGGATAAGGGAAATGTTTGTGGAAGATGCTGTTACTCAAAGCTACAATCTGGGAGTTAGCGGAG
The DNA here is from genome assembly GCA_002427105.1 of Marinilabiliaceae bacterium UBA5488. Taxonomy (GTDB): domain Bacteria; phylum Bacteroidota; class Bacteroidia; order Bacteroidales; family Marinilabiliaceae; genus Geofilum. Next base: position 45,992 of record DIPM01000025.1, on the reverse strand, counting down.
GTTCTCAAAACTCAATATATGCTCTTTCTCTTAACTATACCGGACAAGAAGGAGTAGTAGGCGGACCTAAAGTGTCTAACTACGAGCGTTACGGATTTCGCTTAAACACTGAGCACAAGCTATACGATGATGTTTTAAAGGTCGGACAGCACCTAAATTTTAGCTATATCCAAAAGAATGGAATTCAAGTAGGAAATCAATATAATAATACTCTTCGCGGTGCTTTTATGACATCGCCCTTATCTCCTGTTTATAGCGACAACGGCTTGTATGGTTTACCTTATAACAATACCACCAGCTCTGAGTGGTATGATGGTGATGGCAACCCCTACGGCCATATGATGACCAACAATAACCGGGAGAATAATGACCAGAGTATACTGGCTGATATTTACGCCGAATTGAAACCGGTTCAAAACCTTACGCTTAAAACGGTTTTCGGGATAAATTACTATGCCGGTGAGTATCGCGCCTTTACTCCTTTATATAGATTCTCAATTTATTCATATAATGAGGATCATACTACCGTAAACCAGAGTATGTCAAAAGGTCATACCCTGACATGGACTAATACTGCTAATTATAATTTTAATATTAATGAGCACAATATTGATATATTGGCAGGTACGGAATCTATTCAATATCAAGGCAGAAATGTGGGAGGCTCAAACTGGGATTTGCTTGACCAGTTCAACAGTTGGGATTATGCTTTCCTTGACAATACCATCGGTCAGGCCACTCCTATTGAAGATGAGGACGGCAATATTGTTGGTGTTACCGAAAAACGTACCGTGGGTGGAGGCCCCTCAGTTGAGGCACGCAGAGTTTCTTACTTTGCACGTTTGGGATATAACTTTAAAGAAAGGTATATGCTTAATGCCACCTTCCGGGCCGATGGTTCTTCCAAGTTTCAAAAAGACAATCGCTGGGGTTATTTCCCCTCTGTATCGGCCGGGTGGGTCTTGAGTGAAGAAGATTTTATTGCCGGCGTCACTCCTTGGATGGATTATTTAAAATTACGTGCCAGCTGGGGTCAGGTTGGAAACCAAAATATTGATAATTTCCAATATGCTTCGCCAATGATTATTACCAATTGGGATAGTAATAACCCTGCAGGCTACTATCTCTTTGGAAACACTCTAGGTTCGAATGTAAAGGGTGCCTATCCGGGTCGTTTGGCTAATCCAAATGTAAAGTGGGAAACTTCAGAGCAAATCAATGTTGGTTTAGATGCCCGCTTCTTTGCAGCCCGATTGGGTCTTAACCTTGATTACTACATGAAAACAACCAAAGACTGGCTGGTGGAAGCCCCAATCCTGGGAACAGCTGGAACAGGCGCCCCCTTTATCAACGGTGGTGACGTAAAAAATAGTGGTATTGAATTGGGCTTGAATTGGAACGACCAAATAGGAGATCTTCGCTATTCCTTGTCGGCCAACGGTGCCTACAACAAGAACGAGGTAGGTTCTATCCCAACAGAAGATGGTATTATTCATGGTGAGTCAAATATGCTATATGATAACTCTGAAGAGTTTTATAGGGCTCAAAACGGATACGCTATTGGATATTTCTGGGGCTTTGAAACAGCCGGGATTTTCCAGAATGAAGCAGATATTGCTAATTGGAGAGCGGCAGGTAATGGAATCTTTCAGTCGAACGTAAAACCCGGTGATGTGATTTATGTAGATCAGAATATAGACGGCAAGATTGACCAGGAAGATAAAGTGGATCTTGGAAACGGAATGCCTGATTTTACTTATGGTTTCAACATAAATCTGGCTTACAAAAACTTCGATTTCAATGTAAGCGCCAATGGGGTGGCAGGCAATGAAATTGTGCAGTCCTACCGCAACCATGCCAATAAGAAGGCCAATTATACCAGTGCAACTTTGGATCGGTGGACAGGAGAAGGCAGCTCCAACAAGATGCCGAGGGTAACCGAAGGCAATGTCAACTGGAACTTCTCTGATTTGTATTTACATAAGGGGGACTTCCTGCGAATCAGCAATATCACTTTAGGTTACGACTTTAGTAAATTGGTGAATTGGGAGTATTTGAGTCAGTTCCGCCTATACGCCCAGGTTCAAAACGCTTTTACCTTTACCAAATATAACGGCATGGATCCGGAGATTGGTTACGGTACCAGTGATTGGGTTTCAGGTATTGACCTGGGATATTATCCGCGTCCACGCGTTTACCTGTTGGGTGTAAATGTGAAATTTTAATGCTAAAAAAACAGAGACTATGAAGTCAATAAAAACATATTTAATTGTAATAATGGGGCTGGTCGGTCTGGGCTTGTTTTCCTGCTCGGAAAGCTTTCTGGATGTTGCGCCCAAAACCTCCCTGTTTGATGAAAACTTTTATGCGACCCAGGCCGATGCCGAACTGGCACTGATTGCTTGTTATGATGGCTGGCAAAGAACCTCTTCTGATGGCGACGTTTCTTTTTATTTGTTGTCCGAAGTAATGTCTGACCAGTGTTTTGGTGGTGTGGGCATAGGTGATGACCGCAACTATCAAGCCATCGACCGTTTTGATCTTAGTCAGGCCCCTGCTTATTCCGATTTAGCTAACAACCTTTGGGTTAGCTATTACAGGGGCATTTTTCGCTGTAATAAGCTCTTGCAAGAGCTGCCTAATATCACATGGAACGGTGCTGATGAAGCCGCACAACTGGCCAATCGCAATCGGGTAGAAGGAGAAACCCGTGTGTTGCGTGCTATTTTGTATTTCGACATGGTTCGCTTGTTTGGAAATATTCCTTTGCTTAGCGAGCCGACGGAAGCTAATTTGCCACAAGCCAATCCTGATGATGTTTATGCTTTGATTGCTGAGGATTTGCTTTTCGGCGCAGAGAACATCCCTGCAGACGCTTATCCTAAGGCAAATGCTGCTGCAAATGATGGTCGTATCACTCCATACGCGGCAAAAGCTCTTTTGGGGCGTGTTTATCTTTACTACACCGGATATTACGGAAAAAGTGATTTAGTTGGAAAAGTAAATGCTCAACAAGCATTGGGGCATCTTGAGGATGTGATAGAAAGCAAGGAATATGGCCTGGTGAGTGAGTATAAGGATCTTTGGCCGGCCTCAAGTATAGTGGTTACCATCGACGAGGAAGGCAGACGGGTTCAGGAGGCAGCGGGAGGCTACCAACGTGGTAACGCTGAGACTGTTTTGGTAAAGAAGTTTAATTATACTCAGGACTATAACGGCAATATGGACGGTAACCGCTGGTTGGTGATGCTGGGCTTGCGCTCCTACAGCACCTTTCCCTACGGACGCGGTTGGGGAGCCTGTACGGTTCACCCCAAGGTGGCCGCAGCCTTTGGAAACGGTGATATGCGCCGTTCAGCCTCTATTGTTGACCTTGCCGGGGAAGGATTGGAGGCAGGCTTTGAAAAGCTTGATGATCAGCGTGAATATACCGGTTATACCATCAAGAAATTTACTCCTATGAGCAAATGGGAGGAAGGTGAAGATGGTAGTCTGACACTGGTGGATGAGGTTGCCGGTTTGGGATCAGGTGATTTTCAAACCTCACAGTACCAGGACTGGGTGCTTATTCGCTATGCTGATGTGCTTTTGATGGCTGCTGAACTGGGAAGTGCTAATGCTTCCACTTATTTGAATATGGTACGTAAGCGCGCTTACACTTCAGAAGGAGAGCTCGGAGAAGGATACATTGATGCAGCTCCTAACCTTGAAAATATTCTGAAAGAACGAGAGCTGGAATTGGCCTTTGAAGGAATTCGTTACTGGGATGTTATGCGTCTGGGGATTGATAAAGCCGCGGTCATAATTGCCGAGGAAAATGGCGTGGAAGTGCTTTCAGGGAATAATGCAGATAAGGTTATAATTAAGGCAGATGATTTTAAGGGGAAGAAAGGCTTGTTTCAAATACCTCAAACTCAGATTACCTTATCTAATTATTTGTTGAAACAAAATGCCGGTTGGTAATCACCTAAAATTATTAGAAGATGAAAATTAATATATGGAATTCCACAAAGGCAGTGGTCGCAGCCGCAACGTTGCTTTTTACTGCCTGTCAGCCCGACGAGTTTGAATTGGGCGACTTGTTGATGAAGGAGGAGCTGAAGTACAGCATCACTCAGGATGCCAGCGACCCCAACGCCATTGTGCTTCAGGCTCAAAATCCGGGGCATCAGCCCTTCTGGGTCACCCCCATGGGGCGTAGCACCCTTGCACAGGATACTGTCCGCATTCCTTTTGAAGGTGAATACAGCTTTATTTATGGTATAGTAACCAAAGGAGGAGTGGTACAGGCGGATACATTTAAGCTGATGCTTACAACCAATAACCTTAATTACGTAAATGATCCTTTGTGGACTCTGTTGACCGGTGGTGTAGGTGAGGAGAAAACATGGTACCTCGATTTGAATTCTGAAGGAGAGAGTCGTTATTTTGCAGGGCCACTATATTTTTATGGTACCGACGATAGTTGGCTTACTGTTACTGATGGTGAAAAACTACCGGAAGGTAGCGACTCCTGGAACTGGCAGGCCGATTGGGCGGGTAACCAGTGGATGATGGAGGCTGCTGATTTTGGAAGCATGACTTTTAGTCTTAAAGCCGGGGCATCTATAAAAGTAGATCATAAGGTGCTTGGCAGAAAAGAAACCGGCACTTATTTTTTAGACGCAAAAGCAAAGACGCTTAAAATGACTGATGCTTCACCCCTGCATGATGAAGCACGTGATGGACAGGTAGTTAATTGGGGAGACATCAAGCTTATGTCATTGACGGAAAATTCCCTTCAATTAGCTGTACTTCGTGACGAAGCTCTTTCAGGCGAGGGTGCAGCACTATTTGTCTATAACTATATATCAAAAGATTATTATGATAACTGGGTTCCTGAAGATCTACCCGATCCTGAGCCTCAGCTACCTGCCGGATGGGAAGAAGATGTCTCGCAGGTTGTATCTACAACCATTAAATGGAAATTATCCACCGAAAATCCGATTGATTGGGCTAATTTAGATGGTAGCCGTATGAATGGCTGGAATACTCCGTCTGATTATCCTGATTGGCTTGGAACACCTGATCCATCTGTTTACTCTGGTTTTTCGCTGGCAATGAATTCGGCTGACGGCACTGTGGTTTATACTGCTCCGGATGGTACAACGGAAGAGGGGACATTTAATCTTGACAATAAGGGGATTTATACCTTTGAAGGTATTGCACCATCCTTCTCTGTAATTGGCTTCGCATCATTTGGATTGACTGCCGAGAATCAATTACGCATACTGTCAATTGAAAAAGACCCCCTGGGCAATTTGAGTGGCATGTGGCTTGGGGCCCGAAATCCGGATCCTGAAAAGAATGAGTACATGGCTTACCATTTTGTTCCTTCTATGGGAGGTTCTGATGCTGAAGATCCAGCTGAAGGCGTAAAGAAAATGCTAAGCGGCAAGATCTGGAAAATAGACTCAGGACGTAGCTATGATGTGACTACAACTTGGGGAGCAGAGCAAGGTCCGGTTATTTTTTCTGACTATGCAAGCTGGTCGTGGAATCCTATGCCCGGTGAACAGTATGGAGCCGGAGAAGCTGGTGTGGATTATGGAAGCATGTCTTTTAAAGCTGATGGTACGGTGGTCGTTAATCAAAGGGTTCGCCGTTACACCTACGAAGAAGGAGGTGAGACTGTTGTGCGTACGGGCTTACCCCAGGAAGGTGACCTTTTGGCAAGTGATGAGCTAGTGGAACTTAATGGTACATGGACTCTTGATATTGAGAGCATGAGCCTGACCCTGTCGGTAGGTATGCTTCATCCATGGTCCGCCGATTATGCTGTAGCTGATTGGGGTGCAACTACAATTTATAAGCTTGAAAATAATGCCTTATTATTGCAGGTAATTCGTTCAGAAGAACTCAGCGGTGAGGGTGAAATGCCTCTTACCTACGTTTTTGTTCCTGCTGAACAGTAAATATGGAAAAGAGTCAAAGAAGTCAAAGGCCGGGCTTTTGCCCTGGTCTTTGACTTCTTTATTATTAATCCTGTTATTTCGATATTATGAGAAAAAGATTTGTGTTGATTTGGATTTTGGGACTTGCTTGCATGAGTTTTTCGGGATGTGACGATGATAAGCAGGATCCGATACAGGAAATTGAAGAGGAACTAAGCCTGGAGGCATCTCCTTTAAGTCTGAGTTTTCCCGCCGAGGGTAGCGTTAAGGATGTTAGCATTAGCAGTAATGGACAATGGCAGATTGATTTCTCAGATGTTGACTGGGCACGCCCAAATATCTCATCAGGACAGGGGAATGCAACTGTTAAGATTACCGCAGATTCTAACTCAGAACTTGTTTCACGCAACGCTACCATGAAAATCAAAGCAAAGGGTATCGAAGCCCTTGAATTGAAGATTGAACAAGCAGCAGGGATTGAGCCTGATATTGAGAGTGATGTGTTTGAATACGATGCCTATATAGAACCTGATAATACTGATATGCGCGATTTGACCTCGCTGGAATTATCTTCACTTATGGGAGTGGGATGGAACCTGGGAAACTCTCTTGAAGCTATTATCGTTAATGATGGTGTTTTTAGCGGTGGCGAAAATTCATGGGGCAATCCTTCAACAAGCAAGGCTCTTATTGATGCTGTTAAAGCTGCCGGATTTGACAATATCCGTATTCCTGTCTCGTGGTCACATAAGCTTGCTGATAAGGAGAATATGCTTATCTCCCTGAAATGGCTTCAAAGGGTTGAGGAAGTAATCAATTATGCTCTTGATAACGATATGTATGTAATGATTAACATGCACTGGGATGGAGGATGGATGAATTCTCCCCTGTATGTTAATCAGATAGCCATCAATACCAGATTGGCAACTCTGTGGGAACAAATAGCCTGTTACTTCCGAGACTATGATGACAGATTGCTCTTTGCCGGAACGAACGAGGTGCTGTTGGAGGGCAATTATGGTAATCCTACGGCTGAGAATCTTGCCGTTCAAAATTCCTTCAATCAAACCTTCGTAACAACCGTTCGCGCTACCGGTGGACGCAATCATTACCGCCATCTTGTGGTTCAGGGATTCAATACCAATATTACGCATACCTACAATGGTTTTGTAATGCCTGAAGATGAGGTTGAAAACCGCTTAATGGCCGAAGTTCACTATTACGACCCTTATGAGTTTGCTCTGAAGGAAGATACTCCAAACGATACTCAATGGGGAGAACCTTTTGCCGGTGGCGATGTTACCAACTGGGGACAGGAAGCCTGGGTAAATGAGGCTTTTGGTATGATGAAGCAAAAGTTTGTGGACAACGGTATCCCTGTAATTCTTGGAGAATATGGAGCCATCCATCGTTCCTCATTAACCGGTGAAGATTACGATTTACACAAAGCTGCCCGTGAATATTATCTTGAATACGTCACACGCGCAGCCAAACAGAATGGAATAATTCCGGTTTATTGGGACAATGGACATGCCGGAAACAATGGATTTGCATTGTTTAACCGGAGCACAGGTGCTGTTGTTGATCAGGAAGCCCTGGATGCTATTATGAGGGCTGGGGCAATCGATTAAATTACCTTGAGATTTAAGGATCAGGAAGACTTCTCTTTGTCAGGGAAGTCTTTTTGTTTCTCGTTAGCTGCTTTATATAGGCTTAATAAAAATTTTTCTTAAATTACAGTGTTTTTGACACTCAACTTGTCCACTATGAAGCGTTATTGTTTTTTGATTATATTGATTGTTCTGTATTATTCTGCTTACGCCCAGCGAGCCGACAATTTCTTTCGTCGCATTGATTCAGGCTGGGGCTTGTCTAATAATCAAGTCAATACAATTTTTGCTGATAGTGATGGTTTTCTATGGTTAGCCACTGTGTCAGGCCTCAACCGTTACGATAGTCACAGTTTTAAGGTGTTTAAAAATGATCCTTTGGATCCAAGTTCCTTACCGGAAAATATTATTACCGACATTTTTGAGGATCATCTTGGTATGCTATGGCTTTTAACAAACAACAACTGCTATATATACAATCCTGAACTTGAGTCTTTTGGGGAAGCTCATCTTTTCTTTAATCTAAATCCTGACTTTACAAGGAATGGCATTCGCTCTCTTTGTGCAGATGGGCAAGGAAACACATGGATAGGCAATAGCAGCAGCGGACTATGGTTATATGATGGTTCCCGCTCAGACTTGCTTCATTTGTACCATGATGCGGACGATGCTGATACTCCTTCCTCTAATAGGGTTATGGACGTGGTTATGGGTGATGATGGAAAGGTGTATGTTGCTCATGCCAACGGTATGGTTGATGTTATTGATAAAACTAGCCGGAAGCTAAGCCAACGTATTGATATGGAGGTGAAAGCCACCTTTGCGGATGGAGATAAGGACTTCAGACTGTTTGTCGATTCAGACCAACACTTGTGGTTATACGGACCACGTGTGGGAGAAGAACTGTATCATTACAATCCTGAGCCGGGTCAAGTGTTAATATTCAAGGCTGAGGGTTCAGGCAACGAAATTCGGGGAGTTAATATTTCAGCTGTGGAAGAGGACGACAGCGGCAGGATTTGGGTTGGCACCGACCATGGAGGAGTTTATTTACTTGATAAACATACGCATAAATACAGTGTCCTGCGAAATGTGCCCGGCGATGCAACCAGTCTGAGCGCAAATAGTGTTACCTCACTGTGTAAGACCGATGATGGTATTATTTGGGTTGGTACTTTTAAGAATGGTGTTAACTACTATCATCCGGAGTTGTTTCAGTTTGAATTATATCGTACTAACCCGGCTATAGATCATCGTTATTTTTCCAACGATGTTAATTGTTTTGCCGAAGACAGTCGGGGCAACTTGTGGATTGGAACCAATGATGATGGATTGGTTTACTTTAACAGGAAGGATTTGAGCCTTACTCATTATCGTCATGAACCGGGCAATCCTGCCAGTTTAAGTAATAATGTGGTTGTGTCTCTCTGTATGGATCACAAGGGTCGTCTGTGGGTCGGAACTTATCAGGGAGGGCTGAATCGTTTTGAGAATGGAAGGTTTAAGCGATATATGCCTAAGGCAGGAGACAGCTCTAGTTTGGCAGACAGCAGAGTATGGCAAATAATTGAAGATACGGAGAAGCGCTTGTGGGTTGGAACCTTAGGAGGAGGGCTCGACCTTTATGATGAACGAATTGATGGCTTTATTCATCATCGGGCAGGAGACTATAATTCAATTGATTCAGAATTTGTGCTGTCGATGGAGGTGGATAGTGAAGGTGATTTATGGGTTGGAACTTCCGGAGGTCTCAACCTATTGGAGCATGCCACAGGCCGTTTCAGGCACTTTGCGCACAATCCGGGAGTTGATGGCAGTATCAGCCACAGCCATGTATTATCTATTAAGGAAGATGCCCATGGACGCTTATGGGTTGGTACACGTAACGGACTTAACTTGTTGAATCGTGAAAGCGGAAAGTTTAAAGTCTTTGGGCTCGCTGATGGTCTGCCCGACCACAATATTATCAGTATGCAGCCTGACGACCATGGAAATATTTGGCTATCAACCCTAAATGGACTTTCTAATCTTATTTCAAATACAGATAGTTTTAGCTTTCGAAATTATGATGTACTTCATGGCCTGCAGGGGAAAGAGTTTAATGAGCATGCATCATTGAGGCTTTCAAGTGGAGAATTAGTATTTGGTGGCACCAATGGCTTTAATATTTTCCATCCCGATAAGGTAGTGGTAAATCGCCGTAGCTATCCGGTGATGTTAACCAATCTGAATCTGCATAATCAAAGAGTAGTAATAGGTGAAGAGTACAATAACAGGGTCCTCCTGCCAAAGGCCTTGAATAAAAGTAAAAGTATTTCCCTAAAGCATAATCAAAATGTGTTTTCAATAGAATTTTCGGCCTTGAATTACTTCCATCCCGAACGCACGCGCTTTAGGTACAGGCTTGATGGTTTTAATGATCTGTGGATTGAAGCCGCAGAGGGCAACCGCTCCGCCACCTTCACAAATCTCAATCCCGGCAGCTACACTTTCAGGGTCGTGGCAGCTGCCAGCGATGGCAGCTGGAATGAAAATGATGAAGCGCAGTTGGAGCTTGTTATTATCCCGCCATTGTATGCTACCGGTTTTGCCTATGCTCTATATTTTGTGCTTTTCGTGCTTTTGGTTGTTCTGCTAACATATATAATTCGCCGCCGTGCTGAAATGAAATATCTCCGCAGGCAAGAGCATGACGAATATGAGCGTATGAGGGAGTTGGATGCCATGAAATTGCGGTTCTTTACCAATGTTAGTCATGAACTCAGAACCCCCTTGACTCTGATTTTAACTCCTGCTGAACGTTTGATAAAGAAGGTTGATGACAAACAGGCCAAGGCTCAACTTGAAGTTATTCAGCGTAATGCCCGACGCTTGCTGAATCTTGTCAATCAATTGCTGGATTTCCGCAAGCTGGAGGTCGATAATATCAAGCTGAATAGCCGGAGGGGAGATATTGTGAGCTTTGTTAAGGATACAGGTCAATCATTTGCTGACTTGTTTGATAGTAAAGGAATACACTTTGCTTTTGAAAGTGATTTAAGTGCATTTCAGACTCATTTTGATCACGATAAGATTGAGAAAATTGTTTTCAATCTCTTATCAAATGCCGCTAAATTTACTCCTCAAGGCGGAAAGGTGAAGCTTAGCATTTCAGTTGTTGATAAGAAAGGAATATGTATAATAGTGGAAGATAATGGAATAGGCATTCCTGAAAGTCTTCATTCTAAGGTCTTTGAACGCTTTTTTCAAAATCCTGATAATGATGCGTCGATGAATCAAGGCAGCGGGATTGGCCTTTCTCTATGCAGTGAGTTTGTCAAAATGCACGGCGGTGAAATTCATGTTGAAAGCAGTGAAGGTCAAGGTAGTCGTTTTATCCTGAATCTGCCTTTGCTTGAAGCGCATGATGAAAGTCCGGCTGTTTATGCAAAGGAAGCTCCGGATCTTAAGGAAGAACAGGGCTTAGACTACGAAGAAGTTAAGGGTAAGGATGACTTGCCACTTGTACTGCTTGTTGAAGATAACCCCGATTTACGTACTTATCTGCGCGAAAATTTAAGTGCTAAATATCATGTTATAGAGGCAGCGGATGGCGAGTCGGGCTGGGAGCTTGCTTTAAACAGACGACCGGGTTTGATAGTTAGTGATATTATGATGCCAGGTATTGATGGCATCGCCCTATGTAAGCGCTTAAAAGCTGATCAACGCACTTCCCATATTCCCGTTATCCTTCTTACTGCCAAGTCGTCAAGCGCACAGGAACTTGAAGGACTTGAGGCTGGTGCTGAAGTGTATATAAGCAAGCCCTTTAATTTTGATGTTTTAGAGTTGCAGATGGAACGTGTTATTGCCTTAAGAAATGAATTCAAGAAGAATTTTGGTCAGCGTTTTGAAATTAAGCCCGGCGAAATTGGCATTACTTCCCTCGATGAGAAGTTTTTGAAAAAGGCCTTGAAAACTGTTGAGAAGAATATCGGTAATAGTGAGTTTTCTGTTGAAAAGATGGGCAAAGAACTTGGGGTCAGCCGTGGACATCTCTATAACAAGTTGGTTGCGCTTACCGGAAAAACTCCTGTGGAGTTTATCCGCATAATGCGGTTAAAACGAGCTGCCCAGTATTTGGAGAAGAGTCAGCTTACTGTTTCAGAGATTGCCTATGAGGTCGGATTTAACGATCCCAAGTATTTTTCCCGCTATTTTAAAGAAGAATTTGGCCTTGTGCCTTCCGAATATGCTAAGTCTAATCAAACAAAAGATAATCAAAGTGTTAAGGAGTGAAAATTATCGATCCTGCATAGCTGTTGAATACAAATCGCTACCTTCTAAATACAATTGAACCATTATTATTATTCAATTGGAGGATGTTTGATAAATTTTGTTAAAGTATATTTGATACTTGTTATTAGACTTTATTATAGTTGGTAATTTGAAGCCCTGGCTTTTATAAACATAGCAAACCATTGAAATATTTTTATATATGATGAATAAACTTTTAAAACTAGGATTTATTGTTTTAACATTTGTACTGCTGTCATGTAGTGGAGGGAGTTATACTGCTACAGATACCGGTATAGAGCTTAAAACTAGTAATGAGGAGCTTGTAAGACTGGACGTCGTGGCTCCCGGTATCATCCACGTGAGAACAACAAAAGAGAGTAAGTTTTCAGATAATGAAAGCCTTATTGCTATCAGAGATGCCTCGCCATCGCTTGATTTTGATATTGTTGAAGGAGATGGCCTTGTCTCTGTGGTTACGGAGGCTCTGATTGCATCTGTTGATCTTGCAAGTGGCCGGGTGACCTTTAGTGACCTCGACGGGAAGCCAATAATTAATGAAGCCGAAGACGGGAAGATGCTGAAACCCATCACGGTTGATGGAGTTGGAGGTTATGAGTTGCAGCAGATTTGGAATTCTGCTGATGATGAAGAAGCCATATATGGTCTTGGTCAGCACCAGGCTCACGAAATGAACTATAAAGGCCGTAACGAAGAATTATTTCAATACAATACTAAAGTGTCAGTGCCGTTTATTGTATCAACCCGCAATTATGGCATTTTATGGGATAATTACTCTTTATCGCGTTATGGCGACCCGAGGCCTCACGAGCAAATAAACCAGTTTGTTGTCTATGATGTGAATGGTGAAGAGGGAGGATTAACTGCTACTTATGTTGATGATGTGGCTTCAGAGAATGTATTCACTGTTCGAAAAGAGGCTACTATAGACTATGAAAATCTGGAAACCATACAGAATTTCCCTGAAGGTTTTAGTTTCAATAACTCCCGGATTACCTGGGAAGGACAGCTGGAGCCCAGGGAGGATGGAGTGTTTGATTTCCTGCTTTACTATGCAGGCTATACCAAAATTAGGATAGACGGAGAATTGCTTGCCGACAGGTGGCGTACTGCCTGGAATCCTTCTGTGGCTAAGTTTAACAGGGAAATGAAAGTAGGCCAAAAATATCATATCAAGCTTGAATGGTTTCCCGACGGAGGCGAGTCTTACATTGGACTGAAGGCTTTATCGCCCAGAGCTGCTGAACAGCGCAACAATATCTCCTTTTACTCGGAAATGGGTGATGAAATCAACTATTACTTTATGAAGGGCGAGTCGATGGATGAGGTTATCAGCAACTATCGCTATCTGACGGGTAAAGCTCAGGTTATGCCCAAATGGGCGATGGGCTATTGGCAAAGTCGCGAGCGCTACAAAACGCAGGATGAGCTTTTGGGAGTTTTGCATGAATTGCGCGAAAGGGATATCCCTTTTGATGCTATAGTGCAGGACTGGTCGTTTTGGGAGGTTGATCAATGGGGTAGCCAGAAGTTCGATTTAAAACGCTTCCCTGATGCCAAAGGAATGATTCAGGAGGTGCACGACAATAATGCCCGGATTATGATTTCAGTATGGCCTAAGTATTACATCAATACTGAGCATTACAAGCAATTTGATGAGAAGGGCTGGATGTACAAACTGGCTGTTGAGGACAGTATTCGGGATTGGATTGGGTCGGGTTATATAGGTTCGTTTTACGATGCATATAATCCGGGCGCTCGTCAGCTTTTTTGGGATCAGATACGTGATAATTTATACGACATAGGTATTGACGCATGGTGGCTCGATGCTACAGAGCCTGATATCTTGTCAAATGCAAGTATTGAGTATCGTAAAGCATTGATGAATCCTACATATTTAGGTCCTTCGACCAAGTATTTCAATGCATACGCCCTGGCCAATGCAAAAGGCATTTATGAGGGACAGCGTGATTATGATAAGGATGAGAGGGTCTTTATTCTTACCCGTTCGGGTTTTGCAGGTATGCAGCGTTATGGCACTGTTACATGGAGTGGTGATATAGGTACTGTATGGGAAGATATGAAGGCACAAATAAGTGCGGGCGTTAATTTCTCTATGTCGGGCTTGCCTTATTGGACGATGGATATAGGCGGATTCTGTGTTGAGAAACGCTATGAAAACGCTAAAGAAGGCTCAGAAGATATGAACGAGTGGCGTGAGCTTAATACCCGCTGGCATCAGTTTGGAGCTTTCTCTCCCTTGTTTCGCTCACATGGCCAATATCCATATCGCGAGATTTATAATATTGCTCCCGAAGGACATCCTGCCTATAGCAGTATGCTAAGCTATAACAAGCTTCGCTACCGTTTGATGCCATATATTTATAGCATGACTGGAGCAGTTTATCACCGCGACTATACGATTATGCGAGCTATGGCTATGGATTTCCCGCATGACAAAAATGTTTTTGATATTGGCGATCAGTATATGTTTGGTCCATCCTTCCTGGTTTGTCCTGTATATGAGTATAAGGCCCGTTCACGTGAGGTTTATTTCCCGGGGGGAATAGGATGGTACGATTTCAATACAGGAAAATACTACGAGGGAGGTCAAAAGCTTAGTGTTGATGCGCCTTATGAAGTGATGCCTTTGTTTGTGCCTGAGGGTGCTGTAATACCTTTCGGTCCGGAAATACAATATACAGGGGAGGCAAGTAGTGAGCCTTCAACAATTGTTGTTTTCACCGGGAAGGACGGCTCGTTTACGCTTTATGAAGATGAAGGAGCAAACTACAATTATGAGAACGGTGAATTTGCTACAATAGAGTTAAAGTACAACGATGCGGAGCAGACCCTCACAATTGGTGAACGCCGGGGCTCTTTCGAAGGGATGGCCGGTAACATTCAGTATCGTGTGATCTTTGCAAGTAAAGATCAGCCCTTTGTCTTCACTCCAGACAATCTGGATAAGGGCAGCATATATAATTACAATGGTTCAGAATTAGTGATTAAGAAGAAGTGAGTTTTAATAGTGCAAGGGGTGAATCGCTCTGTATAGAAAGGTCTATACAGAGCTTTTCAAATGCCTAAGTGCAACTAATTATATAGGAGATGAAGACGCTTAGCGAAATATTGACCATGAAGGGTAGAATCCGGCTCATGATTTTATGTATATTTTTTGCTGCCACACTTAAGGCGGCAGCGCGTGAGCGCCTGCTTATGAACTACAACTGGAAGTTCGCTTATGGGCACGCGGCTGATGTTGAAAAGGATTTCAACTTTGGAACCCGCTATTTTACCTATTTGGCTAAAGCGGGTTATGGTGATGGTCCGGCTGATGTGAATTTTGACGACAGAACATGGCGCAGCCTTGATTTGCCCCACGACTGGGCGGTTGAGCAGGGCTTTGCTGCTAATGCCAGTCATAGTCACGGCTACAAAACCGTGGGTCCCGGCTTCCCTGAAAACAGTGTGGGCTGGTATCGCAAGACCTTTGATATCCCGGCTTCCGACGAGGGTAAGCGTATCTTTGTTGAGTTTGATGGTGTTTTCCGTGATGCTGAAGTATGGATTAACGGTTTTTATTGTGGTAATGAGCCAAGCGGCTACACCGGCTTTTCTTTCGATATAACAGAGTACCTCAACTTTGGCGGCAGTAATGTGATTACTGTTCGTGTGGATGCTAGCCTTGAAGAGGGATGGTTTTACGAGGGCGCAGGTATTTATCGGCATGTATGGCTAAGCAAGACTTCAAGCACGCACGTTCCTCAATATGGCAGTTATGTAACTACCGAGCTTAAAGAAAATAGTGCTGATGTGCGTACTTTAATTTCTGTGGTCAATAAGTCCCTGGAGATAAGCAGCTTTTTTGTTCGTAACTCGATTGTTAATCCTTCCGGGGAGGTGGTAGCAGCACGTACCGACGGCCCCTATGAGCTGGCGTCAATGCATGATGCAGATTATGAGGCTGTTCTAAGAGTGGACAATCCTCTTTTGTGGGATTTGGATGAGCCCAATTTATATAAGCTTACTACTGAAATTATTGCCGACCAGGAGGTGATAGATATCTATAGCACGACTTTTGGTATTCGTACTATCCTCTGGGATCCCGACAAGGGCTTTTTCCTTAATGGGCGCCATGTAAAGATTAAGGGAACCAATAATCACCAAAACCATGCAGGAGTTGGCACTGCAATACCCGATGCACTTCACGGGTGGCGTTTGCGACAGCTTAAAGATATGGGCAATAACGCCTACCGTACGGCTCATTATCCGCCAACGCCTGCCTTACTGGAGGCAGCTGACAGAATTGGAATGTTGATCCTGAATGAAAACCGCCTGATGGGCACTACAGACCAGGTGATGGATTACCTACGCCGCCTGATTGTCCGCGACCGCAATCACCCAAGTGTTGTGCTTTGGTCGATTGGAAACGAGGAGTGGATGATTGAAGGTAACGACAGGGGAGCCAAAATGGCACTGCAGATGCAGGCCTATGCCAGGAAGTTTGACTCGAGCCGCCCTATTAATGCTGCTGTTAGCGGCTCATGGGGTGGTGGAATTTCTTCCGTGGTGGAGGTGATGGGCTATAATTACCTGAGGCACGGCGATACCGATCTTCATCATTCGCGCTTTCCATGGCAGGCTTCCCTCGGAACTGAAGAAGGCTCTACTAATACCACACGGGGAGTTTATGTTGATGATATGGAGAAGCAACATCTCTCTGCCTATGATCGTGATACCGGAACCGGATTTTTTGCAATTCAGAAAGGATGGAAGCACTATGCATCGCGTGACTACCTAGCGGGGATGGTGATATGGACGGGCTTTGACTACCGCGGCGAGTCCACGCCTTTTGTTTATCCTTCAGTGCTTTCCTATTTTGGAATGTTCGATTTGTGCGGTTTCCCTAAAGATAATTTTTATTACCTGAAATCGTGGTGGAGTAAGGACGAGGTTTTGCATATTTTGCCTCATTGGAACTGGCCTGACCGTATGGGCGAAGAGATTGATGTGTGGGTGTATAGTAATATGGACGAAGTCGAACTGTTTCTTAATAATAAGAGCCTTGGAAGGAAGGTGATGGAGACCAATTCTCACTTGTCGTGGAAGGTAAAATACCAACCCGGAACTTTAAAAGCTGTGGGATATAAGGACGGTAAAAAGCATGAAACTACAACTCTTGCTACAACAGGCAAGCCCAATGCTGTATCCATGGTGGCCGATCGTAATGTTATTAAGGGAGACAGTGAGGATGTGTCAATAGTTAGCGTTCAGATAAGCGACAAAAATGGCGCAGTAGTTCCTGATGCCAATCATGATATTTTCTTTGAAATATCGGGGCCCGGCAAAATTATAGGTGTAGGCAACGGCAATCCCAGCTCGCATGAGCCTGACAAATATATTGAAACAGTAAAGAGTGTTAGTCCCGATGAATGGAGAGAAAAATTGGCAAGTGAAGTTAGTCTTAAGGAAGTTGTCGGACCGACTTATGACTATTCTGCATGGGCTAAGGCGTTTCCTAACAAAGGATTGCCTCCGGGAAGCATTTCTCAGCCTACTGTTCTCCGCAGTTCCTTTCAATTGGACGAAGAATCTCTAAAGGGTGAGATAAGCTGGATGTATCGTAGTATCGGCACAAATCAGTCGGTTTATGTAAATGGAGTAAAGGTGGGCGATATGCTTGACGGCAACAGCACTTTACATTATTTGCCTCTAAAGGCAGAATATCTGCGCGCAGGGACAAATGAAGTTGCTATTATTGCTAATCCTTACGTAATGAAGAATGTCTGGGATGAGCCCAATATCAATCCCGGACAATTAAGGGTTGAGATTCCGGCTGAACAATGGAGAAGGAAGAGCTTCAACGGGCTTGCTCAGGTGTTGATACAATCAAGCGGCGAGGCGGGCGACATTGTCCTTAAAGCAACATCGCCCGGTCTGAAAGATGCCAGCCTTATAATCAAAGCCACAGATGCCCTTCGCAGGCCTTTTGTGGAATAGAGGCTCTTGTTATACAAGCTCCTTGTCCAGGAGCTGGAAGAGTTCTTCTTTTTGATTCAGCAATTGATTGAATCGCTCGGGTTTGAAATATTTTAGTCTAAACAGCCGGAAAGTTCCGGCTGTTTTGCGTAGCAGAATATACCATTGAAAAGCAAACTTTCCTGCAAAAGGCAAGGATATTATAAATAAAAGTTTCAGCCAAGGAGAGGGAATAAGAGAAGCCACAACTGCAAACTCAAGCAGGTAGAATAGGGGGAAAATAATTAGTGATGTCACAAATGCCACGCTGCTCCTGAAAGAGCTGTCTTTTATGCGGGTTCTTGCAAGCCAGTCAACGCTAAAAAATGGTAAAGCATTGAAGATGAATCCGAGAATAAATAGTGGGGCACTCACTATTAGGAGCAAGGATTTCAGCACAAAGCTCCAAAAGTAAGTTTGCCCTGCATCAACAAGGCGACTTTTTATTTTCAGCTTTTTGAAAGCTGAAAGATATTCTCTTGCCTTAACAACGATAGAGTCAGTCTTGTCGCTATCTTTATCTTCAAGCTCATCCAGCTTGCGAGCCAACAGTTGATTACTTTTGAAAAGATTAAGATAGCTGTAGTCCTGCTTATTTTGCTCAAGAAAATGGCGACCGTAAACGCTTGTGATATTTTCAAAATCATCGTAGTGTTTTTGACTCCTGATGTTGATGATTAAGGGCAAAGTAGCATCGTAAAGCTTATCCTTCAGACTCCGTATGGCTGCCTGCGGTTCCTCAGCATATTGCTTATAGTACTCCTTCACTTTTATAGCTTCGCCGAAGTTGACTATTAATGAGCGGTTAAACTTCCAGTAGCTGCTATAATATATGCCTGTGGGAATTATATGAGTGTCGAGCCTGCCTTCGCTCTTTTCTCCTGCCATAAACGCGATGCGGGGGACGGCCTTTTTGTGTGGCAATATCTGACGCTTTGATGAGTGAGCTCCTTCCGGGAAGAGAGCTAGAGCGGCATTGTTTTCGAGTACCTTAATGGAGCTGCTGAAGGTGAGATCATTTTTCTCAAGATTTTCTAAGCCGTCGCGAGATCTGTAAACGGGCATTATCTTCAAAAACTTTAATATGGAATCAATAACGGGACTTTTCCCGAAAATATCGGCACGAGCCAGCCACACCGGCTGATGAGCTACATTTGTAAGTACTGCTATTGGATCACTTAGAGCATTTTGATGATTTGGCGCGAATATTATAGGCTTATCCTTAGGGATGTTTTCTCTGCCGACAACAATAATTCTCCTGTGAATCATTCGATCTACAAACCACACATATTTCCTCAACAGCCAGTAGCCGGCTGACCACTTTTCGTAACTCATAATAAGTGAATTCAAAATTTTATCATTTTGCTAAAATACGCACAAAGTTTGACTTGTTTGTAGTAGCAAATGGCATTGATAACTTATATTTTTACCTTATATTACATTCATGGTATTAGATGAGCCCTGAACAAAGCTCTGTCGTTTTCGTCAACAGTTTTTTGTATTAGCAATAATAATTAATTCCTCAATAATGAAGAAAATTTGCCTGTTTACTATCTTGATTTTCACCCTTTCATTGGTTCAGGCCAATGATAAGACAGATAAGTATAAGCTGCTGTCGCCCGATGGGACTATGGAGCTTGCAGTTGAGCTGGCCGAGAATATTAGCTGGAGCATCAAAAGTGATAATAGGGTGATTGTAAGCTCGCCTGCTGTAGCTCTTGAACTTGAAAATCATGGCATTATGGGACAATCGCCCAGGCTTGTAAAAAGCTATAAGCGTAGCGTGAAGTCTGTTGTAAACGCTGAGTTTTATAAAAAGATTAAAATAGATGAAGCGTATAACGAATTGACCCTGGAGTTTAAGGGCAAATTCTCGCTTGTGTTCAGGATGTATGACGCCGGAATGGCCTACCGCTTCGAGACTTCTTTACCCAAGGATGTAATAGTAAAAAGCGAGACTATCAATTTCGATTTTCCTGAGGCAAAACAAGCTTACGTGCCCTATATCCGCGAGAGCATTAACCGTTATCAGGCTTCTTATGAAAGTCCTTATGACCTAAAGAGCTTGAGCGATATTTATGCCGATTCGCTTATTATTCTTCCATTCTTGGTTGAGAATTTCGACGGTGTTAAGGTGGTTATTACCGAAGCCGATTTGGAAGATTATCCGGGCTTTTATTTGCATATTAACGGCGAGCGTAATGGCTTCGTTGGCGAGATGGCAGCTTATCCCCTTGCTGAGCAGGCAGGAGGCCACAATAATTTGCAATCTATAGTTACCGAATATGCTCCTTATATTGCTCTAACAAAGGGCAAACGCAGCTACCCATGGCGTGTGGTAACTATTGCCGATAATGATGCTGAACTCCTTGACAATGATTTAGTGTATCTACTGGCTTCACCATCGCGTATCACCGACACCTCATGGATTCGTCCCGGAAAAGTTGCCTGGGACTGGTGGAATGATTGGAATATTTCAGGTGTTGATTTTGAGGCAGGTATCAATACGGAAACCTATAAGTACTATATTGATTTTGCTGCGGATCACGACCTTGAGTATGTTATTCTTGATGAAGGGTGGTCGCAGAGCACCGATTTGCTTAGTGTTATTCCCGACATTGACTTACAGGCGATTATTGACCATGCTAATGACAAGGGTGTTGGAATTGTGTTATGGGCAGGTTGGTCGCCTTTGCGTAATCAGATGGATGAGGTCTTCAGTAAGTACTCTGCTATGGGCGTAAAGGGATATAAGATTGATTTTATGAACAGAGATGATCAGCAGGTCGTTAATTTTTACTATGAAGTTGCCGCAAAGGCTGCCAAGTATAAGCAGTTTGTCGATTTTCACGGTTCATACAAGCCCACCGGCTTACAACGTACCTTCCCAAATGTGCTTACCTTCGAAGGAGTCTTTGGTCTTGAGCAGGTTAAATGGACCAACTATACCGACTTTCCTGTGTATGATGTTACCGCACCATTTATCAGGATGCTTGCCGGCCCGATGGACTATACTCCCGGAGCTATGAATAACTCCAATGTCCATAATTGGCGGGCAATTCACAGCAACCCGATTAGCCAAGGAACGCGCTGCCACCAACTTGCGATGTATGTGATATTTGAGTCTCCCTTTTCTATGCTTGCCGATAGTCCTACCAACTATATCAGAGAGGCTGAATCGACTAGCTTTATTGCATCTGTCCCCACTGTATTTGATGAAACTATAGCATTAGAAGGGAAGTTGGGTGAGTATATCCTTATGGCTCGTCGCAAGGATAACAACTGGTATTTGGGAGCAATGACAAACTGGGATGCACGCGAAATTGAGCTTGATTTTTCCTTCCTTCCCGAAGGTGAGTTTGAAGCCTTGATTTTTAGTGATGGGCTTAATGCTAACAGGCAGGCCAGCGACTATAAGCGAGAACTTGTAAAGGTTAACAATAGTAGTAAGCTTACTGTCAAGATGGCCTCAGGCGGTGGTTGGGCGGCGATAGTCAAGCCTTAGTACTTCCTGTAGTTTTATAAAAACCCGATGACCATGCTCAATGTTGTCGGGTTTTTGTTTGGAATCAATTTCTGAGATATTGTTAATTTATGCTCTCTTAAGTGAGTTGCATTTTGACAGATGGATGAGTAGGGAATTGATGTTGTTTCTGTAAGGTAAAGCGTTTAAAATAAGATGAATGCGACTAAGTTGGCGTTTTAGATGATGAGTTTTTTGTGAGTTTTGTATGAGCTTTATGTGAGTATCATAATTAGGTTTACTTAACGTTTGTTGCATATTTTTGGCGCTGAATTGATGCAACATAATGTTCACTAAATCTAAAATGCATGAAAAAAATCTTTACACTCGCATGGATGCTTGTTTTTATTTTAGGAGGACTTGCCATTGAGGCGCAAAAAGTTCAGCTGGCTAGTGGCAGTTACACTACTGTATTCCCCGGAGTAGATGCTGCTAATCGTAATGACTTCCCGAAGGCAAGGCCTTGTATTAGTGGTGCAGCATTGGGTAAACCTATTCCTACAAATGAATGGTGGTCTGACTTTTTAGTTAAAGACCATGGTGGGAATGCTTTCAATTATCCTTTATCTTTTCGTTCAGATGCCGGAGGGCTGGTGATCAACTATACCTGGCCTAATGTAAGTGGCCCTCACTCGGACTTTCGTGAACCTATGAGCGATGTCAAAGGCGTGACAGTAGGGCTGGAGGGTTTGAGTGCCCAAGGATCTACAGTATGTGATTATAGCGACTGGACTGTTAGTCTCAATTGGCTTCATGAAGGGCGTGACTTTACAGCGACTATCGGAATGGGTATGCCTTTCGTTTATTTTACTAAGGCAAGTTCTCATAATGCCAGCGTTAAGGTTGGCTTCAATTCCCAGAATGTCAGAATTGATGGAAATAAGCTTTTGATTGAGAATAATGTTGGCGGCGCGCGGTATATTGTGTTTGCGCCCACGGGTTCTATCTGGACAGTTCTTGATGGAAACTTTACTTCCACTTTAAATAATAAAAATTACTGGTCCATCGCTCTTGTGCCCGACGGTATGGATGTCGATCTGGCAAAGGTGGTTCTTGAGCCTTATGCCTATGCCTTTCCTGCTGACACGAAGGTGAGCTGGGACTATAATGTGGAAAGCGCTAAGATGACGGCTACTTACACCGTGAGTCCTGAGGTAAAGGAAGGAGCCGCTAATATAGTTTTTCAAGGAATGTTGCCGCATCAATGGGCTAATCTGGCGCCCGGCAGTTCTACACCCGGCTCTATCTTGTATAAAACTGTGCGTGGACAACTTAAAATTGTGCAAGCAAATGAATTTAGTGTTCAGCGCGACTTTCATGGCATATTGCCTAGTCTGCCCAATTTGGGGCTTAATAGTAATGGCTACGACCCATCTCATTTATATAGTCAGATTGATTTGATGAAAAGTGAAGGACTAAACACCTGGACAGATTCTTATAATGATGGACAGGTGATTAACCGACTGGTTCAGGCGGCTCACATTGCCCGCCAGATTGGACATGACGAAGCCCATGCTGCTTTGATGCAGACTGTGCGTGAAAGAGTTGAAGACTGGCTTTCGTATGAGAATGGTGAAGTTGCCTTTTTGTTTTATTACAACCAACAATGGTCTGCATTGTTAGGTTATCCTGCAGGACATGGGCAGGACAGTAATTTGAATGACCATCATTTTCATTGGGGCTATTTTATACATGCAGCTGCTGCTCTGGAGCAGTATTATCCCGGCTGGGCTGAGCAGTGGGGGCCTATGGTCAATATGTTGGTGCGCGATGCGGCCAGTTCGGATCGTGAAGATACTATGTTCCCCTTCCTGCGTAGTTTTAGTCCTTTTGCCGGCCATTGCTGGGCCAATGGTTTTGCGTCTTTCCCCATGGGTAATGACCAGGAATCGACTTCTGAAAGTATGCAGTTCAACTCTGCTCTGATCCATTGGGGCAGCGTTACCGGAAATACTGCCTTGCGTGATTTGGGCATTTTTCTCTACACCACTGAGCAATCTGCTATTGAGGAATATTGGTTTGACATACACCAACGAAATTTTCAGCCCGACTATAAGTACGAAATGACTGCAAGAGTATGGGGTGCCGGTTATGATAATGGTACTTTTTGGACTACCGACCTTGCTGCTGCCTACGGCATCGAGATGTATCCCATTCATGGCGGTTCTCTGTATTTAGGACACAATCCACAGTATGTTGCGCGAGTGTGGGAAGGGATGAAAACCAACACAGGGGTTCTTGCCAAGGTGAAGAATGATAATCTCTGGTATGATGTGTATTGGAGCTATCTGTCCTTCTTCGATTCAGAAAAGGCTCTTGAACTGTATAACGATTATCCCGATCGTGCTTTGAAATTTGGAATATCTGATGTACATACCTATCATTGGTTACACAATATGAACGCGCTTGGGCAGGTAAGCACTCAGGTGACAGCTGATTACCCTATTGCTGCAGCTTTTGATAAAGGAAGTCTGCGTAGCTATGTTGCCTATAATTATGGGGCCGCACCTATTGTGGTAAAGTATAGCGATGGTTATAGCCTTCAGGTTCCTGCACGTTCGATGGCCAGCAGCCGGGATGCTGATTTCAGCCTTGAACTTATTAGCGATAAAACCCGGATAGATTTGAATGAAACTCTTTCTCTTAGCGCTACAGTTAGCGGAGCTGCTGCTGACAAAGTGGAATTCTATGCTAATTCGGGATTGCTGGGCACTCTTAGCTCTGCGCCTTATCATTTCTCTGTTTCCACTCTGCCGGCAGGTCTGGCCCAGATATATGCTGTGGCAGAAAAGGATGGAGTGCGAACTAATTCTGCTGTTATTTCAGTTAGGGTTGGAACTCCCCAGCCTTATGGTGGTGAGCCTGTAGAGCTTCCGGGAATAATTCGGGCAGGTCATTTTGATAGCTTTGCCGGTTCAAAAGGTCAGGGAATTACTTATTTTGATACAACTCCGTACAATATAGCCGTGAATGAAGCAGTTGCTGAATTCCGTCCTGACGAGTATGTTGATGCTACCTCAGATCCTATTGAGGGAGCCACAGTGGGTTGGATTGAGCCGGGAGAGTGGCTGACTTACACGGTTAACGTCGCCCAGGCAGGAACTTATAGGCTTGAACTCAGATATGCCTCAGGAGTAGCCAAGGGAGGACCTTTCAGTATTTTGGCTGATGATGTTGTGGTGGCCGAAAATATCGAAGTGAGCGGCACCGGAGATTGGGGTTCCTGGGCCACTCATACCGTGGAATCTATTCAACTTACGGCCGGTTCCCAAATCATTAAAGTGGACATTAGCAATGGAGGATTCAATTTAGGAAAGATGACCTTTGCTCTTTCAGGTGAGCCTAATCCCATAGATCCAGGCGATGGAAGCGTTGATCCCGGCGATGGAGGCACTAATCCCGGAGTCTGCACAGGACTTGATAGTAGTGGCGATTTCTCCTGGATAGTAAAGGAAGAAGGAGGGAAAACCTATTTGACCTTTGTCCCTGAATTAGAAGGGGTTGGAAGCACAATTGTGTTGATGTATTATTCCACTAATCCATCATCTCCTTTCCCGGGTTATATTATTATGCCAAATGAGCCTGTTGAATTGAGTTTGAGTGGCAATGCAAGTGTTTACTTTTATTTTACTTATAGCCACCCTGCCGGTGGTGAGCGCAACACGGCAGATCGTAAGGTTTCCTTGGTGCCGGGAAGCTGTGTAGATGTAGTTGTTGGAGATAGTAGTCCTGTACTTTCAAAAGACTTAGCTCTGGAAGTTTGGCCAAATCCTTTTTCTGACGTTCTTTATTTAAGTCTTTCGGATGTCGATGCCTTTGACCGATTGGTCTTGTGTGATTTGAGCGGAAGGGTTTATGAACAAATGTCTTTGGATGGAAGCACAGCAACTGTATCAACTGCCAAACTGCCCCGTGGTCTTTATTTGCTTAAACTTAGTGGACGCAAAGGCAGCCTTGTTAAAAAAGTTATGTGTTCGGGTAATATTTCTTATTAATAAAATTCTTTTACAATGAAAATACTTAGATTTTTATCTGCTTTCTTCCTGTTAGCCCTGACAGTTAATGTTATGTCTCAACGCGACGATACAGGTTATAGCTTGAAATGGGAAGAAAACTTTAATGGTACGGAGCTTAACACGGATGTGTGGAATTATGAAACACAGGTAGGAGTGTGGAATACCGAAGCCAATAAAGAGTTGCAGCACTACCGCCAGGAAAATGTAGCAGTAGGCCCCGATGGAGAAGGCAATAATGCTTTGATTATTACAGCCAAAAAAGAAATATACAACGGATACCAGTTTACTTCAGGCCGTATTCAGAGTAGAGGAAAGCTGGGGGTGCAATTTGGTAAAATTGAAGCACGTATCAAACTGCCAACTTTAGCTGACGGCCTTTGGCCGGCATTCTGGATGTTAGGGACCAAAAATGTGTGGCCTGCAAGCGGCGAAATTGATATTTTGGAAGCAGGTCATGCCATCGGCATAGCACAGGGAAAGCAGAGCAGCACCTTGAATGGAGCCCTGCATTGGCAGCATGAAGGCTTTGTTGCTTCTTATGCTACCGGATATAATCAGGATGGGAAAGATGCCCCGGCAGGAACTAATCTTTATCAGTACAATACTTTTACCATGTATTGGACTCCCGGTCGTATTGAGATGTATTTAAATGATGAGACAAGTCCTTATTTTGCTATGGATATTACAGGTGCCGATGCAGAAGAATTTCGTGATTTCGCGCATTACTTTGTCTTGAACCTTGCCGTGGGTGGTTCCTTTCCCGGAATACTTAATCCTGCTGAGATTAGTGCTCCACTTCCTGCCCAAATGTATGTAGATTACATTAAAGTGTATCAAAAAGAGGGCGAAGGTATGGTTCAGGTAACGCCTCCTGCTGCCCCTCCAACAGGTGAAAGCTACGGCATACTTAGCGAAAATCCGGCTATAGTTGATAAATTAGTCTTTGACGATCTTGCAACTACTCTTCAGATTTGGGACAATTCTTTAGTTGCCCTGGAAGGGGTTCAACCTGTTTATGAAGGCGAGGAAGCTTTTGCGTTCAGAGCTCCTGCTGCACGCACAT
Organism: Marinilabiliaceae bacterium UBA5488; assembly: GCA_002427105.1. GTDB lineage: Bacteria > Bacteroidota > Bacteroidia > Bacteroidales > Marinilabiliaceae > Geofilum. Next base: position 19,530 of record DIPM01000025.1, on the reverse strand, counting down.
GGTTTGGTTTTGGGGCAAACGCCGCTAATGGTCTGGATTTGTCGCATTTTGAGAACGGCTATCTGTACCTGGCTTTGCGTACTACTGCTACGAATAATTTCTGGATTGGAATAGGAGACCAAAATGGAAAAGAAGGAAAAATAGAATTTAATAATGGCTCAGACCCCTACGGATTTCTGCGCAACGGAACCTGGCAGCGTATCTCTATTCCCGTTTCTGCCTTGAAGGCAGGAGGTCTGGATATGAGCCTTCTGTCTAATGTATTTATGCTTGGTGGTACAGGGGCTATTAGTCATATATTAGTTGACGATATTTATTTTAGCAATTCTGCTACAGGCCTTGCTGTTACACTTAATCCGGGTCGTGATGGGGAGGTAATCCTTCCGACCCGCCCTATAATAGTTGCTGACCATTACGGCATATTTACAGAAAATCCCAATATCACCACCAAATTTCTTATTGACGATCTAAAGGGGCATATTTATAGCTGGGATAATACTGTGGGCTTTAATTACTCGGCTCCTTACGATGGGGAGGAAGTTATAGCTCTTGCCTCTCAAGGAAGTGCCGGCTGGTGGGGTTTTGGTATCCATGATGATGAAGCATCAGACCTGAGCCATTTTAATGACGGCTATTTGCATGCTATGGTGAAAACAACTTCCGATAAGGGCTTTAAAATTGTAATAGAAGGGGCCAACAGCACTAAGGCAGAGTTTTTCTTTGCAGTTGGTAGCGACCCTGCAGGCTTTGCCAGGGATGGCGAATGGCATCGTGTTAGTTTTCCTTTCCCTGCCACAATGGATTTATCTATTGTTGCAGTTCCATTCTCTGTTTCTCAAGGTGTGAATGCGCCTTTTGTAATTGAGGATCTTGCTTTTGACGATATATATTATTCTCTATCAGCTACTTCGCTTGAGAATCCTAATTTATTTGTTGATGGCGGAGGCGGACCGGATTTGTCGCGCTGGAGTACCTGGTTTGGTGATGGCGGAGCAGGGTCAGCCGCCTATGGAGGTGAACAAGAGGTTGCAGTTACTGTAAGCAATGCCGGCTGGGCAGAACATTCGGCTCAATTATTTATTGATGGTCTTGATTTGCCCGATGGAGACTATGTGCTGAAATTCAAAGCCAAAGCTCTTGCGGCAAGAAATATCAATGTCAATGTTGGCAAAGGCCTGGATGTGGCTCCATGGTTCGTTGAGTTTATGCCCCAGAAGAACTATGCTTTGACTACCGAGTGGCAATCATTTACGCATTATTTTACCAAAAGCAATGCAAGCTACAACGATGGTAAATTAGTTTTTGAACTGGGACTCGTTGAAGGTGGAGGAACTTTGGCCACTACGGTATTTTTTAACAAGGTGAGTCTGGAAAGTGCCAATTCTACCGGATTTGCTACAAATGAAGCAGCTTCGTTTAGACTTAGTTCCAATCCTGTAAAGGACATCCTTGAAATAGAGGCTGAAGCCGGACTTTATCTGTCGCTTTATAATATAAGCGGACAGCTGGTTCGCAGTGTGCTGACTACCGGAGCCGTGACAACTGTAGAAGTGGCTTCGCTGCCTCGCGGTTTATATATTTTGAAAGGTGAAGCAGGGGTTTTGAAAGTTTCTCTACGTTAATTGCCTCTTAGTTGTTTTTTGATGAGGTTAATATGAGGGCTTGATGAAGTTTTTGTGAAGCATTCTTAAGTAAGTAATTAACATTTAGAGCGTAGTTTTGACATTATAACATTGAAGCGCAAATTTCACACCTAAGCGTTCTTTAAACTGACCTGCCTGTCTTACAGGCAGGTTAATTTAAATAAATTACACTTCTATTTATTTAATTAACCCTGAAGCAGGAATTACTAGAAGTCGCTGTCTTCATCCTTCTTTACTAGTTCTTTGGTCGAAAGAAGGCCGCAGGCGGCATAAATATCCTCGCCTCTGGAGCGGCGGATAGTCGAAATTAAGCCTTTTTTGCTGAGTTGGTTACTGAACCATTCCATTTTATCATTAGAGCTGCCGCGTAAGGGAGAGTCAGGAATAGGATGGAATTTTATAAGATTGATGCGGCAGCGCATTCCGTTGAGCAGTTTTGTAATACCTTTAACATGTTCTACCGTATCATTTATCCCTTCAAACATAATGTATTCGAAGGATATCCGACGCTGACGTCCAAAATCGTATTCGCGCAGAGCCTCAACCACCTTCTCTATTGTGTAAACTTGCTGAATGGGCATGAGCTTTTTGCGTTCCTGGTCGAAAGGCGAGTGCATGCTTATTGCCAGATGAGCCTCGCTCTCCTCGATAAATCGACGCATGGCCGGTATTACTCCTATGGTGGAAACATTGATTCGTCGCGGACTCCAGCCAAAACCCCAGTCTGATGTCAGTATCTGTAAGGATTTCAACACTTCTTCTATGTTATCCATGGGCTCGCCCATGCCCATGTAAACAACATTAGTCAAAATATCACTCTCTTCAATGCTTAATAACTGATTGATTATTTCACCGGCCTTAAGCTGACCCTGGAATCCCTGCTTGCCAGTCATGCAAAAGAGACAGCCCATTTTGCAACCTACCTGTGAGGACACGCAAAGTGTTTTCCTGTCATCTTCGGGGATATAGGCAGCTTCGATAAAGAGCCCTTTGTGAGCCGCGAACAGATACTTTTTTGTGCCGTCAACTGATGTTTGCACCTTAGATGGGAGAGTCCGGCCAATTTCAAAGTTCTCAGCCAGTCCTTCCCTTGCTTTTTTCGACAAGTTCGTCATCTCCTCTATGGAGCTTACCTTTTTTACATAGAGCCAATTAGCTATCTGAGAAGCTGTAAATGCGGGCAATCCCAATCCTTTAACAACTTCCCTGAGTTCATCCAGGGTTTTGCCTAAAAGTGCTTCTTTGTTTTGCATCTAAAAATATATCTCTGCTATTATATTATCAAAAGGTACGCCGCGTGTAAGCAACAACTGCCGCACTTCAACCACCATATCTGCATTTCCGCAAAGATAATACTTATTCTCCGGCTTTATTTCATCGCTTTCTTTTATGAAAGTGGTGATACGACCCGATATTAGCCCCGGCCCTTCTTCCATGGTGCAGAAACGAAGATATCTATCGCCCATCTTTTCTTTAAAAAGTTCCTGATAATAAAAGCGCTCTGAATAACGAGCTCCGTGAAGAAGTGTACGCCCCCTGGCCTCGCCCGACTCGGCCATTGAAATAAATGGTGCTATACCGGTTCCAGTGGCAATCCACCACGAATTTTCGGGCGTTTTGGTAAATCGCCCGAAAGGAGCCGTAACATAAAGAGTATCACCGGCCCTAAGCTCAGACATTGGCGGAGTTAGCTGACCATCGGGTACTCGGTCAAAAAGAATACGCAAATAGGGATAATCTACACCCGAGGCGATACTGTAAAGTCTTAAGTCATCATCAGGGTGCATAGCTACTGCAACAATTTGCCCCGGAATAAAGTCGTGTATTTTTTCAAGTTCAATAACGAAAACTCCTGACTTTATTTCCGTATTTGAAATAAGCCTGACTGGCTTAAGTTCTTTTTTTCTTCTTACCGGTTCTGACATCTTAAAAAAGATTTTAGGGCTTTAAAATTTGATTTTAATAGCCTCACTTCTCTCACTCACACTGTTTTGGTCGTTAATTACTGCTATTTCAATCTCGAAACGGCCCCTTCCCGGCATATTTTTACTCTCCGGTTTGAATGCTTTTCCCCTTACAAAATGATTTATCTCTTCTCCCATCTCATTGGTAATGTAAACAAGGTATCCTTTGGGTTTACTCAGGGTGCTTGAGCTTGCCGGCGCTTCCCAGGTAATTAAACCGCGGCGAAATCTAAGGTTCATAACAGGCTTAGGCACTGAAATGTTCAGCCACTCCATAGGAGGGGCTATGGCAGCTTCGCGGTAAAGCGAGTCGCCTAGAAGACGGTTAAGGTTGTTGTTTTCCCTTTTAAAATGATTGTGGCTATAAAAAGCATTGCCTTTTACATTATCTAAACTCCTTGTAAAGTTTATCTGTTCCCTAAGCTCATCCGGATTATCCCAATGTTCCTGCGTACCATTGATTTTGTAAATTCCGTGACCTATATAAAGGTGACGAGTCGTGATATTCTGATTCCACCACTCTGCAAGTTTTATAAAATTGGCAGCCTCATCGCGGGTTGACCAATAAATCTGTGGTATTACGTAATCAATCCATCCCAGTTCGGCCCACCTCACCACATTAGCATAGAGGTTATCGTAGGAGGTTACTCCTGCATTGGAGTCACTGCCGCGAGGGTCAGTGCCGCGGTTTCGCCAAACGCCGAAAGGGCTTATGCCAAACTTCACCCATGGTTTTATTTTGTGAATGGAATCGTAGGCATCTTTTATAAAGAGGTCGATATTTAAGCGTCGCCAGTCATGGATGCTATTGCTGCTTTTATCTCCTGTCCACCGGGCGTAGGTGGCCGAATCATTAAAGGTCTCTCCGGCAACGGGATAAGGGTAGAAGTAATCGTCGATATGGATGGCTGCTATGTTATAATTTGATACCAGCTCTTCAATAACTTCAATTATATGCTGCCGAACTTCTTCTATTCCGGGGTCGAAATATAGTCTTTTGTTGTACTCTACAATCCATTCGGGATGTATCCGTGCCTGATGTGAAATATGCAGCGAATCGCTGCTGTGAAGTGAAGCCCGGAAAGGATTTATCCAGGCGTGGAGTTCGATATTTCTCTTATTGCACTCTTCAACCCAGAACCTTAGAGGGTCGAAGGAGTCGGGAGGCGCTAGCCCCTGCTTCCCGGTCAGGTAAACCGACCATGGTGCATGCCTGGAAGGATAAATTGCGTCGCCCGAGGGGCGTACCTGCAATATAATTGTGTTCATGCCCATGTCTTCGTGCATGGTGATAATGTCGAGGGCTTCTTTTTTCAGCTCTTCCACACTCAGATTTCTTTTGGACGGCCAATCTATATTGGTCACGCTGGCTACCCACACGCCCCTGAATTCAGCAGTCGGCGGAGTATTGGCCTCAGAAAAAGTTATGCGAAATAAAAAACAGAAGAATAGGCAAACCTTCAAGGGTTTAGTGAGTATTAAGTTCATAAAAGAGCTGGTGTTTTAACGCGACTAAGATAGTGGAATTATCTAAATTTTTACGATGTTTGTATCTTGTAAAAGAGTTTAGTCAAAATCCTCTGCATGTATTTCAAAACCATTCAAAATAATCGCAGCTCCATCAGCAAGAAGGTGTTCAGGGGATTTATTATTATTTTACTTCTGCTGGTGTTTGTATCCGGAGCGACTATTTATGGAGTCCAAAGGCTTAACGACTGGATTGACAGCGGCGAGAAACTCGACAAATTGCTTCATCAGATTTACCTGGCGCGTATTGAGACCAAAAGCTTTTCGCTTTATTGTGAAAGCGCTGATGTTTCGCAGGTTGACAGTCTGATAAATGAAATTTATAAGGCCCTGGATCAAGCTCAGGACAGTCGTCTGTATCCCAAAAGCCGCACTGAGCTGGAGTCTGTTAATGAATGGATCGATGAGTTCCATTCTTATTGGTCGAAGTTTGTGAATTTACGCGATAAGCGACTCATATCGGAACAACGCATGGATTCTCTCTTCCGGATTATTTTTATTTCGGCCCGGGCGCCTTTCCCGCGACCCTTAGCATCAGACAGTGCCGGCATATCAGGTCTTGGCACTCATAACGATTTGCCTTTTCAGCTCCTGCATATCGAAGCCCTGGAAAAGCAGATATGGAACTATCCCCGGGTAGTCGTTAGTCCCGACTCGGTAGATTTTGTTTTTACCCGTATCCGTGCTTTGATTCCACCTGCCGATGCCGTTACACCCGGATCTCGCGCCGGCCTGGCTCTGAAAAACTTAAGCAGCGCAATGGCTGAGTATCAGACGGAGATGCTGGATTTGGCCAAAGCTGTTTTTGAGCTGAAAGAAGCTGAGGATATGATGGTTAATAGCTCCTTGCAAATTCAAAATGCAGGTGAGATGGCCGACTCGCATCAGACTCGGGCAATGGAAAAATGGTCTATTTGGAGCCTTTGGATACTTGTGGCTATCATAGTTTTTTCGCTGTCCTTTGGATTTGTTATGGCTATCCGCTATATGCTCAGGGTAAGGAAGGAAGAGGAAATCAGAGAAGCTAAAGACAAGCTCTTGAAGGAGAACAGGAAGCTGCTCAATGATATTATCAATAACAGTGCATCCTTGATTTATGTAAAAGATATTCAGGGCAGATATACTCTGATAAACCAGCCAATGGAGGAAGTGCTGGGTATGGAAGCACACAGGATTATTGGTAAGACCGACGATGAGATTTTTCCGCCTGAATACGCCTTGGTTATTAGCAGTAATGACCAGGCAGTTATAGATGGAGGCAAGCCTATCCAGGTAGAGGAGTATTTACCCGCTCCTGATGGACGACGCACCTTCCTTTCCAATAAATTTCCTATTCAGAACCAAGATGGAGGGATTGTCTCGCTGGTTTGCGTATCTACCGATATTACGGTCTTACGTAAGGCTTTGTCGGATTTGGAACGTAGTCGTGCAAATTATCATAATATTGTTACCAATGTGCCGGGAATCGTTTATCATTGCCAGAATGACGCCCGCAGGTCGATGCTCTTTATTAGCGGAGGCGTTGAAAAATTGATTGGCTTGGGAATTGATGCCTTTATTTCGGAGGGTCAATCTATTATGCCCTTTATTGATGCCGACGATGTTAAAAAAGTTAAGGAAACTATTCATCAGGCTGTCTTGCGACAACGCCCTTACGAGATCGAATATAAGATACGTGACCTTTTTGGGCAGCGCAAATGGGTCTATGAAAAGGGTTTGCCGGTTTATGAGCCTAATTCTACCAAGGTAACGCTTCAAGGAGTTATCATAGATATTACGGCACAGAAGGAGGCGCTGTCGGAGCTTATGTTGCGCGACCGCCTGCTTGAAGGAGTTTCTGAGGCTGTTAAGGAGTTAATAGCAAATGACGATCCCAATGAAGCTATCATACGGGCCTTGAGGGTAATGGGTGAAGGAGCCGGAGTTGACCTGTCCTTTGCTTTTGTTAATAAGCGCTCTCCGAAAAGCGGCAAAGTGGTTATGGAGCATCTTGTCGAGTTGGATAAAACTCTGCTGGAGCCAATTTATCGCGATGATTTTGAAGTCCTTTCTTATGAAGCTGTTTCTACAACGTGGTTTCATCGCTTAAGCGAAAACAAAGAGGTAATTGTGAACGCCCGACAGGGCGAACATGGAGAGCAGATATTCTTAAAAAAGATGAAAGCTTCCTCGGCCATGCTTATCCCTGTATTTGTGCATGAACGCTTTTGGGGCTTTATTGGCTTCGGCTATGGTATGCGAGGCGGGCAGTGGAATGATTCACACAAGACCTTGTTCAAAGCTTTTGCTGTTACCCTTGGAATCGTTTTGATGAGAAATGAGGGAGGCGAAGAATTGCAAAAAGCCAAGGAGGCTGCCGAAGCTGCAACCCGTGCCAAGAGCGATTTCCTGGCTCGTATGAGCCATGAAATCAGGACTCCCTTAAATGCTATTATAGGATGGACTCATCTGGGCCTCGAAAAGCTGGAGCTTACTGAGCACACAGGATACCTCAAGAGAATACAGTCGTCATCGCGTTCGCTGCTGGGTATTATTAACGATATACTGGACTTCTCGAAAATTGAGGCGGGAAAACTGGAACTTGAAAGTATCGACTTTGACCTGGAGGCGCTTATGCAGAACCTGGCGGATATAGTTTATTTTCGTGCACATGAGAAGGGTCTTGACTTGGTGTTCAATATTTTGCCAAATGTCCCGCTTAACCTGATTGGAGACCCGATGCGTATTGAGCAGGTGCTGGTTAACCTGGTTAATAATGCTATAAAATTCACGGACCAGGGAGAGGTACAGGTCAATATTGACGTAAATAATGAGGATGACAAGCAGCTTGAACTACTCTTTTCTGTTGCAGATACCGGAATTGGATTGAAAGACGAGCAACTTAGCAATCTTTTTAAGGCTTTTACTCAGGCCGACGTGTCGATAACCCGCAAGTATGGTGGTACAGGTTTGGGACTTGCTATTTGTAAGCGCTTGACGAGTCTGATGGGCGGCAAAATATGGGTTGAAAGCGAATACGGAATTGGCAGTACATTTTTCTTCACTGCCAAGGTTGAAAAACAAGCCTTGCAGAAGAAAGAGCAAATGCGCCATGCCTTCGAAGGCGAGGGCGACACCGTCCTGATTGCCGATGCCGGCCGTGCCTCCTCCAAGAGTTTTCAGCAGATGATTCAGGATTTTGGCTTTACGGTAAAGCGAGCTAATTCGTATAAAGAATTGATTCAGGAGTTTGATAATGTTAAGCATACAGAGCCCTTCCGAATATTGTTTATTGACAAAAATGTTTTTGCTGATAGTGATAGCAAGGCTCTTGAGACGCTCAAAAACTACCGTGATAGATTTGAACATCTGGTATTAATTTCAACGCCCTTTAATGAAACGAGTCTGAAAAATTTCAGGATTGATAATAATGAGCCTGTACTACTTAATAAGCCTGCCAACTATTCGTTGCTGTTTGACACGCTTATGGATGTACTGGGCGGTGGAATAACTCACACAGAGCATATTCCGAAAAAGCGTATTTATCGTGATATGCTTAAGGAAAAGAAACCATTGAAGGCGCTTGTGGTGGACGATACGGCAAGTAATCGCAGTTTGGCTATCGAACTGCTTGATATGGCAGGCATAAGCACAGATGTGGCCGGTGGGGGCAAAGAGGCTCTTGAGATGGCAGAGGCCTCAAAGGGTATCTGTCCTTACAATATCATTTTGATGGATATTAATATGCCCGAGATGGACGGTTATGCGGCTACCCGCAAATTGAAAAGGGTAGCCGGATGGGAAGATGTTCCTGTGGCAGCCATGACAGCCGAAGCTTTTGGAGATGTAGAGGCGCTGAGTCTTCAGGCCGGGATGGTTGGATTAATTGCCAAACCTATCGATCCTGAAGATCTTTTCAGGGTAATTTATCATCTTGTTTTTGGCCAGATTGAATCTGAGCAAGAACTTGAGAGCTTTCCTGAGCTGAGCCCCGGCCATATTGATTTCCCCGAAATAGAGGGCTTGAATGTTCAGGCGGGTATAAAACGAATGGGCGACCGCAGCGATTTGTATAAACGCCTTTTAAAGGGCTTTTGTCATGATTATCAAGACTTTGGTTCTGCCGTGGAGGAGCTGGAGCAGTCAGATGATAAGGAAAGTATGGCCAGAATGTTGCACTCTCTGAAAGGAATTGTCGGCACCATGGAAGCTACTCTTATCTACCCCTTAACTATTGAAACCGAAAAGGCCTTTAAGGAAGGTAGTGCTGAGTATAAACCTTTGTTGAAACAATTGGTTTCAGAGCTTTCGCTGATAGTGGAAAGAATTAGGGAGCAGTTATTTGAGTAGTCAGCCGGCCGGCAGTTTGCAGATATTTGCAACTGTATTGTTTTTTTTGCGTACTTATTTAGCGGTGACAAATGCCATCTATCCCCGGAATAGAAATTTTAGCGATTATGAAAAAGACCTTTCTGATTTCACGGATTCTCCTTTCGTCTTGCGGTATTATGCTATTCTTATTGCCGACTGTAAGTTGTTCTTTTATTAATAAAAAATCTCCTCCTCTTCCTACCATGCCTTTGATATCTGTTGGCTTTGATCAGGAGGTTGTAAACAATGGTATCTTACCCCTTGTATTTAGAGGCGATGGTAATGTAAGCTATACAGAAGGGCTTGACGGAATGGCGCTTGACCTGTCGCAAAGCTCCATGTATCGCAAACCGATTATTCTGATAAATGAGCATCGTACAAAAATAACCGATTATTCAGGTATTAGCATATTGCTCTGGACGCAGATGGGGCAGGACGATTTTAATAGTTACGTGATACTCGGGCAAAAAGATGAGTTTGAAGACTTTGAGCCCTTTGGATGGAGTATCTCTTCCGGCATTTCGGGTGCCTGGAGCTGGTGGATTTCTGATGGGGTAAATGAACAAAACTATCGCCCTCTGCCTTCACGCCAGGCAATTAACGACGGCAACTGGCATCTTATTGGTTTTTCTGTAGATTTTTCTACAAGGGAGACGCGACTATATTACGACGGTAAAACGGTGGCTATTTATACTCTGCAGCAAGAAGATTTTTCTATTTTCAACAAAGAGTTGTACTTAGGTGCTGATCCCTTTGCTGCCGATCCTGTACTTGATACCTACAATGGCAAAATTGATAATCTGACGGTTTGGAGTCGGGTCTTGACAGACAAACAAGTTGAAGCCCTTTATTTGCAGTTTACAGAGCCTAAGTTTAAAAGAAGAGATGTAATGCCCGATTCTCTGACTGTGATGAGCTGGAATACCTGGGGCGGTGGAATACGTGAAGGCCGTTTTGTCGGGGTGCAGCGTGTTGTCGAAATTATCCGTGAATCAGGAGCCGACATTGTATCTTTGCAGGAAAGCTTTGGCACCGGTCCTATGCTGGCAGACAATCTGGGATTCTACCTGTATCAACGCAGCGAGGGCTTATGTGTTTTGAGCAGGTTCCCTTTGGGGCAGACCTATGATATATATAGGCGTAGGGTTTCGGGGGCAGTTACTGTTGAGCTCCCCGAAAATAACAAGCTCTTGTTTTGCCCCGTGTATCTTAGTTATCTTCCTAATAACGGCCCCTATATTATGTCAGGCTCAGCCCATCCCGACTCTATAGTCTTAAGAGAGATGGAAACTAGAGGAGCCGAAATGCGCTATGTCGTATGGGAACTTCAGACTTTAGTTGACAGGGAGGATAATGTTCCTCTGATTTTAGCAGGCGATTTTAACTCAGGATCTCACTTAGACTGGACTGAAGAAAATAAGGATATTCATTACGGCCTGGCGATTGAATATCCCACCACGCTTGCCTTGCAAAAGGCAGGCTTTATTGATAGTTATCGCAAGCTGCACCCCGATGTGAAAGCCTTCCCGGGGCATACCTGGTCTCCTCGCTTTCGCGAAGTACTGCAAGACAGGGTAAACTTTATTTTTTACAATGGCTCCAGACTTGAGCCTTCATGGTCGGCTGTTATTGATACCCACCCTTTGGGCTTTCCCTCCGACCATGGAGCTGTGGTTTCCTCTTTTAAATGGAAAAAAAAATAGCAATTTGAAGTAAGGGTTTTTTGTTATAATTTGGTCTATTAGTTAAATAGGCAACAATGAGTAGTGGAGCTTACCATCAGAACGACTTTATTAAAGAACTTGATGAGGCTGCGTTTGAAAACTTATTCAAGACGCATTACGCTTCTCTGGTGGTTTATGCCAACAGTTTCCTTAAAGATGGCGATGCTGCACAGGACGTTGTGCAAGGGGTTTTTGTAAGGCTATGGGAGCGAAGGGCGGACTATAATATTTCCAGACCAATGGGCTATCTGCTGCAGGCCGTGCGCAACAGATGCCTGGATGAGTTAAAAGAGAAGAAGAGATTCAAAGGGCTGGAAAACCTGCGTCTTTCGGAAAGGGAAGACGATACCATGCTACTCAATGAGGAAATGCTTGAGAAAGTTCAGAAGGTTATTGCTAAGCTCCCCGAAAAGAGGCAGAAAATTTTTAGAATGAACAGATTTGAGGGCTTGAAATATAGAGAGATAGCAGTAATGCTTGGATTATCGGTTAAGACGGTAGAAGCACAGATGGGAAAAGCTCTCCGGTTTTTAAAGGAGAATATCCCGCTTGCTGTCGCTGATATGCAGGAAATAAACCATGCTTCTAATTGAAACTAATGATTTGGAAATGAAGACTAAGGATATGATAGATGAGGTGATGGCTGCCAAAATACTTGCCGGTGAAGCCTCCGGTGAGGAGCAGATGCTGCATCAGAATAAGCTAATAGCTGATGTGCAATACCGCCATGAGTGGAAGGAGTGGGAGTCGGCCTGGAAACAGGCTGATGATGCTTTTTTGTATCAGAGCATTGATGCAGAAGCAGCATATACAAGCATGATGAAAAAAATCACAAAGGCTAAAACACCCAAAAGGATTTCTCTCTCGTTTATGCAGTATGCCGCTATTTTCGCGGGCGTGGCGCTTTTCGCCGCAGTTTGGTTGTTTAGAAGTAATTCAGAAAAGATAATCACTGCTACTTACGAGGCTGATATGCTTCAGCTAAAAGAATTTGTTTTGACTGACGGGACTAAGCTTACTTTAAACAAAGGCAGCAAACTGGTATGCAGTCAGCCCTTTACCGGAAGTGAGCGAAGGGTCAGACTTAGCGGAGAGGCCTGGTTCGATGTTAAGCCCAACAGTGATATGCCTTTTATTGTGGAGACTGATGGGTTTGAAGTGCAGGTGGTAGGTACAAGTTTTAATGTCAGAGACTTTAGCAATTCAAAGACTTTTAATGTAGAAGTGGAAAGCGGTGTTGTGGATGTTGTTTCACTGGGAGGCCTAAATGAAAGACTTCGGCTTGTTGCCGGAGATGGAGCGGTTTATTATCGCGACAGCAAAGTATTAGACAAGGTTAAGGCCAACCCAAACTTTATGGCATGGAAAACCGGTCGGATGGAGTTCTCTGACACGCCCCTTTCCGAGATTGTTGAAACGCTCAACAGGGTTTATAACCGTGAAATTGTTGTTAATGACTCATCGATTTTAGACGAAAGAATGGGCGGCACCTTCACAGATAATTCCTTTGAACACATCCTCAGCGTTGTTTGCAGGACCTTTAATCTTAATTATGAAAATGATAAGGGAATAGTAAATTTGTATCGCAACTAAATACCGGATTATGCAAAGCAACAAAAATATTAGACACAATCAGTTGCTCTTACAACTGCTCTTGTGGATATTTATTTTTGTGGCTCAGGCCGCCCCGGCTCAATCCCATACTCCTTCTGCATCTAAGGATACTCTCAGCTTCAAGGCTCTTATCGACTCTTTAAGCCGGCGTTATAACTTAAGTTTTGCCTACGATGCCCTTGCTATAAGCGATGATTCGCTGTTTTGTGTTGATTTTTCCCGGGCTCCCGATAAACGCTGGATTGCTTCTCTTTTCGAAAACGACTCTGTGGAAGTGAGCTTTATAGGAAGTCAGGTAATCATCGGACGCTTGCAAGGAGCACCCTCGCTGCCTGAAGTGATTAAAATCTACGGACTTGTAAAGGATGCGGCAATCAACGAAGCTCTGGCAATGGTCAATATTTCAGTTGAAGGGGAGCCGCTGGGGACAAGCACTAATGATGCAGGGGCATTTGAGTTTAAACTGCCCCGCAGCTTTCAAGGTAGGCGTATCGTTTTTTCCAGTTTGGGATTTGCCAATATTTACATGGAGGTTCCTGCCAATGACACGCTTGTAGATATTGGCATGAAAAGCTTGTCTATTCCTCTGCCCGAGGTGCAGGTTATGTATCGCGACCCGATGAAAATTATGATGGAAGTAAGGCAGAAGATACATGGCAATTACTCCTTAGAGCGATTCCTTTTAACAGGTTTTTTCAGAGAAACTATTCGCCAGAATGGCAAATATGTTGATGTGTCTGAGGCTGTTGTTGAAATCGTCAAGCCTCCTTATAATAATGCCCTTGACGCAGAGCGGGTCAGGTTTGTAAAAGGACGCAAAGGACGCGAGCTTTCTGAGATGGACATGGTTCAGTTTAAACTGGTTGGAGGCCCCTATCATTTTTCTCAATTGGACGTTGTTCGCCATGGCGATTTTATGCCTGACGAGAATGGCCTTTCCGATTTTCGTTATAGTTTTAATGGTATGGATATTGAGTTCGGGCAACTTGTATATTGCATTGGATTTAAGCCCTACAGTGATATTGAAGGCATAAACTATGTAGGCGAAATGCGTATCGATTCGGAAAGCATGGCCTTGGTGAGCATCGATTTTAAAATGACCGGCCAATCCGTTAAGCGTAGCCGCAGTCACCTGATTAAACGCGATGCCCGTCGCTTTAAGACACGCCCATTCTATGCACGCTACTATGTGCAATATCGTCCCTGGAATGATATCTGGGTTATATCCAAAGTGCGCGGGGAAGTGAGCGTACGCATATACGACCGCTCGGAGCGTGAGCGATCTGTTTTTGAAACTGTTTCGGAATTGATAATAAGCGATTTCAGTATAGCCGACCATCGTATCCGCATTCCGGCTACCGAGAGCTTCAGGGCAGACTATATCCTTTCGGAGCATGTTGGCGACTTCGACCCCGATTTCTGGAAATACTACAATGTAATAAAGGCCGATGAGGCTTTGGAGACGGTTTTTAACAAGAAAGAATAGCAAGGGAAATATAACTTTTTAAATTGACAATCGGCTATACACTTGGTATGATAACGCAAATTTAGGAATGCCCAACACCAAACTTGAAGGATTATTCACTGATTTAAAGAACAAATTGCGAAATCATAACGGGCTATATGGTATGCGAAGAGAGAAGTTTATTGATGGGTTTTTAAGTGCATCTACTCATGGAATAATCAATAAAAAGAGCTGACAATTGCCAGCCCTTTTGACCATTCCAGTCGATCAAGTTATTCTCGACAGGATGCTCCCAGCAGAGCCTGCTTCCGCTTACTTGGCATTCAAATATCACATCAACTATTATATGATACAGATAAAGTGTCCTGACTTCGACACTTGATTTTTTATTATTGGGTTAAGCTCCTCAAATACAGTATTATATGATTTTCGGGACACCCATTCAGGGTGTCCCAGCCCAAAAAAGAAGTATTTTTATGGCATGTTCGTACGTAAAAAGAAAAATCCGAGCGGAATCATCAGTGTCCAGATTATTGACAAGAGCAATGGCAGATACCGTGTTGTAAAAACCATTGGTAGCAGTTCGGATACAAAGATTATTGACGAACTTTTCTTGCTAGGGAAAAATGGATTTCCAATCATTTGGGCGAACAGGATCTTTTTGAACAAGCAGCCAAGGAAGCCGACGAGAAACAGGTTGTTGATTTCTTGTTTTCCAAGGTTGAAAACATTCTAATAAATGGTACGCAGCTGATATTGGACAAGGTGTTCAAATCCATAGGTTTTAATGAATTGAACGACGATTTGGTAATCGCCCGGCTAAGCCAACCCAGTACGCCGTAGTTTGCTTCTTCGCTCGGCGAAGTTTTCAACTTCGTCGAATCCTATCCGGCAGTTTTTAACTGCTATTCTTTGCAAGCAAAGCGGCAGAGTGCCGAGCGGCTGATAGACAATCGCAATCTGAAAAATGGTAGTAATTACACCAAATAAAAACACCCGGCCTGCCGTAGTATGCCCGCGCTCAGCGTAGTCCTCTGCTAAGCGTAGTATCCTTTTTTCGCTCGGCTAATGTTTTCAACCCCGTTAGCGCGAGTTTGCAACTCGTGCTTTACTTTCAATCTTAGAATCACAAATAATTTCACACAAGTTCTTATCTTGTATAATCAAAACCTTAATTCAATGTCTGACAAATACAAGATTTACGACAACAGTAAAGCCTATTTTTTAACGTTAACAGTGGTTGGCTGGATTGATGTTTTTACTCGTAACAATCACAAGCAAACACTTTTTAATTCGCTGCGATACTGCCAGAAAGAAAAAGGCCTAGAGACATTTGCTTACTGTTTAATGCCAAGTCATCTACATATAATAGCCAAAGCGGCATCAAAGCAGCATTCATTATCAGATATTTTGCGTGATTTTAAAAAGTTTACGTCTAAAGCTATTGTTCATGCAATAATTAATGAACCGGAAAGTCGCCGTGAATGGATGCTCTCTTACTTTAAAAAAGCCGCCGGGAACCTTAAAAACGTAAAAGATTATAAATTCTGGCAAGATGGTAACCATGCCGAAATAATAGAATCCAATAAGTTTTTTGACCAAAAGCTAAACTACATTCATAATAATCCCGTAGATGAACAAATTGTTGAAAGGTCAGAAGATTATTTATGGAGTTCGGCACGGAATTATGCAGGGTTGAGTAATTATTTGGAGATTGTAAAAGAATCGGTTAAATTGGAGCGGATTTAGGGTGAAATAGGCACGAGTTACCGCTCGGCTCTGCCGCTTTGCTTGCAAAGAAACTCGCGCCAACGGGGATTATCATAATGGTACGTATATCGTATATCAAAATACAGGTAGTCTAAATCTTTATGTGAAAATGCAGAGTGGGAATTATAATGATATTCTAGGGAATGTTTACTCTTTAAGGTCTAGTTTAGGGCATGAGCATTACCACACTTCGCAAGCAAAAACATTTCCAGTTTATCCAGAACCACCAAGAACATTTACAACTGAAGCTGATTTTATAAGATCTATTGAATTTGATGCTATCAGAAACTTTAATTTTCGAAATGACAAAGACCCATGGTTTAATCGAACTCCAAATAGTTATAAACAAGGAATACAGAATTATGAAGACACTTATTTGCCTAGGTTGCCTCGTTAGTGTTATGATAGTTTTTAGCAATTACAATTGCTATTCGCAGGATAGAGAACGATATGAAATGGAAATATCTATTTTAGAGGAAGAGTTGGCACTAAATGATGGTTTTACTAAATACCCTGATTCAATTAATTATGATGGTATAATGGTCTATTATTTTACTCAGGATACAGATTTTATACGTTTAAAATTAACTGTAGTTTCTGATTCTCACAGCTTTTTTCCGTATAATAAGAATTCATTTATTGTTTCTCGACTTTTTTCAGAAGAAATAGATTTACAAAATGTTTGCAAATTGAATTTTGATTCCCTTTTGATAACTTTATTTTATAGTCAAGTGGTAATTGAAAATCAAAAGGGCGATTATCGTTTTTTTTATTTAGGCAAAAGAAAGAAGAGAACAATGTATAATTCTCTAATTGAACACTCATTTATTATACCAGATGATAGGTTGGAAGATAATGTTGAATATTATTATTTTAAAGAGGATAATGACACTGTAGATATTATTACAGAACCTTTTTTACGTGAGAATTTAAAGATTAAAGATGATGATGATATGATAAGAATTCATTATCTTTTTAAAAGTCAAGACTTAACGAAGTTTGATTCATTTCACTTGGTTTCAAATTGGATTAATATTAATAGACAGAAGTAAACTTGTTATCGAGGAGTGTGCTGTGAGAAATATCAGAAGGTATTTCCCCGTTCGCGCCGATTTGTAATCGGGGCAAAGATGAGCCAGAAGGTTTAGTTTGTCGAATTTGAATAACCCGCGCTCGGCGTAGTCTTGTGTGTTAGAACATGCGTTGGGTGACTACGTCGAATCCTAATCGGCAGTTTGTAACTGCCTTTGCCGCAAGGTAAGCTATGAGGTTATAGAGTAAGGTCATGGTCATCCTGGTCGAACATGAATACAATAAGCTGGGTATTGACCGTCTGGTTTATTCCTACGACACCGGCGTTAACCGGCTGACCCGTGTTACTGACAGTGCTCCCACGGCCTCCCACAGCCAGGGTTTTCTTGACGGTAACACCACAGGCCCAGACTACAGCTATGACCTTAACGGCAATATGACGCAGGACAAGAACAAAGGCATAACCCAGGTAACATACAATCATTTAAATTTACCTCAAAAAATAGTAGGCACAAGCCAGACAATTGAGTATATTTACAGTGCCAACGGGCAGAAGCTTCAAAAGAAAGCACCCAATAATGAGATTACGTGTTACAGCGGTAATTTCATCTATGAAGGCACAAGCCTGAAACAGGTATTGCATGGCGAAGGTTACATTGATATGAGTGGCACGGCGACCTATCATTACTACCTGAAAGACCATCTGGGCAATAACCGTATGGTAGTGAACCAAAGTGGAACGGAAGTACAGCAAACGGACTATTACCCTTTTGGGATGACGTTTAATAAAGGGGGTAGTTCAGATAACAAGTATTTGTTCCAAGGAAAAGAACTCCAAGACGACGCGTTAGGCGGCACTTCACTAAATATTTACGACTTTCATTGGCGCGGATATGACCAGGTGCTTGGCCGTACATGGCAGCCGGATCCGATGGCAGAAATGTATTATTCGATAAGCCCGTTTGCCTACTGTGCGAATAATCCATTGAAGTATATTGATCCGACTGGAATGTGGATACAATATAGTGACAGTACAGGTAGTTATAGGTATAATGATGGGCAATGGGAACAATACCAAACACAAGGGGAGCATGCAGGACAATATACAGCATACACTCCAGAGAGCGGAAGCTTCTTAGAAGGAGTGCTTGATGGCTTGAATCGATTAAATAAGAATGTTACCGGAAATGAACTTCTAAGCTTTTTTGCCAATGATGACAATAGTGCCACCATTTTTTCAGGAGTGGAAAATTCTGCTGATATTAGTGGCTCTGCAACAGGAAGTATTTATTTAAGTTCAACATTTGAAGGAAGTGCAATACCAACAGAGAATGGAATTCAACCAAGTCCATTCTGGTTAGATATTGGGCATGAATTGTCTCACAGGAAGGATGTTATAGCAAATGGGGCATCGCAAGCTGGTGCATTGTGGTTAACAAATCCTGACACCGGAAAGCCTATTCCACGGTCTGAAATATATGCAACTCATATGGAAAATCTTATGCGAGCCGATGAAAGCTTACCGCTTCGTTCACACTATGTTAGGCAGGGTGCAGGAGGATGGGAAGACTCAAGGATTCTAATCTCTGGGACAAGAGTTAATAAATTTAATGGGACAACATATCATTCTACACCGAGATTATTAACACCAATAATAAGAGTGCCAAGTTTAAGATAGATTACAATCGCTATGCAAACAAGATTTATATTGTGTTTATTTTTGGTTTTTTCGTCTTTTCAATGTGATGCAGATGAATTGCAAAAAATCAGAAGGGAATTGGAGAGAACATCTTCTGTTAAATTTCTTAATAAAAAAGAATTTGAGAAATCCAGAAGTTTAATGTTAGAAAAGTTGCCATCTAATTTGTTAGAGAATGATACTATTGTTTTTATGGAGTATTTTTCTGATGGGGTAGGCGTAGGTTATTATTGTACAATTTATAAATCTAGTGATAAGTCAGTAGAAAGGTACATAGCAAAAAGAAGTATAAAAGAAAACAGAATATGTGTTGATTCTTTAATTGTGTTAAATGTTCCTGATAAGATATTAGAAATGGTTCATGGAGGAAAGTTAGATGAATTAAAGAAAAGAGGCGATACGACAACCCTAACTCCGTCTGCTTCCTTAATAATCAATATTGGAGTGAAGGATAAAGAACAGATGAAGTTTAATTTCACAACTTTAGTGACACAGAATTTTTCTATTTCTGAGAAATAGTTGTTTCCAGCCCCGTTCGCGCCGATTTGCAATCGGGGCGTCTTGAAAAACACCTTTTACATTGAATAAAAAATTCCGGATAAGTTCCGGGCATTTTTTATTTTAAAATACTTTGCAATTTGCTTTTAGCCAGGAATGCATCCCAGCTCGCCGAAGTTTGCTTTTAGGCTCGGCGAATGTCTTTGACTTCGTCGAATCCTAACCGGCAGTTTGTAACTGCCAT
>DIPM01000026.1 GCA_002427105.1 Marinilabiliaceae bacterium UBA5488 | reverse complement strand
GCGAATGTGTCAAAGTAGAATTAAGAAACTAGTAGGTATAGTTACTCAAAAACTTGTTATTCTGTTTGTTGTGATAACAATACTGAGCCATTGTACCTCGCCCGAAAGGCAAATGGAGGAAGAAAAAGAATATCGAAAAGAACTTTCGGCAAAACTTTATTCTATCCGAAACGAGGACTCGCTTCAGATGGTCTTACAACAGTTTATCGAAGAGGAGAATGATGTCGGTATGATGTTTTCTTATAAGCAGCTAGGGGCTCGTCAGCGCGTAAATTCGAGATTTTCGGATGCCATCAGCAACCATCGGCAAGGTCTTGAGATAGCACTAAAGTTGCATGACACCATTGAAATAGTGCAAGCGATGAACAACCTCGGCACTAATTTCCGACGCATTGGGGCGCATAATGAAGCCTCCCAATACCACTATCAAGCACTGCATTATGCCGAAGCTTGGTCGGGTTTGCATACGCCAGATGGCACTAAAAACCGCATAGTAGCTTTAAACGGAATCGGAAATATAAGTCTTATGCTTGGCTATTATAATGATGCCGAAAAACATTTCCGCAAATCCCTAAAAGACGAAATTGCGCTGAAAAGCTCAATAGGACAAGCAATTAATTATGCCAACCTGGGCGCTATTTTTGAAAGACGCCAGCAATACGACTCGGCATATATCTACTTTCATAAATCGTTGGAACAAAACCGAATTGCGAAATCGGATATGGGAATCGGGTTATGCTTAATACATCTTGGCGAACTTTATGAAAAGGAAGAAAAGTACGACTCTGCAAAAGCCGAATATCAAAAAGCGTATGAATTGATGGATCAGATTTCCGACAAATGGCATTGGCTCGAAGCTTGTATCTCCATTGCCCGCATTCATTTAATTACTGGCAATAGTGCAGAGTTTAATCATTACATACAACTGGCAGAAAGCACTGCAACCCAAATTAAATCGCCTGAGCACCTTGCCTCGATATATTTACTTAAACACGATTACGATATAAGACAAGGCAACCACAAACTTGCGCTTCAACATTATAAGAAACATAAAGCAATGCAAGATAGTGTGCAGGGCATTAAAAAGGCGAACCGTTATATGGATATTCGCTTAGGTCACGAGCAAAATAAAAATGCTCTTCGATTTCAGCAAATGGAAGCTGCAAGTAAAATGGAGCAAGAAAAAAAACAGTTTGCTTTATACAGATCGTGGCTAATTATTGTAGTCTCATTCATAATAACGATATTACTATACTACGCTTACTATCAGCGTACACAAAGCAATAAAATGCTAAAAAAGATGGAACAAAGCCGGTCTGACTTTTTTACCAATATTACGCACGAATTTCGCACACCTATTACCGTTATACAAGGATTAAATCGACAAATACAGCATAGGGAAGACCTGTCTGAAAAAGAGAAAACAGTATTCAGAGCAGCCATAGACCGCCAAAGTAACAACCTCCTTAACTTAGTTAACCAATTGTTAGATGTGGCTAAACTGAGGAAAGGATCAGATGACCCACAATGGAAGCGGGGTAATATAATTGCATACTTGGAAATGATTGCTGAAACATTTCGTTTGTATGCAGGTGAAAAAGAAATCAAATTAATATTTTACAGCGATATCTCTGTGCGGGAAATGGATTTTGTTCCAGCATACATTGATAAAATTGTCTGCAATTTATTATCCAATGCCATTAAGCATACAGAAGCGGGTGGTAAAATAGATTTCATTGTTAGCAAGGGAGCACGTCCCGAAACTATTTGCATTCGCATAACCGATACAGGCGAGGGCATTCCATCGGAAGAGTTGGAGCGAATATTTGATTTCTTTTATCAGAGTCCACAATCCAGAAACACTTCTGGAACAGGAATAGGCCTGGCATTCACAAAAATGATGGTGGAAAAAATGAAGGGAAAAATAGAAGTAGAAAGCCAATTGGGACAAGGCAGTGTTTTTACCGTGATACTGCCATTAAAAAACAGACAATTACCTCATATTTTGCCCCTTAAAGAAGATGAAAAGCCATTTTCTGCTTTTATGGAAAGTCAAAATGTAATTTTCGAAAATGATAAAGAACCTGAACAATTTGAAGAAGAAGGGGGCTATGAACAACCTCTTGTTTTGGTTGTAGAGGATAACAAGGACATTGCTTTATATCTGAAGTCTCTATTAAAAGATCGCTACAAAGTAATTACGGCAAAGAACGGAAAAGAAGGATTTGAAATAGCAGAAATCAGCGTTCCTGATTTAATTATTACGGATTTAATGATGCCTGTGAAAGATGGTTATCAATTTGTAAGCGAAATGAAACAAAACAGTCTTCTCAACCACATTCCCATAATTATGCTCACCGCAAAAGCCTCAGATGAAGACCGTATAAAAGGTTTGAGTTTTGGCGTTGAAGCATATATTCGCAAGCCATTTCAACAAGAAGAACTACTCATCCACGTTGAGAATATTTTTGAGAGCAGGCGAATTCTTAAAGAGAAATATATGAGCGCCATCACGCTCAATGACTCGGCTAATAAATTAGACAATGATGCCAATCTTAAGTTTCTGCAAAACATCTCTAAAATTATCTATTCAGAAATAGACAACCCCGAATTGAATTCAACCTTTCTTGCAAATAAAATGTCTATGAGCATATCGCAGTTAAGCAGAAAGGTCAATGGTATTACAGGCTACTCTACCATATCTTATGTGTTGCAACTCAAACTTAACAAGGCAAAGAAGATGCTCGCCGATGACAACCTTTCCGTTACTGAAGTGTCTGATGCTTGTGGATTTTCTGACGCAAGTTATTTTTCACGCGTCTTCCGAAAAGAATTCGGAGTATCTCCAACTGATTATCAAAAAATGCCGACTCTGCCTTAAAGTGAATTCGGCATAATCATAGTGGTATCACTCAACACATCACACAATCGAGTTGTGCTAGTCAGCAAGATGAGAAATAATAAGTACGTCTGCCGCAAAGCGGCTAAATCTTAATAACCGCGGGTGATAACCCACGGTGAGAGACCAAGTACGACACATCAGCCCCGAGAGGGGTTGAACAACGCAAATACAGTTGTTTGAGACACAACCCCTCTCGGGGCTGGTGGGATGTCAGACACTAGTACCATGGGCTGCACCCACGGTTAATGAGATGAAGCTCCTTCGGAGCAGAGGAACCTACCGTATTCTACACCCACGGAGAGAGAACAAAAAGCTTTCGGAACATAGGAAAAGCTCCACACAAAACTATAATTGTATTACAGGATACATAATTTTTACATTTATGATTCAATGTCATTTAGTTAAGAATATAATGTATGGTAATTTAATTAGCAATGGGCTTTAGCCCGTTGTAAGCATCGTAGATTATATTGGGGGCTTTAGCCCAAATTCCAATTTTGGGCTAAAGCCCCGTTTTTTTTTATCATGATTTCAACGGCATAAATGCCGTTGCTAATTAAACAATCTCTGCGAGCCCCTTAACTAAACGACATTGATTTATGATTAATTAAGCCACCTCAGTATTTTCACCTCTTCTTATCCTCCATCACACAACTACGACTTCATATTTTTCTGGCAAAACATTACCCATACCAAGCAATTATTTTCATTACCTAAAAAGGTATAATTAAAAACCAAACCTAGAAAAAGGTATTTCTCAATTAAAAAACAACTTGCACATATAGATGTCTGACTAACAGCAAAGTAAGCCTTTTTTATGCGCAAATAATCCTAGTCACCCCAAATGTTAATGCGCAAATAGTCCTAATTGTTGCTCAAATAGTGCTGATTAATTTCGAAGAATCCACATACGTTTACAAGTGTATTACAAATAAAAGAGATGCTGCAAGCATTTATTTTTCATATTAAAAAATACCAGCGATGAGTTTATTCGACAGAATCAAACAAAAAGGAGTCAGCAAAATCATAGATGTCATTGTATGGACAGATGATATCACCGATGCCATTATTTGGCGCTTCCCGCACTATCACGGAAAAATAAAACATGGCGCACAACTCACAGTACGCGTAAAACAGGTGGCCGTATTGATGAGTAAAGGTCAGTTTGCTGATATGTACCAACCGGGCCGCTATGAACTCACTACCAAGAACATGCCCATTCTTACAGCCCTTAAAGGGTGGAAATGCGGTTTTAGCTCCCCGTTTGTGGCTGATATCTTTTTTATAAGCATCAAGAAATTTTTGAATATGCCCTGGGGCACTGCCCACCCCATTATGATGCGCGACCCCGAATTTGGCCCCATCCGTTTAAGTGCCTTCGGCTCGTACTCTTTCCGCGTAGTACCCTACCCCATCAAACTTATCCGCAAAGTGGCAGAAACGGACGGCAATTTCAGTTCCGACAGGGTAACAGAGCAATTGCACAATTTTGCGATGACTAAATTCACCCATTATCTGGCCGAATCTAAAATTGCCGTGCTAGACCTTGCCGCAAACCTCAACGAATTTTCCAGCGAACTCACTATTGCACTAAAAGACGATTTTTCAGAATACGGTATAGAGCTTATAAAGTTTTCGATAGAAAACATCTCACTACCAGAATCTGTGGAGAATGCACTCGACAGGCAGTTAAGAAGGGGTGTTTTAAGCAATAGCCCCACCCATACACAAATAGCAAAATCGCAAAACGGGCATACCGCTAAAACTCAGTCGAATGCTATAAAAACGCATACCACTGTGGGTGTTAATCCTCTAAAGGACGCACCGCCACATATGGCTTCACAGCGGATGTACCATGTAGCTGTGGCTGGTGCTCAGCATGGACCGTTTCCATTGCCAAAACTGCAACAAATGGCACAACAAGGATTTCTCACTCCTGAATCTTTGGTGTGGACGACAGGAATGGCAAAATGGGCAGTAGCCAATTCGGTGCCTTCAGTGTCGAAGTTGTTTGGAGCGGTTCCACCGCCGTTATAATACGAATTAACATATTTAATCACATTAAACAATCCCAAAATGAAAAAATCAATTCTATGCACATTCTTAGTTGCAGGCTTAACCCTAAGTAGTTACAGCAGCAACAATTTACAACCTAAACTCAACGAAATGAGCGAAAATGAGAAATTAGCTGAAGCAACAGCAGCAGGTGAAATTCCTACAGGAACAGAAACCTTGTATGTATCGGTAAGCCGAGGCGGCAACCGCAACGACGGCAGCCAGGCAGCACCGATAAAGGACTTGCAAAAGGCCATTGATAAAGCTCCCGAAGGAGCCGTTATTCGTGTTGCCGAAGGCAATTATCTGGGCAATTTAGACCAAGGCTGGGTAAAACTAAACAAGTATGTCTCCATTGTAGGCGGCTATTCCGATGATTTCTCGCAGCGCGACCCAATAAAGTACCGCACCACCATGCGCCCGGGGGTTGAGCAGAAAATGACTTCGGGCAATCAGGGCGTTTTGGATATTCGTGTGGTAGGGAAACGTGACGGTGTGATATTAATAGACGGTATCATTTTCGACCGTGGACAGATAAATGCATACGTAATTCCGGCGTACGACAATCCGGTAGCCTCTGCTCCCGAAGGTTGCGAAACAGGGCGTATCGTGGGTGTAGGCGAATCGCCACAGGGCGTACCAATGGTTCAGCCCGAAGGAATGAAAAGTGCATTTCAATTGATTAGCGGTGAAGCCGAAGGCAAATTAACCATACGCAATTGTGTGTTTCTCAACGGCTACCATTATGCCATACAAATGACATTAAAAGGCGGGCACATAGATATAAATAATAACGTATTTGTAGCAAACCGTATGTCTGCCTGCCAAATAAGCCACGGATTGGCGCTACCCAATACTTCAAAACTTGAATTTCACAACAACACAGTGCTATTTACTTGGTGTCGCACGAAGCACATGGAAGATATGGGCTACGGATTTCGCTATATGACAGGTATGGATGCCGATGTATACAACAATATATTTGGCTGTAGCAACTATGGCGCACTAGACCGTACCTATATAGATGCCGATAAAACCAAAGAGGCCAAGCGTGTAACCTCAGCTTGGGACAACCTGTTTTTCGGTAACCGAAATGGCGATTTGGTGTTGCCATCGGGCGGCGGTGGATGGACCTATGTGCTGGCAAAAAACTTTGAAGATGCCGAGCAACTTGTGAAATACGAAAACAACCGTGAGATGAACGAGGCGGAAGTGAAAGCCATAAGCAAAAAGATTGATGCTCCTTACTTGAAAGGGTTCATAGGGATTACAGGCACACAAACCTCATCGTTCAACCCCAACTCATCGATCAATCAGTTCCGAAGTGCATTGGGAATGAATATGCAGGGCACAGAAACCGTGCGCGTTTCCATGTATGGCAATCGCTATCCGTACGAAAAAGCATTTGAACTTTTTGGCGCAATAGAGGGCTACGGTGCACAGGTGATTAAGTAAGTGATAAATTAGAAGTGACAAGTTGAAAGTGAATAGTGAACAGGGAACAGGGAACAGGGAACAGGGAACAGGGAACAGTAAACAGTTACAAGTTACTGTGCACTGGCTCCCCCCTTCAGGGGGCAGGGGGTAGTAGGGGGAAGCGGTGCACTAAGCTTGTCGAAGTGTGAAAAGATCTGTGCAAATCTCTCTAATCTGTGGACAAAAAAGAAGTGCTTATCGAAGTGTAAAAGATGAAAATGAATCTAACAGGTTTGGATCTTGAGCAGGTCACTGAGCCTGTCGAAGTGCTTGTTTAAAGGCCAGCCTGTTAGGTTTAAATAAAAATGAAGTAATAAACAAACCTCAAAACAACGTAATTATGAAATCCAAAATTATTTTTTCAATCCTATTTATAGGATTAATCTTAGTATTTGCAAACAGTTGCAAAAAAGATGAGGACAAAGATGTAGCATTACCTGCATTATCAACAACAGAGGTTGCTGACATTACAGAGACCACCGCGACGAGTGGAGGCAAAGTCACCTTTGATGGTGGCGCAGCAGTAACTGCTCGAGGAGTATGCTGGAGTACCGAACAAAACCCTACAATAGATGATGAAAAGACTATTGATGGTAAAGGTGAAGGTGAGTTTTCAAGTAGTTTGAGCGATTTAACCTCCGATACAAAATACTATGTAAGAGCTTACGCCACCAACAGTGTTGGAACAGCCTACGGAAATGAACTATCGTTTACCACTGAAAAAAAATTGGGCCTTTCAGTATTGATAACAATCAAAATAACAAATATTACACCATCGACAGCCGTTTCGGGAGGAAACATTATTGATGATGAAAATAATGTAGTAACGGCTCGAGGAGTATGCTGGAGTACGAAACAAAACCCTACTATTGAAGACAGTAAAACAACAGACGGTAAGGGTAAAGGTGAGTTTTCAAGTAGTTTGAGCGAATTAAACCCCGAAACTAAATATTATGTAAGGGCTTACGCCACCAACAGTGTGGGCACAGCCTACGGAAATGAAATATCTTTTACTACTGAAAAAGGTTTCGCACTTCCAGTACTGTCCACTACTAAGGTTACTTATATCACAGATGTAACTGCTCTTTCAGGAGGGAATATTACTGAGGATGGTAATCAAGCAATAACTGCTCGTGGTGTGTGTTGGAGCACGAAACAAAACCCCACTATTGAAGACAGTAAAACAACAGACGGCAAGGGTATAGGTGAATTTTCAAGCAACTTGACAAATTTAACACCCGAAACCGAATACTTTGTAAGAGCTTATGCAATCAACAGCGTGGGAACAGCTTATGGTGAAGAAATATCGTTTACTACCGAAAAGAAAGTAGAACTTCCCTTTTTGAATTCATTTGCTGTTACCTACATAACCCATTACAGTGCAATTGGTGGAGGAAATATTATATCTGCTGGTGGAGCTGAAGTTACTGAGCGAGGTGTCTGTTGGAGCGAAACGAATGACATGCCTACCATTGAAGATAATAAAGCAGTAGATGGTAAAGGTACAGGGGGTTTCACTAAAGCTAAAATGACTGACTTAAAACCCAACACCTCATACTCCGTACGTGCTTTTGCTACCAATATAGGTGGAACAGCATACGGAGAACTTCTGTATTTTACTACAGCACCCACAACCTTAACTGATGATAGAGACGACCAGGTTTACAAAACAGTAACCATTGGCAACCAGGTTTGGATGGCAGAAAACTTAAAGTATTTTCCAGAAACAAGATTGTATTACGCAATAGACGAAACAAAACCTCGCTACTATGTTTACGGAGCAGAGAGTAATGTTTTACAAACACTTAAAGCTAAGGAAAATTATAAAGTTTACGGAGTGCTTTATAATTGGGAGGCTGCAATGACAGAAGATGTACTTCAAGATGTTTGCCCCGTTGGTTGGCATATACCCGCCGATTACGAATGGGAAGAGATGGTTCAATTTTTAGGTGGTACAGAGGTGGCTGGCGGTAAGCTAAAAGAGATGGGCACTACACATTGGAAAAACCCCAATACTGGAGCAACCGACGAAAGAGGCTTTGCTGCTCTCCCTGGAGGCTACGATGACTGGGCACATGGTGCAAGTAGCATTAATAGCATGGGTACATGGTGGTCCTCCACAGAAAATACTGATGGTAGCCGAATCATACGTTTTATTAACAATGGGGGTACATCAGTACAGTCAAGTAATTCTAAAAGCAACTCGCACTCAGTTCGTTGTGTAAGAAATACGCATAGTGACTATTAATTCCTGGGTATATACAGATTGTGTGTGTGAATTCTTAACCCTGTGGAAAAATTTACACACAAATTAGCTTAATGAGGTTGACTGAGTGGTACACTGAGCCTGTCGAAAGTGTAAGCAGTTACAATTTGATGTGCACTGGCTCCCCCCCCTTTAGGGGGCAGGGAGTAGCGGGGGGGAAGCGGTGCACTGAACTTGTCGAAGTGTAAAAAATCTGTGCAAATCTGTGTAATCTGTGGACAAAAAAACAATGTTTATCGAAGTGAAAAGATGAAAAGAACCTAACGGGTTTGGTATTTCAATCGGTTGGTGAGCATTTTGTCGAACCATCTAATGCCAGCCTGTTAGGTTTAAATAAAAAATAAAATTATGTATAAACTCAAAATAATGTAACAATGAAAAAGCAACTACTACTAATTTTAGCAGCACTTATGCTCAGCTTAGGTGCAACCGCACAAATGGTGCTACAATTCGACACCAACCTATCGGAAGGTACAACCATTACCTTGCCTTTAAAAGAGATGTCTGGAACAGTCACTGTGGACTGGGGCGATGGTACGGCAACAGAAAGTTTTACTACCGCAGATAACTACAACCACACCTATGCCAATGATGGCATATACACAGTAAGCATTACAGGCTCGCTTACTGGTTTTGGTAACTACCTCGCAGGCTACGAAAATGCCGACAAGCTAACCGCCGTAAGCTCTTGGGGCAATTTACCACTCACCTCACTTGCAGGCGCTTTTTATGGCGCAATAAATCTAAGCACTGTTCCAAGTTCAGTGCCTTCTACTGTCACTAATATGAGTGGAATGTTTTATGGTGCACGTATCTTTAATCAAGACATCAGCACTTGGGATGTGAGCAATGTTACTGATATGAGCAATATGTTTATAGATGCACGTATTTTTAATCAAGATATTGGAGCATGGGATGTAAGTAGTGTTACTAATATGAGTCACATGTTTAGAGCAGCAGGATATGATAGTGTAGCTTTCAACCAAGATATTAGTGGTTGGGATGTAAGTAATGTTACCAATATGTCATCAATGTTTTATGGCGCAAGGTATTTTAATCAAGATATTTCTTTGTGGAATGTAAGTCAAGTTACTGAAATGCGTTATATGTTTGAGAATGCTATAATGTTTAATCAAGATATTTCTTACTGGGATGTAAGTCAAGTTATTAGCATGCAATCTATGTTTGAGAATGCTGCTGTTTTCGACCAAGACCTTGGTGCTTGGAATGTTACTAAAGTTACTAATTTTACAGACATGTTCAATGGTGCTAACCTCTCTGTTGATAATTACAATAATCTATTAATAGGTTGGGCAGGAAAAGCAGTCAGAACTGGTCGAAACTTTAATGCGGGGAATAGCATGTACTCTGCAATTGCAAGTTCTGCTAAAAACACACTCACAAACACTTACGGATGGACTATTACGGATGGAGGATTAATAGACGATGATGCCATGGTGTTAATATTCGATACAAATCTTTCTGCAGGTACTACCATTGCATTGCCATTGCAAGGCGCTGTAGATGTAACAGTATCTTGGGGTGATTCAAATATTGACAATTTTAATACAGCAGGTAATAAAACCCACACTTACGATGCTGATGGGGTATATACAGTTATTATTACAGGCTCCCTTACTCAATTTGGCAGTTCAAGTGGATATGACTCTAATAAGCTGACACGGGTAACCAACTGGGGAAATTTGGGGCTCACCTCTCTTTCAGGTGCTTTTATTTTTGCAAGCAACCTAACGAATGTGCCAAACAGCTTACCTTCAGGGATAACAAACACCAGTTACATGTTTAACGACTGTTACAAGTTTAATGCTAATATTAGTAATTGGGATGTAAGCAGTGTTACTGACATGTATGCAATGTTTGAGAACGCTACTTCTTTTAATCAAGATATTTCTGATTGGGATGTAAGTAGTGTTACTGATATGTCTGTAATGTTTCAGGACGCTATTTCTTTTAATCAAGATATTTCTTATTGGAATGTAAGTAGTGTTACTGATATGTCAGGAATGTTTTGGAATGCAACTTCATTTGATCAAAACATTAGTGCTTGGAATATAAGCAATGTCACTACTATGAATGGTATGTTCGGTGGGGTTACGCTATCTACTGCCAACTATGACGATATACTTATAACATGGGCAGATGAAATACCTTATTATGGAGTACAACCATTTGTGCCTTTTGATGGTGGCAATAGTAAGTATTCTATTAGTGCAGTTAATGCTAGAGAATCACTGGTTCAACACCGTTGGGCAATCACTGATGGAGGAATCGAGATACCAGAAAATGCAATGGTGTTAGAGTTTAACACAAACTTATCCGAAGGCAATACTATAACACTACCTCTCCAAGGATCACTTAGTACAGTATCCGTATATTGGGGAGACAACTCAGCCAACACCTACACCACTGCAGGAAATTACGACCACACTTATGCGAACGCAGGCGAATATACCGTATATATTGCAGGCTATCTCAGCCAATTTGGTAATGCCAATAGTGGATACACCAATGCTGATAAATTAGTTGGGGTAGCAGATTTTGGCAACTTGGGGACAAGCTCATTTCATGGCGCCTTTAAAGGGGCAACAAACCTTACGCAGGTGCCAAGTTCTCTTCCATCAACAGTAACAAATACAGCTTCCATGTTTAGTGGAGCAAGTGCATTTAATCAGGATATTGGCGGTTGGGATGTAAGTAATGTAACGAACATGAATTCTATGTTTTATGAAGCATCAGCATTTAACCAAGATATTGGCAACTGGGATGTAAGCAATGTTACTGATATGTCAGGAATGTTTGGTTATGCTAGCACATTCAATCAAGATATTTCTTTGTGGAATGTAGGTAACGTTACAGATATGCTAGGGATGTTTGATAATGCTACTTCTTTTAATCAGAACATTGGTGAATGGGATGTAGGTAGTGTTACAGATATGTTTTATATGTTTTATGGAGCTACTTCATTCGACCAAGATTTAAGCAATTGGAATGTTAGCAGTGTAGTTGATATGGAAGGTATGTTCGACGAAATAACACTCTCAACAGCCAACTACGATGCTTTGCTTATTGGCTGGGCAGGACAAACCGTGCAAAATGGGGTAACGTTTAGTGGCGGAAACAGCACCTACTCACCCGGTGCAGCAGCTGATGCCAGAGCGAAGCTTATTGACACTTACAGCTGGACCATTACCGATGGTGGCGAGTCAACTGCTTCTGCTGTTAATTCTACTCTTGCAGAGACTATGGGCGTTTATCCCAATCCCTTCCAAAATACAATTAATATATCCAATGCCAGCAACGCAAAACGTGTTGTTATCACAAACGTTGTGGGCAAAGTGGTTATGGTTGTTGACCTAAATCAAGTGTCCAATGAGGTAATAGAAACCAACGTCCCCTCGGGCATGTACTTGGTAACCATATTTGCCAATGATGGCAGCAGAGTGGTGAGGAAAATGATTAGGGAGTAGTGAGATAGGGATTAGGGATTAGGGGTTAGGGATTAGGGGGACCAGTGCACTGTGCTTGTCGAAGCGTAAGCAGTTACAATTTGATGTGCACTGGCTCCCCCCTTCAGGGGGCAGGGGGTAGTGCGAGAAAAGTAAAAACAAT
Source organism: Marinilabiliaceae bacterium UBA5488 (assembly GCA_002427105.1). Taxonomy (GTDB): domain Bacteria; phylum Bacteroidota; class Bacteroidia; order Bacteroidales; family Marinilabiliaceae; genus Geofilum. The sequence continues at coordinate 51,140 of DIPM01000026.1, read as the reverse complement.
CTGTGCAAATCTGTGTAATCTGTGGACAAAAAAGCAATGTTTATCGAAGTGGCTCTCAAAAGCCCAGCCTGTTAGGTTTCAATAAAAATAAAACAATTTACAAACCCAAAATTATGTAACCATGAAAAAACAAATCCTATTATTATTCGCAGCACTTATGCTCAGCTTAGGTGCAAGTGCACAAATGATGCTTTTCTTTGAAATTAAAGATGAAAGCTCCAAAACAGTTAAATTACCCTTATCGGGCAATGTAAGTGTAACCATTGCGTGGGGCGATGACACAGAATCTACTCATACAAAAGCAGAATCAGCACAACACTACTTCAATAACATAGGGGAGTATTTAGTCATGATTTCTGGTTCTTTGGACGAATTTGGCGGTAGAACTGATTGCGAACTCAAGGCCTTAACAGCGGTAATGAGTTTTGGCGAACTTGGGATAACTTCGCTTTCTGGTGCATTTTATAAAGCAATAAACCTTATTCAAGCTCCTAACACGCTCCCGGCAACAGTTACAAACCTAAGTGGAATGTTTACGGGCTGTAAAAATTTTAACTACGATATTGGCAACTGGGATGTAAGCAAGGTTACCAATATGAGCAATATGTTTAATGCAGCAGAATCTTTTAACCAGAATATTGGCAACTGGAATGTAAGTAATGTTACCAACATGAGCGGAATGTTTTCGGAAGCAAGAGCATTTAACCAGAATATTGGCAACTGGAATGTAAGTAATGTTACCAACATGAGCGGAATGTTTTCGAAAGCAAGAGCATTTAACCAAAAAATTGGTGCCTGGGATGTGAGCAAGGTTACCGATATGAGCAAAATGTTTAGCGAAGCAACAGCCTTTAATCAAAATATTAGCTCTTGGAATGTGAGCAAGGTTACCAACATGAGCGGAATGTTTGCATGGACATTTTATTTTAACCAAAATATTGGTGCCTGGGATGTAAGCAATGTAACCAATATGAGCAGAATGTTTTGGGAAGCAAGAGTATTTAACCAAAATATTGGTGCCTGGGATGTGAGCAATGTTACCGATATGAGTAGAATGTTTAAAACAGCAAGAGCATTCAACCAAAATATTGGCTCGTGGATCGTAAGCAATGTTACCGATATGAGTAATATGTTTGACGCTGCAATTGTCTTTAATCAAAATATTGGAGCATGGGATGTGAGCAAGGTTACCAATATGAATGAAATGTTTTTTTATGCAAGAGCATTTAACAAAAACATTGGTACTTGGGATGTGAGCAATGTTACCGATATGAGCACTATGTTTGGTGGTGCAGATGTCTTTAACCAAGATATTGGACGATGGGATGTGAGCAATGTTAACAATATGAAATCAATGTTTTATGAAGCAACCTCCTTTAACCAAGATATTGGCAGCTGGAATGTAAGTAATGTTACCAGCATGAGCGCAATGTTTTGCCGTGCAAATGTCTTTAACCAAGATGTTGGCAGTTGGGATGTAAGCAATGTTTTAAGTATGAGCTCTATGTTTCTCGAAGCATCGTCATTTAACCAAGATGTTGGCAGTTGGGATGTAAGCAATGTTTTAAATATGAGCTCTATGTTTCGCGAAGCATCGTCATTTAACCAAGATATTAGCAACTGGGATATAATTCGGATTACTACGATGGAATCAATGTTCGCAGGCGTAACGCTATCAACAGAGTATTATAATAAGATGCTTATTAATTGGTCAAAATTAAACTTGAAAAGAGATATAAAATTTCATGGTGGAAGCAGCAAATACTCTCCAGGAGCAGCAACTGATAGCCGTACAGCATTAAGAACTATTCGCAATTGGATAATAACCGATGGGGACCAATCTACTGAAGTTTCCGTAGGAATTAATACTGTATCAAATATCACTTCAAGTAGTGCTAAAATAAAAGCAGAAGTGTTTCACGATGGTGGCAAAAGCATTACAGATCGCGGAATAGTGTGGTCATTGTATCCTAATACGACTCCAACCCTAATTAATAATAATGGTTTTATTGCCAATGGAACCGGTGTGGGGGAATTTACCACCGACCTCACTTCCCTTATGTCAAATGCATATTATTACGTATGTGCATACGCAACCAACGCTGACGGTACAAAATACAGTTCAGTCAAAGAAATAAAAATCAATAATGAAGCAATGGTGTTGGTCTTTAACACCCAGAAATCAACTAGCCCACGCGTAACCCTTCCCCTTTATGGCACTGTGAATGTAATAGTTGACTGGGGCGATGGAAACACTGAAGAATATACCTCGCAAGGCAATAAAGAGCATGTATATAATACAAATGGTACCTATACCGTAAAAATTTATGGCACATTGAGTCAGTACGGAAAAAGATGGGGTGCTGTTCCAAATATTGAAAGCTTAATAGAAGTAAGCAGTTTTGGAGACCTTAGGCAAAGTTCACTACATAGTGCTTTTTACGGAGCAGTAAATCTTACTAAGGTTCCAACCACTCTTCCTTATACAGTAGAAAACTTGGCCTATATGTTTAATGGTTGTGAAAAATTCAACCAAAATATTGGCTCTTGGAATGTGAGAAATGTAACCGATATGTCTTACCTGTTTGATAGAGCAACCTCATTTAACCAAGCTATTAGCTCGTGGAACGTGAGTAAGGTAACTAATATGGCTTATATGTTTAGCGGCGCAGCAGCCTTTAATCAAAATATTAGCTCGTGGAATGTGAGTAATGTAACTAATATGAGGAACATGTTTAGCGAAGCAGCAGCCTTTAATCAAAATATTAGCTCGTGGAATGTGAGTAATGTAACTAATATGAGTAACATGTTTTCCGGTGCAGCAGCCTTTAACCAAAATATTGGCTCGTGGATCGTAAGCAATGTTACCGATATGAGTAACATGTTTAGCGGTGCAACTGTCTTTAATCAAAATATTAGCGGTTGGGATGTGGGAAAGGTTACCAACATGTCTGATATGTTTCGAGGAGCATTGTCATTCAATCAAAAAATTGGTGCTTGGAATATAACCAATGTTGCCTATATGGCCGATATGTTTTATGATGTAACCCTTTCAACAGCCAGCTACGACAACCTACTTGTTAACTGGGCAGGTAAAGCTGTTAAAAGTAATGTTGCTTTTAATGCAGGATTTAGCAGCAAATATTCGCATGGTGCAGCGGCAATTGCCAGAGCAAAACTTATTAGTGTCTATAATTGGACAATTTATGATGGTGGTCAATTGGACAACCCCAATGCAATGATATTAAAATTTGACACCTACAAATCCGAAGGCACAACCATTACCCTTCCTCTTAAAGGAGCTGTTAACGTAACCGTTAATTGGGGCGATGGTAGTAGCAATACTTACACCACAGAGGGAAATAAAAATCACACCTACGCATCAGAGGGAACCTATACCATCTCTATTTCGGGCAATCTAACACAATTTGGGAATGGCTCTACAGCAACCTCCAATATCGATAAGTTAGTTAAGGTAACAAGCTTTGGCGACATCGGGCTAACTTCACTCTCTGGCGCCTTTAAAGGGGCAACAAACCTTACGCAGGTGCCAAGTTCTCTTCCATCAACTGTAACAAATACAGCTTCCATGTTTGGTGGAGCAACTGCATTTAATCAGGATATTGGCGGTTGGGATGTAAGTAATGTAACCAACATGAGTTCTATGTTTGCTGAAGCATCAGCATTTAATCAAAATATTGGCAGCTGGAATGTAAGCAACGTTACTGATATGGAGAGTATGTTTTATAGGGCAACTGCATTTAACCAGGACATTGGCAGCTGGGATGTAGGCAAGGTTAAATTCATGTATACCATGTTTAGTGATGCATCAGCATTTAATCAGGATATTGGCAGCTGGGATGTAAGTAACGTTACCGATATGGGTGCGATGTTTCAAAACACAACGTCATTTAATCAGAATATTGGCAATTGGAATATAGAACTTGTTGAAGAAATGTTTAGCATGTTTGATGGAGTTACTCTCTCAACCGCCAACTACGATGCTTTGCTTATTGGCTGGGCAGGACAAACCGTGCAATATGATGTAGTGTTTAGCGGTGGAAACAGCACCTACTCACCCGGTGCAGCAGCTGATGCCAGAGCGAAGCTTATTGACACTTACAGCTGGACCATTACCGATGGTGGCGAGTCAACTGCTTCTGCTGTTAATTCTACTCTTGCAGAGACTATGGGCGTTTATCCCAATCCCTTCCAAAATACAATTAATATATCCAATGCCAGCAACGCAAAACGTGTTGTTATCACAAACGTTGTGGGCAAAGTGGTTATGGTTGTTGACCTAAATCAAGTGTCCAATGAGGTAATAGAAACCAACGTCCCCTCGGGCATGTACTTGGTAACCATATTTGCCAATGATGGCAGCAGAGTGGTGAGGAAGATGGTTAGAGATTAGGGGTTAGAGATTAGGGATTAGGGATTAGGGGGACCAGTGCACTGAGCCTATCGAAGTGTAAGCAGATACAAGTTACTGTGCACTGGCTCCCCCCTTTAGGGGGCAGGGGGTAGCGGAGGGAAGTGCAAAACCAATTTGTGCAAATCTGTGTAATCTGTGGACAAAAAAGCAATGTTTATCGAAGTGACTCTCAACTCCAGCCTGTTAGGTTTCAATAAAAATGAATACAATTTATAAACCCAAAATAATGTAACAATGAAAAAGCAACTACTATTAATTCTAACAGCACTTATGCTCAGCTTAGGTGCAACCGCACAAATGGTGCTACAATTCGACACCAACCTATCGGATGGCACAACCATTACGCTTCCTCTTAAAGGGACTGTTGACGTCACTGTTGACTGGGGCGATGGTAGTAGCAATACCTATACCACAGCTGGCAACCATGAGCATACCTATATGATAGAGGGAGTTTATATTGTAAAAATTTCGGGCAACCTAACACAATTTGGGGATGGCTATACTACAACCCCCAATATTGATAAGCTGGTTGCGGTAACCAGCTTTGGCGATATTGGGCTTACATCTCTACATGGAGCTTTTTACAAAGCTATAAACCTGTCTCAAGTTTCAGCTACTCTACCAGCAACCGTAACCAGTACATCCTATATGTTTTATGGTTGCACATCTTTTAATTATGATATTGGTAGCTGGGACGTGAGCAATGTTACCAATATGAGCTATATGTTTGATAGAGCCTCCTCCTTTAACCAGGATATTGGCAGCTGGGATGTGGGCAATGTTACCAATATGAACAGTATGTTTCGCAGAGCATCACTATTTAACCAAAACATTGGCAGTTGGGATGTGAGCAAGGTGACCGATATGAATTATATGTTTAGCGAGGCATCCACATTTAACGAAAATATAGGAAATTGGGATGTAAGTATGGTTACCAAAATGTGGTATATGTTTTATGAGGCATTCGCATTTAATCAGGATATTGGTAGCTGGAATGTGAGCAAGGTGACCATTATGAATAGCATGTTTCAAAGAGCAACCTCTTTTAATCAGGATATTGGTAGCTGGAATGTGAGCAATGTTACCAATATGAGCTATATGTTTGTCGGCGCAACCTCTTTTAATCAGGATATTGGCAGCTGGAATGTGAGCAAGGTTATCTATATGGAAAATATGTTTAGTGGTGCAACCTCTTTTAATCAGGATATTAGCAGCTGGAGTGTGAGCGAGGTTTATCAAATGACAGACATGTTTAAGGGGGTAACCCTCTCAACAGCCAACTACAATAGTTTGCTTACTGGATGGGCAGCACAAATTGTTAGGAGTGGGGTTCGTTTCCATGGCGGAAACAGCAAGTACTCGCCTGGCTCAGCTACAGATGGCAGAGCAGTTTTAACAGGAACATACAGCTGGGTAATTACCGATGGCGGGCAGTCCAATGCTCCTGCGGTTTCAACCCTTGCCGTTTCAGACATTACGTCAACTACCGCAACCTCTGGCGGAAACATTACTTTGGATGGTGGCAGCCCCGTTACAGCCCGTGGGATGGTTTGGAGTACTATAATAAAACCAACTATTGATAACAATACAGGCATTACCAGCGATGGAACAGGTACGGGAACTTTTACCAGCAGCATCACTGGGCTTACCGAGAATACAACCTACCACGTGCGTGCCTACGCTACCAATGCCAATGGTACAGAATATGGTGAGAATAAGGTGTTTACAACTATAAATCCAATGGTGTTAGAGTTTAATACCAACCTATCCGCAGGCACAACCATTATGCTACCTCTTAATGGCACAGTTGATGTAACCGTTGACTGGGGCGATGAGACTAGTAACGATTATACCACAGCTGGTAACCATGGGCATACCTACACAGCAGAGGGAACCTATGCAGTAAAGATAAATGGTACGCTAACGCAATTTGGAAATGGTTCTACCCCAACACCCAATATGGATAAGCTAATTGAGGTAACCAGCTTTGGCGATATTGGGCTCAACTCGCTTAGCGGGGCTTTTAATGGGGCTACTAACCTTACCCAGGTGGCAGCAACCCTTCCGTCAGCAGTAAGCAATATCGACTATTTGTTTACCAATTGCACATCATTTAACCAGGGCATTGGTAGCTGGGATGTGAGCAATGTTACCAGCATGACCGATATGCTTAACGGTGTAACCCTTTCAACAGCAAATTACAATAGCATGCTTATTAGCTGGGCAGCACAAAATGTACAAAATGGAGTTAATTTCCATGCCGGTAATAGCAAGTACTCGCCTGGCCAAGCGGCTGATGCCAGAGATATTCTGACAGGAACTTATGGTTGGATAATTACAGATGGGGCGGAGTCGAATGTTCCTGTTCTTTCAACCCTCGATATTTCAGAATTTACTGCAACTACTGCAATAGCAGGCGGAGATGTTACTTCCGATGGTGGCAGCCCTGTTACAGCTCGTGGAGTGGTGTGGAGCACTACAATAAATCCAACCACTACCCTAAACAATGGTAAAACCGAGGATGGAACTGGCATGGGAACTTTTATCAGCAGCATCACTGGGCTTACCGAGCATACAACCTACTATATTCGTGCCTACGCAACCAATGCCAATGGTACAGAGTATGGCGAAAATGTGGAGTTTACGCCCATAAACTCAATGGCACTCGTGTTTAACACCAACAAATCGGATGGCACAACCGTTACGCTACCTCTACAAGGTACGGTAAACGTAACCGTAAACTGGGGCGATGGGAATAGTGATACTTATACCACAGCAGGATACCAAGATTATACCTACGCAGCAGAAGGGATTTACACCGTTAGTATTACGGGTAATTTAACGCAATTTGGAAACGGTTTTACTGCAACTCCAAATATAGATAAGCTGGTTGGGGTAACAAGTTTTGGTGATATAGGGCTTACCTCTCTATCTGGCGCTTTTAAGGGTGCAGCAAATCTTACTAAAGTTCCCACTCGTCTGCCATTAACAGTAACCAATACTTCATCAATGTTTAGTGGAGCAAGTACATTTAATCAGGATATTGGTAGTTGGGATGTGAGTAATGTTACCAATATGAGCTATATGTTTGATAGAGCCTCCTCCTTTAACCAGGATATTGGCAGCTGGAATGTGGGCAAGGTTACCGATATGAGGTATATGTTTTATGAAGCAAATGTATTTAACCAGGATATTAGTGAGTGGGATGTGAGCAAAGTTACCAATATGGGAAACATGTTCTTTAACGCCTGTGCTTTTAACCAAAATATTAGCAGTTGGGATGTGAGCAAGGTTACTAATATGGGTAGAATGTTTTGGGGAGCCTCTGTATTTAACCAGGATATTAGCGGCTGGAATGTTGCAAACGTTACCAATATGGAAGGTATGTTTTATAGAGCATATGCCTTTAATAAGGACATTGGCAGTTGGGATGTGAGCAAGGTTACCAATATGAGAAATATGTTTAACGAAGCATTCTCGTTTATCCATGATATTAGCAGATGGAACGTGAGTTTAGTAACCGATATGACCGATATGTTTAGAGGAGTAACCTTGTCAACGGTTACCTATAATAATATGCTTATTGCATGGGCTGGGCAAGCTGTTAAAAATGGGGTTTCGTTCCATGGTGGTAACAGTAAGTACTCACCCGGCGCAGCGGCTGAGGCCAGAGCAGTTCTCACAGGAACTTATGGTTGGACAATTACCGATGGAGGTGAATCTAACCTTCCCGCTATTGTAACCCTTACCCCGTCAGACATTACTTTAACTTCAGTTACCACTGGCGGAAATATAATTGCCGATGGTGGCAATCCCATTACCGCTCGCGGAGTGGTTTGGGGTACCTCTGCAAACCCAACCATTTCTAGTAATATAGGCATTACCACCGATGGCTCTGGTACGGGAACGTTCACAAGCAATATTACAGGGCTAACCGAGCTTACAACCTACCACGTACGTGCCTACGCAACCAATGCCAACGGCACCGAATATGGTAAAAACATAGCATTTTCAACCAAAAAAGGGCTTACTGTTACTGGCACATTTACAACAAGCAGTAAAACCTACGATGGTACCACACTTGCTAACATTAATGCAAACAATCTTACGCTTAATGGTATTGTTGCTGGTGCAACCGATGTTACAATTGGTACAATAACCTTAGCGTTCGATAACGAGAATGTTGCAAACAATAAAACCGTTAGTATTACCAGTATCGAACTTTTAGGTAGCGATGTTAATAAATACCTTATTGAATATGCTGGTGCGCCAACTGCGCAGGCAAACATCACGGCTAAGGAGCTTACTATAGGAGGCGACTTCACCGTGGCCGATAAGGTTTACGATGGAACATCCGCTGCCACAATTTCAGAAAATAACCTTATGCTTATCACTCCCGTTACTGAAGATGATGTTATGTTCACAAACGTTGTGGCTGAATTTGAAAGTGCAGATGTTGGTGAGAATATCACCGTAAGCATCACCACAGCCGAACTCGATGGCGTTGATAAGGGGAATTACACGCTTTCGCTTGCTGGTGCGCCTACCACAACAGCAACAATATCTTTGGCTACATCTATTGAAACTTTTACTCTAGACAACCTCAAGTTGTACCCCAACCCCTTCCAAAACACCATTAATATAACCAATGCCAGCAACGCAAAACGTGTTGTTATCACAAACGTTGTGGGCAAAGTGGTTATGGTTGTTGACCTAAATCAAGTGTCCAATGAAGTAATAGAAACCAACGTCCCCTCGGGCATGTACTTGGTAACCATATTTGCCAATGATGGCAGCAGAGTGGTGAGGAAGATGGTTAGGGAATAGGAGGTTAGGGATTAGGGAAATAGGGATTAGGGGGCAGGGGGTAGCGCGAGAAAAGTAAAAACAATCTGTGCAAATCTGTGTAATCTGTGGACAAAAAAGCAGTGTTTGCCGAAGTGTAAAAGATGAAAAGAACCTAACAGGTTGGGAGTTTCAATTGGATGGTGAGCATTTTGCCGAACAATCAAAGCCCAGCCTGTTGGGTTTCAATAAAAGTAATTAAATTCACTCTAAAAAATGTATGTTGCAGGTAAACCCCTTTTTATGAACTAAAATCTCTCATTGGTAGTTTCATTTTATGTAAATGAATTAGTCGCATCCATAGTGATGGATACTGAACCTTGAGGGCGAGATAGCCCTTTAAATAAGCTCAAAAAGTGAAAATCAAAACTTTTTTCGACTACAAAACTGGAGAAATGGTTTTGTGATAGTTTTGCAACGACCTAAGTATATAAACAGAAAAGAGGAATCCTTTTTTGAATTCCTCTTTTGCGATTTTATTAAAACAGTAAGATGAATGTTGTCTGCTGTGGTTCTTAATCAAGCTTTAAAACAGCCAGAAAGGCCTTTTGGGGCACTTCCACGTTGCCGACTTGCTTCATGCGTTTTTTCCCTTTTTTCTGCTTTTCCAGAAGTTTTCGTTTCCGGCTAATATCACCACCGTAACATTTAGCCGTTACGTCCTTGCGCAGTGCTTTTACAGTCTCACGCGAAATAATCTTAGAGCCAATAGCGGCCTGAATAGCGACATCAAACTGCTGACGTGGTATTAGTTCCTTTAGCTTTTCACACATTCTCTTTCCAAGGCCATACGCATTGTCAACATGAGTAAGTGCTGAAAGGGCATCAACATTCTCGCCGTTGAGCAAAATATCAAGCTTGACTAATTTAGACGGACGATAGCCGGTGGTATGATAATCGAAGGAAGCATATCCCTTAGAAATACTTTTCAACTTATCGTAAAAGTCAAACACGATTTCGGCAAGTGGCATATCAAAAACCAGCTCGACACGATCGGTTGTCAAATAATGTTGCTTCTTCAATTCACCTCTTTTGCTAAGGCAAAGCGTCATTATATTGCCTATATAATCGGCATGGGTGATAACCTGCGCGCTAATATAGGGCTCCTCAACATAATCAATGCTACCGGCTTCAGGCAATCCGGAGGGATTATGAACTTCTATGGTTTCTCCCCTTGTAGTATAGACTATATAAGGCACGTTGGGCACAGTAGTAATAACGTCCATATTGTACTCGCGGTCAAGGCGCTCCTGGACAATTTCCATATGCAAAAGTCCCAAAAACCCGCATCTGAAGCCGAAGCCCAAAGCCATTGACGATTCGGGCATAAAGGTGAGGGAAGCATCATTTAATTGCAGTTTTTCAACAGCAGCCCGCAAGTCTTCATAATCTTCAGTATCAATAGGATAAACGCCGGCAAAAACCATGGGCTTAACCTCTTCAAAACCGTCTATCGCTTTTGCACAGGATCTCCTAACATGAGTAATGGTGTCTCCAACCTTTACTTCTTTGCTAGTTTTAATTCCGGAAATTATGTAGCCTACATCTCCGGTTTTCAGCACATCCCGCGGCACGTAGCCAAGCCTTAGCACTCCAACCTCATCGGCATAATACTCCTTGCCTGTATTATAAAATTTTACTAAATCACCTTTTTTAATTTGTCCGTTAACAACTTTAAAATAGGCTATGATGCCTCTGAAAGAATTAAATACAGAATCGAAAATCAAACACTGTAGCGGTGCATCAAGCTCGCCAACCGGTGGCGGGATAGTCTCAACAATAGCAGCCAGAATGTCTTCAACACCCTGTCCAGTTTTACCGCTGGCACGAATAATCTCACTTCGCTTGCAGCCAAGCAAATCGATAATCTGATCTTCAACCTCTTCGGGCATGGCATTGGGCATGTCCATTTTATTGAGTATGGGAATCACGGTAAGATCGTGTCCTATAGCCTGATAAAGATTACTGATAGTTTGAGCCTGAATACCTTGAGTTGCATCAACAATCAGCAAAGCACCTTCACAAGCAGCGATAGAGCGCGAAACCTCATAAGCGAAATCCACGTGACCTGGAGTATCGATAAGGTTGAGAGTATATTGCTCATTCTTGTGCAGATACTGCATTTGAATGGCCTTACTTTTGATGGTAATTCCGCGTTCCCTCTCCAGATCCATACTATCCAAAGTCTGAGCCTGAAGCTCTTTGTCTGTAATAGTCTTGGTATATTCCAACAAGCGGTCGGCCAAAGTGCTTTTCCCATGGTCGATATGGGCAATTATACAAAAGTTACGGATATTATTCATCTATATTCTAAGTTTTCAGACTTCTCATCTCCCATCACATCACTATTATAACTATCTGAACGATGGCTTTATCAGGCATGCAAATATATTCAATTCCATGCAAATATCATAAAGACAGCAATAGTTCCGGCAATTAGGCTTTAAAAAAAGCAGGCTTATCGTGAGAAAAAAGCTGCTTATTAATTGATGGACCCGAATAAAAAAGAGGCTGTCATAATATTTAACAGCCTCTTTTTGTTTTATAAGAATCCGGTCTTACATCATGCCGCCCATTCCGCCTCCCATGCCACCGGGCATTGGAGCAGGACTTTCCTCTTTAATATCAACCAAAACACATTCAGTTGTCAGGAACATTCCCGCGATTGAAGCAGCGTTCTCTAATGCAACACGTGTAACCTTTGCAGGGTCAATTACACCCGCCTCATTAAAGTTTTCGTATTTATCGGTACGTGCATTATATCCAAAGTCACCTTTACCTTCACTTACCTTCTGAACAATAACTGCTCCTTCCTTTCCGGCATTAAAGGCAATTTGACGCAGTGGCTCTTCTATAGCGCGCTTAATGATTTCGATACCTGTAGTCTCGTCATCTGTTTCGCCTTTCAAGTCCTTAAGAGCCTCAATAGCACGGATATAAGCAACTCCTCCACCGGGAACTATACCCTCTTCAACAGCAGCTCTGGTAGCGCTTAAAGCATCGTCAACACGGTCTTTCTTCTCTTTCATTTCCACCTCAGTAGCAGCTCCAACATATAGAACGGCAACACCACCGGCTATTTTAGCAAGACGTTCCTGCAATTTCTCACGGTCGTAATCAGATGTAGTATTTGCAATTTGAGCCTTAATCTGAGCGGCACGTGCTGCGATGGCTTCCTTGTCACCACTTCCGTTTACGATAGTTGTATTCTCTTTGTCAATAGTGATTTTCTCGGCTGTTCCGAGCATGTCAAGTGTAGTATTCTCTAACTTAAGACCGGTCTCTTCAGAAATAACGGTACCACCGGTAAGAACGGCTATATCCTGCAACATTTCTTTACGACGGTCGCCAAATCCGGGAGCCTTAACAGCAGCTACCTTCAAGGAGCCTCTCAGGCGGTTAACTACCAGAGTAGCCAAAGCTTCTCCGTCAACATCTTCAGCGATTATTAACAAAGGACGACCCGATTGGGCAGATTGCTCAAGTACAGGCAACATATCCTTCATGGTGCTAATCTTCTTGTCATGGATTAGAATAAAGGGATTCTCCAGGTCGGCCTCCATTTTTTCGGTGTTGGTAACGAAATATGGAGAGATATATCCTCGGTCGAATTGCATACCTTCAACTACTTCAACTGTAGTCTCAGTTCCCTTAGCTTCTTCAACAGTGATTACTCCTTCGCGACCAACCTTACCCATTGCTTCAGCAATCAGGCGTCCTATTTCTTCATCGTTATTGGCTGAAACCTTAGCGATTTGCTCGATTTTTTCGTTGTTGTCGCCAACAGCCTGAGCTTGAGCGCGAATGCTTTCAACAACTTTAATTACAGCCTTGTCTATACCCTTCTTAAGCTCCATAGGATTTGCTCCGGAAGTAACGTTCTTTAAGCCTACATTGATAATAGACTGGGCAAGAACAGTAGCAGTAGTTGTTCCATCGCCGGCATCATCCCCTGTTTTTGAAGCAACCTCTTTTACCATCTGAGCACCCACGTTAGCGTAAGCATCTTCAAGTTCAATCTCTTTTGCAACAGTTACACCGTCTTTTGTGATAGCTGGAGCCCCGAATTTTTTGTCTATAACAACATTGCGTCCTTTAGGACCCAGGGTTACTTTTACTGCGTTAGCCAAGGCATCAACGCCCACCTTAAGCAGGTCTCTAGCCTCAATATTAAATTTTATCTCTTTAGCCATTTTAAATCTGATTTAAATACTATTGTTTTTAAATTATGCAATGTACAAAATGTCACTCTGTGAAATCAACAGATAGTCGGTACCATCAACTGAAAGCTCAGTTCCGCCATATTTTCCGTAAAGCACGACATCTCCCACCTTTACTTCCATAGCCTCATCTTTTTTGGCTGCGCCTACAAGTACAACCTCGCCTCTGAGAGGTTTTTCCTTTGCCGAGTCGGGAATAATTATACCGCTTGAGGTCTTCTCTTCTGCTGCCTGAGGTTTTACTAAAACCTTACCGGCAAGAATCTTTCCTTTTAAAGTTGACATTCAAATATGATTTAATTGTTAAACATTATTAGTGCAATTTTACGAACTGGTATTTCACACAAAGCATGCCAAATGCCAATCAGGGGAGGATTTGGCACTTTGACTGACATTTTGCCCGCCAAGGCAGAAATTCTCAATTTTGCTCTTATTGCAGCAACTGTCGCAAAAGGCGGGATGCCAGACTAATAAGAAAAAAAAGAGTGTCAGGGAACCTGACACTCTGACACCTTATAAAATCTTTATATCCTACTCCTCAACTTCCAGAGCGGGAACTTCTTCAGCGGGCACTTCCACAGCCTCATCGCCTGCTATAGGAAAGCTTGGCATGGTAGTTACAGGCTGTGTAACATTCATAATTTGCTCATCAATAACTGAGCCTTTACCCATCTCATTTTTAGGGATAACAGCAACCGACACGAATGCCAGAATCAGTATTGCTGCAGAAAGTGTCCAGGTAGCTTTTTCCAGAAAATCCGTTGTTTTGCGAACGCCCATCATCTGGTTGGACGAAGCAAAATTTGAAGCAAGTCCTCCTCCTTTTGAGTTCTGTACAAGAACTATTAATACCAAAAGAATACAGGCAATCATAATTAAAACCGTTACGAATGTGTACATATTATCTCTTATTACATATTACTATTCTCGACTAAGTCTTTAATCCGACGTGCAAAGTAAACGCTTTTTTCGGGATATTTCAAACGCAATCGCTCGAATATATCTAAAGCTTTCGAAAAATGTTTCTGCTTGATATAGATATTCGCCAAGGTTTCGGTAATTAAGTCATCACTCTCTTCCAAACTTTTCGCGGAAATATCAACATTCTCAACTTTCCCTTCGGCTGCTGTTATAATACGTCGTTTCATTCCCCCTTCAAGGAAATTGTCAATCAAGGAAACCTTCTTGGCATGTTGCTTATCTGTTTGTGCTTCTGTTTGCTTTTGAGGCTCTGAGGCCGGGGGTCTGCTTCGAAGCACATTTAGCCAGCCCGAAAAGGAACGAGCTTCATCGAGGCTGAGCTCATCATGGTCGGTCAATTGATAGGCTGATGAAGCATCAAACTCATAGCCCAACAAATCAGCACTTGGTAGAACTATATTATCTGCATCCTCAGGGAAGGCATGCTTTAATTTACTGTTATCGGGTTCATTATCCCGCATATAACCAGACTCTTGTCCGACACGCTGCTCAAGCTCAATTCTGCCTTTTGAACCAACAGAATCTCTATTTTTTATTTCTTCTGCTAGCTCAGACTTTTTGTCTAATCCCTCATTAATAATAGAATCAGGGAGGTTTATCAGCTCAAATAAACGACTACGGTCGGCAATATGAGCGGCAGCCAATTTAAGCTCATTATTATAGCGAATATGATCAAGTAAGTGCAAATTTTTGACCCACAACATTCTGCCTGCCTGAAAAAAGGGATACTCGTCAAGTATCACTTTTAACTGATCAAGACTGCTACTGTTAAGCGTTTGCGGATTATCAACTGCCGCTATGATCTGCTGCCTGTTCATTATTCTACCAGTCGGAAAAAGCTTTATTAAAAATATTCTCTGTCAGCTGATCTACAATGTCGGCGACCAACTGTTCTTCTATAGAAGTAATATTCTGGCTGCTCTCGAAATCTGCATAGGCCGAAAATGAAGACTCCCAGTTTTGCTTAGGATCTTTATAATTCTGATACCTAACCCTAACCGAAACTGTTAGGCGTGTCTCAGCCGAAATAGCATCGGCCTGAATGGCCATCGGACGAAGGTCATATCCGGTTATCTGACCCGAAAAATCAATATCGCCAATATCGCTGACTATTACAAGGCGTGATTCTGTCGTAATCCTATCCTTTAATCCTTCAGTAAAAGTCTGACTTAACAAAGGGTTAATTAGTGCCGCACGATTCTCAAAGAACTGCACCGATGCAGTATTAACGTTCTCGGGCACAGAGGAACCTCTAAAAGTCATCTGTATCGAGCATCCATAAGCCAAAGCAAGCGTTATAATAACAAAAACGCTTGTCCCGATCATCCTTCTTCTATCCTTTAATTGCATATTCTTTTAGCTTTCTATAGAGGGTCCGTTCTGAAATACCAAGCTCGTGGGCAGCATTCTTGCGTCGGCCGCCATGCTTTTCAAGAGCCTTCTCTATCAACTCCTTTTCTTTATCCTCAAGCGATAAAGATTCTTCCACAAACTCTTCAGTATCCTCAATTGCTTCATCATCACGATGTGAAGGATAAGTCATCGGGGAGCTTGCAGTTGCCGGTTTAATTATCCCGGTATCTCCGCTGTAGAGACTCTCAATTATCCTGGCATTGTCACCCTTTAAATTAACATCTGCTCCATTCTGAATAATTTCATGAACCAATTTTTTCAAATCGTTCATATCATGCTTCATATCGAACAGCACTTTATATAAAATTTCGCGCTCATTAGAGAAGCCTGCCTCAGACTTAGTTTCCCCTCCAATTACGGCAGGAAGATTTTCTCCGGCATGTGAAGGCAGATATTTCCTCAAATCATTGGCTGTCAACAATCTCTGCTTCTCGATAACAGAAATCTGCTCGGTAATATTCTTTAACTGCCGTATATTCCCCGGCCAGCGGTACTTGGTTAAGAGCATCTGCGCATCTTCATCCAGTTTGATTGCAGGCATACGGTAACGAGTTGCAAAATCGTTGGCAAACTTCCTGAATAGCAGATGAATATCCTCTACTCTCTCACGTAAAGGAGGAATTCTGATAGGAACACTATTCAAGCGATAAAAAAGATCCTCTCTGAATTTCCCGTCAGCAATGGCTCTCTCCAGATTGACATTTGTGGCAGCGACAACCCTAACATCGCTTTTTACTATTTTAGAAGAACCAACCCTAATAAACTCACCACTTTCAAGCACCCTAAGCAGCCTCACCTGAGTAGCAAGAGGAAGCTCTCCTATCTCATCCAAAAATATTGTACCACCATCAGCCTCCTCAAAATAACCTTTTCTATCCGAGAGAGCCCCGGTAAATGAGCCTTTCTCATGTCCAAAAAGCTCGGAGTCGATGGTTCCTTCAGGTATAGCCCCACAGTTTACAGCAATATACGAAGCGTGCTTGCGGCTACTATAATGGTGAATAATCTGCGGAAAGGATTCCTTACCTGTACCGCTTTCTCCGGTAATCAATACCGACAAATCGGTAGGAGCCACCTGCACTGCGATATCTATGGCTCTGTTAAGCCCATAAGAATTCCCAATAATTCCAAATCGTTGCTTTATCTGCTGAACATCACTCATAATAGAAATAACAAGCTCTTCTTAGCGTAAAATTAAATAATCTTTCTTATCAGCTTCGCCTATGTCAAGGTTATTTAAGCAGAAGCGAAAGACGACTGCTAAAATTGCAGTGCTAACTGACAAAGTTACAATTTTGATTATAATTAGCCAGTTGTTTTCGTTTTAAAAATAGTGTTTTCAAAATAGCCTCTATAAGCGCCTTTTTTATTAACTTAGTCTGAAATTAAAACCTTCTTTTTAGCGCGCTATACATTCATTTCAGAACGACAAAATGATAGAACAATCAATAGTGGGAATAATACCTGCCCGTTACGCTTCGACACGATTCCCCGGAAAGCCTCTTGCAGATATTGGTGGAAAAACCATGATACAAAGGGTTTATGAACAGGCGTCAAAAGCGCTGACTAATGTATATGTAGCAATTGATGATGAGCGAATACTAAATACGGTAAAGGGCTTTGGAGGGAAGGCAGTAATGACAGACACAGCCCACCAAAGCGGCACCGATCGCTGTACTGAAGCACTTATGCTAATTGAGGCTGCAGAAAAAAGAACTTATGATGTGGTCATAAATATTCAAGGCGACGAACCTTTTGTTGAGCCCGAAATGATTGAGACCCTCGCCGCTTGTTTTATGAGTCCCATGACGGAAATAGCCACACTGATTAAACCTTTACAGAAGGCCGACGACCTTTGGGATGCCAACAAACCTAAAGTAATTATTAATCCTCAGTATGAGGCCATATACTTTTCCCGCTCGCCCATACCCTATCTGCGACAGCAGCCAAAAGAAGTGTGGCATCTTAAGCACAACTACTACCTTCATATAGGCTTGTATGCCTATAGAAGCGATATATTAAGGCAAATAAGCACCCTAAAGCCTTCAAATCTCGAGCTGGCCGAATCGCTTGAGCAGTTGCGCTGGCTCGAAAACAACTATAAAATAACAGTTCGTCTAAGCAAGCACGACAGCATCGGGATTGATTCACCGGAAGATTTGGAAAGAGTCTTGCAATCGGGCTTACTAAATAAATAAAACTACCTGCACATGCGACTAATAGATTATGATTCGTGGTTGAAGCCGTTTTTGCCGCAACTGCAGCAGCGACGCAAACGATTCCTTAACAGATTAGCACAAATTAATTCAGGCTGGGGTTCACTAAAAGAATATGCTTCGGCTCATCTGCAATTTGGCCTACATTTCAAAAACGATGAATGGCATTTTAGTGAATGGGCGCCTAATGCAAAAGAGCTATATCTGGTAGGCGAATTTTCAGACTGGAAGCCTGAACAAGACTTTAGATTGACACGCGGCGAAGGCGGTATTTGGAGTATTAAGCTTCATAGAGATATACTTAAGCACGGCGATCATTACAAGTTATGGATGATATGGGAAGGTGGTGCAGCAATGAGGATTCCTGCCTATGCCCAAAGAACCGTTCAAGACCCTGAAACCCTTCTTTTCAGTGCTCAGGTGTGGTATCCCAATCCCTTCCAGTGGGGCGACCATGGATTCTCAGTACCAGATGCCCCTGCTCTGATCTACGAAGCTCATACAGGCATGGCTCAAGATGCTGAAAGAGTAGGATCTTATATTGAATTTGCAGAGAATATTCTGCCGCGGATAAAGGAAGCAGGCTACAATACTCTTCAATTGATGGCTGTACAAGAGCATCCCTATTACGGGAGCTTTGGTTACCATGTATCAAATTTCTTCGCCCCATCCGGGCGTTTCGGCACTCCCGAAGATTTAAAATTCCTGGTCAACAAAGCGCATCAAATGGGGATAGTGGTAATTATGGATTTGGTACACTCCCATTCGGTTAAAAATGAGGAAGAAGGTCTAAGCCGCTTTGACGGAACAAGTGATTTGTATTTCCACTATGGAAGCAGAGGCGAACACCCCGCCTGGGATTCGAGGTGCTTTGATTATGGCAAAGATGAAGTGCAACGTTTCTTGCTGTCTAATTGCCGCTACTGGATTGAAGAATTCCACTTCGATGGCTTTCGCTTTGATGGAGTAACCAGTATGCTTTATTTCCATCATGGATTAGAAAAAGATTTTACAAGCTATGATGATTATTTCGACGGCCAGCAAGATGAAGATGCCATGCTCTATCTGGCCATGGCTAATGAACTGATACACACGCTCCACCCCAAAGCACTTAGTTTGGCTGAAGAGATGAGCGGCATGCCGGGCATTACCTTACCTGGAGCAGCTGAGGGTCTGGGATTCGACTACAGGCTGTCGATGGGGGTTCCCGATTTCTGGATTAAACTTATTAAGGAGAAAAGTGATGAAGAGTGGAATGTTGGTCAAATATTCCATGAGCTTACACAACATCGTCCCGAAGAAAAAATCGTGTCTTACGTGGAATCGCACGACCAGGCTCTTGTCGGTGATAAAACTATAATTTTCAGGCTCGCCGATAAAGAAATGTACGATTTTATGTCTATCGATAGGCCTAATCTGATTATAGACAGAGCAATAGCCCTGCACAAGATGATTCGATTAATTACAATTGCTACGGCTTACGGCGGATATTTAAACTTTATGGGCAACGAGTTTGGCCATCCCGAGTGGATAGATTTCCCAAGAGAAGGCAACAACTGGTCGTATCAATATGCGCGACGCCAATGGAGTCTTTACGACAATAAGAATCTTAAGTTCAAATGGCTTGGGCATTTTGACAAGGCAATGATTCATCTCGCCTCAAAGGAAAAAATTAATGAGGTACCGGAAATCTATCTAAAATCAGCTAACACAGCAGATCAAGTGCTGGCCTTTGAACGCGGTGGATTGCTATTTATCTTCAACTTTCACCCAACAAAGTCATACACAAATTACGGCATTCCTATTAATGCAGGTAAATTCAAAATAGTATTGTCCTCAGACGACGAAGAATTTGGCGGCTTTAAGAGAGTGGACAAAGACATGAGCTATTATACCCGCCCGCTTCTTCTCAACAAAACCCATCACCATCTGCAACTTTACATACCATCGAGAATGGCAATGGTACTGAAACGCCAGCCAATCAAATCAGTTTATGGTTAAACTCAGACGGTGAATAAAAATAAGTTATCAGTAAACAAAGAGCTGCTTACTGATAACTAATAACTAATAACTAATAACTTACTACAGCCACCTTACCGGTGAAAAGTCCTGCTTATGAGGCAGAGCGCTATTCTTAGGAACCATCCTGATACCAAATTTATAAACTCCCGGCAAATTAAGCTTATAGTCAAGCTTGAAGCTTACTTTTGAACATTCCTTACCCACTTCTTTAAAGGGCTCGATATGAAGTATGGCTGGGAATTCATCGTCGCTCGCCTCTGCAAGGACCATTTCCAAACCCACATCCGTTCCTGCAAGTCGCTTCAAATCAAGAACTACGTCAACAACATACTTCTCGCCAATTCCGAGTTCCTTATTTGCAATGTCAGGCATATTAATAGACAAGACCTCAATATCCTCCCATCCTGCAAGGACACGTCTTTTCCAGGCAGCAATTTCGCGAACCAGGCGGAAATCGTTTTCATGAAGCGATTTCACCCTTTCATACATCGGGGAATAGAAGCGATCATCATAATCGTTAATCATCCTGCGAGTTGTAAACTCAGGCGCTATATTGGCAATTGAACTCTTAACATAATCTATCCATCCTTCAGGAATTCCCTTCTCATTCTTCTTAAAGAAGCGTGGAATAATCTCATTCTCAAAGATGCTGTAAATCGTAGTAGCGTCTAAATCATCCTGATACGCCTGATTATCAAAGGTTTTCTTGTCAGTTAAGGCCCATCCGGCACCTTCCCTATAGCCTTCATACCACCAACCATCAAGCACACTAAAGTTCAACACTCCGTTGAGCTCAGCTTTTTCACCACTGGTTCCGGAGGCTTCAAGTGGTCGTGTTGGAGTATTTAACCACACGTCAACACCGCTTATAAGTCGCTTTGCCAAATCCATATCATAGTTTTCCAGGAAAACAATCTTTCCGGTAAACTCGGGGCGACGCGAAATCTCCACTATATGCTTGATTAAGCCCTGACCCGCTCCATCTGCGGGGTGAGCCTTTCCGGCAAATATAAACTGAACAGGCTTATCGGGGTTGTTAAGCAAGCGTGACAATCTGTCAAGATCCTCAAACAAAAGATGAGCCCTCTTGTAAGTTGCAAAGCGTCGGGCAAAGCCAACAGTAAGAGCATCCTCCCTGATTGTGTCGAGAACATCAACAATATGCGAGGGATCTTCATGAATATCGGCCATCCCTTTGCCCATGCGCCAGCGTATATAATCAATCAGCTTTTTACGAAGAGCAACACGAACTCCCCATAAGCGTTCGTCCGACACTTCATATATCCTCGCCCATTTACTACGTTTGGAAACATCTTCCAGAAAATCTTCACCAAACTCGCTTTCATAAAGTTTGCGAAACTCTTTGGACGTCCAGGTTCCATAATGAACTCCGTTGGTAACATAACTGACATGCAGCTCTTCAGGGAAATATCCTTTCCAAAGGCGGCGAAACATTTTTTTCGTAACCTCTCCGTGCAACCAGCTAACCCCATTAATCTCCTGCGAGGTTTTGGCAGCTAATACACTCATTGAGAACTTCTCATTCTCTTCACCTCCTTCACGTCCCAATTCCATAAACTCCTCCCAGCTAATATTGAGTTTTTCAGGAACGTGGCGCATATAAACGCGAAACATATCCTCGTCAAACTTATCGTGACCTGCCGGGACAGGAGTGTGAGTGGTAAAAAGAGAAGAAGCCCTAACTATCTCCATGGCCTCCTGGAAACTAAATTTTTTCTCCACCAGGTCGATCAGGCGTTCTACGTTAATCAAAGCTGCGTGCCCCTCGTTGCAGTGGTAAAGATCTATTTTGGCACCAATAGCATCCAGCAAACGGATACCACCCACGCCAAGCAAAAACTCCTGTTTCAGCCTGTTTTCCCAGTCGCCTCCATAAAGCTTATGGGTAATTTCTCTGTCCTGCTGATTATTTTCTGCAATATCAACATCCAATAAATAAAGAGGAATGCGCCCAACCTGAGACTTCCATACTATGGCCGTCAAAGAGCGTCCGGGAAGATCTAAAGCAATCTTAATCGTTTGCCCGTTTTTGTCACGTACCTCCTCAATCGGCAAGTTGGAAAACTCCTGCATCTCGTAGCGTGCTGTCTGCTCACCGTTGAGTGTTAAAGTTTGACGGAAATAACCATAGCGATATAGCAAACCAATGGCAGTAATATTTACACCTTTATCACTTGCTTCTTTGAGGTAATCGCCGGCCAGGATTCCCAAACCACCACTAAAAATCTTAAGCACGTCATTAAGTCCATATTCCATGCTAAAGTAGGCTATGGCAGAGCCATCGTTAAATGGTTTGGCCATATATTTCTCAAACATTCCGTAAACCTCATCAAACTGAGCGGTAAAGCTTTTGTCAAGAGCCAGTTTGCTGAGCTTTTCAAATGAAACCTTTTCTAATAACTGAACAGGATTCTTGCCCACCTTTTCCCACAGCTCATCGTCAACTGCCTCAAACAGCTCCATTGCCTGATAATTCCAGCTCCACCAAAGGTTGCGGGCTAAGACATTCAGACCCTCAATACGCTTTGGCATTTTCGACTTGATTACCAACTTTTTCCATGAAGGAATGGAGAGGGTATCGGGCGCTCTGTGAGCGCGAGCCTCTGTTTGATGCAGAGTAACAAACTGGTTGCGGCGCAAATTGACCTCCTTCAAAGCAATATCATAAGCTTTAAAGTAATGCCTTATCAAGTTGTCCCACTCAAGCTTTTCAGCCAGACTAAAACATTTTTGTTTAAGCTCTGCTATCTGTTTTTCATTAGCCTCCGAGTATAACTTAAGGGTTTCAGCAATTCCCAGTACTACCTCATCACGATTATTGTCATTACGATCGAGCACCTCAACTCCGTCAAATACCGATTTAGAAAACTGCGATGCCCAAATCCCGAAGCCTGCCAGACTTGTTGTCACTGTCGGGATGCCAAAAGCTATGCTCTCCTGAGGGGTGTAGCCCCATGGCTCATAATATGAAGGGAAAACGGTAATGTCCATACCGATAAGCAGGTCGTAGTATGAAATATTAAAGATACCGTCGTTTCCATTCAGATAGCTGGGCACGAAAATTAGTTTTACCTTCTCAGAAGCTTCATTGTTAAGATGAATATCCTGAATCTTGTTGATGATAGGGTCGTAGCCCAAATCGTTCAAGCCGTGAGTCAAGAAGGGGTTGGATAAGGGCTCATTGTATTTTTCACCCTTAAGCCTTTCAATTAAATCTTTACGCGGGCCGTAGGTATTGCCGGGAATTAAGATAAAAAACAATATTTCCCTATTAAGCTCCCTATCCTCATTCAGCAATTTCAAGGCATCCAGTATAACGTCTGCGCCTTTATTGCGAAACTCATAGCGACCGCTACTTGCAGCAAGCATAGCACTTTCAGAAACCTCATATCCCAATACGGCCGAGGCGACCTCTCTTAACTTTTGACGCGCCGCAACTCGCTTGTCATCATACTCGCTACCCTTAGGGACAAAATCATTCTCAAAACCATTTGGAGTGACAACATCTACTCCCTTTTTAAGGAAATTAGCACACTCATTGGCTGTAATATCCGAGACGGTAGTAAAGCAATCAACATTATTGGCTGTTATTTTCTCGATTGAATGCTTGGCTACAACGCCAAGCTCCTGAGCTTTGGCATCAGCATCGTAAGAACCCATACCCTCATAAACAGGATAGCCGTTTCCGGCCAGGGAGCGACCTATTGTAGTGGCATGAGTAGTGAAAATAGTAGCTACCTGCGGCAGCTTATCGTTAAGATACAGCGCCCCGCTACCCGTCATCCATTCATTAAAATGGGCCACTACCTTATCGGCAGAGTTGAGATAGAACTTGTAGAAACTCTCTATTACAAGACCGGTGGCATATCCAAACAGGGCAGACTCTACGTAATCCCACTGACCCGATATACTATCAACCTTATATCTCTCCCAAAGGTAAGACAGTATATCATTTTTCTGAGCCACAAAGGGCGAAAAGTCAACCAGGAAAACCAGCGGATTTCCATGCACATTCCAACGACCCACCTTCACCCTAATACCTTCATATTGAAGCGAAGCCTGCCATGCACCAAAGACACTGTCGTCGGGAGTAAAAGCAGGATTGCGCTGCGGACCGCGCCACACATCTGGACCGATGAAAATCAGTTTGTCCTGGAATTGCTGCACCAGAGTATTTGCCCGCGAGGACAACACAGTGTGTATTCCACCCATTTTATTACAAACTTCCCAGCTCGTCTCAAATAGGTAATCGGGCTTCAAATAACTGTCTATCATAATACTTAATTAATTTGCATTTCTAAGGTTCAAAGTTTGAAGTTCAAAGTTTGAAGTTTAAAGCTTAAGGTTTAAGGTTCAAAGTTTAAAGTTCCACCCTTAACCCGAAAATCTCTACTTTAAACATCTCAGCTCTAAATCACTTACTGATAACTGATCACAGCTTACTGTTCACTGTTCACTGTTCACTGCTAACTGCTTACTGCTTACTGCTTACTGCTTACTGTTCACTGCTTACAGCTTACTTTTCACTGCTTACTGCTAACTGCTCACTGCTCACTGCTTTCGCCTTGCTCTTACCGGAGGCAGGAGCCTTAGAAGACATACGTCTTTTCCTAAGCTTCTGAATCTCATCCTCCATTTTTTTTATCTTCTCTTCTTTGGCCTTGAGCACTTCTGTCAAATTGGCTATCTCCTGATCCAATCCTGATTTGGGTACAGCTGCGTTCAGACGGATTGTAAAATCGCTCAATACATTCATATAATTTATAAATGCCTGATATGGGGTCTCATAAGGATTGAAATAAGCATGAACGTCTCCGTCTGAGAAGAACTTGGTACACATATAATAAAAGTGGTCACTGCTTTGAAGGAAATTCCAATCCTTCAGAAGCTTAGGGTCATTACACTGAGCTATTTTCGGCAATAGAGCATAAAGTTTGTTAAAGGCTTCTTCCTGCATCTCATTACCCAACCAGGCCGTTAAGTCGCGTTCTTCATCGGCCCATGAAATGGGGTGAGGAACGCTGACAGGTGCTACAGGCTGCAGTGATTCGGCAATTTCTGAAGGAGTGCTGAACGACAATTCTTTAGTTTTAAGTGCTGCAATCGGAATATTTTCAAGGAACTCAAAAATGCCTGTGCTCTTATCCTGGTGTTCCCCAAAGGTCTCATAATCCATAAAAAGATTAATCACTTCCTCACGCGAATCAAGCTTTTTAAGCCAATCCACAAATTTAGGGGCTGTAAGAGGCCATTCGCTCCACGACTTGTTACCAAAACGGAAGGCAATATCATCGCTCAGCTTATAATTTTTCAGCAAAACTTTAAGCCGCGGATTGATAGCATTACAGTATAAAAAATTGGGACTCTTCCAGCCAAGTATATGCTTAGCACCTTCGGTCAGCATCGCTTTATATCCCATATCGGCCACCATTTCTCCCAAAAGGTCGGAATAGATTAATTCTGTATTCCTGAAAACTTGAGGGCGCTTTCCGAAAAGCTCTTCCATAAGTTTTGAATGTGCCTCAACCTGCGAGCGGAAGGCGTCCTTATCTTTTAATGAAACCAGGGAGTGGGAATAGGTCTCGGCGAGAAATTCAACCATCCCCGTATCGGCCAGCTCTTTAAAGCTATCCAGCACCTCAGGAGCATAAAGTTGAAACTGCTCAATTGCAAGTCCCGAAATTGAGAATGATACCTTAAACTTGCCCTTATGTGCCTTTAGCATCTTTAAGAGCAGATTGTTTGCCGGTATATAACATTTGGAGGCTACCTTAGTCATTACACTTTCGTTGGTGTAATCATCATAATAGTAGTGATCGTTACCTATATCGAAAAAGCGATATCTCCTGAAGCGGAAAGGCTGATGAACTTGAAAATAGAAGCATATGGTTTTCATAGATGTATCTTTTTTAATATTAATGACTACCTAAAACTTTATCGTAAACCTGTTTTACATGAAGTGCCGAATTATCCCATTTTAAATTATCAACCTCCTGCTTACCATGGGTTACAAACATCTTTGACATGCCCCCATAATTAAGCACACCATAAATGGCGTCGGCCATAGCATCAACATCCCAAAAATTTGTCTTAATCGCGTAGGTCAATATCTCGGAAACGCCCGACTGATAAGAAATCAGCACAGGCACGTTGCTCTGCATGGCTTCAAGGGGACTGATACCAAAAGGCTCCGAAACAGAGGGCATAACATACAAATCACTCATTCTCAGCATATCAAAAACATCATCCCCTTTTAAGAAGCCCGTGAAGTGAAACTTGTCTGATATTTTGAGCTGGGCGCATCGCCTAATCATACTCTCCATCATATCACCACTACCTGCCATCACGAAACGCACATTATCCATGCGTTTGAGAACACGACGGGCGGCCTCGACAAAATACTCGGGGCCCTTCTGCATAGTAATACGTCCCAAAAAGGTGACAATCTTCTCATTCACTCCTTTTTTAGGTGCTTCCTCACTAGATGCTTCGTAAGGTTCAACAGCATTATAAACTGTCACAACCTTTTCGGGATTTATTCCATATTTCTCAATAACAATTTTGCGCGTCAGGTTGCTAACCGTAATAACCATATCAGCAGCATCCATTCCGCGCTTCTCGATATCAAATACGGCGGGATTCACACTCCCCCCGCTACGGTCAAAATCCGTGGCATGCACATGAACCACCAGAGGCTTTCCGGTAGCCTCCTTGGCAGCAATCCCTGCCGGATAGGTAAGCCAGTCGTGGGCATGTATCAAGTCAAAAGCATAGTCTTGCGCTATTACATTTGCAACAAGGGCGTAGTCCCTTATTTCCCTTAAAAGATCTGCTCCATATTTACCCGAGAACTCCACCAGACCTTCAGTATTGGTGTTAAGAAGCGCCAACTGTTTGAAATTCTCAGCAACTGTATGCCTCCAGTACTCTTCCGGATCCATATAGGGAACCAGCTTTGAACCTACTTCTATGTAGTCGAGAGTCCGGCTAAAGTGCTTTAACTGCAGAGTGCGATGCTTAACAGGCACCTGATTAGCACCAACCAGGCGTATGGCCGACCGGTCTTCATCACCATGAGCCTTAGGAACTACAAAGAGAACCTGAACCCCGGGTATGTGTGACAGACCTCTTGTTAATCCGTAGCAGGCTGTACCCAGCCCGCCCGATATATGGGGAGGGAATTCCCACCCAAACATGAGTACCCTCATATTTTAATTGTATTTTTCAATTAGATTAATGATCTTAATTACAGCGGCAACATTCCAGGCCATACTAACAGCGCCCTTGCCCAGGTGAGGGGGAGTGCCGTTAAAATACTCCGATATGGTGCTTATGCAGTGGTTACCCATCTCCTCTTCAAAATCATCAATCATATTCTTAATAAAGGGCAAACCTCCACGTTTGTGAATACTCAGATAACCATCGGCAAAAAACGCTGACAGCCAAGGAAATACAGAGCCCTGATGTTTGGCAACATCACGCTGAGATTGCGGTCCTTCAATTACTCCTTTGTATTGGGGGTCGGAAGGCGACAAGGTTCTTAATCCCTTTGGAGTTAAGAGCTCCTTTTTCAGAACATCAATAACTGCTTTTTTCTGTTCCGTTGATAAAGGTGAGTGTCGGAGAGATGCAGCCAGAACCTGATTTGGCCGAATTGCGGCATCGCGATATTCTCCGTCAACATAATCGAAGAGGTATCCTCCCTCCTCATTCCAGAAAGTATTTACGAAAGATTCCCTTACTTTTTCAGTAAGCTCTACTATATCACCGGGATCAACTCCAGCCTGTTTACTGCAATGTTCTACAAAACAGCAAAGTGCATTATACCATAAAGCATTGACTTCAACGGCGAGTCCCGGTCGCCAGGTTACGGGCTTTCCGTCAACTACAGCGTCCATCCATGTAAGCGGCTTACCATCAACCTTAGCATAAAGAAGTCCCGACTCGGTGATTCTTACGCAGCCGTCTTTAAGCCTCATATAGTGCTGAATAATCTCTATCATCACCTTACTGTACTTCTTACATACGTCCATCTCCGGAAACATATGCTCAATTTCCTGGATAGTATAAAACAGCCACAGAGGGACGTCAATATCCTTGGCGTCGGGTCGCAGCCCTATATTATTCTCAGCAATATAAATACGTCTGATTTCTTCAATAGCATAGTCCAGAATACTTAAATATGGCTCACGGTTAGTCTGATATGCCATTAAGCCGGGCAAAGCAACCAGCGTATCACGTAATCTTTCATGATACCAGTGATATCCTGCCACAAGCTTGATTCTTCCCTTACGCTTCTGGATAAATTGCTCGGTCGAATTGAGCAGGTTATTAAGCAGGGTATCACGCGGGATGCGCTTATTTATTTCGCGGGTATATTTAGCTTTTAAGCCATTGGGCTTGATTTCAGAAGTAGCGGCAGAGAATATTATGGACTCCCCTTTATCAATTTTCATCTCGAAATAGCCGGGCGAAAAAAGATCCTCCTTAAAGGGATATCCGCGATTTTGCTCTTTGGTATATTCTATGCCCCTGTACCAGTCGGGCATAGCCAAAAACTCATTCTCCTTACTGGTTTGCATGTGAAGGAAGGGAAAGCCTTCGTACATTTTAATCTTTATACCTCTTTCAACATTCTGATAACGCGTATTTGCGACCATGTTTTGTTGAGTAAGGTCATGAATGCTTCTAAAAGCTAAAAATGGTTTAAAGCGGATAAGTGTGGGAGAATGAGCATCTTCAAGGGTAACTTTTAACAAGACCTGCTCTTCCGATTCAACCATTAACTGCTCAACGCTCAGAAGCATACCTCCCACCCGGTATATACGTTTAGGGGTCACTTCCATCTCAAATTCCGTCATGTACTTATGGCCCTTTGGCTCGTAATGACTTCCCTGGTATTTATGAATACCAAGATTAAAGACCTGTTGATGTTGGATTAATGATATATCAAGTGATGAAAGCAGCACAAAGCGGCCGCCGTTAAAATGCTCAATGGGGCATACCAACATGCCGTGGTATTTTCGCGTATTACACCCCACAACCGTAGTGCTGGAATAGGAACCCGCACGATTTGTGCGTATCACCTCCCGAAGCAGGGAGTATTCCAGATTTACTAGTTTAGTTTTGTCTAGGCTTAAATAGGTCATACTGAATTATATAATTACTTAGATGAATGCAAACACTACTGAACTACAGCAATAATAAGGTGCACGCCTTCATTCTACCCTTCTTCAGCACAAACGCACGGCTTATCAGCTATCAATACTCAATTAATCATTAAATAAAACCAAATTAGTGATTGAATTTTGAATGACAAAGTTCGGTTAATTTAGTAAAAAAAACACGGCATTCAAAAGGAATTAACGATTATAAAACAATCTTATAGAAAAGAATAAGAGTAATTTAAACGATTATGGCTTGATAATATCAAATTAATTATCCTGCGTTTTCATCATCATCCAAGTGCTCCAATATGGATTGAAACCATTGCCTGTCTTGTTCAAGCAATGCAGCAGGATAACGGATAGACAAGTCATGTATATCGGCCAGAGTACGACTTACAAACTGACGATAAGCCGGGGTGTTGTGACCGGATGCGCGATGCTCCCTTGCTCTGGTAATTTTTGATACCTCCTTATAATAGTTTTGTGCCTCCCGGCTTAAACGGCTTTCGCAAAAACGGCTCATAATATAATCTACCGCGACACTGTCAGGATGTGTCATTCCCTTATCATAAAAGCGGTAATCGCGCAGCTCGTCCACGACTATCTCATAGGCAGGGAAATAATCAAGCTTTTCAAAGAGTGCAAGCAGTTTATCAATTCCAAGAAGCAAGACGGCCTTGCTCAACTGATTGCCATGAGCGCCATCTTTCAGATGACGCACCGGACTTACCGTGAAAATAATCTTAAGCCCGGGATTAAAAACTCTAAGACGAACTATAAGATCCTTCCAAATCTCAACAAGCTCATCGGGTTCAAGCATATAAGGCTCAAAATCCCCACCCGGAAACTTATGGCAGTTGGCTACCACCTTTTGCAAGAGCTTATGCTCATAAACAAAGGCGCTTCCAAAAGTGATAAACAGAAATTCAGCGTCCTGCAAAAAATCATGAGCCTCTATTATTGCATCATTTATACTTCTCACGGTGCTTGAAGCATCGGGAGAGCTGAAGCGCCCATGATGCATAAAGCTATGCCACAAACCATTCCGCTCAACTAAATCTTCTTCGCTTACATAATTCAAATCCATAATTGAATCCAAAGCATCGGCCACCGACACAGGATTATAAAGCACCCCAAAGGGATTAACAAGGGCCGGAAAGCGAGCATCGACCATGCGCTGACCAATATTATCAGCAAAACAAGAACCGGTAAATAAGAGAGGAGAGCCAAGCGGTATCAGCTCGGCAGCTTTTTCAACAGAGACAGGAGTTCTAAATAGATTGTTCTGCATAAGAGACTGAAACTTTGTTCAATTACAAAGCTAAGTTATTTTTTTTAGAATAATAAGGCAGTTCAAAAACTAAGGTTCAACAACAAACTTATAGTTGCGGATCCATCCTGTATATTTAGCTCGCTTTACGGCCGAGCCT
Organism: Marinilabiliaceae bacterium UBA5488; assembly: GCA_002427105.1. Taxonomy (GTDB): domain Bacteria; phylum Bacteroidota; class Bacteroidia; order Bacteroidales; family Marinilabiliaceae; genus Geofilum. Next base: position 20,390 of record DIPM01000026.1, on the reverse strand, counting down.
TTGAAGAGCTCGGAAAAACCTTCCCGGCTAAGTACCTCCCACTTCTCCCGGTTCATTGCAAGCAAAGCGGCAGAAGGTCTAAACTCGGGCTCATCGCTATCAGGAGCCTTGCGATTCCAGGGGCAAACCTCCTGGCATATATCACAGCCAAAAGTCCAACCCTTTAGTTTTCCTTTAAACTCAAGCGGGATATCATCCTTATTTTCAATGGTGAGATAGGAAATACAACGATTGCCATCAATCACCCTGCCTGGCAAAATAGCCGCGGTGGGACAAGCATCTATGCAATATGTGCAGCCGCCGCATCTGTCAATCATGCCGCCCTCATTATAGGGAAGCTCAATGTTAACTAATATTTCAGACAGGAAGACATAGGAGCCCAGGCGCCTGTTAATCAACATGCTATTTTTACCTATCCAACCCAAGCCTGATTTAACTGCCAAAGCACGCTCGAGCAAGGGCGCCGAATCCACGAAGAAGCGACCTTCCAGTGCGGGATAGTATTCATCGCGTATAAAGGAAAATAATTCGGAAAGTTTTCTTCGTATTACATCATGATAATCTTTGCCATAAGCATAGCGTGAAATTTTAGGCGCATGCTCCGAAAGCGGGCTCTCCGTCGGCTTGTAGCTGTGTAATAGCGAAATAACCGACAATGAACCTTCCACCAGGAGCGAGGGATCCGTACGCTTATCAAAATAATTGGACATATAGCTCATTCCGGCTGAATAACCTTTGGCCAGCCAGGCCCTAAGCCGCTCTTTGTCTTCCACTAGCTCAGTGGCAGGAGAAAACCCGACTTCTGCAAAACCAAGCTCAGAGGCTTTTCGGCGAATCCCCTCAGCTATATATTCCTTAATCAGCGACATGCCTAAAGCAGTCCTAATTCCAGCAAAGCCTCGTCAGAGAGCATATCCCGATCCCATGGCGGGTCGAAAGTCATATTAACCTCAACAGAAGTAACGCCGGAAATATCAGCAACAGTTTCCTGAACCTCGACGGGCAAGGATTCAGCTACCGGACAGTTTGGTGAAGTTAAAGTCATCACTATACGCACCCGCCCCTCATCATTTACATCAACCTCGTATATCAATCCCAAGTCGTAGATATTAACAGGAATTTCGGGGTCGTATATTGTTTTAAGCGCGTCGATAATATCCGCCTCTTTACTCAAAAACTCGTTTGCCATGATAGCGCATTTTATTAATTACACAAATGAAAAATAACTATAAGATAATAACCAAACAAAAGAAGAGTTGTTTATCCACTTATTGATTTTCCATCTTTGTTTTGTATGCCAGGGCAAACATTTTCATCTGCTTAACCATTGCCACCAGCCCATTTGAGCGCGTTGGCGAAAGATGTTCCTTAAGACTAATCTTATCGATAAAGAAAAGCTCGGATTCCAATAATTCTGAAGGAGTACGACCGTTCATCACGCGTATAAGAAGTGCAACAATGCCTTTTACGATTATCGCGTCGCTATCTGCCTCAAAATAAATCTTACCTCCCTCTTCACGGGCATATAGCCACACCCTGCTCTGACAGCCTTCAATCAAATTCTGATCTGTGCGATGCTCTTCATGAAAGCCTTCAAGCTCATTACCTAATTCTATTAACAGAGAGTAGCGATCCATCCATTCACTAAGCATGGAAAACTCCTCAACTATCTCATTTTGTACCTCAATAATGGTCATTTCTCTCTTAATTAAATAAGGCGACAAATTTCACCATTTTTTGAGCCTTAAGCAAACAGTTGACGCACTTTTGCCAAACCATCAATCAATATATCAACTTCTTCCTTTGTGTTGTAAAGTCCGAAAGACGCTCTGACAGTGCCGGGAATAGAAAATCTGTCCATCAGCGGCTGGGCACAGTGATGCCCGGTGCGGACTGCTATTCCCATTTTGTCAAGGAGGGTGCCGGCATCGAAGGGATGAATGTCCTTAAGAAGAAAAGATATCAGACTGCCTCTGTGCGGGGCAGTGCCGTAAATAGTGAGTTTGCTGATGGAAGAAAGACGATCAAAAGCATAAGTATAAAGCTCCCTTTCATATTCGCGGATAGCATCGAGGCCAATACCGTTTATATAGTCAATAGCAGCACCCAGGCCAATAACCCCCACGTAATCGGGCGTACCAGCCTCGAATTTATAGGGAATATCATTAAAAGTACTCTTTTCAAGCGTTACCGTTTTAATCATTTCCCCACCACCTTGCCAGGGCTCCATCTCCGTCAGCCACTTTTCCTTACCATAAAGCACCCCTGTACCGGTTGGTCCATACATTTTATGGCCTGAAAAAACGTAAAAATCACAGTCTAAATCCTGAACATCCACCTCTTCGTGATGAATACCCTGCGCCCCGTCTATCAATACCGGAACAGAATATTTATGAGCCAACTCCACCATTTCTTTAACAGGATTAATGGTGCCCAACACATTGCTTACATGAGTAATCGACAGCAGCTTGGTTTTATCCGAAAGAAGAGCTTTGTAGGCTTCCATGTCCAAAGAACCGTCATCCAACACAGGGATTACCCTGATAATAATATTCTTTCTTTTTTGAAGGAGATGCCAGGGTACGATATTAGAGTGATGCTCCATACCCGAGATAATAATTTCGTCGCCGGCTTTAAGGAAGCTTTCTCCAAAGGAATAAGCCAGAAGATTAATGGACTCGGTAGTGCCCTTAGTAAAAATCACCTCCTCAACTTTGGCAGCATTGATAAAACCGGCAACTTGCTTCCGCACATTTTCAAATGCCTCGGTGCCAATATTGCTCAGGGTATGAACCCCGCGGTGAATATTACTGTTGTACTCATAATAGACACGATTCATCGCTTCAACTACAGGAATCGGTGTCTGCGAAGTCGCTCCGTTGTCAAAATACACCAAAGGCCGCCCGTTGACCGAGCGACTTAATATAGGGAAATCTTTACGGACAGATTCGATAGAATAACTCATCTGCTCTCTGTTTGGAGCTGTTGCACTCCTATTTGACCACAAACTACGCAGGAGTCGCATTTATCCAACTCACCGCGAAAACGCTTTTCTACAAGTTCGCGAATCTGATCTTTTAATGCCGGAACATTAATCTTCTCAATAACCTGGTAAGCAAAGGCAAACATAAGCAGGATATTGGCCTCTTCCTTACTTATACCGCGTGCCCGCAAATAAAACATAGCCTCTTCATCAAGCTGACCTACCGTAGCGCCATGGCTACATTTCACATCATCAGCATAAATCTCAAGCTGAGGACGAGTATTAATTTTAGCGCTATTGGTAAGAAGAAGATTGTTGTTGGATTGATAGGCGTTAGTACGCTGTGCATCAGGAGCCACCATTATTCGCCCCGTAAAAGCTCCGGTACTGGCGTCATCCATTACCCCTTTAAACAGCTCGTTACTCTCGCAGTCGGCCACAGCATGGTCGATAAAAGTAAAATTGTCAACATGCTGATTCTTATCTATCACATACAAGCCTGAGACATGATTTTCGGCCTTTGCACCATTCAAACGAGCATAAATATTATTGCGGGTGATGCCCGTATGCAGAGTGAAATAATTGGCATTGAGCAGCGACCTGCTTTCCTGATCGAAGTAATAGCCGCCAAGCATAACGGTGCCGTTATGCTGATTTTGCAAATTGTAGAAATCGAGCATGCCCGATTCGGCAACAAAGCCCTCGGTAACGCTATTTACAACAAAACGCATATTGGAAGCCGTATGATCGCAAAACAAGACCCTCGCCTGAGCGTTTTCTTCCACCACTATCAGGTTGCGTTGATTTATCATCAAATCCCTGTCGCCGCTAAGTATATTTATTATCTGCAAGGGTTTTTCAAGAACCTTGTTTTTGGGCACATAGACAAAAACCCCATCGATAGCAAACATACTGTTAAGAGCTACAAATCCGTCACTTTCAACATCAGCCAGCGATCCGTAATGCTTCTCCATAAGCTCCGGATACTCTTTCGATAGTTCCGCAAAGCTGCCGACTACTATCCCATCGGGCAAAGTGCCATTCTTTCCACTGTCGCAGTAACGCCCGTTAACAGTATAAATAGTATATGAATCAAGCTCATTCACATTGCATTGAAACGATTCAACAACCCTCTCCCATTCACCATTCAGGGAAAAAGCCTGGGTATGTTCTGCCTTAAACCATGGCAGCAGATTGGTATATTTGTAAGCCTCCGTCTTTGGGCGAGGCATGCCCTTGGCGGAAAAAGCAGCGTATGCCTTTTCCCGCTCCGCATTTACCACGGGCGATGCATGCTCCTCGATAAAACTCCTGTTGCTATCAAACAGTTTTATAAAGCCTATATCTTGTTCAGAAATATTCATAAGACAATAATCCTAATTAATTATGCTTCCATCTCTTGCTTGATCCAGTCATATCCATTCTTCTCAAGCTCAACAGCCAGCTCTTTACCGGCCGATTTCACTATCTGACCCTTGAAAAGCACGTGTACCTTGTCGGGTACTATATAATCAAGCAAGCGCTGATAGTGAGTGATAAGAATAGTCGCGTTGTCGGGACGACGAAGCTTGTTAACACCATTAGCCACAACACGCAAGGCATCAATATCCAGGCCCGAGTCTGTCTCGTCAAGAATGGCAAGACCTGGATTAAGCATCGCCATCTGGAAAATCTCGTTCTTCTTTTTTTCTCCACCTGAGAAGCCCTCGTTAACCGAACGATTGGTCAAGTCAGAATCCATATCCACAAGCTTCTTACGGTCGCGCATCAGCTTTAAAAAATCACTGGCCGAAAGTATTTCCTCTCCCCTGTATTTCTTTTGCTCATTCAATGCTGTGCGGAGAAAATTGGTCATGCTTACACCCGGAATCTCCACCGGATATTGAAAGCTCAAAAACAAACCTTCCCGGGCACGGTCTTCGGGCGACATATCCAACAAATCCTTGCCGTTAAACTCAACGCTGCCTTCGATTACCTCAAAGGCCTCATTACCGGCAAGCACCGCGGCCAAAGTACTTTTGCCTGAACCGTTAGGTCCCATTATTGCATGAATCTCGCCTGCTTTTATATCTAAATTGATTCCTCTTAATATCTCTTTGCCATCGATTACGGCACGTAAGTTTCTTATCTTAAGCATTATTTTGAATTTACCTTGTTGAAATATTATTGTTAGCTCTCAAAATCTATCCTACACTACCCTCAAGACTTATTTGCAGAAGCTTTTGGGCTTCTACGGCAAACTCCATCGGGAGCTGATTGATAACCTCCTTCACATATCCATTCACTATCAAGCCTACTGCATCTTCAGTGTTAATACCCCTTTGATTACAGTAAAAAATCTGATCCTCACCTATCTTCGATGTGGTAGCTTCATGCTCTACTTTGGCTGTGTTATTATTAATCTCCAGATAAGGAAAAGTGTGAGCCCCGCATTTATCGCCAAGCAGCATAGAGTCACACTGCGAAAAATTACGGGCATTATCTGCATTCTTAGATACCTTAACCAGACCCCGGTAGCTGTTCTGACTCCTTCCGGCAGATATTCCTTTCGAAACTATCAGGCTACGGGTATTCTTACCCAGATGTATCATCTTTGTACCGGTATCAGCCTGCTGAAAGTTGTTTGTCAGCGCTACGGAATAAAACTCACCAACACTGTTATTACCCATCAACACACAACTGGGATATTTCCATGTAATGGCAGAACCGGTCTCTACCTGAGTCCAGGAAATCTTTGAGTAGTCGCCTTTGCAAAGACCGCGTTTTGTTACAAAGTTATAAATACCTCCCTTGCCCTCCTTGTCGCCGGGATACCAATTCTGTACCGTGGAGTATTTCACCTCTGCCCTCTCAAGAGCCACAATTTCCACTACGGCAGCATGCAGCTGATTTTCATCACGCATAGGAGCAGTACAGCCTTCAAGGTAACTTACATAGCTGTCCTCTTCCGCAATAATAAGAGTGCGCTCAAATTGACCGGTATTCATCGTGTTAATGCGGAAGTAGGACGATAGCTCCATAGGACAGCGCACGCCCTTTGGAATATAGACAAAAGAGCCGTCACTAAAAACTGCGGTATTCAAGGCCGCGAAATAATTATCCTCAGGTGGCACAACAGAGCCCAGGTACTTCTTCACCAGATCGGAATGCTCTTTGATAGCCTCCGACATGCTGCAAAAGATAATTCCTTTTTCGGCCAAAGTCTCACGGAAAGTAGTCTTTACCGAAACACTGTCAATAATAGCATCAACGGCTATTCCTGATAAAATCTTCTGCTCGTCAAGAGGAATGCCCAACTTATCAAAGGTAGCTCTAAGCTCAGGGTCAACATCATCCATACTATCCAGCCGCGGCTTTTTCTTGGGTGCGGCATAGTATATAATATCCTGAAAATCAATCTCGTTAATCTTTAAATGAGCCCAATCGGGCACCTTCATTTTCAACCAATTACGATAGGCTTTCAAGCGATATTCCAGCATAAACTCAGGCTCGCCCTTGCGTCTGGAAATCTCGGCAACAACCTCTTCGCTCAGACCCTTAGGAAGAACATCCATCTCTATATCTGAGTGAAAGCCATACTGATACTCCCGATTTGTTACTTCTTCCAATAATTTATCTTGCTCACTAGCCATATATCCACTTGTTTAAGAGGGCTGCACTTGCACTCCCTGAATCAATCCAAAATATTTACCTGTTATTCTTAAACAACACTTATTACAAAGGGTTCAAGGAAAAGAAACAATTGGCAAAGTTAATCTTAAACTGCCATAAAAAAACCAAGTAAGAAAGCGGCAAAGTTAACGAAAATATGCTTAATAGAATTTTGTTCAGAATGAAATTGAACTGGCGGGATGGTTGAATCCGAAATAAATTTTCACTATTGTCCGGTAAAAGCGATTAGATTCCTCGCAAAGCTCGGAATGACATCCCAATTGGGGGTTTAAAGGTTGGAGGGAGTTGGCGGCTGAGCCGCCAACCCCTTCCAACAAGCTAAACATCTGATTGTCATTTCGAACGAAGTGAGAAATCCATAAGCTAAGTTGGATTGATATGTTTACCTGACAACATTAATTGTATAAGTAAAAAAATCCCAGGCTTAGATTCGCAGCCCGGGATCTTGTATCCTCGCTCAAAACAGATCGATTAGAGTCAAACTTGCTAAATACGGATTTAGTGATTCTATTTCACAATTACTTTCAGGACAGCAATGCTCTTGGTCGGTGTAAAAATCCTGACAAAATAAACTCCCGGCCTTGTAAGACCCGAAATTATGTAAGCCCCGTTCTGCTTTTCAATCGTCACCGGCACCTGGAGACCGCTAAGATTAAGCAGCTCTACATTTGCATTTGCCCCGTGTTCTTCTCCTATTTCCACCTGCAAAACCGTTCCCGCCATTAGCGGATTAGGATAAGCAGTGGCCACAGCTTCGGCGTTTTGGGTCTGCTCCAATGCAAGGGCCAGGTTCTCAATACTCCAGTTTAGCTCCGGAACTTCGGGTTTATTGTAATTCCACCACTGATAGTTTAATACTGCGCTTGCTGAATAAGTACCTACATCTGTGGCTGTATTGCCCTTATAGCTATTTACGCTTACCCCCTCAGGTAGTCCGGTCAGACTTACCGTTTTTGTTGTTCCGTCATAGATAAAAGGCTCAGTATAATCCCATGCCACCGCACTCATGTAGTAATCGGCTTTCACAATGCGCCAGGCCACATAAACATCCTCGGTAGTGCCGTCCGACCAGGATGTATTTTCTTTGTCGTTGAGCACGGCATAAGCGCTGTAAGTGCCCACCCTGTCGGCCTGCAGCCATCCCGCAACGCAAGATGCTAAGAAACATAAATAAAAAGAGTAGTGTTTTTTTCATGTGCCAGATTTTAGTATTATTAATAACTCATCCGGCAAATCTATACAGTTGAGAAGGATATGCAGGCAAAGGGAGGGGGGACAAAAAGTGGACAATGCAAAAAAACATCTTTGATTAGCCTGTGAACAGCCGAAGGGCTGTGGCTACAAACTCTGGACAAAGGCCACCAAATTGGTGTCCCGATCCAACTCTAACTTCTTTCTTAATCGCAAACGCACCTTTTTCAGCGCCTCTTCCGACTGAAAAGTAACTTGTGCAATTTGTTTGTTATTCATGTTCAGCTTCAGGAAAACACATAGCTTGCGCTCATTGGGCGTGAGATCGGGGAAGCGTTCGCTCAGATGGTCGTAGAAAGAGTGATGTACCTTTTGAAACAGGAGTTCAAATTCCTCCCAGTTGGAGTGGTAGGCCTGGTGCTTGTAGTTTGCAATCAAGGGTTTTTCTGTTGTTCTGCCTCAAAAAACTGTCTTTCTTTGTCAAAGCGATAAGCACTTTCCAAATCGGCTATTCTTTTAACGTTTTTGGCATTAAAGGTGCTGTCGTTGAACTGTTTATAAAGTTTATGATGTTCATAAGCACGCTTATAATCGTTGCGAATCGCGAATATGTCTGCCAGCAGCTTATTATTGTCCCTGAGCATCTCAAGCAAACCCAACTCCTCCGAGAGCTCTGCACTCCTATATGCGTATTCCAGTGCTCTGGTCCGGTCGTGCTGTAAGAAAAAGATCTTAGCCATTTCATACAAAGCCTGAGCCATGCCTCGTTTGAAGCCAATGACCTCTGCCACAGTCAAAGCTTCCTCAAAATTTTCGAGTGCCGCATCGAATTCCCCCTTCCTGCTGTGAACCACCCCAATATTTGTCAATGGGTGTATGCGCTGCACCTTGTTAGTGCTGCGCGACAAAGCCAGGCCCTCTTGCAGGTATTCCAGAGCCTTACATCCTCCATTGACAAATAAACAGTCAAAGCCTGTTGAAAGAAAGTCAAAGCCTCTTCTTTGTTTCGGCTCAAATGTGCTAAGCCCTGTAACCATAGACTCCTGGCTTTTCCCTTGGGGTAGCCAAGCTTGTCGGACAGACTCCCTGCTTCCCGGGCGTACTCCTCCGCCATTGCACTGTTGTTCATAAAAACAGCATAAGCAAGATCATTCATCCTGTTTACCCGAACCGTATCCTCACGGCGATATTTTTCCAAAACCAGCAAAAGACTGTCGGCCATGCGCTGCTGCCCCCAAGCCTTAGCTCCGAATATCAGCAACAGAGTTACCGCCACATAAGCCATCTTTTTCAACCCCTTTTTCAAGCTATACTTTGCTAATATTTTCTCCTATCATTTAATGCAATAGAAATTAGGCCTCAACCCTTATTGCTTATATCACATGTAAGCTAAAACCCTTAAAGAAAAGCCCTCCAAAAGTAGCACAAATATTTCTAGCTGCAAGTTGCTGCATTAAGTTTGCAGCCGGGGAAGACAACTTTGGTTATTTAATTATTTCCTGGGTTTAATTTCCTAAACCTTATATTGACCGTTTATATTACGAATAAAAATGGATTGTCGCGTCGATTAAATTGGTAATGAAAAATATCCTATTGCCCGAATAATCCAATTGGAACATCCGGTTCGTTTGGATTCGATATTTATGAGGTGCCAGTGCGGCTTTCGACAATATACACAGAAGCTCCTGCTATTGGCTTACCATGCACATCGTACACACGACCCGAAACACTGGAGGCAACTAATTGAAAAGAGGTCAAAAATAAAAAGACAAGAACAGACAATATGGAATGTGCGATCTGGGATTCATAGGGCTTGTTCAGTAGAAATTATGGAATAAAAAGGACGAGATTGGGTAAAACATCCGTTCGGGTTAAGCACCGATATTCGTCAAAAAAGATGCCAAAGGATTCCTTAATATTAACAAATTCATCCTTTCGGCAAGGAAGGACAAATAATCCATTTCGTGCAGAAATAACAAATACGTCATTTTTCGCCCCTCCAGGGCTTTGGTTGTGGGTGGGGGCACCATTAACATAGAGCTAAGCTTCCCTCCACCTTATGCTATTATATTACACACCTTCGGCGCTTAAAGATCAGCACAATATCCAAACCCAAAACTTCTTACTGATGACTGATCATTGATAACTGATCATTAAGGCTTATCCCCGGCAAGTGATTTTTATAGTCTGCTTACTTAGTTCATTTTTTTACAAATGATAATTTCGTAGTTTTGCACAAAATTAATAGTAACTCGAGAGATGGAATTTACAGCCGAGCAAATTGCTGCCTTAATAAGCGGAGAAATAGAAGGTGATGCGCAAGCCATAGTCAGGGAGGTTGCGAAGATAGAAGAGGGTAAGCCCGAATCGCTGACCTTTCTGGCCAATCCTAAATACGAGCACTTCATCTATACAACCCAATCGTCGGTTGTAATTGTTAATAAGTCATTTAATCCCGCGAAGCCTCTGAGTGCAACGCTTATACGGGTTGATGATGCCTACAATGCCTTAGCAAAGCTGTTGCAGATATACGAGGCTATGCTTCCCCAAAAGAGCGGCATTGAGCAACCCTCATTTATCGATAAGTCTGCCAAACTGGGTGATGAGGTTTATATAGGAGCCTTTGCCTATATAGGTGAGAAGGTGAAGATTGGCAACAATGTCAGGATCTATCCCCAGGTTTATATCGGCGATGGAGTGAGCATAGCCGACAATTCAATAATCTATGCCGGAGCCAAGATATATAAAGGCTGTAAAATCGGCGCCAATTGTATCGTTCACTCGGGTGCTATTATCGGCTCCGACGGCTTTGGTTTTGCACCGACAGAAGATGGCGGCTTTGAAAAAATTCCTCAGATAGGCATTGTAGTATTGGAAGATAATGTGGAGGTAGGTTCAAACACCACTATCGACAGGGCTACTATGGGCGCGACTATAATAGGTAAGGGCACAAAGCTTGACAACCTGATACAGATTGCACACAACGTGGAGATAGGAACAAACAGCGTACTGGCTGCCCAAACAGGAATAGCAGGAAGCACAAAGATTGGCAACAGGGTTATGTTTGGCGGTCAGGTAGGTGTTGCAGGACACCTGAAAATTGCCGACGGGGTGAAGCTTGCTGCTCAGACAGGAGTAGGCAAGAGCATTACAAAAGAAGGCTCGGTGCAAATGGGAGCTCCTTCATTCGAGGCAATGCAATACAATAAAGCCTATGTAGTTTTCAGAAAGCTACCTGAGCTAAAGGCTAAGATTGATGAGTTAGAGAAACAACTGAGTAATAAATAAGAATTATTATAATGGCTGAAAAGCAAAGAACTATCGGAAAACCCGTCTCATTAAAAGGCACCGGGCTACATACCGGTGTTTATGTCAACCTTACATTAAACCCTGCAGAAGCAGGATTTGGATATAAATTCAGGCGGGTTGACATGGATGGCCAACCACTTATCAAGGCCCTTGTTGACAATGTATCTTACACCCAGCGAGGCACTGTTTTGCAAGAGGGCGAAGCAAAAGTCAGCACCATTGAGCACTGCCTTGCAGCACTGCGCGGAATGGGAGTTGACAATTGTCTTATTGATGTGGACGGGCCGGAGGTTCCCATACTTGACGGAAGCGCTAAGTTTTTTGTGGAGGCTGTTCTTAATGCCGGTATAGTAGAACAGGATGCTGATCGCGAATATTTTGAGGTACGTGAGAAGATGATGGTAGAGGATCCCGAAACGGGCAGCTACATAATAGCACTTCCCGACAGCGGCTTTTCAGCTCAGGTGATGATATCCTTCAACAAATCACTACAGTTGTCCAATCAATTTGCCACCATCGAAAGCCTCGATTCCTTTGAAGACGAAATTTCCATGTGCAGGACTTTTGTCTTTTTGCACGAGCTGGAGCCCTTGCTGAAAAATAATCTTATCAAAGGCGGCGACCTCGACAATGCCATTATTATTATCGACAAGCCTGTAGAACAAGAGGAGCTTGACCGCTTGGCCAAACTGTTCAACCAACCTTCTGTTGAGGTGAAACCTACAGGCATACTCAACAACCTTGATTTGCACTTTACCAACGAGCCGGCACGGCATAAGCTCCTTGATGTAATAGGCGACCTCACCCTGTGCGGCAGTCCCATAAAAGGACGAATTATTGCCCACAAACCGGGACATAAGATAAATTCTGAATTTGCACAGCTTCTGAGGAAGGAAATTCGTAAGCGTCAGCTGAAAATCGACGCACCGCTTTATGATCCCAATTCAGAGCCGGTTTACGATGTAAACAAGATACGAAGCATGCTTCCCCACAGATATCCCTTTCTTCTCGTGGATAAGATTATTGAGCTTCATGAAAAAGTGGTAGTTGGGGTGAAAAATGTTACCGGCAATGAGCCCTTCTTCACCGGTCACTTTCCGGAGGAACCGGTCATGCCCGGCGTTCTGCTGGTAGAAGCCATGGCTCAGGTGGGCGGGATACTGGTACTGGGTATGATGGAAGAACCTCACAGGTACAGCACCTATTTTCTGAAGCTGGACAATATCAAATTCCGCAAAAAAGTTGTTCCCGGCGACACTCTGATATTCAAGTTGGAAATGCTGACCGAAATTCGCAGAGGCGTTGCCAATATGAAAGGTATGGCCTTTGTTGGCGACAGCATCGTGGCAGAAGGCGAATTTATGGCTCAAATAATTAAAAACAAGTAGATGAAGCAGCCCTTAGCATACATACATCCTGAAGCAAAGATTGCCCCCAATGTGGTAATTGAGCCATTTGTCACCATCGACAAGAATGTAGTGATAGGTGAAGGAACACGCGTTGGATCCAATGCCACAATATTGGAAGGAACCAGGATAGGCAAAAACTGCAATATCTTTCCCGGTGCGGTTATAGGCGCCATTCCCCAGGACTTGAAGTTTGCCGGTGAAGACACAGTAGTCGAAATTGGCAACAACACAACCATCAGGGAGTTTGCCACTATCAACAGAGGCACCAAGGCAAAAGGGAAAACCGTGATAGGCGATAATTGCCTCTTGATGGCCTACGTACACGTGGCACACGATTGCCTTATCGGCAATAACGTTATTCTGGTTAACAGCGTTCAGGTAGCCGGAGAGGTGCTTATTGACGATTGGGCTATTGTTGGCGGACTATCTGCCATACACCAGTTTGTTCATATAGGCGCCCATGTAATGGTGGGCGGCGGCTCTCTGGTAAGCAAGGACGTCCCGCCCTTTGTAAAGGCAGGTCGCGAACGGCTTGCTTATGTGGGTGTCAATTCTATCGGCTTGCGTCGCAGGGGCTTTACCAACGAGCAAATCAGAGATATCCAGGACTGCTACAGGGTGCTTTTCCAGTCGGACATGAATAATTCTGATGCTCTGTTGCGAATCGAAGCCGAATTGCCCGCGTCTAAAGAGCGTGACGAGATCATTCTCTTCGTAAAGAACTCACAACGAGGCATTATTAAAGGTTATTCAGCAGGAGGCGAAGAATAGCCCGAGCTTCAGAAGCGGCAGCAGAAGTAAAGCAAGCCATGGGTCTGCAATGTATTGCAAATATAAGTAGATTAATTATCTGGCCTGAAGTTTTAGCCTGATAGTTGAAAAATGGAGATATTGTTTTATTCGGCAATATATTCTATGTTTGCATGTTGCCAAGATTGGATGTATGAATAGTCAGCTTCAAAATAAATCTGATATAAATTTGGACTCAGCCAAATTATTACATGATAAAGCATACTATCCTTCCGTGGCTCATTGTTCTTATTATGCATGTTATCAACAAATCAAACATATATGGTTACATACGCTTAATAAATCTGAAACAGATTTAGATTCTCTATGTAAACAAAATTCAAGAGAAGGTTCACATGAGGTTTTGATTAATCATATAGTTAAATTCATTAAAAATTCTTCAAATCCAAACAATACAGCAGATTCGCGCGTTATTAACAATGAAATGCTACAATTAAAAAAAATGCGCATAAAATCAGATTACAAAGACGAAATTTTTGATAGCACAGATAGTTCAAAGTCACTTGCTCTTACCGACAAAATCATTCCTGTGTTGAAAAAATACCAATAAAATATGAAAGCAACAGAATTTATACTTTCAAACTTAGAAAAGTTTGTGATGAATTTTCCTAAAACTCGTGTGCGCTATGAATATGATATTTTGGCAAAAATTCATTTTGTAGAAGTCGTGCCAAATGAAGTTTATCATTTAGATGATAATTATATAAGGTGGGAAAGTAATTTGTTTGATGAATTTATTGACTTATTTCCGGAAGAAAACATCTGTTTTATTTCAGATGATTCAACAGTCGGAATTGAGCTTGCAAATAGTGTGTTCTATGGTAAGGAATATACCTCTATTTCCACAAAGCAGGACTCCATAAAGATTAATCCTGTTCATGTTAATCTGTTAGATTCAATATTAGACAAGGTTAGTCAAATCTCATTTTCTACAAACACTAGCTTAAAACAACCTATGGACTCTTCGTTTCCAGGTGATAATCAGCCTATTTGTATAACAGACGATTATCCATTAGCAGCATAAAAATGGAAGAACAAGATAAATTAGAATCGGGCTTTCAGATTAACAATATGATTTTGTTAGAAAGTTCATTTAAACGAATAAACAACGTTTCCTTTGGGGATAACATTGGCAATGATTTGAGCATTAATGTTGATGTTAATGTCAAAGATAAAACTATAATTGTTGCAGAGGAAGTTTCTGTCGTTCAAAAATTCCAAGAGACAGAGCAAGTAAACATTAAAGTTAAAATGGTTGGTATTTTTGATGTTATAGGCAACTCAACCATTACAGATTTAAATGAATTCGGCAGGGTTAACGGGGCTGCTATTATTTTCCCATACATCAGAGAACATATAACGAACTTATCTCTAAAAGGAGGAATAGGCCCAATTTTACTACCTCCTGTCAACTTTACAAAGTTAAAACAAGAATAAGATTGATATAAGGTTTACAAGTTAATATAGTTAGTTATTTAAAGCTCATTCTCTCGTGTCCCAAACCTGCCCTATCAAACGCTTCGGGGGTCGGGTTTAAGCGGCATCATCGCACAGCGGCGCACCTCGATAGAGGGACTACCGTAATCCATAAGCACTTTACCCTCTAACAGATACAGCCCTTTACCCCGGAGCGGAGATTTTCTCAGGCTTTGGCTGAAGTGCAGGGTATCAATAAAATCTCCGTTGACGTCTATAAAGGTGCCAAATTTCATAAGACCCCCGTTCTTGGTCCTTACCGGTTTGGTAACTACTAAGAAGGCAACCACCCTTACTATCCTGCCACAAGAGGGCGCCAGCGTCTTTGCAGTGACATTACCACGATAGTTCGACTTGGCAAGGTCAAAAACGGAGCCGGAAACAGGAAATCCCATAAGTTCAATTTCATCGTACAAATCTTCCAGCTTATCGCTTATAAGCACCGGAAGTTGCAAACGCGCGGCATTATTAAAGAAGAGTTGCCCGGGCTGCGCCGCCGAATTTTTGTTTTTATTTAAAAGCAAATGAGCCTCCCAAAGCAGTTCCTTTTTTCCTACTCCCAAAAAGCGAAAGGCTCCGGAGCGTATAAGAATAATAATCTGATCCAATCCGGCAGATGTCCTCAGGTTGAAATTCTCAAGACTCAGATATTCCCCGTTACGCATGCGTTCTTCAGCAATAAGATGTGCCAGACTGCTATCCAGATTCAGCAAACAATCAAAACCTAAATAAATATCTTTACCCTCGATGGAAGTGGCAAAGGAACTTTTATTGACACAGGGAAGACAAATATTCCCGCCTGCCTTCCTCGCCTCATTGATATAAACCTCACGCGAGTAAAATCCCCCGTAGTTATTCAACACACTTACTATAAACTCAAGAGGATAGTAAGTTTTCAGAAATAAACTCTGGTAACTTTCTACAGCGAAGGACGCACTATGAGCCTTGTTGAAACTATAGCCGGCAAATGATTTCATTTGCCGCCATACCTCTTTGGCAAGCTCATCGGGATAGCCCCTTTCCTTGCAGTTAAGGAAATATTTATCTTCTATCTCCCCCAGATGGCTTGCATCACGATATTTACCACTCATCATACGGCGAAGTACATCAGCATCAGCCAAATCCAAACCGCCGAAATGGTGACCTATTTTCATCACGTCCTCCTGGTAAACCATAACACCATAAGTTTCCTCCAGCAGCTCTTTAAATATAGGATGTATATAATGAACCTTTTCAGGATTGAGATGCCGTTCTATATAGGTTTGCATCATACCCGAGCTGGACACTCCCGGACGAATAATAGAGCTTGCCGCAACTAAAGTAAGGTAAGAATCACATTGCAATTTGCTGATAAGCTGGCGCATTGCGGGACTTTCGATATAGAAGCAACCAACGGTATTTGCCGTCCGCAACTGCCTTGCAATTAAGGGGTCACTAAAAAACCTCCTGGGATTAGATGTGTCAATCTCATGGCCCTGGTTGAGCCTGATAATTTTCTTGCAATCCCTGATATGGCCGATACCTCTTTGCGACAGGATATCAAACTTTTCAAAACCTATATCCTCGGCAATATACATATCAAACTGCATCGTGGGCAGCCCTTTGGGCGGATAGTCTATCGCCGAGTAACAAGTTAAAGGCTCCTCGGAAATCAAGACCCCCGAAGCGTGAATAGTCCGCTGGTTGGGGAAGTCTGCCATCTGCATATAAACAGAAAGAATGGTATTGCTTACCTCATTTTTGTTAAGCATATTTCCGGGATCGTACACAAGGCGATCTATCTCACTTTTGGGCAGCCCGTAAACTTTGCCCAACTCGCGGATAATGGAACGGTCGCGAAAAGTGCCCATGGCTCCCATCAGAGCAGTATGTTCACTTTGATATCTTTTGAAAATATAATCATAGATCTCGTCACGATCGCGCCATGAAAAATCTACGTCAAAGTCGGGCGGGCTCTTTCTCTTAGGATTAAGAAAGCGCTCAAAATACAGGTTCAGCTCAATAGGACAAACATCAGTAATACCCAAACAGTAGGCCACGATACTGTTGGCACCGCTACCTCTTCCCACATAATGAAAATTACGACTTCGGGCATAGCGGCAAATATCGTCAGTAATCAAAAAATAGCTCGAAAAATTAAGCTTATCGATAATCTCCAACTCCTTCTCAACGCGCTCTTTGGCATTCTTATCATTAGCTCCATACCTTCTGGTTAAACCATCAATGGCGTATTTATGCAGCAATTCTTTATCGTCACGCCTGTTGCCCGTGAAGGTCTTGCGGTTCTTAATGCTTTTAAAATCAAAATCAAAGCTACATTCAGCCAATAAACGCCGGGTGTTTTCAATCAGCTTTGGAACACGACTGTAGTTATTGATAAGTTCATGTCTGCTTATAAAAACTTCAGTGCAAAGGCCTGTTTGATCATCTGATAATTGAGAAATAAGAATATTGTTGTCAATGGCACGCAACTGTTTGTGCAGCTGAAAATCTGTTTCGCGAAACGAAACAGGGTGCAATGCCACATAAGGCTCGTAGTGCTTTTGGCTAGCCACTACAAACCTGTTTATTTCATGCGGGCGTATGCCGATAAATTCATTATCCTTCAATTCACCCTCTTTAACAGCGCCATAGGGATAAACAACAAACACATTATCAAACTCCGGAGCCACAGCCGGCAAAGCCGATTTATAACGATTGGCTGAAGTCATCAAATCGTTCAACTCCTTAAAGCCCTGCTCATTTTTGGCAATGCCTATATACAAAAGCCGGTTACCGTTTCTGAACTCCATACCTGCCAGTCCGTTAATGCCCACTTCACGGCACTGCTTTATAAAATCCAAAGTAGCTGAGGAGTTGTTAATGTCGGTAAGCACTGCCGTATCATAACCATAGGCACGTAGCTGCTCAACAAGTGCCTTAATGCTCATAGTGCCATACCTCAGGCTATAATAGCTATGAAGATTCAACAACATCGGACAAGTGGTTTTTAAAGTGCTGAACCGCGTTTTACCGCTTGAGTTCCGTAACGCTTTCTAATCTTATCCAGAGCCCTGGCCAGGTTCAGATCCTCCACCCTGTCTTCAAATAAATCAGGCTGATACGCGCCTCTTATCAGATTGCTGAATTTTATGCCTATCAGGCGAATCAGCATACGGCGACTGTATAGCTTATCGAAAAGCAGGAACACCTTTTGCGAGAGTTCACGCTCGGAAGAAGTATAAGAGAGCCTGGCCTGCATGGTATGGGTGTCGAAATTGCTGTAACGGATTTTGACAGTGACGCAGGATGTTAGCTTACCCTCATTGCGCAGGTCAAAGGCCAGCTCGTCGATCATCGAAAGCATCACCCTCCTGAGAAGAGTCATATCAATGGTGTCCTGCTCAAAGGTATGCTCCTTGCTCATACTCTTTTGCTGATGGAAGGGAACAACAGCGCTCGCATCAATACCGTTGGCCTTATTCCAAATGCTCACTCCGTTTTGACCAAGCACCCGCCTCATGGTAAAGACATCCATCTGCTGCAAGGTGTGGATATGCGAGATGCCCATATTGCGAAGCAAGGGATAGGTCTTTTCACCAATGCCCGGAATTTTGCGAATAGACAGCGGCGCCAAAAATCCTTTCTCTGTACCACCATCAACCTTCAATTCACCGCTAGGCTTTGCTTCGCCGGTGGCTATCTTGCTAACGGTCTTATTAACCGAAAACCCGAAAGAAATAGGCAGACCCGTCTCCTTAATAATACGCTGACGCAGCTCTTGCGTCATTTTCCAGGCACCGAAAAACTTATCCATACCCGTCATATCCAAATAGTGCTCATCAATGCTCGCCTTCTCCACCAGGGGCACCCTTTCCTCAATAATCTCGGTAACGATATTGGAATATTTAGAATATAAGTCATGGTCGCCACGAACTAAAATGGCCTCCGGACAAAGCTGCTTTGCCAAACGCATAGGCATAGCCGAGTGTACTCCAAATTTGCGCGCTTCATAACTGCATGCAGCCACCACTCCTCGATCGGAGCTGCCGCCCACCAACACAGGCTTCCCGACAAGCGCGCTGTTCAGCAATCGTTCTACAGACACAAAAAAACTGTCTAAATCGCAATGTACAATCGTACGATCCATGTTTATTCCAAATATTACAGCAAAATTACTACATCTTATATCAAATAGCATTATATTTGTTGATACAAATAATATCAATGTCATTACTATCAGAAAACATAAGATATCTGCGCAGTCAGCTCGGGCTCTCTCAGCAAAGGGTAGCCGATGATTTACAAATAACGCGAGGTCGTTACGCCAAATACGAAGACGGAGTGTCGGAACCTCCTATCGAATTATTAATCAGGATGTCGCGATATTACAAGGCCAGCATAGACTTGCTGGTCACTGTAAACTTAATAAAATATCCCTTATCAGAGATACTCAAGCTGCCCGACAATCGCATACTTCTACCTCTGAAAGTTGACAGCCGCGGAGAAAACAAAATTGAAATAGTGCCCTACAAAGCATCGATGGGCTACCTTAACGGATATGCCGACCCCGAATATATCGAGAACCTGAAAACCATCTCCCTGCCCTTTCTCTCTGCCGGAAAGTACAGAGCATTCCCTGCCGACGGAGGCTCAATGCCCCCTCACCCCGACGGCTCATTTATTGTAGGCAGATATATCGAAAATGCTTCCGAGCTAAAGACCGGGCTTACCTATGTTTTTATTACCCGCAGTGAGGGCATTACCTACAAAAGGCTATCTGCCATTCTTAACGACGAAATAGAGGTCTGCCCCGACAACGCGCTTTATTCCTCCTATAAAATCCAACTCTCAGATATTTTTGAAATATGGGAATTTGCCTGCAGCATCGCAACCAAAGAATTCTCAAAAGGGGAACTGCAACTCGACAATATCACCATTATGAGAATGCTTAGCGAACTAAAAGACGAAGTCAACAGGCTAAGACAAGATAATAAGGATTGAATAATTATTTGTTGCTTACAGAAAAGCCGTACCTTTAAGTTAAAATTCTAAAGTTCTGTTATGAAAACCAACAAATTGATTTCTCTTGGTAAAGCTTTTGCTATTGCCGTTTTGATTTTGGGTATTATACATGATATTGCGACATTTACCCCTTTGATTAAAACCGGACTTGAATGTCTGTCTCCGGCCGACTTAAACGCGATAATCTACATGAGTTTAATGTGCGGCACTTCCTTTATTATATCAGGGATAGTGCTTATTCTACTTTTAAGAAAACTGGAACAAATCCGTTTTTTAACATCCATTATTATGGCGATCGGAATTTTTCTGGCACTTGCAGGAATATTGTCCATAGTATTTATGTTTGACAATCCCTTTGCCTGGGCTTCTCTATTATTAAATGTAAGTGTGTTACTTATTGCGACAGCTTTAAAGAAGCAACTTGGATAGAAAATAATAGTGTTATAGCACAAAAAAGCTCCGGAGACTTCTCCGGAGCTTTTTTAGTAGCGGGGGCCAGACTCGAACTGACGGCCTTTGGGTTATGAGCCCAACGA
>DIPM01000008.1 GCA_002427105.1 Marinilabiliaceae bacterium UBA5488 | reverse complement strand
GGGATGTTCTCATAATCCTTGCACTAAAGCGTTCTTATATAACTGTATTTGCCTGATTAATAGATGATAAGCAGTTTTTAAGCAGACCCTAAATAGAGCAGCTTAAATATGCCAAAATAATGAGGATAAAATAATTGCCGGAACCTGATTAATCTTAGTTGATGCTGTGTTTTATTTATCGCAAATGTTAAATTTGTAATTGTGGTTGTTTTTTTTAGGATTTTTTTTGTTTTAATAAAAGTAATCAATACTTTTATGTCGATGCTTTTTGCGACTTATTTTAAAAAGTTGCGCTTGTTGAAGTTGTTGATAGTCAGTATGATTGGGCATTCAGGTGGAGTTTTTATTCTGGATGTACTTTATTTTGAAATAGATTAAAAAATAAGATTATGCTAAAAAATTTTGAAGTTTGGTTTGTGACCGGTGCTCAGCTTTTGTATGGAGGAGATGCCGTAATCGCTGTTGACGGTCATTCAAATGAGATGGTTGCCGGGCTAAATGCCTCGGGGAATCTTCCCGTTAAGGTTGTTTATAAAGGGACGGTCAATTCTGCAAAGGAAGTTACCGCTACTTTAAAAGCGGCTAATAATGACGATAAATGCATTGGTGTAATAACCTGGATGCATACCTTCTCGCCTGCTAAAATGTGGATTCACGGCCTTCAGGAGCTGCGCAAGCCTTTGCTACATTTCCATACTCAGTTTAACAAGGAAATTCCTTGGGATACTATGGATATGGATTTTATGAATCTAAACCAAAGTGCCCATGGCGACCGTGAGTTTGGACATATCACTGCTCGTATGCGCAAGCCTCGCAAGGTGGTGGTTGGGCACTGGCAGGATCCTAAAGCTCAGGAGAAAATAGCTGTATGGATGCGTGTGTCAGCTGCATGGGCAGATTCACAAGATATGCGTATTATCCGTTTTGGAGACCAGATGAACAATGTAGCTGTTACCGATGGCGATAAAGTTGATGCTGAGTTGAAGCTTGGATATCACGTGGATTATTGCCCCATAGCCGAGCTGGTGGCCCTACAGGAAAAGGTCAGCGATGCTGAAGTGGCAGACTTGGTCAAGGTTTATGAAAAGGAATATGAAATTGCTGCAGACTGTAAGCAAGGCGGCAAATACAGGGGACAGGTTATTAATGCTGCCCGCATAGAAATAGCCCTTCGCAAAGTGTTGAAGGAAAAAGGCGCAAAGGCTTTCACTACCAACTTTGATGATTTGTCCGGAGTAGATCAGCTTCCCGGACTGGCATCTCAGAGGCTGATGGCCGAAGGTTACGGTTTTGGAGCTGAAGGCGACTGGAAGACGGCAGCTTTGTATCGTACCATGTGGGTGATGAGTTACGGTATGCCCAAAGGCTGCTCTTTCCTTGAAGATTACACCCTGAATTTTGATGGTGATAAGAGTGCTATTTTGCAGTCTCACATGCTTGAAGTTTGTCCTCTAATTGCCGATAAGAAACCTCGTCTGGAAGTTCATCCTCTTGGAATCGGGGGTAAAAATGATCCTGCCCGTCTGGTGTTTACCAGCAAGACCGGACAGGGCATTGCAGCTACCATTGTTGATATGGGCAGCCGTTTCCGTATGATAGTAAACGTTGTGGATTGTATTGAGCCAAAGCCTCTTCCCAAGCTTCCCGTGGCAAGTGCCTTGTGGATTCCCCAGCCCAACCTGGAGGTAGGGGCCGCAGCATGGATACTTGCCGGAGGTACTCATCACACCAGTTTTTCATACGACCTGACTGTTGAGTATTTGGAAGATTATGCAGAGATAGCAGGGATCGAATTAGTAGTTATTGATAACAACACTAACATAAGCGATTTCCGCAAAGAGTTACGTTTTAACGAAGTATATTACAAATTTTAGCTAATTATTTTTAATATTGCTTTGGCTTGGGAGAAATCCTGAGCCCGGCAATATTAATTTAAACACTTCAACTACAAATTTATGAACATTTCGGGCTTTGCAACAATTGATTACATCATTGTTGCCGTGTACATTGCAATTCTGATATTTTTGGGATTGTTCCTTTCGCGAACCAAGAAGGGGCATGAGAAGACTGCCAATGATTATTTTTTGGCAGGAAACACGCTGACCTGGTGGGCAGTAGGTGCTTCTCTTATTGCAGCTAATATTTCCGCTGAGCAGTTTATCGGGATGTCAGGTTCGGGCTACAAAATTGGACTCAGCATAGCCGCCTACGAGCTTATGGCCGCTGCTGCCCTGCTTGTTGTAGCTAAGTTTCTACTTCCGATTATGATCGAGCGGAAAATTTTTACTATTCCGCAGTTTCTACGTGAGCGTTACAACCAAGGTGTCGGGATTTCGTTCTCTATCTTTTGGCTTTTCCTCTACGTGTTTGTTAACCTTACTTCGGTATCCTGGCTTGGCGCTCTCGCCCTCGAAGAGATATTGGGCTTAACAGGGATGTCAATATCTTTTTTGGGCTTTGAAATATCCATAAGGATGCTGATAGTGCTTATTCTTTTTGTTATCGCCGGAGTTTACTCAATATATGGCGGTCTGGCTTCTGTAGCATGGACTGATGTTATGCAGGTGACCTTCCTGATTGGCGGTGGACTGGTAACCGCGTTTTTTGCTCTTGACTTTGTTGCAGGTAGTGATGGCGGCATTGGCAGAGGCTTTATGGTGCTATTTGACACTCTTAAAGAATTGCCTGAAGACAGCCACTTCAATTTGGTTGTAGATAGCTCTGTGAGTCCCGAGTCGTTTAAAGACTTGCCCGGAATAGCCGTCCTTGTTGGAGGCTTGTGGTTGACCAATCTGGGCTACTGGGGTTTTAACCAGTATATTATTCAAAAGGGTCTTGCAGCAAAGAATATTAACGAAGCCAAAAAAGGTTTGGTCTTTGCAGCTTTCCTGAAGATTTTAGTTCCTTTTGTAGTAGTAATCCCGGGTATTGCAGCTTTCGTTATTATCAATCACCCTGAAGCTATCCCCGGCATGATGGAAGGAGGAATTTCCTTGCCTGCCGCCGATGGTTTTATTGCTGACCAGGCTTATCCATGGTTAGTGCGCACATTTACCCCGGTAGGCATTAAGGGTTTAACATTTGCTGCTTTGCTTGCTGCCATTGTATCTTCTTTGGCCTCAATGTTCAACTCTACCTCTACCATTTTTACTATGGATATTTACAAGCAACATATTAATAAAAATGCTAGCGATAAGCAGCTTGTTCATGTTGGTCGTATAGTTGCTTTTGTATCACTGGTGGTTGCTTTGTTCACAGTTCAGCCTTTACTTGGCGGCTTAGATCAGGCCTTCCAGTATATCCAGGAATACTCAGGATTTATTTATCCAGGTATTGTTGTGGTCTTCGGTTTAGGATTGCTTTGGAAAAGAGCGTCAGGACGAGCAGCTGTATGGACTTCAATAGCCACTATTCCGGCCGGCATCTTCTTTAAGGTTGTTTTCCCCGATATGCCGTTCCAATTCCGGATGGGTTACGTGTTTGTTGTTCTTCTGGTATTGTTTATTGCTTTAACTTATACTGATAAGAAAGCACGTCCAACGGCCTTGCCACCCGCAGAAGATATTAAGGCTATGATGCAATGGTCCAATATTATCGGTGTTATTGGTATTATTTCTTTGTTGTCAGCCCTGGTTGTGCATATTGCCGGAGATGCGAACTCTACTTTTGAGTATCTGAATAATATAGGTTATGCCCCTGCATTCTACTGTTTTACAGGATTTATGTTGTTCATTACAGTATTCTTAAGGTCTAACGCTAAAGATACAGTTGAAGATCCTAAGAAAGTTGCCATTACACTTGATTTATTTAAAACTGACAGAGGATTCGCATTGGGTAGCATTGGTATTATTGCTATTCTGGCTTTTCTCTACATAGTTTTCTGGTAGAGGGGAAAGTTATAAGTTCAAAGTTCTAAGTCAAGGACTTTGAACTTAAAACTATAAACCTCAACATCTGTACATTGATTATAAATTTGATGCTATGCTTGAAGAGTTGAAAGAGAAGGTTTTTAAAGCTAATATTGATATCGTAAAGCATGGCCTTGTGTTGTTTACATGGGGAAATGTTAGTGGTATTGACCGCGACAAGGGTCTTATTGTTATTAAACCCAGCGGGGTGGATTATGAGCAGATGAAGGCTGAAGATATGGTGGTGCTTGATATGGACGGTAAGGTAGTTGAAGGTAAGCTTCGTCCTTCCTCAGATACTCCCACACATCTCGAGCTTTATAAAGCATTTAAGGAAGTGGGAGCTATTGTACATACTCACTCTAGCTATGCTACTTCATGGGCTCAAGCCGGCAAGTCAATTCCCATTATCGGAACGACTCATGCTGATTATTTCTCCGGCGATATACCATGTACAGATGATATGCCCAAAGACTGGGTTATGGGTGAATATGAAAAGACTACAGGCACAGCCATTATTGAGGCTTTTAAGGGCATTAATCCTATCGAAATTCCCGGAGTCTTAGTGAAGAATCACGGACCTTTTGCATGGGGGCGTAGTCCTTACGAGGCTGTGTATAATGCTGTTGTGATGGAGGAGGTAGCTCGAATGGCTTACTTAGCCTTTTCCATTAATCCGCAACTGACCATGAATCCCGCTCTTGTAACAAAGCATTATGAGCGCAAACATGGTAAGAATGCCTATTACGGTCAAAAATAGACTTTAGGCTGTTTTGTAATTATCGAAGGACTTCATTAGAGGTTCCAAAAAGAAATAAGTTATGGCAGAAAAAAAATATGTTATTGGCTTAGACTATGGTTCTGATTCGGCCAGAGCTGTTATCGTGGAAGCGCATAGCGGTGATGAGGTGGCTAGCTCGGTGAAGCATTACCCCAGATGGATGGAAGGTAAGTATTGCGACCCTGCAAAGGATCAGTACCGCCAGCATCCGCTGGATTACATTGAGGTAATGGAGTTTATTGTCAAAGATGCCTTAAAGCAGGCAGGACCGGGAGTAGCTGAAAATGTTGTGGGTATGTCTTTCGACACTACAGGCAGCACGCCGGTTTTTGTTAACGAAGAGGGAGTTCCCCTGGCCTTACTTCCTGAGTTTGCCGAGAATCCTAACGCCATGTTTGTGCTTTGGAAGGATCACACGGCTGTGAAAGAAGCGGCTGAAATTAATGAGCTGGCCCGCAAATGGAAAATTGATTACACCCAGTATGAGGGTGGAGTCTATTCTTCCGAGTGGGTATGGGCAAAAGTGTTGCATGTATTACGTCAGGATGAGAAAGTCCGCAAGGCAGCCTATTCATGGATAGAGCATTGCGACTGGATGCCTGCTTTAATTACGGGCAAACAGAAGCCTGCCGAGGTCTTGCGCAGCAGATGTGCCGCCGGTCATAAGGCAATGTGGCTTGAGTCGTGGGGCGGACTGCCCGAAGAGGATTTCTTTAAGGCTCTTGACCCGCTTCTTGCCGGCTATCGCGACCGTTTGTTCAAAGACACCTATACTTCTGATGTTAAGGTTGGCAATCTAAATGCCGAGTGGGCCGGGCGTCTTGGTTTAAGTACAAAGGTAGCCGTCGGGGTTGGCGCCTTCGATTGTCACATGGGAGCCGTAGGAGGCGGTGTAACACCCAATGTTTTGGCACGCGCCATTGGCACTTCCACCTGTGATATTATGATTGCTTCTTATGAGCAGATAGGCGATAAGCTGATTGCCGGTATCTGCGGTCAGGTGGATGGTTCTGTAATTCCGGGCTATGTGGGATTGGAGGCAGGACAGTCTGGCTTTGGTGACATCTATGCCTGGTTTAAAAGGGTGATTTCATGGCCTTTGGATAATATTTTGGCTAACAGCAAGCTTGTTGATGCTGAAACGCGCGCCAAATTAATTGAAGAAACTGAAGACCAAATTATTCCCTTGCTATCTCAGGAGGCAATGAAGATTTCCCCTGAAGAATCCACAGTAATAGCGGTGGATTGGATGAATGGACGACGTACGCCGGATGCCAGTCAGGAAGTTACCGGTTCAATCGCAGGACTAAAGCTGGGTAGTGATGCTCCACGCATTTTCAGGGCTTTGGTTGAAGCAACCGCTTTTGGCTCTAAAGCCATTGTTGACCGCTTCGCACGTGAAGGAGTGAAGATTGAAGGAGTAATCGGGCTTGGCGGAGTGGCTAAAAAGTCACCCTTCGTTATGCAAACCCTTGCTGACGTGCTGAATATGCCTATCAAGATTGCAAGAACAGTTGAAACCTGTGCATTCGGAGCCGCAATGTTTGCTTCGGTGGCTGCCGGTCTCTATGCTCGTGTTGAAGATGCCCAAAAAGCTATGGCCAAAGGTTTTGAGAAGGAGTATAGCCCAAATCCTGCTATGGTGAAAGTATATTCAGAGATTTATAAGATGTATCAGAAGCTTGGAGCCTTCACAGAAAAGGAAAATTTTTAGCAGCTTTAAGCAATATTTAAAAAACAACTGCAAGGCCTTTTGGACTTGCAGTTGTTTTTTGCTAATATGCTAACACGCTAAGCCGCTATCTTGCTATCCCGCTAAACGCTATACCCTCATAACTCATAACTCCTTTGTGGCCTTTGTGGTTAAAACCCTCATCCCTGTGCTCGGCGGAATTTGCAATTCCGTCGTATTCTTTCCGGCAGTTTGTCGCTCGGCGCTGCCGCTTGGTTTACCTCGCTAGGCGTAGTTTTGCGTGTGAGGCTCTGCGTCGGGTAACTACGTCGTATTCTATACTCATCACTCATCAATTCCACCTTCCTGCTATATGCTACACGCTAAGCTGCTAAGCTGCTAAGCTGCTAAGCTCTACCTTACCTCAAAAGTCCGGCGGCGAAGAATAAAGTCATCGCCCAGATAAACGCGCCTTACATCGGGGTCTTCAGCAAGTTCTTCGGCAGTTCCAGCCTTCAGGATATTACCTTCAAAGAGAAGATAGGCGCGGTCGGTAATCGACAAGGTCTCATGAACATTGTGGTCGGTTATCAGGATACCGATATTCTTAAATTTTAACTTGGCAACAATTTCCTGAATATCGCGCACAGCTATTGGGTCAACGCCGGCAAAAGGCTCATCAAGCAAGATGAATTTAGGGTTGATGGCTAGGGCTCTGGCTATCTCAGTTCGGCGGCGTTCTCCTCCCGAAAGCTGTATTCCCTTGCTCTTACGGATATGAGTAAGACCGAACTCTTCCAGTAATTCCTCACTTCGCCTTCTTTGATACTCCTTAGGAAACTTGGTCATCTCCAAAACAGCCTTGATATTGTCCTCTACGCTTAGGTTGCGGAAAACGCTCGCCTCTTGTGCCAGGTAGCCTACACCCTTTTGAGCGCGCTTATATACAGGTTCCTTGGTGATAATATCGTCGTTAAGGTATATTTCGCCCCCGTTGGGTGCAATAAGGCCAACCATCATGTAGAAAGTTGTAGTCTTGCCTGCCCCGTTAGGTCCCAGCAGGCCCACAATCTCACCCTGTTTAACCTCTACCGAAACGCCCTTTACTACTGTCCGGTTTTTGTAACGCTTAACCAGGTCTTTGGTATGTAGAACTAATTCTGAATTATCACTCATTATTTGTATCGTTTACTAAATCAAATTGTGCTCTTTTCTTCTCAACTCTGTATCCAATAATAATACCTGCTTCATACAGGAAGATTAAGGGTATCGCGACCATTATCTGGCTTATAATGTCGGGAGGCGTAATAATGGCTGCAAGCGTCACCGATACTACTATGGAGTGGCGCCGGTACTTCCTCAGGAATTTGGTTGTTACCAAGCCTACCTTGGTAAGAAAATACATCAATATCGGAAGCTCAAACATCACCCCGGTAGCCAATACTATTGATGAAACGGTTGAGACGTAAGAGCGAAAGTTAATAATATTTTCAACACTATCGCTAACACTATATCCGCCCAGAAAATAGACCGATAAGGGCGCTATCAGATAGTATGCAAACAAAATGCCAAGGGTAAACAGGCTGCCGGCCGCAAATACTGCGCCACGGCTATGCCTCACCTCGTTTTCGTAGAGTGCCGGCTTAATAAAGCGCCACAATTCGTAAAAGATATAGGGAAAGGCTATAACAATACCGGCAACAAAGGAGATTCCGATGTGCATGGTAAACTGCCCCGACATATTTATGTTTTGAAATCTGAGGGTCTCCTGGTTGATACATAGGGCAGGGGTAGCAATTATTTCGGCTAGCCGACAAAATAAGCGATTAGTAAGAAAGTCGGGTTGGCTGGGGCCCAAAAGAACGACATCAAATACAAATCCCTTGAAAAGGAAGGCGAGGATGGCAAAAATAATAATAGCGACAAAAGAGCGGATTATGTGCCATCTCAATTCTTCAAGGTGGTCTAGAAATGACATATCCGCTTGCTTATTGCTCTTCATCTATTATTCTAAGTTGTAATAGTTGCGCTAAGATAATTATTGCGCTAAGATAAGCAGTAATTATTTACGGCAAAAATGGAGCATCGAAATCACTTTCAGAATAATGCCGGAGAATTAAAAGTTTGCACTTTTATTTCCCCGGCATTTATTATTGAGGGTTCTTACAGCTGTGCAGTTTTTATTTGTCGCTAACTTTTATCGTGTAGCTGTAGCTGTATTCTTTATCCATAAAGCGATATTGATCTAAAGGCTTTGCACCCCATGATTGAAGTCCGCCAACTCCGCGCTGGAAGAGGTCAACACATAAAACCACCTCATTGCGCGGTATTATGTCCGACCAGTGCTGTTGCTTCTTAGTCATCCCCGGATCTAAGTCTTCAGGCCTATGGTTGGTGGCACTTACCGACAGAGCCTGGGCTCCTTCAACTCTGATAATACGCCCCTGACGGTTTTTAAGTTCCAGCCAACGCACGTCGGTCTTATTGCCTGTTTCCTGCGGGCGGTAATACTCAAAAGCCTGATTTTCAACCAGCCCCTTCCAGATTCCCATAAAGCTGTCGTGCTTACGGTCTATATAATTTTCGTGAGGGCCGCGTCCATACCAGGTGAAGTCATTATAATCTCTCGGCAGAGCCATCAGCATTCCAAAACGCGGAATTTCGGGCAGCTCGTCGCTTTGGGCTTTGTAGTGTGCCGAAATGGTCAGGCTTCCATCCTGATTTACAGTATAACTAAGATCAACTTTGGCTTGTATGCCCCTTAAGCTCACTTCATAATTTATTACAAAAGCACCGTTCTTCTCTTGAGAGTCAAGGTACTTGTAAATTGTGTTGTGACCGGCGGCTTCCCATATACGGGCCTGGTATTGCAGGTTTTCACCAAAATCATTATCCGTCATAGCCCTCCAGAAGTTAAGGCGGGGCAGTTGGTTGAATACATTCTGCCCCTTGTCTTTCATGCTTAAGAGTCCTCTTCCGTCGCGTGTCGAAAACTCATAGCTTAGACTACCGGAATTAACTATAACCTTATTTTCTTCTTCGTCAACCTTAAGCTCGCCTTCCTTGCTGTAAGCTGCAAAATAGTCGTTGATGCCCAATGCAAACTCTTCCTTGGCCACTTCAAAGCCAAGGGGAAGGAATTCTGTTTCGCGGGCTGTATAGGCAAAGACCTGCAGATAATATTCTACTCCGGGCTCTTTTTTCAGGGTGGGAAGTTTAAGCTTCACATCCTTTGCGGCATCCGCTTCAAGGTTTACAGTGAAGTCGCCTTTGGCCGATAGCCTGCCGTTCTTCAGGAGCTGCCATTTGAAGCTGTAGTTTTTGCTGTCTATATCAGTAAATTTATAATCGTTTATTACCCTAATTATTCCTTTATCCAAATCTTTGGCCTCGAAGAGTATGTTTTGATATACCTTCTTAACGATGTAAGTATGAGGGATATAATTCTGGTCGGGACTAATAATTCCATCCATGCAGAAGTTCCCGTCGTTCATCCTGTCATAGCCGTTTAAGTCGCCTCCATAAGCCCAATAAGCTCTGCCCTGCTCATCATAGCTTTTGTAGCCGTGATTATACCATTCCCATATAAATCCGCCCTGCATATTTTTGCTTGAACGCATCAAATCCCAGTATTCCTGAAAGTTACCCATGCTATTGCCCATAGCATGAGCATATTCGCACATGATATACGGACGTCCGAGGTCTTTTTTTGCATCGCGTTGCATATCCCACCATGATGGATACATGTGGCAGATAATGTCGGTATTGTAATCGCGTTGATAGGCTTGCTCATACTGAACGGGGCGACTGTTATCGCGGGCCTTAACCCAGTCGTAAGCGTCAAAAAGGTTCTGACCGTTGCCCGACTCATTGCCAAGCGACCAGAAAATAACCGAAGCATGGTTTTTATCTCGTTCTACCAGGCGAATTACCCGGTCGAGGTGTTGTTTATTCCACTCGGGCAGATCGGCGATTATGTCAGGCCCGTAAATCAGTCCGTGAGATTCAAGGTTGGCCTCATCCACCAGGTAGATGCCATACTCGTCACAGAGCTTATACCATAGAGGCGACTGGGGATAGTGGGATGTGCGCACGGCGTTGATATTCAGCTCCTTCATTAGTTGAAGGTTGCGCACCATCACTTCCCGTGTTACGACCTGACCGGTATTGGTGTTGAATTCATGCAAGTTAACTCCCTTGAATAATACCTTCTTCCCATTCACAAAAAGCTGGCCATCAGTTATTTCAATCTTGCGGAAGCCTATTTTGTGTGAGCTGCTTTCAATAATTCTCTTGTCATCACCCTTCAAGGTGATAAGCATAGTATAGAGATTAGGTGTTTCGGCAGTCCACTTCAGAGGCGAGACTACCGTGCCCGACAAGTTGAGATTTGCCTTCCCCCCGGCAGGAATTTCTGCTAATAGACTTTTTGTAAACACTTTTTTTCCTGCTTTGTCAAGCAAAGAAACTTCAACAGAGCCGTTTTTAACTACATCATCATAGTTTTTAAGTACTATGTCAACCCCGAAGAGTCCGTTTTTATATTCACTGTCCAAATCAGGGTGAGCAAAGAAATCCAGGATGCGGGTGTCGGCCGTGCTGTATAGATAAACATTTCTGTTTATTCCTCCAAGCCTCCACATATCCTGGTCTTCAAGATAGGAGCCATCGCTGAATTTATGAACCTGACAAGCAAAGGTATTTTTCCCCTTTCTGATATAGGGAGTGATGTCAAATTCGGCAGGACTCTTTGAGTTTTGCGTGTAGCCCACTTTTTGACCGTTGACCCAAAGATACATTGAGTTTGTTCCCCCCTCGAAGTGTATCAACACCCTTCTGCCGTCCCAATTTTCCGGAAGGACAAATTCATGGCGATAGAGCCCTGTGGGTGAGTTTTCCTTGTCAATATTTGGCCTTCTGCTCCAAAAGCCAAAGCCCAGGTTTACGTACATTGGAACGCCATGGCCGTTGAACTCCCAGTTTCCCGGAACCGGCATTTCGCCCCAATCGCTCAGGTCAAAATCTTCCTTATAGAAGCCCTCAGGAACATCAGCTATTCGGGGCAGCCACTTGAATTTCCACTGCCCGTTAAGCGATTGGTAATAGGGTGATGCTTTGTAGTCGTCCTTTAAAGCCAATTCCTCCGAAGGATAGGGGAGAGAAGTGGCTCTTGTCTCTTCCTTATTGATGGCGAAAACCTCCGGGTTTTCCCAATCAGGAATCTCTTGAGCACAAAGGCTTAGGGTAAAGAAGCATAATAATAAAAGCGAAGATAATTTTTTCATAATATAATATAAACAGATGGTTAAACCCTGTGAGCTGCAATAAGGCTTGGCTTAATCGATGCACTAAAATAACACAATATGATTAATTTGTCAGGATAAAATAGAAAAAAGGCCGCTAAATGTTTGATTTGGCAAGGTCAGTTTGTTGTTATCCTGCTATTAAACACCAAACAAGATGCTGTTTGTATGAAACAAAAGGAGTACTTTTGCAGCCTGTAAATTGTATTATAAAACAGTTTTCGATATGACAGATAAATCAAATCAACCGCTGTTCAGCGATTTCCCCCCTGTATCTACACAGGAGTGGATGGACAAGATTAC
Source organism: Marinilabiliaceae bacterium UBA5488 (assembly GCA_002427105.1). Taxonomy (GTDB): domain Bacteria; phylum Bacteroidota; class Bacteroidia; order Bacteroidales; family Marinilabiliaceae; genus Geofilum. Next base: position 27,881 of record DIPM01000008.1, on the reverse strand, counting down.
GGCGGATCTAAAAGGAGCCGATTTTGAAAAAAGGCTTGTTTGGAAAACAAATGAAGGGTTCAGCGTTCGTCCTTTCTACCGTGAGGAAAATATGGAAAAACTGGGACACTTAGACTCCCTTCCGGGTGAGTTTCCCTATGTTCGCGGAACCAAACTATCTAACAACTGGCTGGTAAGGCAGAATATTGAGGTTTCTGACCTTGCCTCTGCCAATAATAAGGCTAAGGAGCTTCTGACAAAGGGGGTAAACTCCCTGGGTTTCTTGTTTGAAGATGCTGCCCTGGTTGAAGCCGACACTATTAAGTCTCTTTTGAAGGGCATAAATACTGCCGATGTTGAGATTAACTTTTCTACTAAGCATTGCTTTAAAAAACTGGCTGCTGCCGTGGTGGGAGCCTTTGAATCAATGGGAGGCGAGCTTTCTAAAGTGAAGGGGTCGATTGATTTTGATCCCCTGGGCAAATTAGTCGTGAAAGGCAAGGTCTGCAAAAGTGTTGATGAGGTCTTGGGCAAAGTAGCTGAAGTTGTAAAGAATGGCAAGGCTTTTTCTCAGTTTCAATGGGTCAACGTCAATGGTAAGAATTTCGGGAATGCCGGTTCTACCATTGTTCAGGAGTTGGCTTTCTCGCTTTCGGCCGGAAATGAATATCTCTCAAAGCTTATCGAAAAGGGAATCTCCGTTGATGATGCAGCCAGAAATATCCGCTTCACCCTAAGCATTGGTTCAGGCTATTTTATGGAGATTGCCAAGCTGCGTGCAGGCCGCTTGTTGTGGGCTTCAATTGTGGATGCCTATAAGCCTGCCAGTCGCGAGTCTGCCAGGATGAATGTTAACTGCGAGACATCTCAGTTTAATAAAACTATTTATGACCCTTATGTGAACATGCTTCGCACTCAGACTGAAGCCATGTCGGCAACACTCGGGGGATGTAATTCCCTGCTGGTGCAGCCTTTCGATTCCGTGTTCCGTAAGCCTGACGAGTTTAGCGAGCGCATTGCACGCAATCAGCAACTTCTGTTGAAAGAGGAATCGTATTTTGCTAATATTACCGACCCGGGCGCAGGAAGCTATTATATAGAAAGCCTCACCGACAGCATCGCAAAAGAGGGCTGGAGCCTGTTTGTTGAGCTTGAAAAGAAAGGCGGCTTTGCCAAAGCTGTCCAGGAAGGATATATTCAAGCTTTGGTTAAAGAGTCGGCAGCCCAGAAGACTAAAGCAGTTGCCGGACGTAAAGAAATCCTGCTTGGAACAAACCAATATCCGAATGGCTTGGAAACTATGGCTTCTTCAATTGATGCAGCTGTTGTAAATGCCGGGGTAAAGGAAGCTTCCGATATAGAAACCATCACTCCGCTAAGAGCCGCTGAAGAGTTTGAAGCACTGCGTTTGGCTACCGAAAAGGCTGCAAAACGTCCTAAGGTGTTTATGCTTACATATGGCAATCTGGCCATGCGTTTGGCAAGGTCGCAGTTCTCAGGCAACTTCTTTGGATGTGCGGGATATGAAATAATTGACAACCTCGGTTTTGACAATGTCGAAGAAGGTGTTGAAGCCGCTCTTAATGCTAAGGCTGATATTGTGGTTCTTTGTTCTTCCGATGACGAGTATCTTGATGCTGCACCGATTGCCTTGAAGGCTCTCAAAGGGCGTGCCTTGCTTGTCGTGGCCGGAGCCCCCGCATCCATGGATGACTTGAAAGCTCAGGGTATAGAGCATTTTATCCACGTTCGCAGCAATGTGTTGGAAGTGTTACAGGGATTTAATAAGGCGCAGAATATCAAGTAGCGCATAAAAATATTTAGATATGAAACCGGATTTTTCAAAGATATCCTTTCAAAATAACGCCCCTGCTACAAATGTGGCTGAGTGGGCAAAAGAACAGGGGATAAAAAAGGATTGGCTTACGCCCGAGCAAATTCCCGTTAAACAAGTATATACAAAAGAAGATTTGGCGGGAATGGAGCATCTTAACTATGCTGCCGGACTGCCTCCCTTTCTTCGCGGTCCCTATTCAGGGATGTATGCCATGCGTCCATGGACTATTCGTCAATATGCAGGATTCTCTACAGCAGAAGAGTCCAATGCCTTCTATCGCCGTAATCTTGCTGCCGGACAAAAAGGTCTGTCGGTTGCTTTCGACCTTGCTACTCACCGTGGCTATGACTCAGATCATGAGCGGGTAGTTGGCGATGTAGGTAAGGCCGGTGTGGCCATCGATTCAATACTCGATATGAAGGTATTGTTTGACGGAATACCTTTGGATAAGATGTCGGTGTCGATGACTATGAACGGTGCTGTTTTGCCTGTTCTGGCTTTTTACATTGTTGCCGGTTTGGAACAGGGTTGTAAACTTGAAGATATGGCCGGAACTATTCAGAATGATATTCTGAAAGAGTTTATGGTTCGTAACACCTATATTTATCCGCCTGAATTTTCGATGAAGATTATTGCTGATATTTTTGAATATACTTCCAAGTATATGCCCAAATTCAACAGTATATCTATTTCGGGTTATCACATGCAAGAAGCAGGAGCTACTGCTGATATCGAGCTGGCTTATACTCTGGCTGATGGTCTGGAGTACCTGCGTGCCGGCGTCAATGCCGGTATGAGTGTGGATACCTTTGCACCACGCTTGTCTTTCTTCTGGGCGGTTGGAATGAACCACTTTATGGAGATCGCCAAAATGCGCGCCGCCCGTATGTTATGGGCAAAAATTGTGAAGCAGTTCAATCCTGCAAATCCGAAATCGCTGGCTCTGCGTACTCACTCGCAAACTTCGGGGTGGTCGCTCACCGAGCAGGATCCTTTCAACAATGTGGGTCGCACCTGCATTGAAGCTATGGCTGCTGCTCTGGGGCATACTCAAAGTTTGCACACCAATGCCCTGGATGAGGCTATTGCACTTCCTACCGATTTCTCGGCACGTATTGCCCGTAATACTCAAATCTATATTCAGGAGGAGACGCAGATATGTAAATCTGTTGACCCCTGGGCAGGTTCATACTATGTGGAATCTCTCACAAAAGAGATAGCCGAAAAAGCATGGGCTCTGATTACTGAGGTTGAAGAAATGGGAGGAATGGCTAAGGCTATTGAAACAGGTCTTCCCAAAATGCGTATTGAAGAGGCAGCGGCCCGTACTCAGGCTAAAATCGATAGCGGAAAACAAGTGATTGTTGGTACTAACCGCTACCGTCTTGAGAAAGAAGATCCTATCGATATACTTGATATCGATAACAGCGCTGTTCGCAAGTCTCAAATTGAACGTTTGAAAAAGCTGAAAGCTGAACGTAACGAGCAGGAAGTGCAGGAAGCCTTGAAGGCCATCACGCGTTGTGTGGAGACCCGGAAAGGTAACCTGCTGGAACTGGCTGTGGATGCCGCTAAGAAAAGGGCATCATTAGGTGAGATTTCTTATGCATGTGAAACAATAGTTGGAAGATACAAAGCTGTGATTAGATCTATTAGCGGAGTTTACTCCTCAGAAGCCGGCGACAATAGCGTGTTTGAAAAGGCTCAGGCTTTGGCTCGCAAGTTTGCTGAACTCGAAGGTCGTCAGCCACGTATTATGGTGGCTAAAATGGGTCAGGATGGACATGACCGCGGTGCCAAAGTGGTCGCTACCGGCTATGCTGATATAGGTTTTGATGTGGATATGGGTCCTCTGTTCCAGACTCCCGCGGAAGCCGCCAAGCAAGCCGTTGAGAATGATGTTCACGTTTTGGGCGTATCTTCTTTGGCAGCAGGCCACAAAACTCTTGTTCCTCAGGTTATTGAGGAGCTTAAGAAGTTGGGACGCGATGATATTATGGTTATCGCTGGTGGAGTAATTCCTCATCAGGATTACCAGTTCCTGTATGATGCCGGAGTGGTGGGTATTTTTGGCCCCGGAACTTCGGTTGCCCAGGCAGGTGTCGATATCCTGACTCTGCTGCTCCAACTGAGAGAAGAATAATATTCCTCTATCAGAATTTATATTTATCAAAGGCCACCGGCAAATATGCCGGCGGCCTTTTTTCATTACAGAACCCGGAAAGCCCGAAGAAGCTAATGCAGTTAAGCAAGGGGCTGTTAAACAATCAACATAGTGGCAGATGCATCATCATTTTCAACTTAGAAATTAAGTCTTAGCCCTGCAGAGATGTCGATCCTGTTAAGTCCTTCATACTTATCCTTATCCAATTCTATTGTCTCCGAGATTCCATAGTAGCTCTTGGCCTTAATTTTGGTAAGTAGCCCACTATAGTATGATATCTGAGCGCCTACCGACAGTTGCTTAGTCAGGTATATCTCATAGCCTGCATCCAGATTAGTTCCCAGAGTTTGGCCGGTTAAGGTAATTCTGTCAGGAGACCTGTTAGATATTTCAGAATTGTCAATATAAGCCATATAGCCAAGGCCAATAGAGGCTATAAAGCTACCCTTGCCCGAACTGTTGAATAAGCGGAATACATAGTTAGGCCCCACATAATGGATATAAACATCATCTTCCATAGTAATAGTATTATATCCTGTGCTTGAGGGTGCTCTATTTGAGGAACTTGCCGAGGCGCTATGCAGAGAATATTTAAGGGCTATACCCCTGTTCTCCCTGATAAAATACGTTGCATCGGCGTTAAAGACGCCGCCAAACTTTATCTTCTTTACATGCTGACGGTCAAGAGTTGAAAGGTCTTTGTGTATCTTATTTACACGATAGCCAAAGCCTCCATTAAAAGAAAGCCGGAACTTTTGGTAGTCGTCAAACGGTGAGATTACTTCTTCCTTGCTATATGTAGATGATTCAGCAGCCATCAATGAGCTGTATTCATCTGCTATCCCGGCTGAATCTGATTTTGCGTGGGCATAAACAGGCGGCTGATTGCTATAGAATACCCTAGCTTCAATCCGGTGACAGCTGCTCCATAAGTCGGGTTTACGATGCTTTGTAATCTTTAAAATATTTCCGCCCATTTGAATTGCCTCGATTGTTGCCTGTTCTATCACATAATCGTATCTGCACTTAGTTGTAAAACCGGAATCTGTCAGTTTTACAGAGCCCATCTCCCTGGCATTTTCCGGTACAGGCTCATCCAGATAGAGCACTGTGACCGGCGTGGTATCCGGCAATGGATTGCCAGGTAGTGTTATGTTTTTGGTAATAGCCGGCGAGCAGGCGTTTAAGAGCACAACTGACAATAGTGTTAGCGTTAATTTGAATTGCATATAGGTTTAGATTTGAGTTTTGACAAATGTATAAGTTTTTAAAATTATTAGTGATAAAAAGTAAAGCCATAAAATGCTGAAAAACTGAAATTTTGGCTTATTTTTGCGGTTTTGTCCGGCGCTGCACATTATTAGGTAAACTGACTTGTCAGGGCCTTGCATTAGTAAGCATAGTTGATTATAATATAACAGATTTAAAGATTTAGCATTATGGCTCAGGAAGATGTATTCAAAAAGTTGGTGGCCCATTGTAAAGAGTATGGGTTTGTATTTCAAAGCAGTGAAATTTACGATGGACTGGGTGCTGTATATGATTATGGGCAGTATGGCGTTGAGTTAAAGAATAATCTTAAAAAATACTGGTGGGACTCAATGGTTCTCCTAAACGATAATGTTGTGGGTATTGACTCGGCAATCTTTATGCACCCCACTGTTTGGAAGGCTTCAGGTCACGTTGACGCTTTTAATGACCCTTTGATTGATAACAAGGATAGCAAAAAACGTTATCGTGCCGATGTGCTAATAGAAGATCTTTTGGCTAAGTATGATGCTAAAGTTGATAAAGAAGTAGAGAAAGCTGCCAAGCGCTTTGGCGATAGTTTTGATGAGAAGATGTATCGGGAGACAAATCCCCGGGTGCTTGAAAATATACAGAAGAGAGAAGAGATTCATCAGTGCTTTGTGAAGGCCTTGAATGATAACGACCTTAACGAGCTGCGCCAGATTATTATTGATAATGATGTGGTTTGCCCTATTTCAGGTACTAAAAACTGGACGGAAGTTCGTCAGTTTAACCTTATGTTTTCTACCGAAATGGGCTCTACCTCTGAAGGAGCCCAGAAGATTTATCTTCGCCCGGAAACTGCTCAAGGTATTTTCGTGAACTTTTTGAATGTTCAGAAGACCGGTCGCATGAAGATTCCCTTCGGTATAGCACAGATTGGTAAGGCTTTCCGTAATGAGATTGTAGCTCGTCAGTTTATTTTCCGCATGCGTGAGTTTGAACAGATGGAGATGCAATTTTTTGTGCCACCCGGCCAGGAGCTTGAGTGGTTTGAGAAGTGGAAGGCTATTCGTATGAAATGGCACAAATCGCTTGGGCTGGGCGACCATAAATATCGTTTCCACGATCATGATAAGCTGGCTCACTATGCCAACGCTGCCACCGACATCGAGTATGAAATGCCCTTTGGCTTTAAAGAAGTGGAAGGGATTCACTCCCGCACGGATTTTGACCTGTCGCAGCACCAAAAGTTTTCAGGTAAGAAGATTAGCTATTTCGACCCCGAACGCAACGAGAGCTATGTGCCCTATGTTGTTGAAACTTCAATTGGCGTTGACAGGATGTTTTTGAGTATTATGGCGGGTGCCTATTGCGAGGAAGAAGTAGAAGGAAAGGATGGAAGTAAAGAGTCACGCGTTGTGTTGAAACTGCCGGCTGTACTGGCTCCCGTGAAACTGGCTGTTTTGCCGCTGGTTAAGAAGGATGGCCTGCCCGAAATGGCCCGCAAAATTATGGACGACCTGAAATTCCATTTCAATTGTCAGTATGATGAGAAGGATTCTATCGGTAAACGTTATCGCCGTCAGGATGCCATAGGGACTCCCTTCTGCATCACGATAGACCATGATACCCCCTCTGACCAAAAGGTTACTATCCGTTATCGCGATACTATGGAGCAGGAGAGGGTTAATATATCAGACCTTAAAAACCTTATCGCTGATAAGGTGAGTATGACTGAGCTTTTTAAGAAATTGGCCTAAGTAGGCTTTCTCTAATATCGTGGGATAGACCGGCTTAGATAATTAGTTTACGACCTTCAGGACAATTGCGGCACATAGCGATGGCCGCTTTGTCTTTTAATACCTGCCGCCTGAATTGCATAAGGGATTGATTTTGCCATATTTCTTTTAAGGGAGATACGCGGATACTGCCGGGCGAGAAATCAAGGTCTTTGTCATAACAACAGGGAGCAATTCGGCCGTCCCATGACATAACTGCCGAGCCCCATTGTTTGAAGCAGTGATTATAGCTTTTCCCTTTCATCACCCATTGGCCGTCCTCCATAGTGTAGCGAGAATAGCGGGCTATAGTCGGAGGACTTACTTCGTTGTTGCCAAAATCATAAAATTGAGCTGATTTTAGTTCCAAAAGGTCAACGCGCACATTACGGCACCACTGTGTCAGCTCTTCTATTTCGTGCTCATTGTGTTCAAATACCAGAAACTGTATGCTGATAATGGGGCTACGCCGACCGAGCGCCCTTCTTTGCTCCAGGAAGTTACTAATTCCCTGTTTCACCTTGTTCAGGTCTCCTCCCTTTCGATAGCGCGAATAGCTCCGGCGACTTATCCCGTCAACGGAGACTATCAGCTTCGACAGTCCTCCCTTTATCAGTAGGGCGCAGTTTTCGGGACTTAGATAATGGCCGTTGGTACTCATGCTCGTATAGATATTCCTTTGCTGTGCCATCGCGATTATATCGCCTATACCGCGGTTAAGCATGGGCTCACCCTGGAAGTAGAGGTTAAGGGCAAGAAGTTGGGGTCCCGCATCATCGAGCATCTTTTCGAAGAGAGGAAGGGTAAGCATTCCGGCCTTTCGGGTGAGTACACCGGCTCCAACGGGGCACTCAGGGCATTGAAGGTTGCATTGGCCTGAAGGCTCAACCGACATCGCCCAGGGGCTTCCCATTATCCGCGGCTTCTTAGTCAGCCGCGAATAGAAAAAGCTGAAAAGCAGCAATATGCCGTTAAGCAGCCTGCGACAGCTTAGGTATTTCAAAGAGCCAAGTAAGTATCTAAACCGCTGAATATTAGAGAACCACATGTTTTTCCTCATTTTATCACCCCCACACAGATAAATGCTTTATCAGCCCGGTGGCAGTTAAAACAATTAAGAAGCAATGAAATTATCTGTTATCAAAGTGTTATATTTGCAAAATTAGCAATTTGTGAACAAACTGGAATGGAAGAGGTAGGATATCCCCTGCTTAAACAAATCAATTCACCGTCTGATCTGAGAAAGCTCCCTGAAGAGAAGTTGTTGCAGGTTTGTAGTGAGCTGCGAGAGTTTATTATCGATGCTGTTTCGTGCAATCCGGCTCACTTTGGCGCAAGTCTTGGCGTAGTCGAACTTACCGTTGCACTGCATTACGCTCTCAACACTCCCGAGGATAAGCTGATTTGGGACGTGGGGCATCAGGCTTATGGCCACAAAATATTGACCGGACGGCGCGAGCTCTTTCACAGTAACAGGAAATATAAAGGCATCAGCGGCTTTCCATCTATCTTCGAGAGCGATTATGACGCCTTCGGGGTAGGTCACTCTTCAACAAGTATATCGGCGGCACTGGGAATTGCTGAGGCCTATAAGCAGCAGGGAGTTACCGGCCGTCAGGTGGTGGCCGTGATTGGCGATGGCTCAATGACAGCAGGACTGGCCTTCGAAGGCCTGAATAATATGGCTTCCTTACATGCCAACGTACTGGTCGTTCTCAACGATAACAATATGGCTATTGACCCCAATGTTGGCGGACTGAGCGATTACCTGGTTGATATTGCAACCAGTCGCACCTATAACAAGGTACGCAGGGATCTTATCAAAGGCATTGGAAAGCTTAAGCTGGTTGGCCCGCGCTCCAAGGAAATGATTGTTAAGGTTAACAATAGCATCAAGAACCTGCTGACACGCCAGACTAATATCTTTGAAGGACTTAATATACGCTATTTCGGCCCTGTCGATGGGCATGACGTTGTAAGACTCGCCGGTGTCCTGAAGGATATGAAAAATATCCCCGGCCCCAAGGTGCTCCATGTTATCACCAAGAAGGGGAAAGGCTTCAAGCTCGCCGAGGAGAATCAGACGGCCTGGCACGCCCCCGGCGGCAGATTTGATAAGCTCACCGGGCTTATCACTGAGGAGTCTTCCGGCTCTACAGCCAAGCCTCCGAAGTTTCAGGATGTTTTTGGTCATACAATCCTGGAATTGGCAAGGCAGAATGATAAAATTGTGGGCATAACACCTGCCATGCCTACCGGTTGCAGCCTGAATATTATGATGCAGGCTATGCCTGACAGGGCTTTTGATGTGGGCATCGCCGAACAACACGCCGTAACCTTTTCGGCGGGTTTGGCAATCTCGGGTATGATTCCTTTCTGTAATATCTATTCTTCGTTTATGCAGAGGGCTTTTGACCAGGTAATTCACGATGTGGCCATCCAAAAACTGAACGTGGTAATGTGTCTCGACAGAAGCGGTCTGGTCGGTGCCGATGGCGCTACTCATCATGGGGCTTACGATTTGGCTTTCTTGCGTAGTATTCCAAATCTGGTGATTTCTTCACCCATGGACGAGATTGAGTTGCGCAATTTGATGTACACCGCTCAGCTGCCCAACAAAGGGCCCTTTGTGATCCGCTATCCCAGAGGTGTGGGTTCCAATGAAGATTGGAGGCAGCCCTTTTCAGAAATAGATACCGGTAAGGGGCGTTGCTTACGAAGGGGCAAGAAGGTGGCCGTGTTAACCTTAGGTCCTTTGGGCGTCAAGGTGGCACGTGTATGCAAGGAGCTTGCCCAACAAGGGATTGAAGTTGGTCATTATGATGTCCGCTTTGTCAAACCCTTAGATGAGCAGATGCTGCACGAAGTATTCAGTTCCTATACTACGGTGCTTACTATTGAAGATGGAGCGATTGCAGGAGGCATGGGCTCAGCCATCCTCGAGTTTATGTCGGAAAATGGCTATCAATGCATGGTAAAGCGCCTGGGAATTCCCGATCGCTTTGTGGAGCATGGCTCTCAAATGGCTCTTTATAAAGAGATAGGCCTTGATATGGAGAGTATCCGGGGGCTCATTGAAGAGCTTGCAAAGGAATAGCTGCCATGCTTTTTAAAAATATTGCTTGTATCTCTCGTTGCTAAGACTATTCTTTAGTATTTCCTTCTCTTCGCCGCGACTATCCATCTTTACATCAGTTTTGCCAAGACTAAAGTAAAACTCGGAGCCTACTCCTTTTTCCGATTTTAAGTTTATACTTCCGCCCATTGCCTTAACAAGTTTTTTGCATAAGGCCAGACCAAGACCGGTGCCTCCGTATTTCTTGGAGCGCGACTCGTCTTCCTGTCTGAATGCTTCAAATACTAACTTATGATTCTCGGCGGCAATACCAATTCCGGTGTCGCGTACAAAGATTTTAACCCTGTCTCCCGTATGCGAATAACCAATTGTAATAGAACCTTGTTCTATAAATTTCATGGCATTGTCCATCAGGCTGGTCAGCACTTTCATCAAGCGATACTGATCGGCATAGACGTAAACAGGGGCTTTGGCGCTTTGTACTAAGCTGAGTTTTATCTCAACATCTTTCTTGCGTGCTTCTTCAAGCTGCTGTCTGTAAATGCTGCCGACTGTAGTCAGCATATCATCAAGGCAAACCGGAGCCATTTGCAGTTCCAAAAGACCACTTTCAATTTTTGACAAATCTATTACATCATTGATGATGCTCATCAGCGCATCAGCGTTGGAATTTATAAGATAGATAAACTCCTCGCGCAAGTCATTCTCCGGATCGGTTTGTCCCAAAAGATTTGAAAATCCGACAATGGCATTCAAGGGGGTGCGTATTTCGTGGCTCATATTTGCAAGGAAGGCCGATTTTAAACGGTCGGCAGCTTCGGCACGCTCTTTTGCCTTAACAAGCTCCATTTCGTTTTTCTTCCTCTTTGTAATATCATGGATGTTGAAAAAGAAGTGATCTTCACCATTCAGCGATATTATTGAGCTGTTAACCTCGACTTGAATCAGGCGCCCCTCCTTCGTTATTAGCTGGACATCGCCCTTGTAAGGTGTCCCGTTTCGCAAATTGCGCAGTAACTGAAGATAGCTTTTAAGTCCTTCGCGGCCGCCAAAGATTGAAAGGGGTTTAGCCTTGTTAATCTCCTCGCAATCGTAGCCTATTAGTTCGTATCCCGCCCTGTTGATGTAGTTGAGTTGACCCGCTTTGTTGACAATAATGATTCCGTCAACACTGGTCTCTATTATTTTACGATTACGTTGTTCACTCTCCCGTAACTCGTTTTCTACAAGCTTCATTTTGGTAACATCCTGACCTATTAGGAGGAAATACCCATCGGTCTCGAAACTTGGCCCCGGTGTTGCTGTAATCTCATAATATAAGGGATCTCCATTCTTTTTTGCCAGTGTGGCATTTATCGAGGCCATGCCTTTAGCCTCTATTTCCCTGTAAAATTCACTGATTTTCTCCTGATTCTCGGCGCCGGGAGAATAAAATCTGGAGAAATGAGAACCTACCACCTCTTCGCGCACATACGAGGTGGAAGCTAATACCTTGTCATTGACGTAGTGAATAATTCTGTCTTTCACCAGGAGTATGCCTATGGGAGCCGTGTTGATAATGTTGTTCAGGAAGCGTTCCTTTTCGGCAAGCTGCTCATTTATAACTAAAATCTTCTCGTGATTGCTGCGGTTTTTAATCTCGATCACTCTAAGGTCTAACTGCCGCGCAATAAGGCCGCAGACCGATTCCAAAAGCTGATGACTTATGGGCGCTTCCTTCAGGGCAGAGCTCCATTTTAAGGCAATGATTCCATTCGCTTCGCTGCCGGTTTTGATACCCGCAACCATGCAGTTTTTTGTGCTGAAGCCAGCCGAGATGCGGGCGGCTATTTGCTCATCGTCTTTAATTATCTCCATAGCCTTCGGGTTAGGGAGAATAACAAAGGGAAAGCGGTAATTACAACTTACAACATTTGGAAAGCTTACTCCAAAGGCCTTATCCGATACCGCGTATGCTGCCAAATCATATACTTTCTGATCGCCGTCGGATTTATAATAGAGCGCAAAGCCTTCTACACCTGTTATTTCTGTAATTCTGACAGCAATTGGAGTAAATGACTCTTCAGGGGTCCTTGAATTATTAAGCAGAGAGGCTATATCGAAAAGTAATTGTTGTGCTAGTATAGACTGCCGGAGCTTTTGGTTCTCGGCATAAAGTTCATCCATCGATAACTGTATAAGATCCTTTTCACCCATGTTTTCTCATATATTTATACCGGCTCGATTTCATAGAAAGTAACAATTATTGGTACAAAACTATTCTTTTATCCTTTTGTCCCGATGTTTATTGCTCGAATTCGATTACAAATATATAATAAAGCGAAAAACAACAACTTAGATTTTGACCATTGGTAGTTTTTTGTGTACTAAGATCTTTCTTTACTATGTTGGCAATGAACAGTATGTTGTACTTTTCACCTATGCAGTTTCTCTTGTTTTTACTTTTTCTGTTTTGCCTTTCATCGCAGATAAATATGTAAATTGCAACAATCTTTTATTGTTGATCACTGTGCTCCGGTGATTTTAAATTAATTGTATCTGAGATGAAAGAGGGAGTTGTTATTAAAGCAAGCGGCAGCCTGTGTATGGTAAAAGCGGATGACGGCCTTATTGTCCCTTGCCGCCTTAAAGGGCGCTTGCGGCTTGATGAAACGAAAAGCACCAGCCCGGTGGCTGTCGGCGATAAGGTAGCCTTTGAGTTCGACTCTGCTTCTCAGGAGGGGGTCATAGCCGAGATACTTCCCCGCCGGAATTATATTGTCCGTAAAGCCACCAATCTGTCAAAACAGAGCCATATCCTTGCTGCAAATATTGACCAGGCAATTCTTTTGGTTACTGTAAACTACCCGGTTACGACTACTGTTTTTATTGACAGATTCCTGACTTCGGCCGAGGCATACAATATTCCGGTTATTTTGCTGTTTAATAAGATTGACAGGTACGACGCCCGACATATACGCCGGATGGAGGAGCTTATGGACGTTTATGAAAAGATTGGCTATCCCACGCTTGCCTTGTCGGCAAAAAAGCAGGATGATTTTGAGGAAATCAAAAAGCTTTTTATGAATAAAACAACCCTGATAGCGGGCCATTCAGGGGTTGGCAAAAGCACCCTGATTAACCGCCTTGAACCAGGATTGAGATTAAGAACCAGAGAGATTTCTACAGCCCATAATACAGGTACTCATACTACCACTTTTGCCGAAATGTATCCTTTTCCCTTTGGCGGCTATGTTATTGACACACCGGGCATAAGGGGTTTTGGACTTCACGACACGGGTAAGGAGGAACTTTACCACTTCTTCCGTGAGATATTTGCAGCATCGCCGGGTTGCCAGTTTCATAATTGCACGCATATCCATGAGCCCGACTGCGCTGTTAAAGCTGCTGTGGCTGAGGGCGGGATTGCCCGGTCGCGCTACGACAGTTACCTTAATATTTATAACAATAATGATGATAAATACCGTTAATCGCGGTAAGTCTTTAATAAATGCAGATATACAGTAAAAAGCGGCGCTGGAAGATTCTACTAATGGGCGTTGCCCTGCTTATCAGTATCCTTTCGCTCTACTATACCAATCGTTTGGTGAGTGAGCTTAAGTTGGAAGAACAAAATAAGGTTGAGTTGTGGGCCGAAGCCAATCGTCAGCTTGTAATCGAAAGTTCGCCCGGTGAACCTATGGTTGCCCTGATTCTGGAAATTATTCGCAACAACAACACCGTGCCCGTTATCCTAACCGACGACAGCGCTAATATTATCTCACATAGAAATCTTAAGATACCGAAAAACGGACAGGAGGAATTCCTTAATAAAGCATTGGAGAAAATGATGCGTTTTGGTAAGCCTCTGGAAGTCAACCTGGGCGATGGCGAGTTTCAGTATCTCTACTATCATGACTCTACTTTGCTTACCAGATTGCGCTGGTTTCCAATAGTTCAACTGGCGGTGGTCTTTGTTTTTATGATTATTGCCTATATAGCATTCAGTGCAACAAGGAAATGGGAACAGGATCAGGTATGGGTGGGAATGGCACGCGAGACGGCCCACCAGCTGGGCACTCCAACAACCTCTCTACTGGGATGGATGGACGTGTTGAAAATGAAAGAGGTCGATGATAACCTGGTCAATGAGATGCGTTATGATATTGAACGCTTGCAGACTGTTACCTCGCGCTTCTCAAAAATCGGGTCTAAACCGGAGCTTCATTCTCAAGATATAGTTGAAGTGATTGAAGGGATGGTAGAATACCTCAAACGCAGGAGTTCAGCCCTGGTAAAATTTAATTTGGAAGTCGCAGAGCCCCTGAAACCTTATGTCCCACTTAGCCGGCCGCTGTTTGAGTGGGTTATCGAGAATATCTGCAAAAACGCAATTGATGCTATGGAAGGAGAAGGTGATATCAGGATTAAAGTGTTTAAGCAGAGAAAATCTGTGGTCGTGGATATTTCTGATTCGGGAAAAGGAATGACCAGAGCCGTGCAAAACACGGTCTTTAAACCCGGATTCAGTACCAAAACACGTGGCTGGGGACTGGGACTCTCGCTTAGTAAGCGCATTATTGAGCAATATCATAAAGGAGAGCTTACGGTGCTAAGCTCTGCTCCCGGCAAGGGAAGTACCTTCAGAATTACTCTTCCGGTCTGAGGGATGCGGGTTTAGCTTTTAGCTTTTAGCGTTTAGCTTTTAGCTTTTAGCTTTTAGCTTTTAGCTTTTAGCTTTTAGCGTTTAGCTTTTAGCTTTTAGCGTTTAGCGGAGTCGATGGTGGTTTAGCGGAGTCGAAACCACCGGAACAACGGAGGAGCTGCTTAATATCCAGGAAAGATAGCTTGTTTGCCGCTTGGCCTCATACTTTGGTGGCGCAGGCTCTAGCACTTGGCGAGAGATTAATAAGAAAAAAAAGATGAATTGTTTCTCTACATCTTTTATTTTTATAACTTTGCAGCGTTTTTACAGGGGGTATTGTGAAAAGTTTAAAGGATTATAGTGTTGTGTTCAAGGGGCTTAAGGATGGAAATCATTCTTTTGACTTTCACGTAGATAACGAGTTCTTCGGACTTTTTGAAGATGCTCTCTATGAAGATGGTGAGATTGACGTTGTTCTTAATCTTAACAAAAGTCAGCAGGTTTTGATTTTTGATTTTGAGATGAATGGCACTTTGCTAACGCTTTGTGATAATTGTCTCGATGATCTTAGCCTGGCGATTGATATTGAATCCAGATTGTATGTTAAATTTGGAGATGAGTACGACGAACCCACCGAAGATATTATAGTCCTGCCACGAGAGGAATACGAGTTGAATGTTGCTAAATTTATCTATGATATTATAGTAACTTCACTTCCTATACGCCATATTCATAAAGTTAATGAAGATGGCAGTAGTGAATGTAATCCCGAAATGGTGAAAAAGTTGTCGCAGTATTTAGTTGAGAAAGAGCCGCAAGGCGAAGAAGGCGACGGGATAGATCCCAGATGGGATAAGTTGAAAAGTATTATTGGTAATAATTAGTAAAGAGCTGGAAAAATGGCACATCCGAAACGAAAAACATCGAAGACCAGAAGAGACAAGAGAAGAACTCATTATACAGCAACACCTGTAGCATTGGGTGTTTGCTCAAATTGTGGCTCGGCGGTCAAACTACATACCGTATGCGGTGAATGTGGTTATTACAGAGGTAAGTTGGCTGTAGAAAAAGAGATTACTGCATAAGCATTTTGCGAAAGTAACTTGTGTCATTAAGAAAGTATCGCATTGTTGCGCGTTTTCTTATAAAGACTAACTAAGCAAGCAAGGGGTTTCCTTACAGGTAGCCCCTTTCTTGCTAAATCGTTTATCTATGAAGAAGTTAAGAGCTGTAATTACTGCTGTGGGAGGATATGCTCCCGACTATATTCTTGACAATCACGAATTAAGCCGCATGGTTGATACCTCCGACGAGTGGATTATGAGCCGTGTTGGAATTAAGGAACGTCACATACTAAAAGAGGAGGGAAAGGGCCCCTCAGATATGGCCGTTAAAGCTGTTGAACAGATTTTCGAAAAAACCGGTACCACACCTGAGGAAATTGATTTGATAGTTTTTGCAACGACCACGCCCGACCATGTCTTCCCGGCTACAGCCAATATCCTTGCTGACAAACTGGGAATCAGAAATGCTCACGGCTTTGACCTGAACGCCGGTTGCTCCGGCTTTCTCTACGCGCTCGACACTGCCTCTAAATTTGTTGAATGTGGCAACAAAAAGAAAGTGCTCGTGGTCGGTTCCGATAAGATGAGCTCGATAGTTGACTACACTGACCGCACTACCTGCGTTTTGTTTGGTGATGCTGCCGGTGCGGTCTTGCTCGAACCAGGCGAAGAAGAATACGGCATAATTGACAGCATACTTAGAAGTGACGGCTTCGGACGTAAGTATCTGAAGATGGAAGCCGGAGGTTCTATTAATCCTGCTTCCCATGCTACGGTAGATGCCCGTCAGCACTATATCTTCCAGGATGGACGTCATGTGTTTAAACACGCAGTGTCAAAGATGGCTGATGTGGCTGTTGAGATGATGGAGAAACACAATATCACAGCTAATGAGCTTGCCTGGCTTGTTCCTCACCAGGCTAATATGCGCATCATTGAGGCTACGGCCGAACGAATGGGACTGGACAAAAACAGGGTGATGATTAACATCCAGCGCTACGGCAATACTACCTCTGCCACACTTCCCCTATGTCTGTGGGAATGGGAGAACCAACTTAAGAAAGGTGATAATATTATTCTGGCAGCTTTCGGGGCAGGATTTACATGGGGCTCGATTTTATTGAAATGGGCCTACTAAAAGAAGAATAGCTAAAAAGCGATAAAATAAAGCTTATCACCTTCAATGAATTTTAGAGACGCAATAAAATGCGTCTCTATTTTTTTTTGCACCTTCCCATATTACGCAGCTACTCCGTTGTACCGGTGGTTTCGACTCCGCTCACCCCTCATCATTCATAACTTCTACCCTCCATCCTCCACTTTCTATCCTCAATCCCCCCCTCCCTATAGTTAAAAATTCAGAAATACAGCTTGAATATTTGCTTAATAAGGAAATGTTTCTTTATTTTGCAAATGCAATCTGGAGATTACAAAAAGGAGCATAATTTGAAAAGTCGGGATTGGTCAATCTCCAGGAGTTTTGGTCACTTGAGTTTACAATAATCCACAAAATTAAAAGTTATGTTTAAATCCGGAAATTGGCAGAGCGCAATCGATGTTCGTGATTTTGTTGTAAAAAATGTTAGTCCTTATGATGGCGATAGCAGCTTTCTGAGAGGGGCTAGTGAACGTACTTCCCGCTTATGGCATATTTGTCTTGAGGGAATTGCTAAGGAACGTGCGAATAACGGCGTATTAGCTATCGATACCGAGAAAGTATCGGGTATCACCTCCCACGCTGCCGGTTATATCAAAAAGGAAGATGAGCTTATAGTTGGATTACAGACCGATATGTTTCTTAAAAGGGCTGTTAAGCCTTACGGGGGTATTTCTGTTGTGGAGAAGGCTTGTAAAGAACAAGGAGTCGAGGTGTCTGACCGTATAAAAGATATTTTTAATAATTATGCCAAGACCCATAATGACGGGGTCTTTGATGTTTATACTCCTGAGATTCGTAAATTCCGCTCTCTTGGAATTTTAACCGGACTGCCTGATAATTACGCACGGGGTCGCATTATCGGTGACTACAGAAGGGTAGCCCTGTATGGAATTGACCGCTTGATTGAGTCCAAAAAGCTTGACCAGCTCGGACTTATTGGTCCTATGAGCGATGAGCGTATCCGCCTTCGTGAAGAAGTAGCAGAGCAGATTAAGGCATTAGGACAACTTAAAGATCTGGGTAATATATACGGCCTGGACCTGTCGCGTCCTGCACAAACAGCACATGAGGCTGTTCAATGGGTATATATGGCTTATCTGGCAGCTGTTAAGGAACAGGACGGCGCGGCTATGTCGCTTGGCAACGTTTCTTCTTTCCTTGATATCTATATCGAGCATGATTTGAAGCTGGGACTTATAGATGAGGTTTACGCCCAGGAGCTTATCGACCAATTTGTGATGAAGTTGCGCATGGTTCGCCATCTGCGTATGGAAGCCTATAACGAAATATTTGCCGGAGACCCTACCTGGGTTACTGAGGCTATTGGCGGAAGACTGGCCGACGGCCGTCATAAGGTAACAAAGACTTCATTCCGCTTTTTGCAAACCCTATACAACCTTGGACCTTCGCCTGAGCCTAATTTGACTATTCTTTGGTCGAATAGCCTTCCGGAAGGATTCAAAAAATTCTGCGCCCAGGTATCTATTGACACATCCTCTATTCAATATGAGAATGATGATCTGATGCAGAGCACCCGCAATAGTGACGATTACGGCATTGCATGCTGCGTGTCTTTTCAGGAAATCGGAAAGCATATTCAGTTCTTCGGTGCACGTGCAAACCTTGCCAAAACTTTGCTTCTGGCAATCAATGGCGGTAAATGCGAAATGAGCGGTAAGCAAATTATCTCAAATATCCCCCCTCTAAAATCTGATGTGCTTGATTTTGACGAAGTGCTGGCCAATTTCAAACTGGCTATGCAGGAGGTGGCAAGGGTATATAACGACTCTATGAATATTATCCACTATATGCACGATAAGTATTACTACGAGAAAATACAAATGGCACTGGTGGATACCAATCCTCATATTAACCTGGCTTATGGAGCAGCGGGACTAAGCATCGTGGCCGACTCGCTCTCAGCAATTAAGCATGCCAGGGTTACCGTGGTCCGCAATGAAGAAGGAATTTCTACCGACTTTAAAATTGAAGGCGAATTTCCTTGCTATGGAAATGATGATGACCGCGTCGATGTTTTTGCGAAAAATATCCCGGCCTACTTCAACGGTGTGCTGAAGAAGCTTAAGACTTACAAAAACGCCGAGCCTACACTGTCGATACTTACTATTACATCGAATGTGGTCTATGGTAAGAAGACCGGGGCAACACCCGACGGACGTGCTCTCGGGGTTCCCTTTGCACCGGGCGCAAACCCAATGCACGGGCGCGACAAAAGTGGCGCTATTGCTTCACTTAGCTCAGTTTCGAAAATCGATTACAGGGAATCTTTAGACGGTATATCCAACACCTTCTCTATCGTTCCTAAAACTCTGGGCGTGGATATGGAGCAACGTACAGAAAACCTTGTATCCATTATGGATGGATATTTCGCTAAAAACGCTCATCACCTCAACGTTAATGTGCTCAACCGCGAGATGTTGCAAGATGCTATGGAGCATCCCGAAAACTATCCGCAGCTTACAATACGTGTGTCGGGCTATGCCGTGAACTTCGTACGCCTGACCCGTGCTCAGCAGCTTGACGTGATTGCACGAAGCTTCTTCGAGACGGTGTGAGGTTTGAAGTTAAAAGTTAGAAGTTCAAAGTTCAAAGTTTTAAGTTTAAGCCATGAATCTATCCACCTCAAGAAATTGGCGTTAAGAAAATTAGGATTAAAGCCGTTAAAAAATTCAAGCTGTTTGAGCGAAGCGAGTTTTTAAATTTTAGGCTATAAGAGTAATTTTTAGCCAATTTCTTGTAGTGGCGGCCTTTTTTGCTTACTTTTTTGGGCTGCAGCAAAAAAGCAAGAAATGAAAAGTGATAGAATGCCTGTGCGGCATGAGAAAAAAATATTTAGTTTATAGCTTTGATAAAGATACACTCAATAGAATCCTTAGGCACCTTTGACGGCCCTGGCATTCGCCTGGTGTTCTTCCTTCAGGGCTGTAATTTCAAATGCCTTTACTGCGCCAATCCTGATACTATCAACTTTTCAGGTGGCAAAGAATATGAGGCTGAGGCCTTGCTTCAGATGGCTGTGCGCCAGCGACCATTCTTTGGAAAGAGGGGAGGAGTGACCGTTTCGGGCGGAGAACCCCTGATGCAGGCCAATGACTTGATCGGATTGTTTGGGCAACTTAAGCAGGAAGGCATCAACACCTGCATAGATACTAACGGCTCCATTTTAACGAGCCAGGTAAAGGAGCTTCTGAAACTTAATGATTTGGTGCTTCTGGATATCAAACACATAGATCCAGACAAGCACAGCAGGCTTACCGCTACATCTAATAGCCGTACTATGGCTTTTGCCGAATACCTGGCCGGACAGGGACACACTGCCTGGGTGCGTTATGTTCTCGTTCCCGGATATACTGATGATGAAGCTGATATGCACGCTCTGGGCAGGCGACTGGCAACTATGAGCAATGTCGAGAAATTTGAAATTCAACCATATCATAAACTTGGTGTGCATAAGTATGAGTCACTTGGATGGGAGTATAGGCTAAACAACGTTCCGGCCAATACGCCAGAACAACTTAGAAAGGCGAAATCCATTTTCGAAAAATATGTAAAAGAAGTAGTAATTAATTAGCAGCTTAGCGTTTAGCTGGTTAGCACTTAGCGGGAAAAAACTCATAACTGAATAACATGTCCTACTATTTACCAAAAGAACTAGTATCTAAAGCAAGTGAAGCAGCACTTTCGCGCGATAGCACATCTATTCGCAACACGCTGCTATTGGCCTTCCTGGCAGGTGCATATATTGCCCTTGGAGGATTGCTTGCCCTTAGCGTTGGGGGAGGCATGCCGGCTGTAGCTGCCACTAATCCCGGACTTCAAAAGTTTGTTATGGGAGCTTTGTTTCCTTTGGGACTGATACTTTGTGTTATAGCAGGGGCCGACCTGTTTACCGGGAATACTGCCTATTTTATTCCTCCCCTTATGACGGGCAAATTGCGCTTTGTACGACTGCTGCGCAACTGGACTCTGGTGTATTTCGGCAATTTCGTAGGGGCTCTTTTTGTAGCATATTTTCTGGCCTACAAGACCGAGCTGCTGGCTGCTTCGCCATGGCTCGATACTGTCAGGGGCCTTGCTGTTAGCAAGACTTCGGCTACTTTTTTTGCCACTTTTGTTAAAGGCATAGGAGCCAACTGGCTGGTGGCTCTGGCGGTATGGCTGGCTTTCGCCGCCCAAGATATCAGCGGCAAAATCCTTGCTATCTGGTTTCCCGTGATGGCCTTTGTAGCCATGGGTTTTGAGCACAGCGTGGCTAATATGTTCTTTATTCCTGCCGCCATGTTCTATGGAGCGGATGTAAGTCTGGCCGATTTCCTTGTTCGCAATTTGCTTCCGGCCACCCTGGGAAATATTGTCGGAGGATCTATACTTACCGCTATGATCTACACAGTGGTTTATAATAAATAATCATCAGTCAACAGTTATCAGTCAGCAGTTGTCAGAGTTTGGGGTTAGGGGTTTTGTTTTTCCACTTTCTCGTGGACTAATCATTCGTTTCGCGCCCCTTAGGTGACCTTTAGTGCCTGATTATTTAATTTTCATCAAAAAACGCTCAAACTCTACGCCCACAATGAGTTGTATTATTGAAATAATTTGCATATTTGCAGACTGAATTATTGTCTGGAAACCAATATGGTGCAAAAACCTGAAACTATTTACATAGTGCGCGACCGGAATGTAGTCATCCGCAAAGTGGGTGATGAGATGGTAATTGTACCTTTGGTGAATAGCGTTGCCGATATGACCCGAGTACTCACCCTTAACGAGACAGGCACAGCAATTATCGAGGCACTTAACGGGCAAAACACAATCAATCAGGTAGAAGAACAACTTTTACAACAATTTGACGTAGAAAGAAATGTCTTGTCGAATGACCTGCAAGTATTTATTGACCAAGCCCTCGACAAACAAATTATTGAAAAGCTAGCCTAAGCTAATCGTCATAGTAATAAATGAAAAATAGCATACAACATATAACAAAAAAAAACTACACCATCCCCAAAATCGAGGAGGTGGAAATTGATCATGAAATGTCGTTGCTGATGGTAACGACGCCGCCTGTGGAACCTGATCCTGAAGATCCTGAAGATCCTGGAATGCCTGCCAGCGTAGTAAATCCACAAGCTGTTAATTATGGCTCCCAGACTTATAAAAGTGCTTCAAGTCCTTTTGGTGACACTTCAAGGCCTCAGTATTAATTATTTGCCATGAACCTATTCCTGGGTCCGGTTCAGCTTACTATAAAATTTGATGCGGGCATTGTGCCTGAACTCCTGGCCTCTGCAAATTTCACCACTCCTCTTATAGACCCAACGTTCCATTATTCTTGTAATTTTTATTTAGGTATAGCAGAAGTCTCCTCGAGCTACAGGCTTCTCCTGCATGGTGAGGCTGACGATCCGGATTTGATGCCCTATAAATGGCAAATACTGGGAGCAGAAAAACATCTGCTGGCTTTGAAGATAGACTTTCACAAGCCGGAGAAAATCCAACAAATCACTGCTCTGATAGACTTGAAAGAGCTTTGCATAAATGTTTTTTTTAAGAGGGTTCCCACTTCTGAAGAGCTTCATATAGATCCGCTATTACATCCCTTAGGTTCACTATTGTTGGTTTATTTTGCCAACCTTACGGGAGGCTTTCTGTTGCATGCCTCGGGTGTGCGCGACATGAGACAGGGCTATATTTTTTCGGCGGTCTCTGGCACAGGAAAATCGACAATGGCAAAACTGTGGCAACAGAGGGGAGCTGAGCTTATCAATGACGACCGCCTCTGGCTGCATAAGATTAATGGGCAGTGGCATGCCTTAAGTACCCCTATGCCTTGGTACGCCCAAAGGCCTCTTTTAACTCCTGTGAGTAAGATTTTTTTGCTGCGGCAAGCACCTACTAACGAAATTACTCCTATAAGCGGGATAAAGGCTCAAATGCGCGTTATGAGCAATTGTATTCAGCATTTTCATAGCAAGGAGATGACGGAAGCTCATCTAAACCATGTTCTTGACTTCACCCAAAACACTCCTATTTACGATTGTGGCTTTAAACCGGATTGCAATATCGTGGATGCTATCAGGGCATTAGCCATTGGTCGATTTTAAACCATTAAATTGCTTAGCTAATGTTTATCATTGACATAGCCCACGGTTTTAACCATGGGCTATGTTTTCTTTACCTAAGGCTCAGCTCCTTTTGGTCCTAAATAGGGGAGCAATGGTGCTTTCTTATTCGAAGTTGCCGGCAGTCACAACTCGTTCGCTCTTTACCACCTTGCCAAACCTGGCTCTAATAATATAAACTCCGCTTTCTTGAGGCAGTATTATCAGAGTGCGGCTACTATGTGCTGGTACTTCCTGAAGCTTTCGGCCGCTCATCGAGTAGATCTCTATCACTCCCGGTCCTTCAGATATAAGATTGGAGCTCACGCTAATCAATGCCATGGAACCTGCAGCTTTAATCTGTATATCTCGTCCGGCTTCAACTTCATTTTCTCCTATTTGCTCGATGTCAGTAGTGATGCTGTATAGCGAAAGCACAAAACGATCGTTAATATCACCACCAGTTGCATCTGCCTCGAAGCTGTAAGTGTTGTCTTCTCTTAAGTTTACCATGATGCCACTCAACCTGTCTTCAAAGTAAATAGTATGGTCGGAGGAGAAATAAGTCAAATCAAATCCTATGCTAACCTTTCCTTCAACCTGGTTACGAACACTTAAAGGTATTTCGTAAATTCCCTGGTTGAGTGCAGGCATACCATTAATGGCTAGTGCGGTTGAACCTGAACGAGTAAATATTTCCGGAACTCTCTTTGAGTCATTGAAATACTTTTCTGAATCTCCCTTGCCAATTCCTTCGCTTGCTCCTTCAGTAAAATAAACTACAGCGCCATCACGTGAATACGCATTGCATGTTTCTATGCGAATTATATCACTATGTTTTGCTGATCCACTTTTAAGCATAGAACCTTCTATACTATGCGTGCGTGCTTCAGGCTTTATTGTTACAGTATTATTCTCAGAAAAAGTTTTAATCCATACTGCCTGCATCGGTGGAATCAAGGCCAGCTCTGCTTCTGATGTGAAGTTCACTTCAGAGTCAGGGTAAAGAGCCGCTTTCGCACCAGGTATAGCATCCTTGTTATATGTAATGAATGCCATTTCTTCACCAACTTTGCTTCTGTACCAAATAGTACCATCAACATTTGGTCGTTCCCATGTGGCAGCGTTCTCCCAGCTTATAAAGGCCGGGTATGGATTGCCCAATAAGCTGAAACCTTTTTCTTCAAAGACTCTGCTTACTTCTTCTTTGTTTATCTCTCCAGTATATTCAATTAACCTCTTTTCGACCTTGGCATCGATTAGATTAGTTGCTATTCCTTCCAGCAATCTGAGAGACCTACTTGCTAAAGTGGTCTGAATATTCCACCATTTGTTTTGTCGATATGAACTTACAACAATACCGGGTTGTCCGGCACCGAAATCGGAGAATACGGCATCTTTTCTAATGCTTCCGAGATAGAACCACTGATTGGCCGGGGTTGTAAGCCTTACTCTTGTAGTGCCACTTCCTGAATTAACCGATTTGTCTATCAGGGAAACCATACCGTTTACTCCGTAACGGTTGTTGAGTACAAGTTCTCCGTTGTTGGTGAAGCTACCTTCAAGATCGATTTTTGAACCTCCGTCAATCCAGAGCTGTGCCCCATCCTCTATTGTCAGATTGGTCAGGGTATAATCTCCTGTTATTACCGGTTCATGAACCATCTTTGAGGAGATCACAATTCCGTTGTAATTAACTGGTACCTGTCCGTTACACCAGTTCATTGGATTATCCCAATCGGAATCAGCGATGCCAGTCCACATACCTGCAATATTTGCAGCTCGCATAGTCAGCGTCTCACTTGCTCCCCAGCAGCCATTTGCTGCCAAAGCCTGCACCGAGACCTCTGAACCATCCACCAAAGCATTGGTAGTGAAAACAGGATTGCTTCCATTGTTATATTGAATTCCGTCCACCTCAAAAATATAACTGACAAATCCGGCCGTTGCAGAGAAGTTGACAGGTGTTCCTGCACAGAACTTATTATCTGTAACATCACTGGAAACAGACACATTGATCTCCGGTCTTACGTTTACTGTTCCCGCCGGAATATCAACACTACATGCAAGGTTAAAAGCTTCCACAACAATGTTGTATGGAGCTTCATCTGCATATAAAGCACCTGTTGGTAACAGGAGATCACTTCCTGTTCCACCTGTGGAAGGGTTCAGATAAGTTCCATCTGCAAGTTTCAGACGATAGGAAACATTAAGTTCGGATGCCTGAATCCTTACAAATGTTTCAGACCCATCGCATACCTCAGTGTCAACAAGTGTTACAGTACGTGTATTTACTTTTGGACTGACAACAAGTTCCAGGATGCTTTCTCCTACGACACCTGACTTTTGCTCTTCAACTTTTACAGTACCGCTTCCTGCCTGATCCCACTTCACTATAATTGTGTTACCTCCCTGAGCGACGGTTCTGTAGGTGTTGTGATTTGCAGTTTGTACACTGCCTCCGGTAACAGTCCACTTGTATGTATTACCTGTATTTGGGACAGTAGAGTATGTCACTGTGGTGCCTGCACAAATGTTTTGGTCCTTAGGACTAATATCAGGAGCTGGTTTATTAACAACAGCGATTTCATAGATCATCGAAACCTGACAACCTGTGGACGCAGTTACTTCTGTGAGCTGCAGTTTAAAGTTTCCGATACCTTTATTAAAGGTAATATTTGTTGAGGCAGCATTGGGACTTACAATTGTTCCACCAACTTCATCAACCCAGCTCCATGAATACGAGTTTGAACCATTTATTGGAGTTGAATAGGTCCGTACTTCGTTTATCCCTACTGTAGACGCACCGGTAATAACCGGTACAAAGGTCTCATTTACTCTCATTACAACAGAGCCGGAATGTGCAGTTCCATTTGACGAATTGTCTGACACACTTACAAGAGAAACATTGTAAGTTCCTGCACCGGCAAGGTCATCTCCGCTAATTTGAATTAAATAATTAGGAGAAGTAATGCCGGTTTGGGTGAAGGTTCGGTTTATTTTGCCTTCAACCTTGTATGTTAATGTCCATGGAGCAGATCCTGTTAAAGCAACAGGTATTGATGCTATTTCTCCATTATCGCATATTTCAACCTGGCTGAAATCAGTAATGGATGCGGTAACACCAATCACACCAATAGTGAATAAATAGCCGTTTGTAGTCACCTGAGAAGTTGTTGAAACTGTCTTCTCACCTGCATTTATCAACTGACCTCGTTCGCTCCATTTATTATCAGCATTGTTAAATTGTACAACGCGAAGTCTGTTTCTCAAAGTGGCATCCGTTGTTATCCCCGGATAGGATTGTTCATCCCACCTTAGTTTAATATTAGCAGATGCATCTGTAGGCCTTGTCACAGACCAGTACTCGTTATCACTAACAGAAGTAATTGGTGAATTAAGGTTGCCCTCAACCCTGGGCAGGTCATTATTGTTACTATACCTGGCTGTCCAGGCTGCTGGTGAACTACCTCCATTGGTGTTTAGAATGCCGATTTTCCCAAATCTTCCATCATTTCCAACAGGGAAGGTAAATGACTGTCCTGTAAGGATATCCTTTCTCAGAGGACCATCAATGTAGGAATTGTTATTACCTCCGCTGATAGCACCAGTTGATGTGCTTGTTATATAAACGAGCCTGTTATCGTAGGTTCGAATAATACCTTTTGTCAGGATTAGCTTATTGCTTACATTAATGTTTGCACCGGCAGCAGCATCAGACATGTCAAGTTCTCCGATCGTGTTTATCGTGAGGTTGTAGAAGTTCTCCGAAACCTTGGTGTTGAACTTCTGAACTTTGTTTCCATCAAACACAACAGTTCCTCTTCCCGGAATAAATCTTCCGGTGACAGTGTTTTCATTAATCCAATTACCACCTATGTAAAGCGTCCTATTGTAGTTTGCATTACTAAGGACAGCACCAGTACGTATTATCAGGTTACCATTGATTTTTAAGTCGCCTGCACTAATATTCTTGCGTCCAGAACCCGACAGAATCACATTTTGGAATGGTTTATAAATATTTCCGGGTTTGAGCGGCAGATAGGCTTCGTTGTTACCATTGAATTCAATAGTAGAGTTCTCGTCTGCAAAAAAGTCATCGAACTTACCGCCTGGCAGAACAAAGTTGCCTTGTGTAGTAGAGCTTACAATAAGTTTTCCATCACCAAAGAAGTGCCCCAGATTATGGTACAACGTAGTTCCAACATTTAGGGCACCATGAAGCTCTACAGAGTATGCATAGGTATTGTCTGAAGTTATCGTGACTGTATGTCCGCTAGCGATCACAACAGGATTCCCGTCGGGAATCTTGTTGGCAGCAGCACCATCAGGTGTAAGAGACCACGTCGTACCGCTGTTCCAATTACCATTTTGACGGCTATATAGCACTGGCTTAGTAAAGAAATTCACGGGGTAGCCTGCAGTGTACTCTCCTGTAACATAATCCGCTGTAAAGCTGATTGTATTGTCTGATGCATTTACTACATTACCCAGATTGGTCCAGGAATAGGCTTCATAGTCATAGCGTCCTCCAACATACATAGACTCATTATCCTTTACATCTTCTTCAATGTATTGATACTTATGAGTCACAGATAATCCCTCAAGTCCTTCAGACTTTACGCTCCAATAATAGGCCAGTTCATTTACCCCAGGGTCATTTACTGCAGCATGGCTTTCATTGATTGGCCTTAAAGTTATAGAACCTGGTTTTGTGTTTGACAAAATAGTATAGGATGCCGGGGTAAATTTATCTTGTACCCC
This sequence comes from Marinilabiliaceae bacterium UBA5488, assembly GCA_002427105.1. Lineage (GTDB taxonomy): Bacteria > Bacteroidota > Bacteroidia > Bacteroidales > Marinilabiliaceae > Geofilum. The sequence goes on along the minus strand of DIPM01000008.1, from coordinate 87 downwards.
AATTGGGAACACGAATTCAGCTGAAGCTCCTGCCGGGAACATTTTCCTTACACCTTGGTCAGACAGGACTCCATTGAGGATTATCAT
>DIPM01000012.1 GCA_002427105.1 Marinilabiliaceae bacterium UBA5488 | reverse complement strand
CCCCCGTATCCTCTGCCAGAATTGTAAATCGACGAAGTCGATTTACAATTCTGGCAGAGAGGTATTGGGAAGCTACTAACCGCAGGTCGTTGCCCTGCGGTTATGAAAGTACTGACTTTTCAAGTCAGGTCAGATGCTTGAATTACAAATTTCAACCCTTCTGAATTAAGCGATGCGAGTTGTTCAGCAGACCCTAAATATACATATATGTGATGTAGCCATTGAAAAGATTCGGCATAAGATATAAAAAATATCAATACGAACTGTTCGCTTCAATGAAAAGCCATATCCACCCACTAAAATATGAGTTTACACGAATTATAATTTTCTTAATAGTGCCGACGGGCACAAGCTCTATCATAAGGCGCAAGGCTATAAAGAATCGGGAACTTGAAAGTTCTTCCACGAGACAAATTTCCCATATTCTGTAACAAAATCATTGTCGCCACCATAAATAACAAACATATCTTCAGTTTGTATTCTGCTGTAGGACTGAAAACGCCGCAATGTATCGAAAAAACCAATTTTCAATGTGGCTGATGCTTTTATTTCTATTGCTTGTAAACGGTTAACTGTTTCAATTAGCAAATCAACTTCATTTTTGTTACTGTCTTGCCAGAAATAAATCTGCGGTTCTTTACCCCTGAAAAAATATTGTTTCACTATTTCCGCAACAACCATATTTTCAAAAATCCCACCTCTCAAATAGTGAGTTGCAGTCTGTTCCGACTTTTCCAATCCAAGCAAAGACGACAACAACCCAGTATCATAGAAATAGAGTTTTGGCGATTTGACAAGCCTTTTGTTAAAATTATTGTGATACGGTTTCAAAAAAAATATTACGTAACTGCTTTCTAACAATGACAACCATGCATTTAAGGTTGGCACACTTATTTCTGCATCGTTTGCAAGCGATGAAATATTTAGCAATTGCCCAACCCGCGCCGCGCAGAGTTTGAGAAAACGCACAAATTGCGACAGACTACCAATTTGGCGAATTGTACGAATATCTCTGTCTATATAAGTTTGAATATAGTGAGGATAAAAATCAATTGGCTCAATTTGTTTGTCATAAATACGAGGGTAACAACCTGTAAAAAGAAACTCATTGAGCGTTGAAGGTAAAAGATTGGAACTTTGTAACTCCGAAATTGAAAAAGGGGCTAGTTTCAGTACAGCAGTTCGTCCGGCCAAACTTTGTGATATATTTTGCAACAATAAAAAATTGTGTGAACCTGATAGAATATACATCCCGGGAATATTTTCGGAATCAACCTTTGTCTGAATGTATGAAAACAGTGCAGGTACATACTGAGCTTCATCAATAATAAGTGCTTCACCGAAATTCTGTAGAAATCCACGAGGGTCTTCTTTCGCCATCAGACGTAAATCCAGATCCTCCAAACTTACATAACGATAATTTGGAAATGCCGACTTCAACAAGGTTGATTTTCCACACTGTCTTGTACCTGTAAGCGTTACTACAGGATATTTACCTGCCAGAAACTTGACTTTCTCTGTAATTATTCGCGATACCATAAACAAGTTTTCTTTATACAAACATACAATAATTTATGCAAATATATAAATTGCATATTATAGTTTGCATGACTGTGTTTAATCTCCTTATTACTAATATATAGTAATACTTCCACTATTATTAGCTGGACAAGAACCCGTGCAATTGAGTTTTGAAGAATTGCCTGACTTGAATTTAGCTCGCGCATCTCATCATATAATTGTTGTTTCTCAAGATAAATATGTTGTCGTTGGTGTTTATATAGCTGGTTTTAAATTAACACCAACAGCTGAAATATATGATGCTGAAACAAATGAATTTACAGAATAAGCCACTACTCCTTTCGAAGAAGAATTCACAGAGTGGAAAATTGCAGCACCATCTACTTCTTACAATGCAGCTTCGACAAGAATGCCCGATGGGCGTTATTTAGTTCTCGTTTAAACGGATATATACACCAGCAATAAAGCGAGACGATTGCTTACCGTCGATCATGAAACCCCTGAGTTATGCGAGTTTAAAACTTTGGAGCCTAGAACCTCAGAAGATCCTGATGTCACAGGTATGTCATTTTACAACTATAGTATTCCCTTAATCAACACAGAAAAAAGCCTTATACATATTCTACACTCCGGTTGATCAATTCGTGCATATCATAAATATCATTTCTATTTTTTGCACAAATTTGGCGATTGTATTCAAAATCTCACTTCCTTACCTTAAGAAACTCGCCCACAATACGCTCCAGCTCCTCTTTTGGCAACAAGCCCCTTGCTCCGGCAGGCTCGGCTCCCATAGGGATAAAGAGCATAGTTGGGTAGGCTGTAACACCAAAAGCTGCAGCCAGCTCTCTGTTTTTTTCTGCATCTACCTTATAAACCTGGATTTTGCCCTTGTACTCGTCCTGAAGCTCAGCCAAAACAGGTGCTAAACGTTTGCAGGGACCGCACCAAACGGCATAAAAATCTATAATGGCAGGTACATTCCCCTTGTAACTCCACTCCGTCGCCGTACGATAATCAAAAATCTGATCAATAAAGGCCGCCTCGTCAAGCTCAATCACAGGCTTAGACGAAGATGCGGTTGCAGGCGCCCCGGCCTTAATATTATCACGGCTTTCAGCCCTTAATACAGTGCTTGGAATAAGCATCAAGCAAATTATTACAAATAAAGATAAATTTTTCATTATCAAAAATATAAATACGTAGATATGTTTAACGGCTCTCAGGCTTTTTTGTTCTCCTTCACTCTACTGTTAACATCTTATTTATTCCATAAAGATAGAAAATCTTCACAAATTCCGAGCCGCTAATAATTCAATGTATTCAAAAACCTTTCCAGCAATAAGAACCCTAGATCTGCAATAATAAGGGCAAAAAGTTGTAGTTTTGCATTCATAAAAACAAGCATATCCCGCTTACAACATAGTATTTTAATAGAGAAGAGCTTATTAGAGATGCAGAAGCACCTTCAGCACCCCGTTTTTAAAGTAATTGCAAACGTAGCCGAACTGAACGACACAGCCGCTTACGTTATCGGCGGCTTTGTCCGTGACATTTTCCTGGAAAGACCAAACACTGATATTGACATAGTTGTGATAGGCAGCGGAATTGAGTTTGCCGAAAAGGTAGCGTCACGGCTGGGCAAAATCAAAGTAAGCAAGTTTAAAAACTTCGGAACAGCAATGTTCAAATACCGTGATACGGAATTTGAATTTGTCGGTGCCCGCAAAGAATCTTACAATCGAGACAGTCGAAAACCAATAGTAGAAGACGGCACTATCGAAGATGACCAAAACAGGCGCGACTTCACGATTAATGCCATGGCCATTAGCCTTAATAAGGCTGATTACGGCACTCTAGTCGATCCTTTCAATGGCATATCCGATTTGGACAATAAGATTATACGAACGCCCCTGGATCCAAACATAACATTCTCCGACGATCCTTTAAGAATGATGAGGGCAATACGCTTTGCCACTCAGCTGCAATTTCGCATCGAAGATCAAACTTTTGAAGCCATAATTGAAAACAAGGAGAGAATCAGTATAGTATCTATGGAGAGAATTACTGATGAGCTCAACAAAATAATGCTCTCGGAAAAGCCGTCCCTGGGCTTTAAGCTGCTTGACCGCTGCGGACTGCTATCTATTGTGTTTCCCGAATTACAGGCACTAAAAGGAATAGAGACTGTGAATGGGAAATCCCACAAGGACAACTTCTACCATACCCTTGAAGTACTTGATAATATTGCTTTTAACACAGATAATTTATGGCTTAGGTATGCGGCTCTGCTTCACGATATAGCAAAGCCCGACACTAAGCGCTTCGACCCTCAGATAGGCTGGACCTTCCATGCCCACAACCATGTGGGACAAAAAGCTATACCCAAGATATTCAGGCGCTTAAAACTGCCTCTTAACGAGAAAATGACCTTCGTTCAGAAGATGGTATTTTTGCATATGCGCCCCATCGCTTTAATTGAAAACGAAGTTAGCGACTCGGCAGTCAGGCGCCTGCTTTTTGAAGCAGGCGACGATATCGACGACCTAATGACTCTGTGTGAGGCTGATATAACCTCAAAAAACAGGGAGAGGGTTGAGCGCCATCAAAGAAATTTCAAAATTGTGCGCCGCAAACTAAGGGAGATTGAAGAGAAGGATAAAATTAGGAATTTTCAGCCGCCTATAACAGGTGAAATAATTATGCAAACCTTTAATCTGCAACCCGGAGCCGAAATTGGACTTATCAAAACGGCTATTAAAGATGCTATCCTGGATGGAGTTATTCGTAATAATTATGATGAAGCCTATGATTTCATGCTTCGCAAAGGGAGCGAAATGGGCTTGTCTGCTCACTCGTCCTGACCGGGAGGCACAGCGATGTTTAGCTCGATTGAAACCGGCAGATGATCACTATATCCTCCGTGGTATTTCATGCCAAGATAGGTTCTGAAAGGCTTCTGACCACCATAGACCTCATCGCGTTCAAGCAGAAAGGGAAAATCAAGAATATTCAGACTTTTCTTAGCTAATTGCACCTTGCTATCAGCTTCCAAAAATGTGCGGGAAACTATAATCTGGTCAAAGACCTGCCAGCTTTGCCTGTATTTTAACGTTCCCGAGGCCGGGGGGAGTTCAAGAGAGGGTGCATAAAACGGAGTCTTATCGTCGCGGCCTCCTACGCCAACATAATCAGTGAAGAGGCGCGAACTATGAACTTCATTAAAATCTCCCATTATAACAATATGTGGGGCGGTATTTGCTCTTTGTAATGAATCAGTCAGATATCTGAGCTTGCGGGCTGCCTGGAGGCGATACTTCTGAGTGGCAGCAGCACCTGAGTACCTCGAAGGCCAGTGGTTAACAAAAAAATGAAGAGTGTCAGCCTTGTCTATCACTCCTTTTACATACAGGATATCTCTGGTAGGGCGCAAACCGGCAGGGGCTTCAAGACTTACAGGGTAGGACTCACTCACAACAAAACGCGAAGAAAGAAATAAAAATGCTACATCGATGCCCCTCTCGTCGGGAGAGTCGTAATGCACAATTTCATATCCCAGATTAGCTAAGCCGGTATCATAGAGCATATACTTTAACACGCGGCTGTTTTCCACCTCGCCCAAACCCACCACGACCGGCGGGTTCCACATACCCGCGTTTAAAATAACCCTGCTTATTCTTCGGAATTTTTCCTTCATACGATTATGAGTCCATCTTCGCAGACCTTCTGGCAGAAACTCCTCGTCATTGACCAATGAGTCATTTTCAACATCGAAAAGATTCTCAACGTTATAGAACATAAGCGTGGCGGGCAGTCCTTGATTATCTTCCTTCTGCGCGAAACTCAGATTTAAGGAAAGCCCCGAAAACAACAGCAGAAAGCAAGTATGTCGGCAAAAGGTCAATAAACTCATGGCTAGTGCAGCTCGACTCGCTCAATATAACCCAAATCAGGTAAAGTATTAGCATTTACCCTACTATTACCCAGGTAATCCAGGGGATATTTGCGAGCTGCTTCCATGCTGCCTGCATCAATGGCAATTGAAAGAGTATCGAGCTGATAATTATATTTTTGATAGTCGACAAATGAAGGGTTGTGATTAACTATCACATTATTAAAATACTTCTTGTCTGACAACTGTTCCTCGCTTAGGCTTGTCCTTAACAGCGAATTTTCAAACCTATAATTTAGCAGGAATTCATTCTTCTCCTCCTTATCATTTCTTTCCTTAACTTTAGGCTCAAAATCAAGACCCAGCTCATTCGTATTTGATCCCCATATTATGCAGTTGCTGAAAAGAGCCTCCTCCATATCTCTTATCTCAGGCTTATTATCTTTATTAAAATAATAGTTGGATAATAAAAGAGCAGGTATGCTTCGATATTTTCCCCAGTTAAAAAAGTTCGCGATAGTGCAGTGGTAGAACTCGTAATGCCCGCCATAAGTCAGCGCCACCGATGCACTGCCGGCATCAGCAAAGAGAGAATTATGGGCAATTATTGAGGATGCCTGAGCCACCAGACCCTGCTTTGAAATATGTTCAATCTTAACGTTCGACAATAATAAGGGGGCATCACCGTCTAGTCCCACCGAATCGACATTCAGCCCTATCGTAGCATTGCGTATGGAAGCGTAAGAGATATCATGGTTCTTGCTGCCGGGGGCCAAGATTATTCCCTCCCATTGCCCGGGTTTATCCAGATACCAATCTTCAAGTCGCGAACCGGCAAAAAGCACCGGATTCTCTTTTGTTCCTTTAACTTTTAATGAGGCTTCTGAATAAACAGCTAAGCCAGCCCCTTGATAAAAATAAAGATGAGCTCCCTCCTCGATTGTCAACACCGCAGCCGTATCAACCTTAAGCCAATCGTAAATCAAATAAGGCTTTTCGGCAGTAAAAGTCATGGACTCAATCGTTTGATTTCGCATCAAGACAACATCCTGACCGTAGGCTACCAATTTGACGCTCTGGTTGCGCTCCTTTGTTGAAAATACTATTGAATCGGTAACAACAAACGAAGGATCACTGCTTTCGCCGGGATTAATGGTAACCTCAACGAAAACATAGAGGCTGTCACCGGCTCGCATAGGAACCTCATATACCTCATGACTGGGAACCCCGTTAACATTGATTCTGAATTTTGAATCATCTCCGCCGGCAAGCCTTATGGCATCTATTGTCATATCACTGCCATAAGGATTATAAATACGGAAATTACGCGTAGCAGATCCTATAGACGTGAAGATAGTATCAAACATGACCGTATCAGAGGAGAAGGTTATGCCCTCATCGCCACCTCTAAACAGATAATCCCGCTCGCAACCCCACCACATAAGAACCGCCGGAATCACCCACCATATCTTCTTCAATCTCTTCATTTTACGCGCAAAAACTAATTCCCATGTTTGCAATATATAAAACATTCCTTACTAGTCAAAACAAATTTTTACAAAAATACGATTTATTTTCACAATAATTAACTACATAACAAAAAAAGAGCTGCTTATCTAAAAAATAAACTAAGTAAAGCGCTCTTCCCACGTCCTTCCTGATACCGGCTGATGCAAAGAACTTAAGTCCTTAAGAAATTAACAGCGAAATTTGTGTCTCAAAAAATATGCCACATCATTTTTTGCTTTCTATTTGATTCTTCTTTATTACATTTGTCTTCAAGGCCTCAATCAAAAGAAAAAAGATGGAAAAACTATCCAATTACCAACCCTTTAGTCAGTTAAGGGATGAAAAGCCCTACACCTTCGACCGCTTTGTCCGCCTGCTCTTATCAATTGCAGTATTAATAGGCATAATCTGGGTAGTAAGATCTTTGAGCGGCGTGCTGATTCCATTCTTTTTAGCTCTTCTACTGGCCTATCTCTCTGAGCCTCTTGTCGTTTTTGTGCAAACAAAAATGAGAGTAAGGCACCGCGGAATATCTGTATTAATCACCATGATGTTTTTCCTGTCAATGTTTGCAATCTTGTTATGGTGGTTTATTCCCCAGTTTATCTCCGAATTTACGCGTCTGATCGAGCTTCTTAAGACCTTCCTTCAGACCCGGAACTATCAGGATTTCATTCCCGAAAAAGTGAGCCTGTGGCTGAAAGAATTCTTTGTAAAAGAACGCGTTAATGAGTTGTTGAATGCAGACAACATTAACCAGGCTGCAAGTATTATCTTCAATTCTGCCAAATCAGTGCTATCGGGCTCTATTTCAATAATTACTGCCGTAATAGGAGCCCTTATAGTCCTTCTTTACCTATTTTTCATTTTGCTGGATTATAAGAAAATAGAATCGGAATGGGCTAGCCTGATTACCAAGAAACATCGTCCCTTGGTTACAGCTATCGCCGATGACTTGAAAAAATCAATGAAGGTTTACTTCAGGGCTCAATTTACGATTGCTATGATAGTGGGGATATTAATGTCCATAGGCTTCTCGATAATTAAGCTACCTATAGCAGTAACCTTTGGACTCTTTATAGGACTCCTTAACATTGTTCCCTACCTGCAGATTGTAGGATTTATACCTGCCCTCTTCCTGGCCATGCTGAAGTCTATGGAAACGCAACAAAGCTTTGTTGAAGTTGCATTGCTTATATTGCTGGTAATGGCCATAGTGCAGGTAATCCAGGAAACCATACTTATACCGCGCATTATGGGGAAGGCCTACAATATGAACCCGGCACTGATCCTTCTCTCTCTTTCGATATGGGGTAGCCTGATGGGCGTAATAGGAATGCTCCTGGCTCTTCCTCTGACAACCGTGATGTTATCGTACTACAAACAACTGATAGTCAACAAAGGCGTCAGTGAAAACGATAATCCTGAGCCACAAGTTGAAGATGTAATATTACCGGAAGCAGAACCCGAATAACAGCTTTAACCGGCTAATTCATTATAGAGTACAAGCCAAAAAAGCCCGACGAAAAGTATCGTCGGGCTTTTTGCTTATAAAAAAGAATACTTACTTACTCAATTTATCCAACACACTCATAACTTCCAAAACATGGTCACGACTAGTGCGCAATTCGGCTAATTCAGCCTCAGTAAGCTTCAGTTCAATTATTTTTTCGACGCCGTTCTTACCCAAAATCACCGGAACGCCTAAATAGCAATTATCAATGCCATACTCACCTTCGAGTTTGATGCAAACCGGGAATACGCGCTTTTGGTCGCGGATAATAGCCTCAGTCATTTGGGCAGCAGCCGAACCGGGAGCATACCATGCCGAGGTTCCCATCAGTTTAACTAACTCACCACCACCAACTTTTGTTCTCTCGATAATAGCATCAAGCTTGTCAGCTTCGATCAGTTCGGTAACCGGAATACCACCAACTGTGGTATAGCGTGGCAGTGGAACCATTGTGTCGCCATGACCACCCAACAATACTGCCTGAATGTCCTTTGGAGAAACATTAAGAGCCTCAGCCAAAAACGCGCGATAACGTGCTGTATCAAGTATTCCGGCCATTCCGATTACCTTGGTACGCGGCAATTTACTGGTGATATGAGCCTGATAGGTCATAACATCCAGAGGATTAGAAACAACGATTATAACTGCGTTTGGTGAGTAGGCAACTACTTGCTCTGTTACGGATTTCACTATTCCGGCATTGGTCTCGATAAGGTCGTCGCGAGACATACCCGGCTTACGCGGTAAACCCGAAGTAATTACGACAACATCCGAATCAGCAGTTCTTTTATAGTCGTTGGTAACTCCTACAGTACGAGTATCATACAAGTCTATCGGGGCCTTTTGCCAAATATCCAGGCTTTTCCCCTCGGCTATACCCTCTTTGATATCAACCAGTACAACTTCATTTGCAATCTCGCGATAGGCGAGAACATCAGCACAGGTAGCACCAACATTTCCGGCTCCTACTACAGTTACTTTCATACGTGAATAGTTTATAATTAATTTATTGTTTACCCTACAACAAAACAAATCTTGAAAACACAAGTTTTCTAAGCTCTTACAGGGCAAAGATATGTAAGTAAGATGAATTACGGAAAAATTTCTTCATTTTTTAATTACAATTAACACCTAAAGTAATTAAAGCGGCGATTAGCCCTCTATAGATTTAATAATCAGCGAGAATGAGAATTTTCCTACAACGAAGAACCCTTAATTTTCAAGGAGTCGAACAGCAAGCTTTTCTTCAGACTGGGGACTATGTAGCATAACTTTGTCACCCGGTTCGAGACCTTTCTCAATCCTATAGTATAAATCATTTTCCCCTTGAGTACGGATTTGCTGTTTCACGACGGCCGAAATGCCCTCGCGCTTGTAAACAAAGCTTCCTAAGGAATCATTTTTAAAAACTGCCAAACGAGGCACTGTTATTGCCTCGCGTATAGACTCAACCACGATGTTGTTTGTTGAGGTCATACCCGGAAGCAAGACCTTACCGGCAGGGTCAACTTTTACTTCAACCTTAAAAGCACTATAAAATTCACCCTGAACTTCCTGTCCTACGTTGGCCACACGAGTAACCACGCCACGGAACGGCTCTTCGGGGAAGGCGTCAATCGTAACCCTCACAGTCATTCCGCTTCTCACCTTTGCTATATCTATCTCCTTCACATAAACCACCGACTGAAGGGTAGAAAGGTCGGGAAGCGTAGCAATTAGGGGCGACCAGCGACTAACGTAAGAGCCTATTCTTACTTTAGTGCCATCATTGTCGCGGGCATACACAACAAGACCGTCTGCAGGTGCTACAACTCTTAAGTCGCGCTTCAATTGCACCAACATTTCCAGCTGCTCTTGCTGATCTTTGAGATTCTCTTTTGCTCTTTCTATAAACAACTCATGACGCCGGACAAGCTGGCTGTAGTTTCTAATTTTTTGCTCCAGCGACCTGCGAGATGTCTCAAGGCTTATCTGAGCCTGGCGCTGCACTGCAACCGATTCGTAAACCGACTGCTCAACTCTTATCTCTCTGTCAAGTACCAGGTCACGCGCCTGCCGAATCTCATCGCGGGCACTACTTAGAACCAAAGAACTATCAATTTTAGCGTTATCAAGGTTAACAAGAAACATTTCAACAGCATCTTCAGCGCTTATAATACGTTCTTCAACATCAGCAGGGTCAAGAGTTGCAACATAATCACCCTTCTTAACCACGGTTCCTTCCCTAACAATATCTGTAATACTGATATTTCTTATCCTAACAGAGCGATCGACCAAAACCTCAGGAATCATTATATCAGTCGATTCAAGGGCTTCAAGCTCTCCGGTACCGCTCACTATAACTTCAAAAACCCCTCTCTCAACCCGCGCTACTTCAGGCTCAGAACCCTTGTCAAAAGCTGTTATCCGATAGATAATAAGAGTAATAATAACTGCCGCAAAAGGCATAATAATTAGCCAAACTTTTTTCTTCATAATCTATCCCCTATCGTTGCAATAATTCATCCAACTCTTCGACTAAGGGACGCTCCCTCTCGAAGTCATACAAGGTCAACTGCCGTATGCCATAGTAACTTGTCCAGTACCTGCGTAAAGCATCAATATAACCACGACGAGCAGCATCCAGCGAATTACGGGCCGAGTTTAACCTAATAACGTCAACCTTATCAATAAGGAAGCGTTGCATGGTAACGTTAAAACCTAATTGAGCAATGGTGTCGGCTTTAGCCGCTATTGCGACCTGCTCTTCCTGCAAATTGAAATCAAGGAAGGATATCAGGGCATCCTGCTCAAAATCAAGACGAGCCTGATTTACTGTAGCCTCGGTTACCTCCTGATTCGACCGGGCCATTTCAACACGCCCTTTGCGAACTCCCCAGTCCATTATCGGCAAACTTAAACCTACTCTAACCTGCTGTTGCTCCATAAAAGGACTTTGGTAAGCTAAGTTGATTTCATCAGCCCTCTGGTTTATACCCAAATTAGCCCTGATATTGGCACTTAAGCCGTTCTGCGAACGGGTACGTGCCACATTTTGCTTGGACTCCAACACCTGCCTGCGATAGTTTAGTATTTCAGGATTATTCTCCAGCGCCAAAGCCAAACCCTTATCTACATCAATAGTAAGCGAAGGTATCTGGTCTGGAACTATACAATTAACACGTATCTGGTCGCTTAGCCCCAAAAATGAATTTAGGGAAGCGTTGGCCTGCTTTATATTAATCTCTGCCCTGCTCACTTCAAGACGAGCATTAAGCAAACCCAGCTCCAGGTCCAGCAATTCATCCTGGGTAACAGTACCTATTGTAAAACGACCACTTCCAATCCGGTAAAGAGTGTCGGCATTCGCGTAATTAACCTCTGCAATACGTTGGTTAATTTCAGCAGTAGCAACATTAAAAAAATAGTTTGCTGCCTGAATAGCCAAACTTTCCAGGCTTTGCAAATATTCAAGCTTGGCTTGTTCAAACTTTATGGGCTCAATACGCGACTCCCACCTGAATTGATTGTAGCCATTCAAAGCCTGGGTAAAACCAATACTGACAGGAACAGAGGCATACTCAACCCCGTTGTCATCCAGATTCTGAATCCTGGACAAGGAAGAAGTTACGTCAAAAACACCTCCGGTCCAGGGAACATTTTGTTGTAAAGACAAAGAGGCATCTGAGGTGAATCTTGAAAGCTCTCTGTACCCTTCGCTATCCTGGAAGGCTGTTATTGAACGGTCGTAATTAACCGGCGTCGAACTTAATGACAAGCCCGGCAACTTGCTTGCCTTGTAAGACCTGTATTCCCAGTAGCTTGCCAAATACATATTTTTTGCCCTGAAACTGTATAATGATTGTTGATGAGCCAACTCAATCACATCGTCCAAAGTCAGACTTACAACTGTTGTCTCCTTAGTTTGACCATCAGCCGAAACAGCTGCCAATGCCATTATTAATAAAATCAGAACATGCTTTAGTCTCATACTATATTTTTTGCTTTTCTTTTTAAACCTTTAATATCAATGTCTTAACGACTCCACAGGGTCCTGGCTCGCCGCCCGCTTGGCAGGGATATATCCAAAGACGATTCCAACTGTAGCCGAAACCCCAAATGCAATGATTACCGAGAAGGGACTCACTATCGTTTGAATATCCGCCATAACATTAATTAGCCGCGCCAGAATAACGCCGAGGATTATACCTATCATACCTCCGCTAACACTAATCAAAGTTGATTCTGATAAAAACTGCACTACAATATCCTTGCGTGAAGCTCCTATAGCCTGACGTGTTCCTATCTCCCTTATTCGTTCCCAAACTGAAGCAAGCATAATATTCATTATACCTATACCCCCGACAATTAAAGAGATACTGGCTATGGCTCCCAAAACGATATTGAAAATATCATTGGTCTTTTGCTGCTGTTTGAGTAACAACTCCGGCACGGTAACTTCAAAATCGTATATATCAGAATGGCGACGAAGTAACATCCTCTTTATAATATCAGCCGTAGCACTAAGATTCTCAGTCTCTTCAACCTGCACTATAATTTTATCCAGCTGATTATCCGCGCTTATTGACAGGTCTTCGGCGCTGACTCCTCCATCACCTCCGCGAGCCACACTCTCCAAGACCTCAGGATTTATCCTTGCCCGGTCTTTAAACCTAAGTAACATAGTTTTTACAGGCACAAAAATCTTATTGTCGGTGCTGCTAATTCCCATCTCGTCGGAGGCTGAAGCTGTGAAATCGCGCCTTTCAATAAGTCCCACTACCTGAAGCCATGTTTCCCCGCATTTTATATACTTTCCTATTGGGTCTTCCGTTGAAAAAAACCTGTTTTTAATATTATCACCAATAACGCAAACGGGCAATCCGCCGTCACTCTGCAAGTCATTAAAAACAGATCCCGCAACCAAATTTACGTTCAGCAAATCGAAGTAATGAGATGACACTCCTTCCAAAACCACGGGATAGCTGCGACCTTCCAAAACGGCGTGGTAATTAAGAGAAATAACAGGACTTACCTTCCCCACAGTGGGTATGGCATCATTAATAGCCTCCGCATCCTGTAGTGTCAAGCCCGGAGAATAGCGCCTGACGGAACCGCCGACTCCTGTTGAAGACACATCAGGTGAACTCAAGGAAGTCTCTGTGGGAGAAACAATTATATTATTGACGCCTACTAATTTTATCTGCTCTAACACCTCCTGCTGAGCACCTGTACCAATGGCCAACATACTGATTACAGCAGCCACACCAAACATTATCCCCAATGCTGTAAGTAAGGACTTCATTTTGTTTGCCATAATCGCTTCTACAGCAATAATCACATTATGAAAGTAGCGGGTAAACAGATGTATAAAATCCATTATAGTCATTTTTTAGATAAAGAATAAAAACCGGCCATATCGCACAATTCCACCGGGTCTAGTTGACAGAGGGTCTCTCTCTTCTACCGGGACCTTCGCCCATGCCGCCCGGACGCATTCTTTCCCCGCCAAACTCAGGTCGCGGTCTGCGAGGCTCTTCAGTCTTAAGCTGTTCTGTCGAATCCTTTTTAGCTTCCTCTACCCGCTTCTTCAGATCTTCGTATATTTCAATTCCCCCAAGAGGCAAATCCTCAGCATTTGCGGGAGCATTCAGCAATACTATCATGCCTTCCTCCAACCCCCGTAATACAACAGTATAATTAGCATTTTCAACTCCTAACTCAACAATCTGTCTTGTCAGCCCTGGATTGTAAGTATAAACAAAACGACTTGAATCTGTTTTAAATACAGCCTCTAAAGGCAGGTAAAGTGCATCTTCCAAACTATTAATAGTAATCACGTTACTGGTTGTCATGGCAGGACGCAAATCTTTGTCTGAGCCAAAAAGTTTAATATTTACTTCAAAAACTTTAGTGTCACCATTGGGAAGAGTCTGTCCAATATTTGCCACGGTAATAACATCGCCATCAAACACCTTATCAGGGAAAGCATCAACACCGACCTTTACCTTTTGGCCGACTTTGACTTTCGAGATATCAATCTCATTAATAAATGTTTTCGAAATCATAGACGACAAATCAGGCAACTCTGCTATCCGAGGTGCCCAGCGACTAACCGTACTGCCAACCTTTATTTTTGTCCCAAGACGATCATAGCTGTATATCACCATGCCCTGCTTGGGGGCAACAATATCTAAGGCCTCGAAAAGATTCTCGATATCACGCAGGGTCTCCTGATCCCGGCGAACCTCTTCACGCGCCCTCTCAACACTATTAACTGCCTGCCGTTGTTTAAGCTCGTAGTTACGCTGCAATTGAAGCAGATTTTGCTCAGCACGCTCAAGATCGAGTGCAGCCTGACGTTTTACGGCCGGCGATTCATAGACTGACTGCTCAAGTACCAATTTTTTCTCCTCAACTTCAACACGGGCATTCAAAAGGCCGTCGCGCAAATTGCTCATATTAATATTTGTGTCGATGCGGGCATCTTCGAGCGCTTGTAAGGCCTTCTTCAGCTCATCCTCTCCTGCAGTAATCATCTCCTCGATAGCACTGTGGTCCAGAGAGGCAACAAAATCGCCCTCTTGCACAACCGTGCCCTCGTCAACCAAATCAGTCACCTGGATCTCGAAAATATTAATATTGCGGCTTGACAGCTCCTTTGGAACTTCAATAAAAGTAGAATTCTCGGCCTGAAGTTGGCCGGTCGAATAAACCTCGCCTATAAAGGGGCCACGCTTTACCGGCACTTCTATCAAGGTTTCACTAGCAATTTTTCCACCGCGTAAAAGCCGGTACCCTACAATAATCAATATCACCACCGCAAGTCCGATTGCAATGTTCCTGATTAGCTTTTTATTATTCTGCATCTTTGATGTAATAGTTTCTTGTGAGACAAATTGAGGCGGCTAAAGTTTAATCGGGGGGAAAGATATTTTCCCCTCAATTTGCTACTTAGCCATCCTTGTAATCTCGTCCATAATAGATTTGGCAAGCTTTGAAGCCTGCGCCTCTGAAGGAGCTTCTGAATAAATTCTAATAATAGGCTCGGTATTTGATTTGCGAAGATGCACCCAACTGTCGGCAAAATCAATCTTAACGCCATCGATATCTGTAACCTTCTCTGAACTATATCTTTCTTTAATCTTCATCAAGATAGCATCAACATCAATATCAGGGGTCAATTCCACCTTGTTTTTCGACATAAAATAGGAAGGATACTGCTTACGAAGCTCAGAGCATTTGACAGCCTTCTTTGCCAGATGACTTAAAAATAGCGCTATCCCAACCAAGGCGTCACGACCGTTGTGACTGGCCGGATAAATAACACCCCCATTTCCTTCGCCGCCAATTACTGCGACTGTTTCACGCATTTTGGCTACCACATTAACCTCACCAACTGCAGCAGCTTCATATTTACCTCCATGCTTCGCGGTAACATCACTCAAGGCACGAGTTGAGCTTAAATTGGAAACAGTATTCCCGGGAGTGTGGCTTAGAACATAGTCGGCTACTGCCACCAGGGTATATTCCTCACCAAACATGCTCCCGTCTTCATTAATGATTGCAAGACGGTCAACATCAGGATCAACAACGAAGCCTACATCAGCTTTTTCTTTTATCATCAAGTTAGAAATATCTGTCAAGTGCTCAGGCAAAGGCTCCGGGTTATGAGGAAATATCCCGTTGGGCTCACAATACAACTCACAAATTTCTTTTACGCCTAAAGCCTTCAACAAGGCCGGTATAGCAATCCCTCCTACTGAGTTGACAGCATCAACAGCAACCTTGAAGCCGGCGTTTTTTATGGCTTCCACATCAACTAACTCTAAAGCGAGTACATCATCAATATGCTTTTGAAGAGCTGTATTATCTTCTTTAATACTGCCCAAATCATCAACTTCTGCATAGTCAAAGGCATCATTTGCGGCAAGCTCCAAAATCTTTGCACCATCAGCGGCCGACAAAAACTCACCCTTGCCATTGAGTAGCTTTAAAGCATTCCAGTGCTTAGGATTATGACTTGCAGTAAGGATTATTCCACCATCAGCTTTATGGTAGCTAACAGCCAACTCGGTAGTTGGCGTAGTGGCCAGTCCTAGATGAACCACGTCTATACCCATACCCATAAGTGAGCCTACAACCATATTTTTCACCATTTCTCCTGAAACACGCGCATCTCGGCCAACGACAACCTTAGGTCGCGCAACCCCGGAGGCCTCTTTTAACCACTCGCCATAAGCCGACGAAAATTTTACTATATCAACCGGAGTTAAGGCCTCGCCCGGTGCCCCGCCAATAGTCCCCCTAATACCTGAAATTGATTTTATTAAAGTCATTTTTTGTATTATATTAGTTTAAACTCTATTATTTATCAATGTTGACCGAAATATCGCATATTTGATTAAGCTTGCCGCAAAGATAGACGAAAAATTAATGGGTAAACACTCCTTTTTCGTCTATCTTTGCGGCAA
>DIPM01000014.1:23109-85074 GCA_002427105.1 Marinilabiliaceae bacterium UBA5488 | reverse complement strand
CTGTGAGGGTTTATGTGCTGGCAATGAGCAACATGAAGATAAATCATCGTAGTAGAAATGTCGGCATGGCCCAATAAATCCCTTAAGGTTACGATGTTTAATCCCTGCTCCAATAAATGCGTGGCGTAGCTATGCCGCAAAGAATGGAGATTGACACTTTTGGCAATAGAGGTCTTTTTAAGGTTCTCCCGCATTACCCAGGATAATCCTTTAACGCTGTAGCGTCCATCAGGCTCTTTGCCATTGAATAGCCAAACATGCGGGTTCTCGGCTCTGAGATACTTCTCGAGTCCAATGGCCATAGTGCGAGACAAGGGGACAATTCGGTCTTTCTTGTATTTGCTCTGCCGAATATGGATGACCATGCGCTCAAAGTCAATATCAGAGATCTTAAGATTGATGACCTCCTGTCCTCGCAATCCGGCAGAATAAATGAGCGTAAGGATTATTCGGTGTTTAAGCAGTGTAGGTGCTGCAAACAGCATCTTTAGTTCCTGTTGGTTCAGGACAATCGGTAACTTGGTGTCCTGCTTCAATGAAGGCAAGGCAATGGCCTTTTTGTTCATGCCCAACAAGCGGTAGTAATACCTGAGACCGTAAACCATGTGTTTGAAACTGCTGCGCGAAGGCGCCTTGGGATCACGTGCCAAAGCAACCAGGTACTCATTGATCTCGTCTTCGCTAACCTGTTCGGGTAATTTTTCAAAATGAATGACAAACAGAGCAATGCGCCTGATGTAATTATTCAAGGTACTGGCGCTTTGGCCACGAAGGACCACCTGACGCTCCAGCTTCATGGCTCTGGACTTGAATTCAGGGACAAGCACCATGGTGCGCTCAACAATAGTTAAGCTTGTTTTCTTTCTCATAACTGTATTATATTGTTTTCTTGCCGACACACCCGTAGATAATTGTATATTTGTGCTTAATAATAAACATTTAACAGATTTTTGATTAATGGAAATACGAATCTTGAAACCTCGGAAGGCACTAAACAAAGCCTTTCTGAAAGTAAAACCTAACAGGAATGAAATCGAGTGTTTCAAGACTAATTTAATCCAGTTGCTCGACAGGATTAATGACAGCGAATCGGAAGAATTTCATAAAAATCTTGTTTCAGACTTTCTGAAAGATACATACTACAAGCAAAATCACTTTATAAATACAAAAGGTAGAAACGACCTTGTAATCCATAACGCAAACAGTGCCTCCGGCACCGTGGGTGTTATTATTGAGGCTAAAAAGCCGACCAATAAAGGGGAAATGCTGAAAGTATTCGCTCCTGAGGATACGAAGGAGCAAATGCTTTCAAAAATCAACGTAAAAGCATTTCAAGAATTGGTTTTGTATTATTTACGTGAACGTATCACTCAAAAGAATCTTGAAATAAAACATTTGGTGGCGACCAACATAAACGAATGGTTCATTTTTGACGAGCATCTATTTGAAAGACTTTTTGCTCAAAACAAATCGTTTGTAAAACAGTTTGAGAACTTTGAAGCAAGCAAGAAAACAACAGACGTATTTTACAAAGAGATTGCCGAACCGTTTATTAACAGCATCACTTCTGAAATTGAATTTACATATTTCAATATTCAGGACTTTCAAAAACCATTACGCAATTCGGACAAGGCAGATGACAATTCGTTGATTGCATTATTCAAACTTTTATCGCCCGAACATCTTTTAAAACTTCCGTTTGCAAACGACAGCAATAGCCTTGATAAACGTTTTTACGGTGAATTGCTACATATTATTGGATTAACCGAGACCAAAGACGGAAGTAAAAAACTAATCGAACGTAACAAAGACGGCGAACGCAATACAGGGTCTTTCCTCGAAAATGCAATTATTCAATTAGACAGCCTCGATAAAATTTCTAGGATTGAAAACCCAAACCAATTTGGTGCAAACTTACAAGAACGACTTTTTAATGTTGGGCTTGAATTAAGTATTACTTGGATAAATCGTATTTTGTTTCTAAAATTGCTCGAAGCTCAATTAATTACTTACCACAAAGGCGACAAATCGTATGAGTTTCTGAGTTTCGATAAAATAAAAGATTACGACGATTTAAACAGTCTGTTTTTTCAAGTGCTTGCACGCAAGCAAAACGAGCGAAACGAAGATGAGAAAACGTTATTTGCCAAAGTTCCTTATTTGAACAGTTCACTTTTTGAACCAACTGAAATTGAACATACAACGCTTTTCATTAGCAATTTACGCAATGATAAAACTTTGCCGATATATTCGCAAACAGTTTTAAAAGACAGCACAGGAAAAAAACGAACAGGAAATATCAATCCGCTTGAATATCTTTTCGAATTTCTTAACGCTTATGATTTTACAAGCGAAGGAAGCGAAGAAATACAGGAAGACAATAAAACCCTTATCAATGCTTCAGTTCTTGGATTGATTTTCGAAAAAATTAACGGTTACAAAGACGGCTCGTTCTTTACACCAGGTTTTATAACCATGTATATGTGCCGCGAAACCATCCGCAAAGCGGTGGTCCAGAAATTCAACGAAACTAAAAATTGGAATTGTACTGATGTTAATTCGCTTTACGATAAAATTGAAGACCGAAAAGAAGCAAATAAATTAATCAATGATTTAAAAATTTGTGACCCTGCCGTTGGCTCTGGACACTTTTTGGTTTCGGCTCTCAATGAAATAATTGCTATAAAAAGCGACCTTAAAATATTGCAAGACCGTGAAGGAAAGCGATTAAAAGAATATCATTTTGAAGTAGTAAACGATGAATTGATTGTAACGGACGAAGATGGAGAACTTTTCGAGTATAATCCAACAAATAAAGAAAGCCAACGCATACAAGAAACTTTGTTTCACGAAAAGCAAACAATAATTGAAAACTGTTTGTTTGGCGTTGACCTAAACCCCAATTCGGTAAAAATTTGCCGTTTGCGTTTATGGATTGAATTATTGAAAAACGCCTATTACAAAAACGAAACAGAACTTGAAACCCTTCCGAACATTGACATAAATATTAAATGTGGCAACTCTTTAATTAGCCGTTTTACTTTCGATGCCGATTTAAAACAAGCATTAAAAAAGAGTGCCAGCAAATGGACTATTGACAGTTACCGCCTTGCGGTTGACACTTACCGAAACGCCCAAAGCAAAGAGCAAAAGCGGGAAATGGAACGTTTGATTAACGAAATAAAAACTAATTTCCGCAGTGAAATTTCTTTGAACGACCCAAAGGCAAAACGACTTAGAGCCTTAAATGGCGAGTTGTTTACTATGACAAATCAAGGTCAGCTTTTTGAACTCTCAAAAAAAGAAAAAGCTGATTGGAACGCGAAAGTTTCTAAACTAACTGCCGATACTCAAAAGCTTGAAGCCGAAATTGAAGAAATAAAAAGCAATAAAATTTACGAAAACGCCTTTGAATGGCGATTTGAATTTCCCGAAGTACTGGACGATAACGGTGATTTTGTGGGGTTTGATGTGGTGATTGGGAATCCGCCGTATGGTGTTAAACTAATTGATAGAGAAAAAGAGTATTTGAAAAATAGGTTTACTGCAACAAGTGGTGAAGTTGAGATTTACACGTTCTTCATTGAACTTGCAATTATTGATTTATTAAAACCGAATGGTGTTTTTTCATTCATAACCACTAACACAATATATTATCTTGATAAGTTCTCTCAAATTAGAAAGAAAGCATTCTTAGGAAATCGAGTAATTTCACTTTTAGAATTAGAAAAGCAAGTTTTTGTAGACGCACCTGACATTGTTCCTGCAATCTACGTTTTGCAAAAAAATGCAAAAAGCGACAATGTGATTAAGTTATATAAATCCAATGAAACCAAACGAGTTTATGACTTGGTTGAATTTGAAGGGTTTAAAGTAAATAGTATTGAGCAAAATAAATTTGAAACAAAAGCTGACTTTGTTTTTAGTCTTTCAACTAATGAATCAAAAGAAAATCTATTAACAAGAATTTCACAGTTAGACACACTAAAAAAATCATTTAAAGTTGTTTATGGAATAAAAACAGGTGATAACAACAGATTTCTTTCTAAGGTAATCACAGGTAAGGAGAATTGGAAAAAGTGTGCTTCATCGGCAAAGAATATTAAGAAATATACAATTGATTGGCAATGTGACTATTTGAACGTTTGTAATGATTTAGCGGGTTTAAACAATATAAACTATGAACAACCAAAAATACTAATTCAATATATCAGAAAATTGAGTATGCCTGTTAGGTTAGTTTGTGCACTTGATCTTACAGGTGAATATTATCCTTTAAACAACTTTTCATTTGTTGTTTCAGAAAATGGGAATTCTTTAAAAGTGCTATTGGGAATACTAAACTCACGACTTATGAATTGGTATTTTTCAAATTGTTTTGTGGACTACAACATAAAACCAAAATACATAGAACAACTTCCACTACCAAAAAAAATCACCTCAATTGATTTAGAAAATAAAGTTTCTGAAATCATTTCACTTAAAGCAAAAGATAAAGAAATTGAAACAACAAATTTAGAAAACCAAATAGATCATTTGGTTTACCAGCTATACGATTTGACAGCAGAAGAAATCGAGATAATAGAGGGTAGCGTACGGTAAGGGCGAAAAATTATTCGCCCCAACGGTCACCATCAAAAACCATTGGGTCAATTGTGCGGGGGTACAAAATTGGTGTTACCAAATGGGTGCGTCAAAATACCAATATATTCGATGTTTGGCAACGCAATTACCACGAACACATAATTCGCGATGAACTATCGTATTTGAAAATTTCGGAATACATCACAAACAACCCTGCAAATTGGGATAATGATACATTGAAATAAATTTTAATTCAAATGGAAGAAAATAAATCACAAATAGTTATATATCAAACCGAAAACGGAGAAACAAAATTAGATGTTCGTTTTCAGGACGAAACCGTATGGCTCATACCGAATTTTTAGAGGTGGCGGTTGGGCTGACGATGAACGAAGTGTCATGGCAACCACACGAAGAAGAAGTCATCCCTTAAAATTTAAAATCGACGACCTGGGGTTTAGAATTGCCAGAAATAAATAAATCTATCAAGCCTATGAAACCCATTATTGATCACATCCAGATTACTGTAAAGGACCTCGACGCAGCAGAACGTTTTTATGACCGGTTTTTGCCCATTGTTGGCTTTGATGTCAATAAAAAGGTGAAGGTTTATATCCAAGAGCATGACTTTTATGTGGTTGAGTACAGCCATGAACTGCTGGCTTTCGCTCTTACCTCACCCCGGGAGGCCTTTAAAGACGAGGCCATTCACAGGCGCAAGCCCGGTGCCCTGCACCATTTGGCCTTTAAAGCCGATTCGAGAGCCGAAGTCGACAGTGCATACGAGGAGTTAAAGAAGATAGGGGCAAACATCGTCACCAAGCCCCAACTTTATCTGGAATACAGTCTCACCTACTATGCGGTGTTTTTTAAAGACTTAGAAAACATCAAGTATGAGATTGTCTGCAACAATTAAGCTGCCTATTCGTTTTTTTAGTGCCTTATGAAAGAAAAATTGTTAACAGAAATTAGGCAGGCCCTGCAAAGCAGCGCCGACCCACAGGCAAAGGCCACTTCCGCCCGCTTCTTTAAGCCCGGCGAAGCAGCCCTGGTTTATGGCGTAAAAAATGTCGAAGCCACTAAAATAATCAGGGAATACCTAAAGCGAATAAAGCCCTTATCCAAACACGAAGTCTTTGCCCTTTGCGATGAACTTTGGCAATCGAAGTACCTGGAGGAAGCCATTATAGCCTGCCGCTTTGCCGAATCTTGGGTTGCGCAATACGAGCCGGAAGATTTCAAGACCTTTGAGCGTTGGGTAAATAGCTACGTAAACAATTGGGCCGACTGCGACACCCTTTGCAACCATACCATCGGAAGTTTTGTGATGAAGTATCCAGAGTACCTTGAAGAGCTTAAGCGTTGGGCGACCTCGCCCCATCGCTGGACTAAAAGAGGGGCCGCCGTAAGCCTGATCATCCCCGCCAGAAAAGGACTGTTTCTTAAAGAAATATTTGAGATTGCAGACCTACTGCTTCTTGATAAAGACGACCTGGTACAAAAAGGCTACGGCTGGATGCTGAAAGCAGCCAGCGAAAGTAATAAACAAGCTGTATTTAACTATGTGGTAGCCAAAAAGGCCGTTATGCCACGCACGGCACTGCGTTACGCCATTGAAAAGATGCCTAAAGAACTCAAAGCGGAAGCCATGAAAAAATAAGGCATTAGCGGTATAGCACGGAGAGGTAGTCCTAAATATTGTATGGGAGTTGGACCCAACTAAACCTGAATTGTCGTAAATTCGCGAATAAAGCTCCTGAAAAATTTTAATCGATAAGCCGTATGAGCGAATATTTCACGTACGGTTTATAGAAAGGGTTTAGGATGAAAAAACTCATAATTCTGATATTATTGTTTTTGAATTTCAGCGCATATTCACAACGATACCTAAGTTATGTGTTTAGTGAATTGGATTCTGTAATAGGTGGAAACTATGGCTATGCTATTGATTATCTCGGAAATAACCAGAATCTACTTTTTGATTTTTACGCTCCAAGACTAGATCCCGTTCAACAGAGACCACTTATCATCTATATTCATGGCGGGGGATTTACCTCGGGAACTAGAGAATATCAGTCCATTAAATTACTCTCCCAAAAGATGGCAAGAAAAGGATATGCCGTTGCAAGCATAGACTACAGGCTTGACCCGAAGTTCCGGCTTTACGACTCTGAATCTGACAGAAGGGCAATGACAGATGCTATGCACGACGCAAAACAAGCTATCCGATATTTTAAAGCAAACGCAGAATATTTTAAAATTGATACTAACAGAGTATTTATCGGGGGTGAATCAGCAGGCGCAATTACTGCTATGATGGCGGCTTATGTGGATAAACAAGACGAAATGATTCCATATCCTATGGCAAATCCCAATAATCCTATTGGTAGTAGCAGCAATTCGCATGTAGGAAATCAAGTACATGCAATCATGTGCTTATGTGGAATGTTTATTGACCCTACAGCGATAGAAAGCTCAAACGAAGCTCCAATATTATGGACTCACGGTTCGGCTGATACATATATCCCTATTTCCCTTGCTTTTAATATAGTTTTGCGCGCCTCAAACATCGGATTACCTGTCCAAACTCATGTTTATGAAGGTGCTACACATTGCCCCTGGTATTACGGCAACCCGGATTGGGAAGCATATCTGGATTCTACTGTTAATGATATTACTACCTTTCTTTACCCTAAGGTAGAAACTGCATTAAGTTTGTTTGAATTACAGGATAGTGAAATTAGCATGTCGCCTAACCCTTGTAAGGACTATTTGAATATTTCCCTAAACAAACATTATCCACAAGTGAATATTTCATTAGCCTCATTAACAGCTCAAGTTTATCAAAACTGGAGGTTTGAAAATACAAATGAAGCATATCTTGATCTTAAAGGTTTGGCTTCCGGTTTATATATTGTTAGGGTTGAATTTGATAAAAGTATTCATTTCCAGAAGATTTTGATTAACTAGATTTAGGATTTACAAAATTTTCCTATATCCTCGCCAAAATGACTTTTGAAGGTGAAAAAGAACCCGGTTTTTTTAGAGGACTCTACCCCTTATCATCACAGTTTAGGGTATATTTACAGCTTAAATAATTAATCAAAAAATCGGGCGACAGATGATTGTCAAAATTATATCCGCGCAGACCAATATCGCGCATAATCAGGTGAGCAGTACCATTGCTCTGCTTAATGAGGGAGCAACCATTCCGTTTATTAGTCGTTATCGCAAGGAGATGACAGGCAGCCTTGATGAGGTTCAGGTGGGTACTATAAAGGAAATGTATGAAAAGCTTCAGGAGGTACAAAAGCGTCGTGAAACCATACTAAAATCAATAGATGAACAGGGGCTGCTCAGCGATGAACTCAAACGTAAGATTGAGTCAACATGGAATGCAACTGAGCTGGAGGACATATACCTGCCATATAAGCCGAAGCGCAAAACCCGTGCCGTTAAAGCCAGGGAGTGGGGCCTGGAGCCTTTGGCCGATATTATATTTCTTCAGCAGGAGCGCGATATTGAATCACGAGCTGTTGACTTTCTCAGCGATGAGCTGCCCGATGTGGAGGCTGCCCTACAAGGAGCAAGGGATATTATTGCCGAGCGTGTAAGTGAAGATATGAAGGCTCGTGATCTTATCCGTAATTTGTTTAAGCGTGAGGCTGTAATAAGTTCTAAGCTGGTTAAGGGTAAAGAAGAGGAGGCTGTGAAGTACAGCGATTATTATGATTTTTCAGAACCCTTGAAAAAGTCGCCTTCACATCGCTTACTGGCGATGCGAAGGGGCGAGAATGAGGGCTTTTTAAAGATATCAGTATCTCCCGATCAGGAGAAGGCTTTGGAATTGCTGGAAAGCATCTTTGTAAAAGGACGCAATAGCGCGGCCGACCAGGTTAAGGCAGCTGTTGAAGATTCCTATAAGAGACTGCTGGGTCCCTCTATCGAAAATGAGGTTTCGGCTCTCTTCAGGCAGAAAGCGGAAGAAGCTGCAATTCAGGTTTTCGCTTCAAATCTGAGGCAGCTTTTACTATCTCCGCCGCTGGGACAGAAGAGGGTGCTTGCTATCGACCCCGGCTACAGAACCGGCTGTAAAGTTGTGTGCCTTGATGCCCAGGGTAATCTCATGCATAACGAGACAATATTTCCGCACCCTCCGCAGAATGAAGTTAAGCAGGCTTACAAAAAAATTGACACCCTTGTTGAAGCCTATAAAATTGAAGCTATTGCCATTGGTAACGGAACAGCCTCGCGTGAGACGGAGGCTTTTATCCGTAAAATGCGATTCAATAGTGATATTCTGGTTTTTGTAGTTAGTGAAGACGGGGCATCAGTTTATAGTGCCAGCAAAACTGCCCGTGATGAATTTCCCGACTATGATGTTACCGTTAGGGGAGCCGTTTCAATTGGTCGCCGCCTGATGGATCCGCTTGCCGAGTTGGTTAAGATTGACCCTAAATCGATAGGGGTAGGCCAGTATCAGCATGATGTGGATCAAGGCAAGCTTATGGCTTCTCTGGATAAGGAAGTGGAATCCTGCGTTAATATGGTTGGTGTTGAGCTTAACACAGCCAGCCGGCATCTGCTGAGCTATGTCTCGGGTCTTGGCCCTCAGCTGGCAAAGAATATTGTGGATTACAGGACAGAAAACGGACCCTTTAAATCGCGCCGCGAGCTTAACAAGGTGCCCCGCTTAGGCGCGAAAAGCTTCGAACAGTGTGCAGGCTTTTTGCGAATCAGGGGAGGGGATAACCCTCTTGACAACTCGGCAGTTCACCCCGAGGCATATAGCATAGTTGAAAATATGGCTGACGATTTGAAGTGCACAGTTGTTGACCTTATGGAAGATGCTAAGCTCAGGCAGGAGGTTGATTTGAAGAAATATGTGAACGACAAGATAGGTCTTCCTACGCTATATGATATAAAAGCAGAGCTTGAGAAGCCCGGTCGCGACCCCAGAAGTGTTATCAAGGTCTTTGAGTTTTCGCCTGATGTTCGTTCAATTGAGGATTTACGTCCGGGCATGAAGCTACCCGGTATAGTAACCAATATCACTAATTTCGGAGCTTTTGTTGATGTTGGTGTAAAACAGGACGGGCTGGTGCATATTAGCCAACTGGCTGACAGGTTTGTGTCTAATCCCAATGATGTTGTTGCTCTCCACCAACATGTTGAAGTGAAAGTGGTTGAAGTAGATATAGCACGCAAACGAATTCAACTTACGATGAAGGAATAAGACGCCGCATCAAAAATCTTTGTAGCGAATGGGGCTTTTAGACAAATCATCTTGTTCCCATGAGGGGCTGTAAACATATTCTTGCACGATTAGAGTATCTGTGCCGGATATAATATAACCGTATTTGTCAAACACAGGAGCTCCGCTGTAATGGTAAGGGCTGTTGGTTTCAGATGTGAAGTATTTGCTGTACTCGGGAAAGTCCGCGGCTTTTACTCCCGATTGAGATTCATCTGAAAGGTTTTGGCTACCATAATCGTTATTAGCCTCTGAACTTGAAAAGCCGCCGGATGAACACTTTGCTATCAATAATACCACTAAAAAATAGAAAATTACTTTTGCTGCTTGCATTTTTAACTGTTTTGGATTAAGATGAAATATTCTTTTAATGGTTGCGTTAAATTAAATATATTTTAAGGCCTGCTCCAGGTCTGCTATTATATCATCAATATGTTCCAATCCTACCGAAAGTCGTAATAAACCTTCGCTTATTCGCATTCTTTCCTTTTCTTCCTTGCTGAAATCCCAGTAAATAGTCGATGCAGGATGTATTATCATCGACTTATTGTCGCAGAAGTTTGTTCCGCGCCTGATCATCTTCAGGGAATTCATAAAAAGGAAACTTTCCTTCTTATCTTTTAGCTCAACTCCAATTAAGCATCCCGGTCTTCCTCCGGTCAGCCTTGTTGCTAGCAAGTGGCCGGGGTCATCCGGTAAAGCCGCGTAACTAACACCTTTAACCTTAGGATGAACTTGAAGATACTTTGCCGTTTCTATCGTGTTTTCTAAAATTCTATCTATCCTGACGGCAATGGTTTCAAGTCCTAATAGTTGAAGATAGGCATTATTTGGCGAAAGGCAAGCTCCGATATTGCGATATATTTCTTTGTGAAGCCTTTTGTAGAAGGCATCGCTGCCAAACTTGCCGTAATCAGCCTCTAACTTGGGGTTATGAGCCCACTTGTCTGATTCGTAAACCAAAATTGAGCCGCCTATTGACGTTGCCCCTCCCGACACGAACTTGGTATTTGAAAAGATTTCTATATCAATATCATAGTTACGACATTGAAACAGATAGGGGGTTAAAACGGTGTTGTCAACCACCAGGGTTACATTTTTCGATTTGGCTATACGGGCTATTCCCTCTACGTCGAAAAATATCAATTGAGGATTTGTGGGAAGCTCTATAAATATGGCCCGTGTATTGGAATCTATGCTGTTTTCTACTGCTTGCAAGTCTTCCATATCAGTAAAACGCATCTCTACACCAAAAGCGTGGAGGGTTTTAGAAAAGAAAGATGAGGTGTTGCCAAACAGATAGTGAGAGCTAATAATATTATCACCGCTAGCGCAAAGCGTTGTGAATACATTGGATATTGCAGCCATGCCCGAGGCAACGCAAAGTACCTGCCCGGCGCCGCTAAAAATCTTCAAACGATTCTGAAGTTCATCAACTGTAGGATTTGTAACTCGCGAATATGCATAGGTGTCGGCGGTGCCATTGAAGCTCTTCTCAACATCTTCGGCTGATGCAAAATCGAAGGAGGCAGTCTCAAAAATTGGTGTTTTTAAACTTCTGTGAGCTATAGTTGCCGGATCTTTTAAGCCGTGAATCAGGAGCGAACTTATATGCTGCATTTTTTTGAAGGGTTATTTGTAAATATTCTGCCTGCAAAATTATACTATTTGCCTTATAAAAGAGAATTTTATTGCTGAAAGATTTTTTTTGAGGGATATTTTGTCCGACTGTTTAAGTCGGACAAAATAAATTCTAAAATGGGATAAACTTGTCCTATTTGCTGATAATGCGACATTTAGGATTAACCGGCATACGGTTTTGACTAAAATTTGTCGAATTTCCTTGTTTAATGAAAAGTTAAGGTGCTTATTTAGAATTGACTACTATCATTGCTGTATGTACGTGTAAAACAACAATATGCAGAATTCCTTGTTTAGAATAAATCTACTTTAACATAAATTAAGTACGAAAATACTTGTATCGTGTTTATCTTTGGCGTACATTTGTTATACAAAATAAACAAAAAATTTCAGCCATGACAACAATGCAATTTAATGACAAACTGCTTGGATTACAAGACAAGCTACTTTATTTTGCTCTGAGTCTGACCGCAAATGACGAAGATGCAAGAGATCTTTTACAGGAAACAACCTTGAAAGCTCTAACCTATAGAAAGCAGTTTACTGCCAACACAAACTTTAAGGCTTGGGTGTTTACAATTATGAAAAACACCTTTATTAATAATTATCGCCGTAATCAAAAGACTAGAAATACTTTTGACGGTAATGAGGAAGCACTTCGTTCGGCCTATCGAAAGAATTTTGCTTCTGAAACTCCTGAGATGGTACATAGTGTTACTGAAATGACCAGACATATTGAGCGTTTGGACGATGATTTCCGGATTCCGTTTAAAATGCACACCGATGGTTATAAGTATAAAGAGATAGCTGAGCAGTTAGACCTGCCAATTGGCACTGTTAAAAGCCGAATTTTCTTTACCCGCAAAAAATTGCAGGAGATGTTGCGCGATAGTGAAGGAAGCTATGCACTTTAAAAAAAATTTCAACTTGTATCAGTAAAGTAGTACTTAATTGATAAAAATGTTGTAGTTTTGGGTTTAGGTTTAGTAGATGAGTGGGCAGCCGGCCAAGGTATGAAGATATCGGGTCGGCTGTTTTTTTTGTGTAGTTTGGACTTTGCAGTTTTTGTAGCCAACAATTTTATTGTACCTTTCATTGACCTTAAATGAGTTCTAAGTTATAAGTTTTATGTTCTAAGTTCACAAACCCTCAAATTCTCAAACTTGTAATTTTGATGAAGCAGACAGTTTTAATTAGCGGAGCAGCCAAAAGGATTGGAAGGGCCTTAGCGGAAAGTTTTGCAGCCAGAGGTTGGGAGGTGGTGCTTCATTGCAATAATAGCAGGGAAGAGGCAGATATTTTGTCATCAGGCTTGCGTGAATCCTTTAAGGGAAGGCGTTTTCCCGTTGTGATGGCCGACTTTTCCAGTCCCGAAAAAGCAGCCGCTGATGTGTTTGCGAGACTCTCGGAATTGGGTGTTAAGCCGGATGCTTTAATTAACAATGCCTCATTGTTTAGCCCTTCCACTATATCCGAAACAACGGCGGAACTTCTTCGACAGCAGATGAGCGTGAATTTTGAGGCTCCATTTATGTTAATGAATGCTTTCTACCATAGTTATGGGAAAGGTTCTATTATTAATATTCTTGATACCAGGGTGAGCCACAACAGGTCAGACTACGCCGCTTATAGTCTGTCTAAAAGGGCCTTGATGGAATTAACACGAATGGCAGCACTTGAGTGGGCGCCAAATATACGGGTGAATGCTGTTGCGCCGGGGGCAGTGCTTCCCCCGCCCGGCAAAGAATATTCATACTTAAGTGAGCTTGCTGCGCAGACACCGCTTAGAAAGGTTGTGGAGATGGAGCAGTTGATTGATGCCTTGTGGTTCTTACTTAGCAACAGCGCCGTTACAGGACAAATTATTTATTGTGACGGCGGTGCACATTTAAACTTATGATATGGCTGTAATTACTATTAAAAATCTTTTGTTACGTGCTGAAGCCGGCTTTAATCCCCACGAAATTGGCAAAATGCAGGATTTGCGGCTTAATATAAGCATTGAGTATGACTTATCGGGAGAAGAGTTAAGTGATAATCCGGAAGAAGCGCTTGATTACCGCACTCTCAGCAAGGAGATTATAGAATTGGTGGAGGGTAGGCAATTCAACCTTATAGAGAAAGTTGCAGGCGATGTGGCGCGGCACCTGCTCGTAAAGGAAAGGGTAAACTCCGTAACCGTAGAAGTTGACAAGCCACATGCGCTTCGCTTTGCAAAAAGCGTGTCCTTTACCATAAGTCTAATTAAATAGCATATACCGGTGAATGTAGCAGTAATTAGTTTGGGTTCAAATATTGACGCTCAAAGGAATATCGACAAGGCTCTGAGTCTTCTGAAGCAATATTTTGAGGTCAATACTGTTTCGTCCTTAATAAAGACAGAGCCAATAGGAATCACCGATCAGCCGGAATTTCTTAATGGTGCCCTGAAAATTAGCACTTCCATGCAAAGAGATGAGCTAAATAAGCTGCTTAAACAAATTGAGGATGAGATGGGACGCGATCGTGAGGCTCCCAAATTTGGCCCACGCATTATTGATTTGGATATCGTTGTGTGGAACACAGAAATAGTGGATAATGACTATTATGACAGATCGTTTTTGCGAGATGCTGTTGATGAGGTGCTAAGTGCTTCCTAAGATGTTATTATGTCAAATTACTATTAAAACTATAAGCTTCTCTAATATGTTGCTTTTGAGTGATGCCGGTTCGAAGTTTTTTCGTTATTTTGTCTCATCAAATTCTAACTATGGAAATATCATCACTTGAACAACTTGAGGAAGCTGCTGCCAAGCGCCATAAATCAGTGATTTTTAACTTTCCGGACTTGAGCGAGGCTTCTAATAGAGAGTGGGAAAAACGCTTTAATTTTCTGTTTGATGAGTGTGGCTGTGCCTCAGGACAAAAGTTTATTACATATTCTTTGCCTTTTTTGATTGTCGGACTGATAGCCTTAAGCAACTTATCGGAGATGGACAAAACCTGGATTTTGGGAATCTTTATTCTGGCAGTGCTTATTGCCGGAGCAGCCGGTAAAATCACAGGCCTTATTCAACGTAACTATAAGCTTAAGCGCCTTATTGACGAATTTAAGAACGTAATTTCTCAAGAATAATGGCGGGATGTTAATATGTGATATATCCACCGCTCACAAAAAATGCTATTCGTACATAATTTGCCTCCACCTTCAGAATCATTATTTTGGTGAAATTTATCCGGAGAATTAAAAATCTTGCGACAGGTATTTATTCCCGATATTTTTTGGCACGAAATTCCCAATCATCTTATCGCAAATCTTTGTAAATTGATACATTTTAAAGTTAATAATATGCGTTCTACATTTCTGTTTATTGCAATCCTTGCTTTTGGTATAGTATCAGGCTGTCAGACCGGGCGTGTTGCTTCCGGTGGGTCGGTAGATAAACTTTGGCAAGAGGCCGATTCGCTTAACAAGCTTAATCTCCCCCGCTCTGAGCTTGGGGTTGTTGAGAGCATTCATCAAATCAGTATGAAAGAAAATAACAGTGTTGATTATATCAAGTCGTTAGTTAGGCGTAGCCAGCTTTTGCAAGCTTCGGAAGAAGATGCTACGCTTAAGCTTATAACTGAACTTGAAAATGAGCTTGCGCTCTTGTGGGTTCCGGCAAAACAGATGGCACATAGCATACTGGGCGATTTATATATGCAGTTTTATCAAAGCAACAGATGGAAACTTCTTGATAAGGGAGATGCTGTTACCGGAAGTGAGAACCTGCATGAAATGAGTGCGTTTGAGCTCTCGGCAAAAGCACGTGAGCATTATCTGCTGTCGCTGGCCGACAAGGAGTTGTTGGCTTCGGAATCATCAGAAAATTATTTAGCCCTACTTATCAACAGCGATAAGAAGTTGCACTTAAGGCCTACACTCTATGATTTATTGGTTCATCGCACTATTGATAAATTTTTGGAAGGATCTTTTTTTGAGCCGGAAGTTGATACTGCTGATCAGTTTAATAAGGAGCAATTGCTTGGTGATCGTGAACAATTTGTGAGTCTGTCATTTCCCTCAGGTGATTCGTCTATGGTTTCCGTCGCAGCTGTTGAATTATTGCAGGAGTGGCTAACACTCAGCGGCAACAGAGGCGATTTTGAATTGCTTGTTGATGTTGATTTGATGCGCCTTCAACTGATGTATGAACTGTACTCAGGAGAAGACGGAATGGCACTATATGAAAGAGCCTTAAAGCGTTTAAGGTCAGAGACGCAGGGCAAAGAGATTGAGGCTTCTGTGCTTTATAACTACGCTTCATTCTTGTATTATAATAATGACGATGTTGAGGCTCCTGAGGGTATGCGAAAGTACAGGCTTGAGGCCTACGCTTTGGCAAGCGAGGCCGTTGAGCTTTGGCCTGAAAGCGAGGGAGGCATTTTGTCAAAGCAGCTAATGGAGGAAATTAGTTTTCCTTATCTTGATTTGCAATGTGAGGGAGTAGCCTTACCGAAGCAAAACCTGAGTTATTTGGTCAATTATAATAATGTTCGCCGGCTCTACTCCGCTGTTTACCTACTGGATCGTCCTGAACTTGATAATCATAGAAAGCCTGATGATGAATGGATTGTGAAGCAGTTGGATAATGCAAAACCGCTTTGGACTTCTGCGACCGACCTGCCGGATTATGGCGACTTCCTTAATCATTCTGCGGAGCTTGCAGTTGAGATGACTCCGGCTCCCGGACTCTACGCACTGGTAGTGTCCGACGAGCCTTTTGAAGCTAAGAATCCCGCAAAAAACAAAAATTATCGTTATTCACTGATTCAGGTGAGCAATCTCGCCTTTCTGCAACTTGACAGAGAAGATGGGGTTTTGATAGAAGTTAGGAGTCGCGACAATGGCCATGCCCTTGAAGGCGCCTATGTGGATATATATAGCAGTCGCAGATATGGCGATATGATGACTCAACAACGTTATGGACCTTCAAACAGTAAAGGTGAAGTCTTCGTTGAGAACCGGGCTGAAAGACTTAACTACAGGCTTGTTGTCAGCAAGGAAGAGGATAGCTATTTCTCCGGACATAAATGGTGGGGGAGAACTAAGGTAGTTGATGAGCCTGTTGCTGTTAACCGTGCTTTTGTTTTCACAGATAGAAAGGTGTATCGACCCGGTCAAAGAGTACATTTTAAAGCTATCCTGATGCAGCAGAAAGCTGAGAGCAGCTCGGCACTGGCCGGGCACAGCACATATCTCACTTTGCGCGATGCAAATGGCAGGGAGTTGGCGCGTCAGTCATTTATAAGTAACGATTTTGGCTCGTTTTCGGGCACTTTCAGCCTGCCATCAAGCGGCCTTACGGGGCAGTGCTCAATTGAGACTCCCTACGGCTCTGCCTTCTTTTCGATGGAAGAATACAAACGTCCTCGCTTTGAGGTCAACATCGAACCGTTTAAAGATCTTGCTCTTGTTGGCGACTCAATAAGCCTTAGGGCATCTGCAATTACCCTTACCGGAGTTCCCCTGGCAGATGCAAGGGTAGAATGGAAAGTTAGCCGAAGCAGCGGTTTGTGGAGGCGTGGTTTTTACCTTAGTCCGAAGATAATTGCCTCGGGGAGTTCAAGCACCAATAGTGAGGGTAAGGTCGATATAAGCTTTGTTGCAAGTGATGATAATATAAAATCGAACTACTTTCCCTATTATAACTATCTCGTGGAAATTGATATAAGCGATCAGAATGGTGAGACCCGCTCTGCAAGTACCTCGCTTACCATTGATAAAACGGCATATCACTTGAGTTCTTTTATCTCTTCTACCTTGGTTGGAAGTGCCATCAGTTCAGTGCCTGTAAATATCTCTTTGATGAATCATTCAGGCCAGGGAGTAAAGGGAAGTGTATCCTACCATCTTGAAAAGTTAAAGTCGCCCTCCAAAGCTCCCGTACGTCCATATTGGCAAAAGGCCGACACTGTATTGTGGGACAAAACCCAAACTGAGAACAAGGAAGTTGTTGTAGAGGCCCTTATAAGCAGTGGAACCTGGGAGATTTTTGGAAGTGAAGAAAAGCAAATAGGAGTGACGAACAAGTTGGCTACGGGTTATTATCGTTTGCGAACTGAAATCATTGATATTAGTGGTGATACAGTTAAATCTGAGTCAGGGTTTACGCTTATCAATCCTTCTCAGACAAATTATACCCTTGGAGAAGCTCTTACTCTGGTGAATATTGGTAAGCCGGAGGCTTTTTACGGCGAGAAGCTTGAATTTATTGTGGGTTCGATATATAAGGATGCGCAAGTGAAGCTTTATGCAGTGTCGGGCAGTCAGGAGCTGATCAACGAGACAGTGGTTCCGGCCGGGAAGTGGCATAGAATATCTTTGCCCGTCGATAAAAGCCTTGAAGGCTCGATAAGGATACAGGCCTTTTTGATTAAGAACAACCGGATTGAGGCTTCTCAGGAAATTGTGCAGCTTAAAGATCCGTCTAAAAGTATGACCCTGGAGCTTTCTAAATTTCGTGATAAAGTTAAGCCCGGCGATAAGGAAAAGTGGACTCTTACGCTTAAAGATGCTAATAATAAATCCGCCAATGGCGAGGTGCTGGCTTTAATGTATGATGCAGCACTGGATTTATACCAGGCCAACGACTTGAGCATGGATAGATCTTATTACTATAATAGGCAAAGGCCTATGTGGGAGTGGGAATCTTTTAACTATTACTATCAAGGCGGAAACTATAACTACTATTCAGGAGGAGCCTCTGCGGCTGCTTATCCTTCCTTTTTCTGGGAGTATCAGATTTATTGGGGATATGCTCCTCCTATTATGGAGCGCTCAGGCAGAATGAAATCCTTAAGCATTGTTGAAGATAACGAGGTTATGGAGTTTGCTGTTTTTGGGGAAGTTAGTAGGGTAGATAAGATGAATATTGCTCCTATAGCCCGCCAGGAATCTACGCTCAATGAACCAGTTTCAGAAAAGGCAACTCCTTTACGTACCAATCTGACGGAGACCGCCTTCTTCCTGCCTCATTTAGTAAGCGCAGGGGATGGAACTGTAGAATTTGAATTTAGCATGCCTGATGCCCTTACCCGCTGGCGCTTTATGGCTCTGGCCCACCGTAAGGACGGGCTAAGCGCCAATGTGGAGCAGATGATAATATCTGCCCGCGATTTGATGGTAGTGCCTAATATCCCTCGGGTGGTGCGTGAAGGCGATCAGCTCTGGCTTGCTGTTAGTGTACTGAATAGTAGTGATATACAACTGGGAGGCATGGCCAGCCTGGAGGTGAATGATGCCACAAGCGGCAGGACTATTAATCCGGATGGCTATGAAGAATTGTTATGGGAAGCAGAGGCCGGAAGTAGCACAGTTGTTCGTTGGAAAATTGATGTGCCCAAAGGACTTAAGGCTCTCGAGGTGCTTGTTAAGGCTTCTTCAGGTCAGCTAAGTGACGCTGAAAAGCATATAATAGCAGTCTTGCCGTCGCAAACTCTGGTCACCGAGACTAAGCCTTTGATGCTTACAAGTGCCGGAAGTCATCAGCTTATTATGCCTGTCTTGCGCAACGGGGAAGTTGAGAATTTTGAAGGTTTCACTTTTAGTTATACTGAGAATGTAGCATGGGAGGTTCTGGCGGCTTTGCCATGGCTCGGACAACAGCCGCATGAAAGCGCTGATCAGATATTTAACCGATTCTTTTCAGCCTCTGTGGCTAGGCAAATCTTTAAGCAACACCCTCAGATAGAGCGTGTGCTTAATGTTTGGAAAGCAGAACTTCCCGGTGATGAAAATGCCCTGTTGTCGGCTCTTGAGAAGAATCCGGAGCTCAAATCGGCATTTCTCACTGCAACACCCTGGCTCAACAAGGCTCAGAGTGACAGTGAGCGCCGCAGAGCCTTTGCCTCATTGGTGGCAGATGGTCATCTCGACAACGAGATTTACTCTGCTGTTAAGCTCTTGAAGCAAATGCAGCTATCCGATGGAGCCTGGCCCTGGTTTAGCGGTATGTACCCTTCAGAGCAGACTACCATTAATATCCTTGCAGGCTTTGGCTTTTTGCAGAAGATGGGAGTAAGTTGGGACAATGAGGTTCAGGAGATGATTGAGGCCTCGTCGCGATGGTTGTTAACGCGCCTCAAGAAGCAGAAGGAGGACTTTGAAAAGGCTGTTATAAATAATAAGGATGTTGCCGGAGTCTCTTCTGATGTAATATATAAACTCTATGCCCTGAGCTTTGATGCAGCCAAGATGGATGTCTCTGAAGTATCCTTCTGGATTGATATCTTGAAGAAAAAACTGCCTCGCGAATCTCCGCGTGTAATGGCGTATGCCGCGATTGTATTGCAGCGCAGTGCGAATGATGAAGAGGCAGCTGCCTTGCTAAGCTCACTTGAAGAGTATCTTCTTGAAGAGGGGGCAACGCGATATTTTAAGTTGCCCTACAGCCCATACTGGTATCAGTCGCCTGTCGAGACTCATGTGGCGGCAATGGAGGCTTTCAGGGAAATTTCTGGCTATGATAATGTGCTAATAGGGATGGAAAATTGGCTGATTCAGCAGAAGTTGACTCAGCATTGGGGAACTACTCGCGCTACCGTTTCGGCTGTTTACGCGCTGGCGTCCTCTTCACGGGAGCTCTTCACAAGCGATGTGGCTGATGTAATTACGACCGGGGGAAAAGCCATCGACTTCAGGCTGTCTGAAACGGGTTCGGGTTATAGGAGCTTTTCAATCGAGGGAGCTGAGATAGATCAAAAATATGGAGAGATAACAATTCAAAAAGCCGGCGATACGCCATCTTTTGCAACTGTTTCCCTTAGCTATTTCCGCGAGTCGGCTGATGTTGAAGCGGGCGGCTTCCTTGATGTATCGACAACGCTGATGAAGAGGGAGTTCGTTGATAATCGTGAGATTTGGACAGTTGTGGATGCCGACACCCGGTTGACAAAGGGAGACAGACTGATGCAGCGTGTTGTTATAGAGACTCCGCAAGAGCTTGATTTTGTTCACGTGAATGCACCGCGGGCAGCGACGCTGGAGCCGGTGGATATTTTATCCGGCTACCGCTATCAGTCTGGCTTAGCTTATTATTTGTCGATTAACGATGCCGGAGCAGGGATTTTTGTTGACAGCCTGCCCAAAGGGCGCTACACCATATC
Source organism: Marinilabiliaceae bacterium UBA5488 (assembly GCA_002427105.1). GTDB lineage: Bacteria > Bacteroidota > Bacteroidia > Bacteroidales > Marinilabiliaceae > Geofilum. The sequence goes on along the minus strand of DIPM01000014.1, from coordinate 64,466 downwards.
ATGGGAAATGACTGTGTCTCATAGTGGCAAAGCCGTTCAGGGACCGGTTCATGTAAGTTGCTTTTATGCTCCTTCCTTTGCCGGACATAGCAGTGCGGCTGTGGTTGTCAGTGAATGAATAGTTATGAGTTATGAGTTATGGGCTATGAGTTATGGGTTATGGCTTATGAGTTATGTTGTGGTGTAAATTAGTATCAAAATCATATTTATGAATATAAGAATAATGATCTTAGCCCTTATGATAATGCAGAGCCTTGTCTCTTTAGCTCAATTAGGAGGACAGGAGTATAAGTTTCGGGGCTTGGAGTTTTTAGATGAAGGTCAAAGCGATTCGGCCATGGTATATCTGAACCAGGCAGTTATAAGGGGCGTGGCAGACGGAGAGGTTCTTGGCGGACTGGCGCTTGCTTATTTTCAAAAAGGAGACGCTGCAAGGGCTTTGGAAAATGCTGTGGAAGCACGTAAAGACCTGATACATCCTTCGGCAGATGCCTACCTGGCAGGTGTTTTGGCTTATGAAGAGCTTGGCAATGTGCGCCTGCGCGACAAATGGATGGAAGAGGGCATAGAAGCCTTCCCTTCCGACTGCCTTTTGCTTTATCATGCAGGTCGAATTGCTATCCCTTTCGATTCCGGGAAGGGTGAAAGGTATCTTTTGCGCTCAATACATGTCTGTCCGGGCTTTGGTGATGCTCATCTTTTGTTGGGCGAGAATATGTATCGCCGCGGGGAGAACCTTAAAGCCGTCCTTCCCTTAATCTATTATCTGTTTCTGCATCAGGACGCTTTAAACAGTGCAGACGTAGCGGCAAGTGTTGAGCGTTTGTATGATAGTTGGGCGGTTTCAACTCTTGGTATTTCAAAAGTCTCAACAGCCGGGAAGGGCTTTAGCGTTGATTTTGTTCCCGAAGCATTTAGCGGATCTTATGATGAAAGAGGGCCATGGTTTGTTAGGCAGACTGTTGGACTGATTGAGAGCATGCAAATGGCCAAAGTTAGCTCCTCTGATGGCTTATGGGTTTTTTATTCTGATTTTTTTAGTCAGGTGGCTCGCTTAGGATTTGACGAGGCAATGGCCTATCATATCGCCTACACCCGTTATCCGGCCGATGCAATGGAGTGGATAAACGACAATGCTGAATCGTACCGGATTTTGGGCGATTGGCTGATGTTGCAATAAATTATTGAATAGATTTCAGCAGTTCCTCATCCTTACTCAGCTTACCTTCGACAAGCAACATTGCAGTGTCGATTAGCGCAAGATGTGAGTATGCCTGAGGAAAATTGCCCAACAGGCGTCTGGTGTTAAAATCCAAATCCTCACTAAATAATGAAAGGTGATTGGCGCAGGCCAGAAGCTTGTCGAATTTTTCGATGGCCTCTTCTTCCTCGCCTATCATGTAAAGCGCCCGTACAAGCCAAAACGAACAAATAGTAAAGGCTGATGATGGTTCTCCAAAGTCGTCTTTATTTTTATAACGATACATCAAACCTTTGTATTCCAGGTCTTTCTGTATAGCCTTTACGGTGGACTTATATTGGGGGTCGCTGCCCGACATGAAGCCATAAAACTCCATAAGCAAAACGGAGGCATCGAGGTCGGATTCACCATAGGCTTGAGTAAAGGCCTGCTTTTCATTGTTCCAGGCCTTTTTCAGGATTTCTTTCTTGATTTTGTCGCGCAGGGCAGACCATTCTTCTATCTTCTCATGCTGCTTCAATATGGACGCTATCTTGATGGCTCTATCGACAGCTACCCAACAAAGTACTTTGCTGAAGGTAAAGTGTTTGTTACTTTGGCGAATTTCCCAGATGCCTCTGTCGGGTTTTTGCCAGTTGCGCTCAACAGCAAAAACCATATTGCGTGTTATGGTCCAAAGATCCTCACTATGCTGAAGTGACACCGTAAAAATCTTGAAATGCTGGTATATAACATCCATCAAAATGCCATAAATATCGTTTTGTTTTTGCTTATATGCCGCATTGCCGATTCTTACAGGTTTGCTGTCGCAGTAGCCCGACAAGTGGTCGAGGAAGGTTTCTTTGAGTTTCTTTTCACCGTTAATGCCATACATAATCTGGATACGCTCATCCTTTTCAGGTAAGATGTCGGTGATGAATTTTAAATAGTCATGAGCCATATTGAAGTGACCAAGACTGGTCATAATCTTGACGACCATCGAAGCGTCCCTTATCCAGCAAAAGCGATAGTCCCAGTTGCGCACTTCTCCAATGGTTTCCGGAAGAGAAGTGGTTAATGCAGCCAGAATGGCACCGCTCTTTTGATAACTCAATAGTTTTAGAACCAAAGCACTGCGATTGATAACATCGTTGTATTTACCAAAGCGCGTGGTGCGTTGTGACCAAGTAAGCCAATAGGCCTTTGTTCGTGTCAGTTTGGTATAAGAACGTTCAACCGTTTGATCTAAAAGTTTTTGGTTATAGCTTATCAGCACGAATTCATCCTTAGTCAACGTGAGTGGCTGTTGACACATCACATCATATACATTCATACTTGAGTACAAGTAATTTGAATCGTAGTCGCCCTGAGCCGTCTGAGCCTTTAGATAATTAGTGCGAAATTTTATTTTGGTAGGATACTTGGCATATTCGAGTTTGGGGTCATATTTAATTTTGAAGACGGGCTCGCCTTCAATATGCTTGAAATAACGAATCAAATCGGGCGGAGCGTAGTAATTGCCGTGATCTAATTTGTAACGAGGCATAAAATCGTGAACTTCGAAAGTGCCTTCCCTGCACTTAAAACGGGTAATAAGGATATTGGTGTAACCATCGTATTTTTGGCTTATATCCAAACAGTTTTTGGGCAGTATCTCGAAGCTGCCGCCAATAATATCGTCTAATAGTTTTGCGAAAACCGAGCCGGAGTCAAATTTAGGTAAGCACAACCATTCTATGGCTCCCTTGCTTGATACTAAGGCACCGCTACGGCAGTTGCCAATCATTCCATAGTCCATTCCCTTCTCGCATTGTTTTTCCATAAATCTGTGCTTTTATAAACTGTAAAAATGCAAAATATAAAAAATGGCTCTATTTATGAAATATTGAGCCCACGCTATTGTGTCATCCTGAAATATCTAGATTGCTTTGCGGGTTTTAGACCAAAGAATTAGTCTAAAACCGCAGCTTTTTGTAACTTTGTTAGATATGGGCTTGATTTTACATACTAAAGGGGCAACTAAAACAGCCAGGGATAATCACGTACTACTTGATTGTTCTGTAAATAAGTCATTAAAAATCAACCTTTCATTGATATGGAAAAACTACATATAGTATCCAACAGATTACCTTTCAGCATTAATTTTGACAATGAAGAACCTCAATTAGAGCCGAGCGTTGGGGGGCTGGCAACCGGAATGAATTCTGTTTATAAGGATTTTAACGGCAAATGGATAGGATGGCCCGGCATTGTCTCCGACACTAAGTCTAAAGAAGAGCTCGACTATATTGACAAATTATTGCTAAAAGAAGGCTGTGATTCGGTGCATCTTAGCGAACAGGAGGTGGAAGAGTTTTATGAGGGTTTTTGCAATAACACAATATGGCCTTTGTTTCACTATTTCGCGCAGTATGTTGATTTTCATTCTGAGTTTTGGGATGCCTACATTGCAGTTAATCAGAAGTTTGCCGATAAAGTTTTAGAAATTTCAGAAGAGGGCGACTATGTCTGGGTGCACGATTACCAGTTGATGCTTGTGCCTGAAATGATTAAAAGTAAACGTCCGGATATTACCATAGGCTTCTTTTTACATATTCCCTTTCCTTCCTACGAGGTATTCAGGATTTTGCCTTGGCGCAATGAGCTCTTGAAAGGCTTGCTGGGTGCCGACTTGATAGGCTTCCATACCTACGACTATGAGCGTCACTTCCTTAGCAGCGTGCGCCGTCTGTTTGGTTACGAAATTATCTTTAACGAGATTCATATCGAGGGTCGGATTATTTTGGCCGATGCTTTCCCGATGGGAATAGATTACTATAAATTTGAGCAGGCAGCCCGGCATATTCATCAAACTCCCGTAAAGGAACGCTCGGAAGTGCATCTTGAACTTGAAAAGTACTTCGTTATGGATGCCGACCGACGTCTTATCTTGTCAATTGACAGGCTGGATTACTCAAAAGGAATTCCAAACCGTCTGAGAGCCTTCAGTAAGTTTCTGGAGCTTAACCCCCAATATGTGGGAAAGGTTACTTTGGTTATGCTCGCGGTGCCTTCGCGAAATAATGTGATTTACTATCAACGGCTTAAAAGCGAAGTCGAAGAGTTAGTTGGTAGCATTAACGGCTTATACGGCTCAATCAACTATACGCCGGTCTGGTATTTTTATCGCACTATGCCATTCCAAAATCTTGTAGAGCTATACAGCATGAGTGACGTAGCGCTGATTACGCCGGTTCGCGACGGAATGAATCTGGTAGCTAAAGAGTATATTGCATCGAGAATTAATAAGACAGGGGTGATGGTGCTGAGCGAAATGGCAGGAGTGGTTAAAGAAATGGGAGAGGCGATTATTATCAATCCCAACGATGAGGACGAGACAGCCAACGCGATTTTGCAAGCCCTTGAAATGCCCTACGATGAACAGTTGAAGCGTATTGATGCAATGCAAAAGCGCCTAAAACGCTATGATGTATATAAGTGGGCTAAGGATTTCGTGAGTGCTTTGAAGCGCGTTAACCGCTTGCAAAAGGATTTCCTTGCTAAAAAGATTAGTCCTAAAATTAATAATGAGATACTTGACAGCTACAATAAGGCTTCAAAAAGGGCTATATTTTTGGATTACGACGGGACCCTTAAAGGGTTTATGGATGATCCGCAGGCGGCAAGTCCCGATTCCGAACTTTTAAAACTCATTGAATCGCTTGCGGATAAGGAGAAAAATGTACTTACCATAATTAGCGGACGGGATAAGGAGACTTTGGGCAAGTGGTTTGAAGGGAAGAAGGTCAACCTTATTTGTGAGCACGGAGTATGGTTGCGCAGAGAAGGGGGAGATTGGGAAATGTTGATTAACGCCTCTAACTCATGGATGCCTGTGATTCGTCCGGTACTGGAAGGCTATGTTGATCGTACGCCGGGCTCATTTGTCGAAGAGAAGAATTATTCGCTGGTATGGCATTACCGCCGTGCTGAACTAGAGTTAGGCGAAATGCGCGGCAAAGAGCTGCGCGATGAGCTTACCGAGCTGATGGCCAATCACCATCTTGAAATTATGGAAGGCAACAAGGTGGTGGAAGTTAAAAGCGGAGGTATTAACAAGGGATCGGCTGCCAATAAATTCCTGATGAATATGAATGCAGACTTTATCATGGCTATTGGCGACGATTGGACCGATGAGTACTTGTTTCGGGAGCTGCCGGAGTCTGCAATTACCATAAAAGTTGGAATTAAGCATACCAACGCCTCTTACAAGTTGGAAACGACAGATGCTGTTCGTAAATTTCTCGAGTCTTTTATATAATTATCATTAACAAATAACTAAACTTTATGGCTTCAAGTCAATTCAAAGATTTTAAGATTCCGCCCGATATGAAAAAGGCCGTGTCGAACATTAAAAACATTGTAATCACTATTGCTCTGGTTCTGATTGCCTGGAGCGGATTCTTCCAGATTCAACCTGAAGAAATAGGAGTAATTACACGTTTTGGAAAATACACCAGAAGTAGCGAACCGGGATTGAATTTTAAAATTCCATTTTTCGAGAGGGTAGTGAAGGTGGCCGTTGAACGTCAGCAAAAACAAGAGTTTGGCTTTCGTACCGTAGGTACTAATGTGCGCTCTGAATATACCAAACAAGGGACTGCCGATGAGTCTTTGATGCTTACGGGCGACCTGAACCTGGCCGATGTGGAATGGGTAGTACAATATCGCATAAGCGACCCCTACAAGTATCTTTTTATGGTTCGCCATCCGGAAGGAACCCTGCGCGATATTTCAGAATCATCGATGCGCCAGATAGTGGGCGACCGCACAGTTAATGAGGTGCTTACCGTGGGCCGTACCGAAGTGGCGCTGGCAGTTGAAGAACTTATACAAGGATTGTGCGACGAGTATTCGCTCGGTATTAAGGTAGAACAAGTTGTGCTTCAGGATGTAAACCCGCCGGATCCCGTAAAAGGAGCATTTAACGCGGTTAATGAGGCACAACAAGAGAAAGAGACCTTGATAAATCAGGCAAAAGCAGAATACAATAAAGTCATTCCTCACGCCCGGGGTCAGGCTCGTGAAACTATCGAAAAGGCTGAAGGCTATGCCACCGCACGGGTTAATAACGCTATGGGCGAGGCGACACGTTTTAATCTTCTCTATCAGGAATATATGAAGGCGCCGGAGGTTACTAAAAATAGAATTTATCTGGAGACTATGCAGCGAGTATTGCCAAAATTGGGAGGCAAGATTATCACTGACCAGGATGGCTCTAATGTGCTGCCTTTGCTGCAGATGCAAGTGAATTCAAAGGCTGCTAACAACTAAAATATTTGAAAGATGAGAAATATTATTATATGGGTTTTAGTGCTGATAGCAGCATTGATATTACTCTTAAACAGCGTTTTTGTTGTTACCGAAACGCAACAGGTTGTAATTACTCAGTTTGGCCGTCCTGTGGGTGAAGCAATTGTTGAGCCCGGGCTGAACCTAAAAACACCCTTTATACAAAAGACCAACTATTTCGACAAACGCTTCCTGGAGTGGGATGGAGATGCAAACCAGATTCCTACTAAGGATAAGAAGTTTATCTTTGTTGATTCCTATGCACGTTGGCAGATTACTGACCCCCTGAAATTTTTTATGCGCCTTACCAACGAGCGTGGAGCAATGTCGCGTATTGCTGATATCCTTGATGGGGAAACTCGTGACCATATTGCCAATCACAACCTTGAAGAAGTGGTTCGGTCAACTAATCGTACTCCTATAGCCTCCGACATTGTGGCCGAACGACTTTCGGATTCGTTGATGCATATAGAAGTTGGGCGTGACAAAATCCAACACATGATACGCGAGTCAGCTAATGAACAGGCAAGTGATTTGGGTATTTCCATCCTCGATTTTAAAATTAAGAGGATAAACTACGTTCCGGAGGTGCGTGAGCAGGTGTACAACCGTATGAAGAGTGAGCGCATGAGGATAGCCGAGGAGTTCAGGTCGGAAGGACAGGGGGAATCTTCTGTTATAAACGGAGAGAAGGAGCGTGAGTTGCAAACCATACAATCAGGAGCCTTTAAGGATGCCGAGGAAATAATGGGTAAGGCGGATGCCGAAGCCACTATAATATATGCTTCGGCATATAATAAGTCGGCAGCCGCGCGTGAATTCTATGCTTTTATCAAAGGTCTGGAGACTTTCGAAAAAGCGCTTGATAATGAAACTCAGATTATTATTTCAACCAAAAGTGAGGTTTATAAATATTTGAAGTCAATGAAATAGAGCCTTAACTTGTTGACCGCTTTAAGTATAAAAACTCCGGCGTAGTTATTCTGCGTTTGGAGTTTTTTGCTGTTAGGCAGAGATGGTATGCCCAACGCATATTCTTACACACAAGACTGCGCCGAGCCGAAAAAAACCAAGCGTAGATGCAATCTAAGCCTAGTCGAGCGGAGCTTTGCAAGGAATCTAATCGCTTTTACAGGACAATAGTGTTATTTATTGATTAAATGCTGCGATAAAAAGATTGTATACAAAAAGACCTGAATGTCCTTTTATGAAAATATTTTGTATCTTGCTACTCTATTTTAATAATAAATGCCATGAATATTTCAGCTGATTCATTTGTTAAAGAGGTAGTAAAATCAAATTTCAAGACTGCACGCTTGTTCCAGGACTACAACATTGATTATTGCTGTGGAGGAAAAAAGGCTATTTATGAAGCCTGTGAAGAAGCAGGGGTTGACGCTGAACAGTTAATTTCACAGTTAGAACTCATCCTTACTCAAAAAGATCCCGGTCCTGAGTATATTAACAAGCTTTCATTAAAAGAGCTTTCAGACTATATTGTTAAAAGGCATCACGCCTATGTGCGCAATAGTATTCCCGCGCTGAAAAAGAATCTGGAGAAAATTTGTAAGGTTCACGGGGAAGATCATCCGGAACTTTTTGAAATAAATAGCTTGTTTACAAAAACAGCCGGAGAACTCACTATGCACATGCAAAAGGAGGAACTTATGCTTTTCCCGTATATAAATCGTTTGGAATTGGCAAAAGCATCAAGCGCTTCTATTCCCAAATCACCATTTGGTTCTGTATCAAATACATTCGAAATGATGATGGAAGAGCATCAGGATGAAGTCAACAGTTTTATTGAAATATCAGAACTTTCAAAAAACTATCAGACCCCTGAAGACGCCTGTTTAAGCTACGAGGTGACTTTGAAACAACTTAAAGATTTTGAAGATGATTTGCATCAGCATATTCATCTGGAAAATAATATTTTATTTAAAAAGGCTTTAGAACTTGAAGGTAAATTTAAAATATGATGAAAACTCAGATCGAGTTAGTTCAGCTCCAAACAGGGGCGTCTTTCAAAGTATTACAAGTAAGCGGCAAGGCCGGACTGGAAATGCCTTTGCATTACAGTACTCAAGAGGCAGTGGTGATAGTGCTGGAAGGTAGTGCATTGTTGTTAATTGATAAAACGGAGCATTTGCTTCTGGCGGGTAGGTCCTTCATTATTCCAGCCCGGCAACATCATAGCCTTCAGTTGAAACAGGATTTTAAGGCGCTAGTGGTTATGGCGGAGGAGTCAGATATTGAATTTGTTAAATAGAAAAACTTAAAATAGACTCTATGGTAGTTCTTGTTAAACCAAGCGGCAGAGCCAAGCGGCAGACTACCGAAAAAAACAAAGCGTAGATGCAATCAACGCTTAGCCCCTTAGACCTTTTATGCTTTTATTTACAATCTACGCTTAGCGGGAAGGGTCTTACTTTTGAAAATGCAAAATAAGAACACTGCTTAATTTTTGGTAAAGCATAAACAATGATTAATATTCCGGTTTACCGGACAATAGTGATCTAAAATGATTAAGATAAAAAGAGTGTATGAAAAACCGCAAGTTGATGATGGCATCAGAATCCTTGTAGATAGGCTTTGGCCACGTGGATTGACAAAAGAAAAAGCGAGAATCGATTTATGGTTGAAGGATATTGCTCCAAGTACACAACTTCGAAAATGGTTTAGCCATGACCCTGCGAAATGGACTGGTTTCAGAAAACGATATCTGGAAGAACTCGAAAGGAACAAAGAAGAGAGTTTGCTTCTGAGGGAGCAGCTAAAGAAAGGAAATGTGACATTGGTTTATGCTGCAAAAGATGAAGAGCATAATGAGGCTCTGGTTTTAAAGGACTTGTTTAGCAGCTAGGCTTGCCTTTGTCAGGAGCGACACTTCTAATGTGTTATTATTAAAACGTTGGAATATAAATAATTAAAGTGAAACGCCATGAAAAGTGATCAACTTTATCCGAAAACAACAAAAGAGATTTACGACAAAAGAGTGGCTTTGGCGCCTGAAATTTCAGAAGCATTCCACAATTTCAGTAATGCAGTTTTCAAAGAAGGCGAACTGTCTGAAAAAACGAAACAGCTTATCGCCGTAGCAGTGGCACATGTAACCCAATGCCCCTATTGTATTCGCAGCCATACGAAATTGGCTTTGAAAAAAGGAGCCAGCAAAAAAGAAGTTATGGAAGCTATCTGGGTAGCCTCAGAAATGAGGGCAGGAGCCTCTTATGCCCATGCTGCTCTGGCGATAGATGAAATGGAATCCATTGAGCCTTAGGGACAGAAATAGGCAAACATTCCAGGAATTATTTTATAACTATAAGATATTCAGTTGTTATAAAATGTTTTTATAACACAATTGGCAGATACTTTTAGTTATGCGTTTTCAATCCAGTTAAACAAATACTCGTCCTTGAATTGTATTTCAAAAGCTTTAAGGAATGCCAAATATTCCTCTTTGAATGTTCGCTTTTTATGGTGTTCTTTTTGGTTTTCAATATATTGAATTACATCCCTTAATTGAGAATGGCCATATGAAAATGCGCCAAAACCTTCTTGCCATTGGAAATTGAACGGGGTAAATTTCTTTTCATTAATAAAAATGTTTGATGATTTTTTTATTTCTCTTACCAAATCAGATAAGCAGCAAGTAGGTTTCATACCTATCAAGAAATGGATGTGGTTAGAAGTGCCATTAATAGCCAACATTTTTTGACCCTTGTTTTGTAAAATGCCGGTAATGTATTTGTATAGTTCTTCTTCCCAAGACGATTGAATAATTGCATCACGGTCTTGTACAGCAAAAACAGTTTGGATGTAGATTTGAGAATAGGTGTCGGACACAGTATTAAGTTTAAAAAGTTTGCGTTTAATCCCGGAGGGATTGCATGTGTATATAAAAAAGCATGACCTGAAAATGTGCGACCCCGGCCGGGGTCGGATGTCATGTGCGGGCAATGGTTTCTATAAACATACGACCTCTCCGAGGTCATTTCTATTGCATATTTTTTCATTGTTAGCCGATTCAATAGATAATGCGAAAGCTCCCCTTGATTGAAGCAATTCAATCCAGGTAAGAATCCGTATTTCTTTTAGGCCATTCATATTAGAGTATATATTTGAGGAAGATAACTTATTGCGGTATCTGTTGCAAAAAATCTATCTTGTAATTATCAACATTTAGCTTGATTTGTTTACACACCTTTGGAAGTATTGTAAAATTAATAGAAACAGACTTTCTTATAAGTATTTAACAGGATAAGTAAATTAAAGATTTCAAGGAAACAATGGTCTTATTTTTAACAATCACCCAAATACTTTACCTTTCTTAGCAGGTGCTTTAATGTAAAAACCTTGCTTATCTCGATGGATTAATCCTTTCTTTAAATATTTAGAAATGTAGTATTGTAGTGGCTATTTTCCGATGCAGAAATTCTTGAATATATTTCCAAGTATCTCATCTGAAGATATTTGTCCGGTGATACTGCCGATGTAATGAAGGACTTCGCGGATATCCTGGGCCAGGAAGTCACCTGAAATATTGTTTTCAAGGCCTTCTTTGACGCGCGCCAAGCTGTCGAAAGCCTTGCTAAGAGCCTCGTGGTGGCGTGCGTTTGTAACAATTACTTCGTTGTTGTTAATGGCATTAAGATCGACGCTTTTGAGGAGTTCGGCAATAAGCAGGTCGAGGTTTTGGCGTCCTTTTGCCGAGATAGCAATAAGATTGTCGCTGTCGCTTAGCTCGCTAAAGGCGTCTTTTGAAAATTTGGATTTCAGGGTTTCCAGATCGCAAAGGTCGGATTTGTTGATTACTACTATTAATTGCTGATGTGCAGAATCTATCTTCTGCTTTATTTGGCTTATAGCCTGATGCATTTTTTCTTCCTTATCATTAACATCAAGCAAAAGCAATACTATACTTGCCTGTTTTATCTTATTGTAAGTAAGGGCTATGCCTATATTTTCTATTTGGTCGGTGGTGCTGCGTATGCCTGCAGTGTCGATAAAGCGGAAGCTAATGCCTCCCAGATTGACGCTGTCTTCAATGGCATCGCGCGTGGTGCCGTGGATGTCGGATACTATGGCTCGTTCCTCGTTGAGAAGGGCATTTAGCAGGGTGCTTTTCCCTACGTTGGTGTGACCGACAATGGCAACGGGAATCCCGTTTTTGAGAACGTTGCCCAAGGAGAAGGAGTTTACCAGCCTTTTAATATGGGCTGCAATTTCATTTACCAAAGCTCTAAGTTCATCGCGGTCGGCAAACTCGACATCTTCCTCGCTAAAGTCTAATTCTAATTCGATAAGAGAAATAAACCATAATAAACGCTCACGTAAGCTAATAAGCTCGTCGGAAAAGCCACCGCGCATTTGCTGCAGGGCGACACGGCGTGCTGCCTCGCTTTGCGCGCTAATAAGGTCGGCAACGGCTTCTGCCTGGCTAAGATCCATCTTCCCGTTGAGGAAGGCGCGTTGAGTGAACTCGCCGGGCTGCGCCAATCGCGCTCCGTTTTTTATCAACAGTTGCAAAAGCAATTGCTGGATATAAGGTGCGCCATGACAGGCTATCTCAACAATATCTTCGCCTGTAAACGAATGTGGCGCTCTGAATACAGAAACCAGCACTTCGTCAATGTCTTTTTCGCCATCGTTGATACGGCCAAAATGAACGGAATTTCCCGCTTGCTGAGACAGACGTTTAGCCCTTTTTGCCGGGATAAACACCTTCTCGCAGACTGAAAATGCCTCTGCGCCTGAAAGCCGCAAAACAGCAATGGCGCCCATTCCCTGGGCAGTAGATATAGCACAAATAGTGTCGCTGTTTGTCATTGTCAGTCCTTTGCCTGCAAAGATAAGGAAAGATAAAAGTAAAAGAAAAAGGCAAGGGCTAAAAGACAAGCTTGTTGTTGAACTGTACTTTTTGTTCAAGCCCTCCCGGGACTGAACTGTCTTATTTGTTGGCTTTCCATGGGCTGAAACCCACGGTTGTTGATATTTAGCCGCTTTGCGGCAGGGATAGTCAGCGCTTACCATTTTAGTCGTAAGTAGGCTATGAGCTAAAAGGCTTTTATGAACTTTTGTGTTGAGATAATGTTAATTGTATGATTTGAGCTGCTCTATTTATAACTACAATTTATGAATAGAGCAGTTTAAATAGTAGATTTGGAGAAGTAATCATAAAATAATCATTCCGGGTATGAGTGTATTGATTAGCAAAGATTCAAAAGTAATAGTTCAGGGTTTTACCGGTAGCGAAGGAACCTTCCATGCCGGACAGATGTTGGAATATGGAACGGATGTGGTGGGCGGCGTTACGCCCGGTAAAGGCGGGATGCAGCATTTAGGTCTGCCGGTATTTAATTCAGTGGAAGATGCCGTGAAGGCGACCGGTGCTGATACCTCCGTAATTTTTGTGCCATCGGCATTTGCCGCTGATGCTATTATGGAAGCCGCTGATGCAGGTATATCTGTAATAATTGCCATTACAGAGGGGATTCCTGTTTCGGATATGGTAAGGGTTAAAGCCTTTTTAGAATGTAAAAAGGTGATTCTTATAGGGCCCAATTGCCCCGGAGTTATTTCGCCCGGTAAGGCGAAGGTTGGTATTATGCCCGGATTTATTCATAGGCAAGGCACAATAGGAGTGGTAAGCCGTTCAGGCACCTTGACCTATGAGGCGGTTGGCCAGTTGACAAAGCAAGGTCTGGGACAGAGTACCTGCATAGGGATAGGAGGCGATCCGGTTATAGGAACCAGCACGCTCGAAGCAGTTAAAATGCTGATGGAAGACCCGGAAACAGAGGGCATAGTGATGATAGGAGAAATAGGCGGGAGCATGGAAACTGAAGCTGCCTGGTGGATAAAGGAACACGGCACTAAGCCCGTAGTTGGATTTATTGCGGGCCAGACGGCCCCTGCCGGGCGTCGTATGGGCCATGCAGGAGCTATCGTGGGTGGTAAAGACGATACGGCAGCTGCCAAAATGGAGGTGATGCGTGAATGTGGACTTTACGTAGTTGATTCTCCGGCTGCTTTGGGGCTCACCATGCTCGAGGCCTTGAGCAGTTATCAGTATGATTGATATAAGTTTTACAAAAGAATTGTGGGCTATGCGCATTGTTTTTCTAACTTTGCCAGACCCAGAGGGGTTCGCAAGAAATAATTTTATATGATGTGATATCTTTGATATCAATACATTAACTTAAAATCTAAAGAGATGAAATTACTCGAAGGAAAAACAGCAATTATTACCGGCGCAGCTCGTGGTATTGGCAAAGCCATTGCTATTCGTTATGCTCAAGAGGGTTGTAATATTGCTTTTACCGATTTGGAGATTAACGATGCTGCAAAAGAGACCGAGAAAGAGATAGCTGCATTGGGAGTAAAGTCGAAGGCTTACGCTTCCAACGCTGCCAATTATGAGGATACTATGCGGGTGGTTGATGAAATTGCAAAGGATTTTGGCAGGGTAGATATTTTGGTTAACAATGCCGGTATCACAAAGGACGGGGCCTTAAAACGCATGACTGAGCAGCAGTGGGATGCCGTAATATCAGTAAATTTGAAGTCGGTTTTTAACTTTACGAAAGCTGTTCAACCCATTATGTGGAAGCAGGCTTCAGGCAGTGTTATCAATATGAGTTCGGTGGTTGGAGTTTCCGGAAATGCAAATCAATGTAATTATTCAGCCTCAAAGGCCGGTATTATAGGTTTTACCAAATCGGCTGCAAAAGAGATGGGATTAAGAGGTATTCGTCATAATGCCATAGCCCCGGGTTTTATCATAACTGAAATGACAGGAGTTTTGCCCGAGGATGTAAAGAAGGCCTGGGAATCACAAATTCCGCTCAAAAGAGGAGGAACACCTGAAGATGTGGCTAACGTTTGTGTCTTTTTGGGTTCTGATTTGTCGTCTTATGTAAGCGGACAGGTAATTAATGTTTGTGGAGGAATGAACACCTGATAAGGTGCATCCCGGCATTTTTAGCCTAATAAATATAATAAATAGAGACGCGCCTTAGAGCGTCTCTATTTGTATAACAACAAATCCTGCAAATCAAAACTAATCATTGCAGCTGAATCAGACCCAAGCCTGATTTCAGTTTTTTTGCTCACTTATGCTTTATTATTGTTGCCTGATATATGCTTGATTCAGGAATTTTTACTACATTTATTAGCTCCGTTTGCAAGGTTTAACCATAGAAAATATAAATAACATGAGAAATTTTAATTACAGCATTACTACCACTATCCTTTTTGGAAAAAATAAAATAGAGGTAATTATTCCTGAAATAAAAAAATATGGTAGCCGTGTGCTGCTTTGTTATGGAGGAGGCTCAATCAAGAAGATAGGCATTTACGACAAGTTGTTAGCTTTGTTTAAAGAAAACTCTGTTTATTTTGTCGAATTGGCCGGTATTAAGCCTAACCCCAGAGTTAGTTCGGTGAGAGAAGGTATCGCCTTGTGCCGTGAACATAAGCTTGATTTTATCCTGGCCGTTGGAGGAGGAAGTGTTATAGATGCTTCAAAAGCAATTGCTGCTGGTGTTCCGTATGAGGGTGATGTGTGGGACTTTATGATCGGCAAGGCAACAGTAGTTGACCCTCTTCCCTTAGCTTCGGTACTTACCTTGGCAGCAACAGGTTCAGAAATGAATGGTAGTGCCGTGATTAGTAATGATGAAACGCAGGATAAACGCCCCATGGGGGATCCGGCTTTGCGTCCCGTGTTTTCGGTGCTTGACCCTGAATATACCTATAGCGTCAATAAATGGCACAGTGCGGCAGGTACAACAGATATTATGAGCCATATTTTTGAGGCTTATTTTACTCCCGACAGTGGCGTACTTGTTCAGGATCTTATGTCAGAAGCCTTGATGAGCGTCTGTATCAAATATGGTCGTCAGGTAATCGATGAACCTAAAAATTATGAGGCAAGGGCGAACTTAATGTGGGCCGGTACCCTGGCCATAAACGGTTTGATTAGTTATGGAAAAATACCTGGAGATTGGGCAACTCACATGATAGAGCATGAGGTGAGTGCAATATATGACCTTACTCATGGAGCAGGGCTGGCAATACTTTTCCCGGTGTGGATGGACTATGTTTTGGATGCTGAAAATGCCTGGCGCTTTGCGCAAATGGCACGAAATGTGTGGGGAGTAAAACTTGCTGATGATATGGCTGCTGCAAAAGCTGGGATAGGAGAAGTCAGAAAGTTTTTCAAGTCTCTTGACATGCCTTCTACCCTTAAGGAGGTAAACATTGACGGCTCTCACATTTCAGTTATGGCAGAGAAGGCTACGATCTTTGGACCTGTTGGCAGCTTGAAGAAACTTTACAGCAAAGATATTGAAGAGATTCTGAAAAGAGCCTTATAAGTTGTGCAACTCTCAAACCCTTGACAAATGGGATACTTAAAGAATTTGAAGCTTATACTATTGGTGGCCTTGCTGCCGCTGGGGTTTTTGTCATGCACCTCACTATCATCAATTTCGATTGATGTGATGAGGCCTGCGGAGTATTCAGTTCCTCCTGATTTACTTTCGGCGGTTGTGCTTGACTTTTCTTATCCGCACAGTGGCGATAGTGTTCACAAATTAATCATCAATGGTGTTACTACTCCGATAGATACTGTCCGGATAGATGATTTCGGTTTGAGAGTTGCCAATTCCATGGTCTTAGAGCTTGATAACAGGATGTTTTTTGATTCTGTATATCTGCATCCTGTATCGCTTAACAAGGGTCCTGCCGGTCGACCAGGTGTTCAATTGAGCAGGCAGCAAATCGCCGATATCATCGACGAATATAATGCTCACCTTGTAATTGCCGTGGAGGGTGTATCATATAATACTGAAGTTAAAGTTATAGACCTTGGCGGTTATTATTATTCTACACTTGATGCCTTTGGCGAAGTGTTATGGAGAATATATGACAAGTATGGCGACGTGTTAGACGAGTATCTTCAAAATGATTCTATCTACTGGGATAACCGTGACACGCAGTACTCAAGCAACTTGTCGGCCATGCCCTCTTTAAGGAATTCTGTGGAGTCGCTGGCAGATTTTATGGGGCGTTATTATCCCGATCGCATCTCGCCATTTTGGGAGAAGCAGCGCAGATACTACTACTCATCAGGTCATCATCTTTTTTCGAGGGCTAATGATTTAATTAAGGCTCACAATTGGGAATCGGCCGCGAGGGTATGGTATTATGTATTTGAGGAGGGAAACAAAAAGCAGAAGGCTATCAGCGCCTTTAACATTGCGCTTTCATACGAGATTAGGGGTGATTTTGCCGAAGCGGCAGCCTGGGCTGATAAAAGCCGTGCTTTATTTCAGGATTTAGGCAGTTTCAGTGCAAGTTCACTTGATGTTGAGCGCGCAAATCGTTATTATAACGAGCTTAACGAGAGAATTAAAGAAGCTGAAAAACTTCAGGAGCAGGTAGGACTGGGACTTTGAAGATATACTAATGGCTGAGGATTTCAATATATCACTTTTACAGTTTGATATAGTATGGGAAGATCCCCTTACAAACTATCAGCAGATTGAGTCATTAATTCTTAACAGTAGTTTTACTCCTGATATTATTGTATTGCCCGAGATGTTCAATACCGGATTTACTATGGAACCGGCAAAAATAGCTAGCGAAAATAGCAATCAGCTGGTAATTGAACGAATGAAGAAGTGGGCTGAAGCGACAGCTGCTGCCATAATCGGAAGTGTAGCCTGGTATGAAGCGGATAAGTATTACAACCGCTTGCTTGCTGTAACTCCCGCGGGTGATGTTTTTCACTACGATAAGCGCCACCTTTTCAGGATGGGAGCCGAACAAGCCGTTTACACAGCCGGGAACGAGCGTGTAGTATTTGAATTCAAGGGATGGAGGATAGCATTGTTTGTGTGCTACGACCTGCGTTTTCCGGTGTGGAGCCGTAACCGCCGGGATTACGATTTAGCAGTTTATGTTGCCAACTGGCCTGATAAAAGAATAGATGCCTGGAAGGCTCTCTTGAAAGCGAGGGCAATTGAAAACCAGTGTTATGTGGCCGGTGTTAACCGCGTTGGTAAGGATAAGTATGAAAACTACAATGGAGCTACGCGGCTGATTGACTTTTACGGCACAGTGATTGAAAAAGCTCCGGATGGGACAAATTGTCTTACCAATGGCAGCCTGCTACTTAAACCCTTGCAGCGCTTTAGAGAGAGATTCCCTGCATGGATGGATGCTGACTCTTTTATAATTGAATAGTCTTTATTTTTATACTGTTAGGCCTCTTACTATCGCAATAGAGCATAATAATATTTCTATTTAACAGTATGCTGTTTTTTGCTTGAATTGTGCTGACTTTCAAGTACATCAATGATTCGCACCGGTTTATCCCTATATTTCTTTCAAATATCAAAAAAAGCATCCTAAAAGTAAACGCAAAGACGTTTCAAATCGTATTGTTTATATATTTAGTAATAAGATTTAAACAGAAATTATTCCTAAACCCTTTTGGTTAGCAAAAAAACTTAGCTAAAGTGCTTATTTAATGGGATATGCATTTTTCCTTAGAATTAATCAGCAAGCTTGAAGGGATGATAATGCTCTGGATTTAGTTGTTAGCTTAATATATATTTTGTTAACACTAACTGTGATGAAGTTGGTATAATTATTTATTAGTTGGAGGTATGAGAAATTTCAGAGTTAGAGTGAGAGATGAGAAGGCTGCATTTTTCGAGGAGCTGATGCGGTATTTGGATTTTTGTGATTATGAGAGTGTTGAAAGCTTTTCGGAGTCGCGCATTTATCCTGGTTTTAATTTTAAAGATAAAGAAGGTGAAGGGAAACCTGGTTCTAAGGGCAAATCTAAGCGTAGTTCCGGCGAGGCTGATAGCGAAAGCAACTTCAACAATTTACGTGAAGTCATGGCGAAGATTGAGGCCATGAGAGACAAAAGCAAGAAGTAGTAGGAGCATCTGAAATTTGTAGTTAAGAATGTAAAAATTGCTGTCCTTGTGTGAATCCGCACAGCGACAGCATTTTTTTTCTAAAGCCTTTATAATCTATGTTTTGGTATAGTTATTGCAATAATTGTCTTTGTCGCTTGTAATAATTTGATTAGCTAAATTGTTGCTCAAGAGCTTAATTAGATATTTCTAAATCCCGAATCGCTATGAAAAAGATAGATGCAAAAGTAATCAGAACCATGGGTGTCGCTATAGTTACAATACTGCTGAGTACCATGAGTTTTAGCGGCTTATATGCTGCTGTTGAACAGGATTCTGTTTATTCAGAAGTTGATAGGCTGCCTAAGTTTGCATGTAAGCCATCGCGCACAGATCAATTTATAGCCAGGCACCTGATTTATCCCGACGAGCCCTGGAAAAACGGCCTTGAAGGTGTTGTTACAGTTTCATTTACAGTAACTAAGGATGGGCGGCTTATGGATGCTAAGGTAGAGAAGGGAGTTGATCCGCTTCTGGATTTAGAGGCTCTCAGGGTTATTGACCTGATGGAGACATGGAAACCTGCTAAGAAGAATGGAGAAATAGTTCATTCACGAGTAATACTCCCGGTGGTTTTTTCTCTTTCTGAAGATGAAAAGAATTTTATTGCAACGATGAAACGCTTCGGCCTTGATGTCAATGTGCCACTTTACGTGTTGGATAACCAAATTATGCGCGCTCGTGTACATCTGCCTGAGTATAATATAAAATCAATCAGAGTACTAAAAGGGGATGCAGCCATTGAGAAATACGGTGAGGAGGCTAAGAACGGAGTTGTTGTAATTACCACTAAGCGTGGAACGCCTCCGCTTAGATAGCATTTGTCAGTTTTAAGTATTTTGAGCTAAGGATTATTAATGCTTTAAACGGTTTTTTATATAATATTCTCTCTTTTTTTGTTAAATTTGTGGCTTCAATAGCCGGGAAAACGATTATTTCTGAAAATTTGAGATTAAGCGATAATTAGCTCTCCGAGCGTATTATCGCGATTGTGTTTCTTCAACTTACTATGTATAATCGTCCGGATTATTTTTTTTAGTTTTATTGTACAAACGTTTGTACAATCTTTTTTAAATACTTTGGCACTGATAAAAATTACTGACTATATATGGAGTTTATAGAAAAATTGAAAGCCCGGGCGCTCGCATCCAAAAAACGGGTAGTATTACCTGAGGGATTGGAAGAACGCACGCTTCAAGCAGCTGACCTCGTTACAAAAGAAGGTTTTGCCGACATAATCCTGATAGGAGATCCTAAGTTAATAGGAGAAAAGGCAAATCGCCTGGGGCTAAAAAATATAGAGAAAGCAAAGATTGTAGATCCTCACAAGCACGATAAAATAGAAAGCTATACTAATCTTTTGTTCGAGTTGCGAAAAAGCAAGGGTTTAAGTTTAGATGAAGCTTCTAAGCTTGTCAAAGAGCCACTCTATCTGGCAGTGCTTATGATTAAGAATGGTGATGCAGATGGAGAGGTTGCAGGAGCCGAGAGTGCAACCGGGGATGTTTTGCGCCCTGCTTTTCAGATTGTAAAGACCATCCCGGGCATAAGCGTAGTTTCCGGAGCCTTTATTATGGTTTTGAAAGACAATGAGTTTGGTGACGATGGCATTTTGGTTTTTGCTGATTGCGCAGTTCATCCTGAGCCTGATGCAAAACAACTTGCCGATATCGCTATTTCATCTGCAACAACAGCCCAAAACATCGCGGGTATCGACCCGCGAGTTGCCATGCTTAGTTTTTCAACAAAAGGAAGTGCCAGTCATGCTATGGTTGACAAGGTGGTAGAAGCTACTGCTACAGCAAAAGCTCTGCGTCCTGATTTGAAGATAGATGGCGAATTGCAGGCCGACGCTGCCCTGATAGCCGCTATCGGGAAGAAGAAAGCACCCTGGAGCGAGATTGCCGGAAATGCTAACGTTTTAGTATTTCCCGATTTACAATCAGGAA
Organism: Marinilabiliaceae bacterium UBA5488; assembly: GCA_002427105.1. Lineage (GTDB taxonomy): Bacteria > Bacteroidota > Bacteroidia > Bacteroidales > Marinilabiliaceae > Geofilum. Next base: position 44,010 of record DIPM01000014.1, on the reverse strand, counting down.
ATATAAGTTATAAATTGGTTCAGCGCCTGGCGCATGCCGAGGCTATAGGTCCCATCCTGCAGGGTATGGCAGCTCCCATTAATGATTTGTCACGAGGCTGCTCAGTAAGCGATATTGTCAGTCTGATTGCTATCACAGCCAATCAGGCCTTAGCAAGGAAATAGATAGACAGAAGAATACATTACTTATTTCATAAAAATATAATGGCAGAAATTGTTGTTGAACCTATTGAGAAATACGCACTTCATAAAAAGAAGCGTGAGAAGACGCTTTTTTCTAAGATTGGCGTTGTAGGTTGTGGAAAAGAAGGACAGAGCATAGCAAGAATTGCTTCATGGCATGGGATGGAAGTTGTTTTCATCGAGCTTAGCCTTGAAAAGATTGAATCCGCAATACTGGGCATTAGCAGAGAGCTGGATCAGCGTATTGAGAACTGGGGTCTTACAATTAGTGAAAAGAGAGCAATATTAAGCCGAATAAAAGGCTCCCTGGATTATAAAGACCTGGCAGATTGTGATTTTGTTATTGAGGCTATTCGTTCTGACGAGAAGACCGGTATCAGAAGCATCGATATGCGTAAGGAGATATTCAAGGGCATTGAGGCAGTAGTTGACCGTGATGCTATTATTGCCACCAACGCGACAACAATAGTAATCTCCGAATTGGCATCTGAATTGGTTTACCGGGACAGGTGCGTAAGTCTTCACTTCTTTGTTACCTCATCAGAAGCCCGCATAATTGAGGTGGTCAAGGGCCTTTATACTACGGATGAGGCCTACCAAAGAGTCTGTACTTTTGTTAAGTTGATTAACAGAGATGTGATTCCTGTGGAAGAGTCGGCAGGGCTGGTTAGCGTCAGACTTTACGTTACTCTTCTCAATGAGGCCTGTGAGGCGCTGATGGAAGGTATTGCAACTATGGAAGATATTGACAAGACGATGTTAGTAGGTTTGGGAATGCGTTTTGGGCCCTTTCATATGGCTGATATTATAGGACTTAATAAGGTTGTTAAATGGATGGACAATCTTTTTGATGAGTTTGGCGAGCCGAAATACAAGGCTTCACCTCTGATTAAACGGATGGTAAGAGCTAAGCGACTGGGGGTTCAGACCGGCGAAGGTTTTTATAAATATGATGCCGAAGGACGTAAAATTCTTAAATAACCCGCGGGCAAATGGGCTTTATTGGGTTTCATTAACATTGAAAATATTGAAATGAAGATATTAGTTTTAAATTGTGGAAGTTCATCCATAAAATACCAGTTGTTCAACATGACATCCGAGCATTGGGAGGTACTTGCAAAGGGTGGAGTAGAAAAAATCGGACTTAAAGGTTCTTTTTTAAAGCATGAAAAAGAAAATGGTGAAAAGGTGCTGCTTGAAGGGGAGATATTAGACCATTCGACAGGAATTGATTATATCCTCGGTGTGATGCTTAGCGAGCGTCATGGTTGCATTAAGGAGCTTGAAGAAATTGACGCTGTTGGGCACAGGGTTGTGCACGGTGGGGAGACTTTTAACTCCAGTGTGTTTATTACTGATGAGGTAATATCAAAGATGGTAGATTGCATCGAACTTGCGCCTTTACATAATCCGCCGAACTTGAAAGGGATTAAAGCGATTTCGACTTTGTTGCCACATGTGCCACAAGTTGGGGTGTTCGACACGGCATTTCATCAAACTATGCCCAAGCATGCCTATATGTATGCTATCCCAAATTCCCTATATAAAAAATATGGAGTGCGACGTTATGGCTTTCATGGAACAAGCCACCGTTTTGTAAGTAAGAGGGCCTGTGAGATGCTTGGCGTTGATTATCACAATCAGCGGATTATATCCTGTCATTTGGGCAACGGAGCCTCAGTGGCTGCCATTATGAATGGCAAATCGATAGATACTTCAATGGGCTTTACCCCTCTTGAGGGCTTAATGATGGGCACCCGCTCAGGTGATTTGGACGTAGGAGCCGTTACATACATCATGGAGAAGGAGATGATAGGTACTCAGTCGGCAAGCATCTTGTTTAATAAGCATAGTGGGATGTTGGGGGTTACAGGTATCTCATCCGATATGCGTGAAATAGAAGCCGCGATTAGCAAAGGTGATGAAGCCGCTAAGATGGGCATGGAAATGTACACCTATCGCATCAAGAAGTATATTGGAAGTTATGCAGCTGTCATGGGTGGTGTAGATACCATCGTATTTACGGGTGGCATAGGTGAAAACGGTGACGATACCCGTGCATCTATCTGTGAGGGCCTCGAATTTATAGGAGTGAAGGTTGATGCCGCTAAGAATAAAGGACTGCGAAGCAAAGAGGCTGATTTCTCTGTTAGCGGCTCAAAAGTTCGCCTGCTTGTTGTTCCCACCAATGAAGAGCTTGTTATAGCCCAGGACACAATGGAAATCGTGAAGGCTCTGGCGAGTAAGTAAAATAGCGTTTTAGCAGGATAGCATTTTAGCATATTAGCAAGATAGTAGGATAGCAGGAAAGCATATTAGCTTGTTGGCGTTTAGAAAAATGCTAAGCTGCTATATGCTAAGCTGCTATTTTCCATCCTCCACCTTCCATCCTCTACTTCCCTTTACACCAGTTTTTTAAGCAGGCTCTCTTTGTCGCCGCTGAGATAGTCGATCGGAGGAATCTCCGGCATCGTGTAAGCTCCCGGCCTTTGGCGGAGCACTGCCCGGGCGCAGGAAACAAGTATTTGCGAGGTAAGGGCGGGATTATTAATTTTCATCCTAAATTCAAACAACTGATTCGGTGTGCTTCCCGAAACGCCTTTATGCTCAAGCAGAACGCCATGGCCCATATCCTTCAGTTCATCGACGGAACTTACCGGTATAACGTGAGTCTCGTCCTTACTGAAATAGCCGTCGTTCTTTATTTCCTCACTAACAGTTTCAATATCTGCGCCTTCTTCAAGTTCGACATAGACCATGCGGCGATGGATGCCTGTGCCTGTCGGAATAGTCATCGATAAGGCATCTCTGACGCCTTTTTTCCCCTTGGCAACTACAGAGTGGCCCATGCTCATACCGGGACCGAAGTTTGTATAGCTAAGACCCTTGGGAGCCATGGCTTTCATCAAGGTACGTATGACCGAGTCGCTTCCCGGATCCCAGCCTGCCGAAATTATCGCTGCCACGTTATGCTCTTTGGCTTTATTATCAAGTAATTTGCGCAAGTCAAGCAAGGCATCACCATGTATATCAAAGCTGTCAACAGTAGAAATGCCTTTGGAAAGGATAGAAACAGCCACCTCGGGAATGGCGCGTGAAGGAGAGCAGAGTACGGCTACCTCAACTTTACCCAGTTCTGATATATCAGATACTATTTTGATATTGCTAAGCTCGGCAGGAACATTGCCCTTCGAAGATGGGCGACGTACAACTCCTGCCAGTTCCATGTCAGAGGCTGCTCGTATTGCCTCAACTGCATATTTCCCGATATTGCCGTAGCCGACAACTGCTATTCTAATTTTTTCCATTATAAGCGGGTCTTTTATGTTCATTTCTCTGCAAAAGTATAAAAATCATAAAAAGTACAAACTACAATCTACAAATAATATAATGAAGCCGAAAGGATTGCTACCTTTGTAAAAATGCTTAATTTTAGTGATGCTATAGCATCAGCTGATGTCTGTAAAGGAAAAATCTTAGTAAAGATGATTGGAGTTATTGGGGTAAGTCATAAATCTGCGTCTGTCAAAGTCCGCGAAAAACTGGCTATTGACAGTGGTGATGCTGATGTGATTACCCGGAAGCTTATGGATCAGGGCTATTTTAAAGAATTGCTTATCCTATCGACCTGCAACCGTACCGAGCTTTATTTTAATGCTGAAGGAATATGTTCGGGCGGGACTTTGAAAGCTGTTAGCACTGTGTTGGCTGAGGTGAAAGAGATTGCTGAAGATACCCGACCTTTCCTTTACCAGAAAGTTCAGAATATGGCTATCAGCCACCTTTTCAGCGTTGTTGCCGGACTTGACTCCATGATATTGGGCGAGTATCAGATTGTGGCACAAGTTAAGCAGGCCTTCAAGGAGGCAGAAGCCAGAAAATCGGTGGGAAAGGTGTTTCACCGTATGTTTAACAAGGCTTTGGAAAGCAGCAAGCAGGTAAGGGTTCAGACTCCCTTTAACCGTGGCGCTCTTTCGGTAAGTTATGCCGCCGTTGAGAAAAGCCTAGAGTACTTTCCCGATCTTGTTAATCGCAATATTCTTATTATAGGAGCCGGAGATACCGGAGAGTTGGTATTAAAAAACTTTGCAAAAAAGGGCTGTCAAAATATTACCATAACTAATCGCACTGAGGATAAGGCCTTTCAGCTCGCCAGGCCTTATAAAGCCAAAGTGTTGCCTTTTAGTGAGATAATGAAGGGAATTCATGATGCTGAAATTGTGGTCTCTTCGATTAGTTGCAAGGAGGCATTTTTAAATGCCGCTAATGTTTTGCCCTCGCTTAACGGGCATGAGCATATCGTGATGATTGACCTTGGAGTGCCCCGTAATATTGATGATGATGTTGCCGCTATTCCAAAAGTTAAGCTTTTTAATATTGATGATTTGGAAGAAGTAATAGCCTTGAATTTCAGCCGCAAACAGGAATATGTCTCAATTGCCGAAGAAATAGTAAGCCAAAAGGTAGAGGAATTTACTGTCTGGTTAAATGAGCAGAATCTGGCTCCGGCAATAAAGAAGATTGATGAGCGAATTTCTAAGATTTACAATACAGAGCTTGAATTACACAAGGGCTCATTAACTGAAGAAGAATATGCGGCCCTCGAGAAGCATAGTCTGCATATTTCGAAGAAATTGAAAAATGAGTTCGTTAAGCGATTAAAGGAGGTAACTGATAATGGCAGTATTACTGATTTTGTAAGCGTTATTAACTTACTTTTTGATGAAGAAAAAAATGAGCAGCCCTCGGCTAATTAAAATAGGTACACGTGGTAGCCGGCTTGCCCTATGGCAGGCCGAAGAGGTACAGAAAAAACTTAAAGAAGCTTTCCCTGATCTTGTAAGCGAGATTGTAGTAATCAAAACAACCGGCGATAAAATCCTTGACGTAGCCTTATCCAAAATTGGCGATAAGGGACTTTTTACCAAAGAGCTTGAAATGGAATTGCTGGATGGATCTATTGATATCGCCGTGCACAGCCTTAAAGATATTCCAACGCAGTTGCCCGACGGACTTATGCTGGGTGGCGTGCTAGAGCGCGGCGAGGTACGTGATGTCTTCCTTTCAGGTGATGGACGATTGCTGTCTGAGTTTGGCAAAGGAGATAAAGTCGGAACCTCCAGCCTCCGGCGTCGCTCTCAACTGCTTAAGCACTATCCCGATATTTCTGTTGTTGATATTCGTGGAAATGTTAATTCGCGCATCCAAAAAATGCAGGATGGATATTGCGACGGACTTGTGATGGCAGGTGCCGGTATATTGCGCCTGGGACTTGAGGACTTAATCAGTGAGTATATTGAACCTTCTATTGTTATGCCTGCAGTTAGTCAGGGAGCCGTTGCCATCGAGATGCGTGAGGATGATGAATACATCTATAATATTATCGATGCAATAAACCACACGGAGACCTGGAAGGTGGTTATGGCCGAAAGAACCTTTTTGCGGGTAATGGAAGGCGGCTGTCAGGTGCCGGTGGCCTGCTATTCAGTTGTAAATGGTCATCAAATAAAACTTGATGCTATGGTGGCTTCACTTGATGGCAGGACTATGATTCGCGACTCTTTTGAATCAGATTTGGAAGAAGCATCTGAAAAGGCTGTTGAGCTGGCATTGTCAATGCTGGAGGCCGGGGCAGAAGATATTCTTAATTCGATTCGTGACTCAAATGAATAGTGGCGGGCTAGATAGTATTCCTCCGGTAGTAATTCGTACCTTTCTTACAGACGGCACCGAAGATTTGTTTGGCGCCTTCCTTTCAGGCAGAGGAATTGAGGTTGTAGATGCCCCGATGATAGAGATATGTTTTATAAACTTCGAGCCTGAGATGCCTGTAGCCTCCTACAAGTGGCTGATATTTACAAGCAAAAACGGGATAAAAGCATGGTTCTCCGTATATAAGAAGGAAGCGGGGCAGAGAGTGGCTGTTATTGGTGAGTCAAGCGCCATGGCTTTGAGGGACTATGCTGTTGAAGCTGATTTTATTGGCAGTGGTCACTCAGCCAAGGTCTTCGCTGAAGAGCTTCTGCCAGAGTTGCTGCCCGGCGACAGCGTCCTGCTTGTTGTTGGAAATCTGGCTTCAAATGTAATAGCTGATGTGCTTTCAGGAAACGATAGGAGAGGAGAGGCTTCCTTTTCGGTAAGCAGGATTGAGGTATATGAAACCATTATTCCTTCGGTGATAAACGAGGCAGCGATTGAAAGAATAATAAGAGATGATTATGCTTTAATTGCAGTTGCCAGTCCCTCTGCTGTTCAAAAGCTTATGCAGATACTCGGCAATAGAGCTGGAAAACTTCGTTTTGCCTCAATAGGAAGTGTAACTTCCCGCGCCCTGCGCAGCTACGGTCTCGAAGCAGCGGTGGAGGCTGAGAAGCAGAACTTCCCGGAGCTTGCTGAGTGCTGTTGGCGTTTTATCCGGAAAAATTATAATAATAAAACTTGATGATATGGCATTTCCACAAACCAGGCTGCGCCGTTTAAGGCAGAATATGATATTCAGGGATATGATTCGCGAGACTGAGGTTAATTGCGATGATTTGATAATGCCCTACTTTGTATGCCCGGGGGCGAAGGTGCGTAATCCGATCAATTCTATGCCGGGAAATTATCAGCTTTCAATTGATATGCTGCTAGTTGAGGTGAAGGAGCTTGTAGAGAAGGCAGGCGTCAACAAAATATTGCTTTTTGGTATTCCGGAGGCTAAAGATGATACAGGAAAGCTTGCCTGCTCTGAGCACGCCATAGTGCCAAAAGCTATAAGGGCGCTGAAAAGGGAAATTGAAGACCTATTAATTGTGGCTGATGTTTGCAATTGTGAATATACCAGCCATGGCCATTGCGGAACCATTGTTGATGGTGATGTACACAATGATTTGACCATTCAGACATTGAGCGCTCAATCGCTGGTGCTTGCTCAGGCAGGAGCCGATATTATTGCTCCAAGCGATATGATGGATGGTCGCGTTGCTGCAATACGCCGGACCTTGGATGAGAATGGATTTTTCAATACGCCCATTATGGCCTATTCCGCCAAGTTTGCTTCCGCCTTCTACGGCCCTTTCAGAGAAGCAGCTGATAGCGCCCCTCAATTTGGCGACCGCAGCAGATACCAGATGGATCCCGCAAACAGCGATGAGGCATTGCGTGAGGTGGAGCAGGATATTTTGGAGGGTGCAGATATGGTAATGGTCAAGCCTGCATTGAGCTATCTGGATGTTATCCGTCGTGTGAAAGATAATTTCAATATTCCGATAGTGGCCTATAACGTCAGCGGCGAATTTTCTATGCTTAAAGCTGCCGCTGCCAATGGGTGGATTGATGAAAAGCGTATGATAAGAGAGATTCTTACTTCAATAAAGCGTGCAGGAGCCGATGTGATAATCAGCTATCATGCAAAGGAATTTGGGGAGATGGAAAATAGGGATTTACTTAGCACAGCTGTTTTGTAGATTTCTTTATTCTTATCTTCGGGCGTTCTTAGACAATTTGTATGCAGATGAAGGATATAAGCAAAAGCATTGAGGCCTTTAAGAAGGCAAAGGAAATGATTCCGGGGGGCGTTAACTCACCGGTTCGGGCATTTAAAAGCGTTGGAGGAAACCCGCTGTTTATTGAAAAGGCCAAAGGCTCGAGGGTTTGGGATATTGATGGCAACAGCTATATAGATTTTGTTTCTTCATGGGGACCTATGATATTAGGGCATGCGCGTGAGGAGATTGTTGAAGCCATCCAAAAGGCAGCCGAGAGGGGGACAAGCTATGGGGCTCCTACTCTTTATGAGAACCGGATGGCTGAGTTAATTATCTCAATGGTTCCGTCGGTGGAGAGGGTGCGCATGGTCAATTCTGGAACAGAGGCGACTATGAGTGCTTTGCGATTGGCACGCGGATTTACCGGCCGCGACAAGCTTGTTAAGTTTGCAGGCTGTTTTCATGGGCATGCCGACAGTTTCCTTATTAAAGCAGGTTCAGGAGCCTTGACTTTAGGGCTGCCCGACAGCCCCGGCGTTACGAAATCGATAGCTGCTGATACCCTCACTGCTGAATATAATAATCTCGCATCTGTTGAGAAATTGTTTGATAAACATGGCAAAGACATAGCTGCTGTTATTGTGGAGCCTGTTCCCGGCAATATGGGAGTGATACTTCCAAAACCAGGATTTTTGGAGGGATTAAGGTCAATAACTTTAAAGTACGGCGCTCTTTTAATTTTTGATGAGGTAATTTCAGGATTTCGTCTTTCTCCTGGTGGCGCTCAACAGCGCCTTGGCATCAAGCCCGATTTAACTACTATGGGCAAGATTATAGGAGGCGGTCTTCCTGTTGGAGCCTATGGCGGGCGAAGTGATATAATGGCTATGCTTGCCCCGGAGGGCCCGGTTTATCAGGCCGGTACTCTTAGTGGAAATCCCTTAGCCATGGCAGCGGGCATTGAGATGCTTAAAATTTTAAAGGGTAATCCTGATATTTACAATGAGCTGGAAAGAAGGGCTGCTAGGATGGAAGCCGGGCTTCGCCGGCGACTTCAGGAAAGCGGTGTGAAAGGGCTGATAAACCGTATTGGCTCTATGATTACATTGTTTTTTACAGACTCAGCTCAAGTTAGCTCTTTCGATGAGGCTATCACGTCCAATACGGACTTCTACGCGGCTTATTTCCGCAATGCCTTGGCAGCGGGTATTTATTTTGCGCCTTCGCAATTTGAGACTACCTTTATTTCGGCGGCTCATAGCGATGATGATATTGATGAGGCGGTCGCAAGTTTTTCTTTACCTGTCTTATAATTAATGCTTTGAAAGGATGAAGTCAATACTTTTAGATACAATAGCGGGACGTAAGCGAGAGCGCCCTCCTGTTTGGTTTATGAGACAGGCAGGCAGGGTTTTGCCCAATTATAATGCCTTAAAAAATAGCTATTCTTTTCGGGAAATGATGGCCGACCCAAAACTGGCTTCGCGTGTTACGCTGATGCCGGTGGCCGACCTGGGCGTGGATGCTGCCATCCTCTTTTCTGATATTCTGGTAGTGCCCATGGCTATGGGAATGGAACTTAAATGGACTGACAGCGGCCCTTTGTTCCCAACTCCTCTTAGTCGCTTTGAATCCCCGGTTAAGGAGCTTAAGGCAGCGCCTGAAAAGCTTGAGTATATTTATCATGTGATTGATGAGGTTATTGCTACACGACCGGAAGATATTCCACTTATCGGCTTTTGCGGTTCAGCTCTTACGACTATGTGCTACATGCTCGAAGGTGTAAGCAGCAACGGTAATTTTCCTAATGCTATGAAGTTTCTATACAGCAATAAGGCAGAGTCCCAAAAGCTTATAGATGCTATCAGCGAGTTCTCAGTTCATTATGCCTTAAAGCAAATAGAACACGGTATCGATGTGTTTCAACTATTTGAAACGCACGCGGGATTGATTCCCACCGAGCTGTATATGGAAATGTTTTTACCTTCAGTGAAAAAGATGGCTGATGCCGTGCGCTCCAAGGGCCTTCCTTTTATTTTCTTTCCCAAGGGTTTCTCAACCGGGATGGAAAGCATCACACCTGAGCTCTGTGATTTTGTGAGCATAGATTGGCAAATGCCGCTTGCCCATGCCCGCAGAATGGTTCACCCCGAAGTTGGCTTACAAGGAAATATTGATCCCAGGCTGCTTTACGCACCGCAGGCTGTAATTGCCGAAGAGCTTGAAAAATTGAAACCCTTCTTTAAGGATAATCCGAAATGGATATTAAACCTTGGACATGGCTTTTTGCCCGACACTCCCTTTGAAAATGCTAAATTCGTCGTCGATTGGGTAAAGAATACGAGCTGGTAAATAGTGCAAAATGAGTATATTTGCAATATGCGCGATGTGATAAGAACTGTGGCCTTTCAGCTGATGCTGCTGTATATCCTTTCTTTAGGTATATACAGTTCTGCTGTTATACCCCATAGGGACTATCTGCCGGCACATAATAACAGTGAGCAATATTTTGCCCTGCCCTCGCTTAGCTCGCCCTTATATGGAGTGCAGCCCCAGTTGGCCGGTATAGACATAGCGGGCTTCGCACAAAATTCTATAAAGCTTCCTTCGAATGTTCATTCTATACATTCGCCGGCTGCTGATGAGGTCGTATCACAACAATCATCAAGGTATATCCAGCGTAATTCTCTGGTACTGATATATCCGCAGCTTTTTGATATGCTGTTTCCTTTCCATTACTATTCATGATTTTTTCTTAAATCCGATTTATCCTTACAGGGCTTGCTAAATATGGACAAAGCCCTGGTTTTGAGGTGGATTATTATTCGTTTAAGAAAGATATTATTAATCATTTTATAGTTAAATTATTATGAGTAGTTTTTTTATTTTAGGGCTGGCGCTTGCTGCCATTGTGATAATTCTTATTGTGACCTTAGGGGGCAGTAAAAAGAAAAAAGAAAAGAAAGAACTTTTGAAAACCTTGAATGAGCTTGTCCAAAAAGAGAACAGCGTAATCACAAAAAAGGAGTATTGCAACAAAGCATTTATCGCGATTAGTAAAGAAAGCAATAAGCTGTTTTTTGTAAAGAAGGCGGGAGCTGCCGATTCTCAGATAGTCGTGGATTTGAAGGAGATAAAACGAAGCAAGGTTTCTGTGGTATCGAAGACCTTTGAACGAAAAAGCGATTCTCAAAAGATAATTGAGAAAATAATGCTTCAACTTGAGGCAAATAAAAGCAACACGCCGCCCATCGAGCTTTGTATCTATGATTCTGAAATTGACGGTTTAATACTGGCAGATGAACTTCAAATGGCTGAAGAATGGGATACTGTAATTAATGAGCAAATTAGGGACAATATGCTCAAGGCCTAGTGGTTCTTGCTCGATTATGCTATTTTTGCCATCTAAAGCTTGTGCATTATGGCAAAACTTTTTCTGTTCAATCCGACTTGCGAAATGGCTGTGGTCAATGGTTCTCCATCCTACATGCCGCCTGCGCACCTTAGAGGATTTGAGCAGGACTTGAGTCTTATTCCTATGTGGCTGGCTTCAGAAGATGATGCAATTTTGCTTAATGAAGAGCCGCCGACCGATTTTATAAGTACAATTAATAATTGGGGTGTTTCGACACCCCAATTTATTACTTACGACAAGCTTGCAGACTACGATCTGCATCCCTGGGGATGGAGTCCGGCGGTTCACAAAAAACTCGCCCCATTCAAGCATGAGGGGAGCAATAATCCGATGAGCGAATGGAAGCCTGAGCACAAACGTCTTCTTAGCCGCTTTACCGGTTTAGATTTAATAAATGCCATTTTTGATGATGCCGCCTCCCTGGAAAATATCGAAATCCCGCAAATTCCTGTCGAAATCACCTCGCTTGAGCATTTAGCACAATTAGAGGCTAACATGAGCTCTCCTATTTTGCTGAAAACGCTATGGAGTGCGTCGGGTAGGGGACTGTTTAAGATAAGAAGCCGTGCCGAAGAGGCTGCTTCAAACGCGTGGGTTATTAGCAGGTTAAAGCAGCAGGGAGCCCTGCTTGCTGAGCCCTTTTTGGAAAAAGTAAGGGATGTTTCTTTCCACTTTTGGTCGAGTGCCGAAGGACTTGAGTATCGAGGCCTGAATATTTTCGAGACCGATGCGGCAGGCCGCTTTATGGGCTGCTATATCAGGCAAGAGCCCGATAGCTCTTTGCATGATTTTCCCTTTCAAAAAAGCATTGAACAGGCAGTAGAATTGCTGCAAAAAGGCTTGGAAGCAATTCGCCTAAGAGACAAGTATCATGGCCCCATTGGAATCGACGGCATCTTATTCAAAAATAAGGCAGGAAAAATTAAGCTTCATCCCGCCATTGAGATAAACCTTAGGTATTCCATGGGATTAGTAAATCTTCGCCTGGCTTCATATATCGCTCCTTCCAGTTCAGGCTACTGGCTAATCAAGAAATTAAAAGCCGGGGAATGGAAGAGTATGGAGGAGCAAAATCCGCCCCTGACAAAAGATGTGCGGCTGTGTTCAGGAGTTTTTCCACTCACGCCTCCACCTCTCATTGAAGGGTATATGGCATTTTTAAACTTACAGGAAGCTTCTGTAAAAAAACATAGTCGCTAAAATGAATTAGCGACTATGCTTTCCTGAACAAGCGTACTTTATGAAACCTTATAAACCAAAAGTGCAGAGTAGGTATTAATGCCTGCGCTAGAGTGGGCAGCATATTCTATCTTCATAATTTGTTCAGGTTTAATCTTGTTTTCTGAAAGGAATGAATTCATCTGTTCATCCAATGACCTGTCATAATCATCCAATCCCGTGTATTGGAAGTGTTTGGTTATTACCTTCTCCATTCGAATCCATGTTTAATTGTTACAAAATCGCTAGTTTTGTGTATATACGCAGCTAATAGATAATAGTTTTCAGAAAGGCCTTTCTTTTTATGAATGTGCCCAATTATTTGAGCTGTGTAGATTGTTTTTTTGTTATTTTTGGAGCTTTAAGCTGTTTAATTCAAATTTGTTTATAGTAATTAGGAAATTTTGCCTAAGTTAAATCCGTATGAATGAAGAATATATCCTTATTGTTTCTAACCGCTTTGTTTTTGGTTTCATGCGCCGGCTGTTCGGCGCCTGAAAAAGATAAGCAAAAACCTACTGTGCTTGATGATGCCTTGTTGGGTGAGTGGCGCTTGATTGTCGAAGGGCTCAAGTATGAGATAGCACATCGCAACATAGTCTTTAATGCTGATGGTACTTTTTACTCTGAGCTGGTCAGGGATGACTCCCAGCGTCGTCTTCATAACTCAGGCCGTTATTGGGTTATTAGCGATTCTTCAATAGTAACCCTTCATGATATCGCCTATCAACGCCACGCTTCAACAGCCAATGTATATTATGTTAAAGTTGATGGCGAGCATATGTATTTAAAGGGTCATTATGTTTACTCTGTTAGTTCTGACAGCATTGCTCACACAGTATATGTTGATGAGCATTGGGTTCGGGAATGATGCCGGACTACAAAGCGGCAAGAATAGCTAGCAGATAGTCCCAGAACTTTTTAACGCTTTCAATTTGAAGTCGCTCATCAGGCGAGTGGGCACCCTGTATTGTAGGGCCAATTGAAATCATATCCAGCCCGGGATACTTTTTCAAAAACAGGCCGCATTCCAGTCCCGCGTGGATAGCCTTTACCTTTGGCTCATTGCCATAGAGTTTTTTGTACGAATCGATAGCTATTTCCAGCAGAGGGCTTTGTCTGTTGGGTGCCCATCCGGGATATCCGTCAGAATGCCGTGAGGAAGCCCCGCCCAGGTCAAAAGTCGCTTTTACCATATTGGCTATATTGTCGCGTGCGCTTTCTAAAGAACTGCGCTGACTGGTAGAAATGCTAATTATATTGTCCACAAGCTTTACTGATGCCAGATTTGTTGATGTTTCCACCAAGCCCTCAATTTGGCGGCTCATACTTATAACCCCATGAGGCAAGGCATACAGAGTGTTTATCAGTCTTTTGTTAAAGCTTTCGCTAAACACTTTGTCAGGAACAGTGTCTGATTCAAGATGGAATTTCATACCCGGCTCAATATCACCATATTCTGCCTCCAGGTCGGCCGATATACAGTTGAAAAGAGCCCGCATTTCTTCTTTATACTTAGCCGGAGTTACTCCTCCGGCCACAGCCTCACGGGCTATGGCATTACGCAGGTTTCCTCCTTCAATATGTGATAAACGAAACTGATACTTTTGAGAAGCTTCCCACACAAAGCGGGTTAAAAATTTTATGGCATTGCCAAGACCCTTGTTGATATCGTCGCCTGAGTGACCGCCTTTAAGCCCTTTAACACTAATGCTAAAGGCAAAGCTAGCCTTGGGCGTGGCCTCATACTCAGGGTTAAGACTGCCCACAGTGTCAATACCGCCGGCACAGCCAATAAAAATTTCTCCTTCCTCTTCCGAATCGAGATTAATCAATGCGTTTCCACTTAAGAAGTTCTCCTCCAGGGCAAAAGCTCCTGTCAGACCAGTCTCCTCATCAACTGTGAAAAGACATTCCAAGGGGCCATGCTCCAGCTTGTCTGATGCCAAAATGGCCAGCTGGGCTGCCACTCCTATACCATCATCAGCACCCAGGGTTGTTCCCTCTGCTTTGACCCAATCGCCATCAATCACAGCCTTTATCGGGTCATTAAGGAAGTCATGCTTTGAGTCGCTGTTTTTCTCGCACACCATATCAAGGTGAGATTGCAGGATTACAGGAGCTAGCTTCTCACGCCCCGGGGTTCCGGGTTTAAGGATTAACACATTGCCGGCCTTATCCTGTTTTACAACTAAGTTCTTATCAGCTGCAAATTTTATAAGATAGGCTATCATCTTCTCCTCCTTTTTAGAAGGACGGGGTATTTGACAAATATCGCTGAAATAATGCCAAATTCCGGACGGTGTAAAATCTCTTAATTGACTCATATCTACATATTTATTTCCCTGTCTCTGAATCCTAACAGATATAGAATAGCATCTAATCCGATGGTGGAAATTGAGTGTTTAGCTGAAGCTTTTACCTTTGGTTTTGCATGAAATGCTATTCCTAAACCTGCCAAACGAAGCATTGGCAAGTCGTTGGAGCCATCTCCTACGGCTATTACCTGCTCTAAATGTATGTCCTCTTTGAAAGCAATTAATTTAAGCAATTCGGCTTTCTTTTCGCCGTCTATAATATCACCTATATGGCGGCCGCTTAGTTTTCCATCTTTTATTTCCAACTCGTTTGCGAAAACATAGTCTATGCCTAATTTGTTTTTCAGATAATTGCCAAAATAAGTAAAGCCACCCGATAGGATGGCTGTGCGGTAACCATATTTCTTGAGAATGCGAAACAGACGCTCGGCACCTTCAGTAAGAGGTAGATTTTCAGCCACCTCCTTAAGTATTGATTCGTCAAGACCCTTAAGAAGCGCTATGCGCTGCTTAAAACTCTCGCTGAAATCAATATCGCCCCGCATGGCGGCTTCAGTGATATTGCTCACCTGTTCGTAAACTCCGGCTTTTCGCGCAAGCTCGTCAATTACCTCTGCCTGAATTAGTGTGGAATCCATATCAAAGCATACCAATCGACGATTGCGACGATAGATATTATCCTCCTGAAAAGCAATATCAACACCGGTCTGCCCGGATATACCAATAAATTCACGTTTCATCGCTTCGATATCCCTGGGGGTTCCGCGCACCGAAAATTCGGCAACACTTTTTGTCAAACCTTCGTCTTCGCCAAGAGGAATCCGGCCGCTTAGACGACTTATCACATCAATGTTAAGGCCCTGATCAGATATAAGGCGTGTAACCTTTGAAAGTTGGGTCGCAGTTAATTTTCTGGATATCAGAGTTATTATAAAACGCTCTTTGCCTTGATGGTCAACCCATTCATTGTAGCGCTTTTCTGAAATGGGGGTAAATTTCACATTGAAGCCCATTTCATAAGCGTTAAAGAGTATGTCTTTGAGGATAGGAGAAGATTTTTCTTTTTCAGAAATCTCTACCAGGATACCCAGACCCAAATCGTTATGTATTACTGCCTGACCAATATCAAGTATGTTAACCTTATGTTCGGCCAAAATATCAGCTAAAGTTGCTGTAACGCCGGGTTTGTCTTCTCCGGTGACGTTAAGCAGAAAAATTTCTCTCTGTTTGGACATAATGATCGAAAGCCTTTATTTTACTAAGGGATTCTCAGCAAGCCATCTCTCGGCGTCTATAGCTGCCATACAACCTGAACCTGCAGCTGTGACGGCCTGGCGATACACCTTGTCCTGAACATCGCCACAGGCAAATACTCCCGCAACATTTGTTTTTGATGTGCCTGGAATAGTCTTAATATATCCTACCTCATCAGTATTAAGATACTCTTTGAAAATATCGGAGTTGGGGGTGTGTCCTATGGCCAGGAAAAAACCGTCTATGTTAATCTTAACCTCTTCCTCGTCTGCCGTTCCCTTTTTCTTTACAAGATTAGCTCCCTCAACAACATTGTTTCCAAAAAGCCCCTTTACCTGATGTTCCCACAAAATCTCGATATTCTTTGTTTCAAAGACACGGTCTTGCATGACTTTGGAGGCGCGAAGCTCGTTACGGCGAACTATCAGATAAACCTTGCTGCATAAACCGGCTAAGTAGAGTGCTTCCTCGGCGGCTGTGTCGCCTCCGCCAACAACAGCCACAGCCTTGCCGCGATAAAAGAAGCCATCGCAGGTCGCGCAAGCTGAAACGCCTCCTCCGGCATATTTGGTCTCATCTTCCAGTCCTAAGTATTTGGCTGTTGCCCCCGTTGCTATAATCAATGCTTCAGCCTCAATAACCTTCTTTTCATCTATGGTCACTTTATATGGCCGGGCCGACAAATCAGCCTTTGTTGCAAGTCCCCAGCGCACCGATGTGCCAAAACGCTCGGCTTGTTTCTTCAGGTCTTCCATCATTTCGGTGCCTGTGATACCCTGTGGATAGCCGGGGAAATTTTCAACCTCTGTTGTGGTTGTAAGCTGTCCGCCCGGCTGAAGGCCTTCGTATAATACAGGCGATAGATTTGCCCGTGCAGCATAAATGGCAGCAGTGTATCCTGCAGGCCCTGAACCTATGATTAATACCTTTACTTTTTCAGTATCCTGAGTATTCATTGTTTCTTTTGAATTATTTGCCATATCAATGATATTATGTAAATATTTATATACTTAAACTAAATCCGGCATTCGCCGTTTTGACATCTGTTTATTGCTTTGCAAAGATACTCAATTATGCTTAATGCACTACACTATGAAGCGGGCAGTTACATAAGTAATATTGATTAGTTATAAGCATTACCGATAATTACAATTGAGTCGGAAGCTATCGCAACTGACCCGATTAATCCTAAACCCCCTTGAATATTAGAATGAATTTTAATAGGGTCAACGACAGGAAGCTTGCTGTTGTATTCGGCTACCACTCTGCTGCGCAGATAGTTGTAATAGTCTTGCGACAAACTCAGTAGATAAAACTTCAGAACACGGGTCTCTTTATATCCGGGTTGCAATAAATATATCTCCGGAATCCGTATTTGTATCCTATAGCTTTCATCTTCAATTATGTAATCAGAGAAAGAGCCCCGGAAGTCAATTCCTCCCAGCAAACTCCCTTCTTGATCGCGTATGTAAAACAGCTCATCATCTTTGTAATAATTGACATCTTGAAACTCGGTAACTTTGTTGAGCGAGTCTCTTTTTTCATGCGTAATTAAAAGCTGATAGTAGTTATCCTTGTCTTTTGCATCGGCAAATTCAAGCTCGTAACTTATTGCCCGGACGTTGTTTGTTACGCTTAAGCCCATGCTGTCTATGCTGAGTATTTTGGTGGCTTCAGGCACTACTGTCTCGCCTCTAACATTTAAACCCGAAAGGGTGCCGGCACTGAAATCGAAGACGTCTCCCTCTTTAACAGTAATATTAGGGCGTTCAATCCAGGTTTGATCATAAGGAAAAGCGAAGGAGTCAAGGCTTATACCGTTGCGCTTTATGGCAATATATCCATCATATACTCGCTCAAAATCATCAACAGATGAGTGACTGACGCTTTTACTAAGATGAACCGACATAACTGAGTCGGCCGTGAGAAAGGAAAATATAACTAATTGACCGCCTCCTTCAGGAATTTTTAAATCCAAATCGGACTCGCAGCTCAACATCATTAATGCTGATAGCAACAAGAGTGCGATATATTTTGGCGACTTAATCATAGCTTCTAGGGAGTTTAATAATCTGCCGACAATTGCAAATTTAATAAAATAATTCGTTGTCAATTTAGCTAAAGCTGCAATGACTCGAACACCTATTATATATGAAACAAATTTAGCATGAAAAATCTTTCAAAAGTTTAAACGATTGTTTAAATTTGCGAAAAGCAAAATTGAAATGAGTAAAAGCGACTATGAGGCAGATGTAAAAGACAGGATTTTGAATGTTGCTGCTGAACTATTTGTAAAGAAAGGTTATTCGGGGACAAGTATTCGGGATATAGCTACTGCGGCTAAGGCTAACGTTGCACATATCAACTATTATTTCGGTTCAAAATACAAACTCTTTGAGCGTATCTTTGATGAAGCCTTTGATATGCAGTTAGATCGCGTATTCGAGACCTTAAACGCGGATATGCCATTTTTTGAAATGGTTGAAACCTGGATTGATATATATTTTGAAATACTTACGGAATACCCTCAGATAGCCATATTCATACTAAACGAGATTAATCAGGGTCACAAATCTCTGGTCGAAAAAATTAAGAAACGAGATCCGGAGCGGATATTGATTCGTTTGTCGGAAAGGATGGCTGAGGAAGTAGAAAAGGGTAGCATAAAGGATGTTCCGGTTGTTGATTTTGGGTTGAATGTCTTGTCTATGTGTGTTTTCCCTTTTATCTTCAAGGGTTTGGCCATGAAGGTAGCAGACAAGTCAAATGCCGAAATTGATATAATACTTAAAGAACACAAAAAGTATGTGGTGGACTTTGTCTTTAGCGGATTGAAATATTAGATAGCATGAGAGCAAAAAAGTTATATAGAATAGGTGTTGATGTTGGTTCGACTACTCTAAAAGTGGTAGTACTTAGCAGAGTGGGAGAAATAGTGCACAAAACATATAAGAGGCACAAGGCTGATTTCAACTCCATATTTATCGAGGAGTTAAGAAATATAGAAGCCATGTTTCCCGATTCGGCTTTTTCGATAGCAGTTACAGGTTCTGCAGGAATGGGCATTGCTGAGCGCACAGGGCTGTCTTTTACTCAGGAGGTTGTGGCCTCAATAGAAGTTATAAAGCAGAACTTCCCCTATGTTAAGGCAATGATTGACCTGGGAGGCGAAGATGCCAAGATGGTTTTCTTTGAAGAGGATAAGCATCCGGATATTCGGATGAATGGAAACTGTGCCGGTGGCGGATATTTCTATGTCCATATTAAGAGGCGTTGCCTTGCAAAGTATCACTACTCTTGCCAGAGGTAAAAAGATTAGTCCTGAAGTTCTATGCATTGGCGGTCCCTTAAATTTTATTCCAAGCCTTAAAGAATGCTTTGCTGACTTGCTCGATATTGATAATTCTCAGTTAGTTCTTCCTCCCAATAGCGAGTATTTCCCCGTCTGGGGGGCGGCTCTTTACAATCAGGACAGCCCTGAGACTGCAGATTTGAAAGAGATTATTGTCCGCATGGAACAAAAAACCTCTTGCCGCAGTAGCAGTCTTCCAGCCTTATTTAAAGATGAAAATGACTACAGACAATGGAAGAAGAATGGGAAAATCAAGTCTTTGAACAGGGTAGGGCTCAAGCAGGGTGAGACTATTAACTGCTTTTTGGGTATTGATTCGGGCTCAACTACCACCAAAATAGTGATAATAGATACTAAGGGCGATATTCGTTATTCATTTTACGATAGCAACCGGGGGAAGCCGCTTAAAAAGGTTGTTGAAGGCTTAGGTAAATTCTTTGATGAGGCTCGCAGTAAAGATGTAAAAACAAATTTCCTTGCTTCAACCGTTACCGGTTATGGCGAAGACTTGGTTAAATCGGCATTAAATCTCGACTACGGAGTGGTTGAGACTATGGCTCATCTGTCGGGGGCACAGTTCGTTGACCCGGAAGTATCCTTTGCTTCTACCATGAATATGTCCTTGGGCGAGTTTAGTAAGGCTGCTTGCATGGCTGAGTTTCCAAGTGACCTTGGAACAAGGTGTACCGTTTTTATGAATTCAAAAGTGAAGCAGTCGCTCAGGGAGAATGTAAGCATGGGTGATATTGCTGCAGGATTGGCTTATTTGGTAGTTAAAAACTGCCATAGACTAAGTTCATCCAATTTAAATTGTTTCCTAATAAAGCTTGTCGTAAATTGTAAGGTAACAACTAAGTAGAGCAGATATGTTTAAGAGGGGAAATTTACTTTTGTCTATAATAATTATGGGAGTAACTGTTTTAGCCGGAAGTGTTGCGTCCTGCAAAACACAGGATGACAACCCGGATTTGGATACCGGTGATATCCTTTTCGCTGCCTCGAAGCCCGGCGTAGGAGGTTTGGATGAAGCAATTGTTGATGTGTCACAAACCGACATGGAAACATCATATTCGCATATGGGAATTGTGGAAAGAGAGGGAGATAGTGTTTTTGTTATCCATGCTGAACCGCGCAAAGGTGTTTGCCGTGAGCCTCTCGATGATTTTCTGCCTGAGTATTACAGTGTAGATGCTTTCCGCTTAAATGAGGAGTATCTTGAGTATATTCCTGACGCAATTGCTTATGCCAGGTCGCTAGTTGGTGAACCTTACGACTATTCCTATATTATAGGCAGTGAGGGACACTACTGCTCGGGACTGATATATTATATTTTTGAAGATAATGAGGTGTTTGAGCTTACTCCTATGACCTTCATCGACCCCGAAACCGGCGAGTTTCACGATAGATGGATAAAGCACTATAAAGAATTAGGCATAGACATCCCCGAAGGAGTGCCCGGCTGTAGCCCCAACGGCATGGCCAACTCAGGTAAGCTTAACTTCCTGGCAAAAGTGAAGTGAGCCTTATAAAAAAAAAGTAAAAGGTAAGTTTATTATATTTCTTTCATTTGTAGCTGCCAGAAAATCGGATATAAAAAACAGGGACTAAGCTGTGAGCATAGTCCCTGTTTTAGTATCTTCGAATTGCAAAGCCTTGATAATTAAGCCTGCTTGCGGAGAGAGAGGGATTCGAA
>DIPM01000014.1:0-22996 GCA_002427105.1 Marinilabiliaceae bacterium UBA5488 | reverse complement strand
GGGATTCGAACCCCCGGAACCTCGCGGTTCAACGGTTTTCAAGACCGCCGCAATCGACCACTCTGCCATCTCTCCTGAATGCGAGTGCAAAAATAGGGGTTTAAATCAATGTACAAAACATTTCAGACAAAAAATTATTGCAAGAATACTTCAAAGTTACCAAAGCCGTCAAGCATTATCCACTATAAATTAAGCATTGTCTTATTTTGCTCCGTGCATCTCCCTCCTTACTCTGCGTTTTCCGTGTAAATCGAAACCCTCATCAACTCATCAATTCCTTAAAATATTTCTCCTTTGTGTCCTTTGTGTAAAAATTTGTGTCCTTTGTGGTTAGAACCCGAAACTCATAACTCATAACTCATAACTCATCACTCATAACTTCCTCAACTCCTCCAATAAGTTTATTTGCTATTTGGGTACCCTGGCGGATGCGATCGGCCATCCCTATACCGTCGCGTAAGTTGCCGCCCAGTATCAAGCCCGGAAACTGCGACTCAATTTTTTCTATGGTTGCAAGGCGGATGCCGGTGCTTTCACCATATTGAGGAATCGCATGCTTGTGACGAAAGATCCGGATAAGGTCAGGCTCCTGATCGCTGATTAACATCATGCACTTAAGCTCGTCCATAACCATCTTTTTTAGAGTCTCGTCATCAAGTTCTACAATTTCCGGGTTACGCACTCCACCCAGGAAAACTGATAGTATGGCTCCCCCTTCCGGAGCACGATTTTTCAGGAAGGCTGAAAGAAACAAAACGCCTAATATCTTTCTGTTTTCCTTGTGGGGCACTAGTCCCCCGAAGGCTTTCAGGGGTATGCCCCGCCAGTTATTAAAACCTACCGCTGCCTGTACCACTTTAGCATATACCAAATCACCGATAGCCTCTTTTTCTTTGCCGTTAAGAAAGGGGAAAAGTGAGCTTATTTCATGAGCTCCAACGGTTGATATTACCTTGGTTTCGTCAAGCTCATAGTTTTTTCCGTCTTTGAAATATGATATATGGAAGCCCTTATTCTTAGGATAGATGCAGATATCGCGACAGTTGAAAACAAAACTATCTTCGCCAATTGCTTTATACAAAGCCTGAGTCAGATTGTCGAGCCCGCCTTCGATTGAAAACATCTGCCTGGTGGCCTTCTTTTCTTCCTCTGTCTTTGGAATACGTGCTTTCTTAATGCTCCCTTTTATAAAACTTCCGTAGTCCTGCTCAAGCTTATACAATTTGGGCAGGGCATAGCGGGTAACTAATTTTGAGGGATCTCCGGCGTAAATGCCAAGTATAAAGGGGTCAACCGCGTAATCAAGGAAGCTGCTACCCATTCTTCGCTTTACCATTTCACCAAGAGTCTCGTCAGGATTATCCCCCTTTTTGCGGAAGGGCTCAAGCAGGATATTGAATTTGTCCTTCCATTGAAAAAGAGGGGTGTTAACACCGTCTTTTATGCCTGACGGTAGCGCGTGCCAGCGACACTTCTTCCAGATTAGACGTCGTTCGGCCTCCTCTTTTGCTGCTTCAAAGCGAAAGGGTTCGGGCAACTGCTCGAAGAGGTCGGCTACTTCAGGATGGGATACAACACCTGTGTTGGGGCCGCTTTCAAAAATAAAGCCCTTTTCCCGATAGGTCTTTATTGAGCCGCCTGCCACACTGTTACGCTCCAGGATTGTCACTTTCCATCCTGCCTTTTTTAGATAAAAGGCTGTGCTTAGTCCGGTAAGTCCTGCCCCGATTATTACAGCCGATTTATTGCTCATTTAATTTCTTGTTTTATTATATAAACAGTCGAGTGGCTGATTAGGTTTAATCTATCAGCCACTCTGCCTTTTACGTTTTTCCTCTATATGCTTTTTGAAAATTGCTTGCCGCCGCTGTTTAGCTTTGGATCGAGTTCGGCAACGATATTCCTTATTGTAAACCGCCCCGGCCCGGTAATGTTTAGAGAATTGTCATCCATTATCAAAAGGCCGTCGTCGATATATTGCTGCATTTTCTCAGGGGAATATCCGCAGACAGCTTTTATTCTTCCGACTGATGTTTCAAATTGTTCTGCCAGCTCTGACCATAGCAGTTTGTTGTTACACATCAATCTTTCTATCACTTCCTTAATAATCATTTCATCTTCGCTGATGCAATAGCCTTTAACGGTTGCCGGTTTTCCCGAATTTATCATCCTGATATAATTCTCTATGTTCTTATCGTTTTGAGCGTAACTGTTATAAAGCTGGCTTATGGCCGACATCCCAAAGGCATACACCTGTCCGGTGGTCTCGCGGGTGCAGTAGCCCTGAAAGTTGCGGTGCAACTTTCCGCTACGCAAGGCTATGCTAAGGGAGTCATCTTTACGGGAAAAGTGATCCAGTCCTATTGCATCATACTCACCACTTTTCGTAATTAAATCGTAGGCAGACTTAAACATAGCCATCTTTTCTTCGGCGCCGGGGAGTCCTTCTTTTTCCAGTAAGCTCTGATGAGGTTTCACCCATGGCACATGGGCATAGGAGAAGGTGACTATTCTGTCGGGCTTCAGCGCCAGTGCTTGTTTGATAGTTTCTGAGAAAGAAGCCGGGCTTTGGTGTGGCAATCCGTAGATAAAGTCATAATTCACACCCGCCGAATGGTTTCGTATATAGCTGCTTAGCTCTTCAATGGGAAGCTTGCTTGTGTCGCGATGAGCTGCTTCTAAGACCTTTTGATTAAAGTCCTGAATTCCCAGACTGATTCGGTTGAAGCCCATATCAAACAGTGAGTCAAGATATGAAAGTGTCAGGTGAGCGGGGTTGCACTCAATTGCAATTTCGCAATTCTTTTCAATTTTAAATATGGAGGATATAAGATCCATTATTTCGCCTATCTGTTCGGCTGAAAGCGCATTCGGAGTTCCTCCACCCCAGTGAATTTGAGTTACCGGCCTCGATAAATCAATCCATTGGGAGAGCATGACTATCTCTTTTTTGAGGGCCTCAAGGTAGGATTTTATCATTTCCTCCTTACGGGTAATAAGTGTGGTACATCCGCAATATAGGCAGAGCCTTGGACAAAATGGAATATGCAGATACAGGGAAATGTTCTTAGTGCCTTGGTTGTTAGATGCTTTTACACTCTTAATATAGTCATCAGAAGAAAATTCGCTGTGAAAACTCGTGGCGGGGGGATAGCTGGTGTAACGCGGCAATGCTTTGTTGTATTTTTCAATAAGCTTATTATCAATCATTTTGGTCTGATATTTAAGAAGAAATCTGTCAGCGAATATTTTCGCTGCAGAACAAGGCAAAAGTAATAAAATATCAGATATCAGTAAGCAGACAACAATACGCAGTCATAAGGGAATAGCAAGCAATCAAGATTGAAGAAATTTTGAAAAAAACAGAAAAAGTGAATATCTGGTATAAAAAACAGGGGTAAAACTGTAAATAACATATATAAAACTGTAAATAACCCCTAAAAAAAAGGAGGGGGAAAGAAAAAACTGATAATATTGTTGATTTTGTAAATAATTAGCTTGTAAATTTGTCTCAGCTAATCATTAACAAAAACTTTGCGAAATGAAAAAGAGACTAAGCGTATTGTTGCAGTTCATTTTAATTCCAATAATGAGCTTCGCATCTGAAGGTGCGGTCGTTGATACGGGTGTGACGGCCTGGATGATTACCTCGACAGCCCTTGTTTTACTTATGATTCCCGGTCTTGCCTTGTTTTATGGTGGTTTGGTACGTTCAAAGAATGTGCTGGGCACTATGATGCATAGTTTTGGTGCAATGGGAATAATGACTGTGATGTGGATAGCTGTGGGATACAGTATGAGTTTTGGCTCCAACATTCTGGGAGGATGGATAGGCTGGAATCCGGACTATTTCTTTCTGAGGGGCATCGACACCAAGATATTGGATTCCGGCGTTCCCGAGTATGTGTTCAGTATGTTTCAGGGCAAGTTTGCGATATTAACGCCGGCCTTGATTGCCGGGGCATTTGCTGAACGGGTGTCATTTAAAGGCTATATGATTTTTATTGCGCTTTGGGGATTGTTGGTTTACTATCCTCTATGTCATTGGGTTTGGTCGGAAGGTGGTTTTATTTATAATATGGGTGCGGCCGGAGCAATAGATTTTGCGGGAGGTACAGTAGTTCATATATCTGCCGGAGTCAGTGGTTTGGCGGCTGCCCTTTTTATAGGAGCTCGCAGGGGCTATCCCAAAACTCAAATACGACCAAGTAACCTGGTGATGACACTGTTCGGAGCAGGTCTTCTTTGGGTAGGATGGTTTGGATTCAACGCGGGAAGCAGTGTTTCAAGCGGACTTGCAACTGCTCAGGCGCTTACAGCCACACAGATTGCTGCCGCTGCAGGAGCATTGGGTTGGATGATAATTGAGTATATACATTTGGGTAAATCTACGGCTTTAGGCTTTGCCAGTGGCATATTGGCTGGACTGGTGGCCGTAACCCCGGCGGCAGGTGTAGTTCAGCCCATGGGAGCCTTAGCGCTTGGATTTGCCGCTGCAGCCCTTTGTTATTACGCTATCCAGTTAAAAGAAAAACTTGGATGTGACGATAGTCTTGATGCCTTTGGAATTCATGGAGTCGGCGGTATTTTGGGAGCCCTGCTCTTAGTGTTCTTTATCAGAGATTCATGGATGGAGGATGCTTCAGCCGCTGTAAATGGCACATGGACTATATGGCAACAGCTGGGTGTTCAGGCCGTAGCTGTGGGAATCGCGATTGCTTATGCAGTAGTTGTTACTATTATTATCCTGGTAATATTAAAGGCTTTTGGGGGACTTAGAGCAACAGCAGCTGAAGAGATGGAAGGACTTGACCGCTCATATCACGGGGAGCGTGGTTATGGCATGGTTAACCCGAACTAATAATCTAATACTGTTCACAAATGAAACTAATAACTGCAATAGTACGGGAATTCCAATTGGAAAGAGTACATGAGGCCTTGGTGAATGCCGGAATTACACGAATTACCGTGGGAAGAGTTTCCGGTCACGGAGTACAGAAGAGGGAAGAGATTTATCGCGGTAAGCGTGTTCTTCCTAATCTATCACCCGGTATGCGCATAGAAATTGCCGTTAACGATGAGTTTGTCGAGACTGCCATTTCTGCCATAGTAAGCGGAGCACGGTCAACAAATACGGTGAAAGGTGAAATTGGAGATGGAAAGATCTTTATTTCCCCTCTTGATGACTGCATCCGCATTCGTACCGGAGAGCGTGGAGGCATCGCGATATAATCCGGCAAGTTCTTAATCCTAACCCAAAATCTTATAACGCTTTTCATTTTGTCTGATATACCGGAATAATATCCATGCCTTTTTCGACAAAGCGCCTTCTGACCTCTTCATATTCACGGGTAAATCCGAGTGCAAAGCCTCCGCCTCCCGAGCCGCAAAGCTTCAAGAGATATTTGCCGGTGCTGAAGCCGTAAATCCATTCCATTTCAACTGATGCAGGAATCATTTCTGAGAAATGAGTAGCCTGAAAAAATGATAGTTCCTGCAATGTTTTGGTAAACAATTCAAGGTCACCCCCGGTAAGATGTTTTATGCAATTATTGTTGAACGGGATATATTCCTCCTTCATCATAGTCAGGTACTCATCATTAGTGCATTTTTGCATAAAGCTCTCAACCAAAGGGGCTGTCTTGCCCGGTTTTCCCGTGTTAAGCAAAAATATTGCATCATCGGATGTGAGGTTGTATTTTGGAATTCCAACGGCCGAAATGCTCTGATCCTCCGACAGAAGGAGCGGATGTTTCATATAACAGATTAAAGGGTCGATACCGGAGCTTGTGCCGTGAAACCATGATTCCAGGATTGCGAGCTCCTTTTTGAGCTCTTGAACCTCCACCTTGTTGGATGCCCTGCGCGGCACATGATGCTCGGTGGTATAGCGATGATAGAGAGCTGCCACAAGGGCGCCACTGCTTCCCAGGCCATAGCCCTCGGGGATCGACGATTCAAAATATAGCCCCTTTTCAAGGTCTTTGCCCATCCTCTCGATATCGAAATTCTTAGGTATCCGCTTTTCCCGGTCGAGTTGTTGCAGATAATCATAATATTCTATCAACAATTTATTGCTACGCCGCGCGTAGTCAAGATCGGTGTAGCGGTTTTTATTAATAAAGCCCAATGAGCCGTTAAAATGGGCATAAGGGATGGTTAAGCCCATTGAGCCCAGTATGATGCTGTACTCTCCAAAAAGCATGATTTTGGAATGGAATTGAGTGCTGTTCCGGTCTTTATTCATCAAGTGCCTGGTTTGAGTTTAAAGCGCGTGGACCTTTTCCTACGCGATCGTGCAGGATGGCCTGATTGGCGCATAATGGCTGAAGCTCTTCCTGCATCCATGTCCTTACTTTTTCCTTGTCACGTTCGGGATACAAAAGGTGGATGTTGGGTCCTGCATCCATACTGAACCCTATGCTGAGTCCTTCGTCGCGGCGGGCGCGACGGATGCGGCGGATAGCTTCCAGTGTATTTGGGTGAAGCAGGGTATAGGAGGGTGTGGAGCTCATCATAAGCCCATGGAGCGAAAGCGCCTCGTTTTCGGCAAGATCGAAAAACCCAGTCCAATCTCCTGCCTTTAAGACAGATAGCAGCCTGTTGGTGTTTTGACGGGCATGCGCTATACGAGCGTCACGGTAAGGATGCTGATGCATTAAAGCATGTCCTTCCGTACTGCTTACCGCTTTTTGAGAGGGATCGATAAGCAGAATGCTGTTGTGGATATTGCGGAAATCGGCGTCGATTTCCACTTCATCTAAAGGAATAGCGTACATGTCAGAGCTTTCCTTCTTTCCGGCAAAGCGCCCCCATAGGGTCCAGCCTCCATAAACCGAACGTGCAGCGCTGCCCGAGCCCATACGGGCTAAGGTGGAAGCCAGAACCATGTCCGGAGCCCTAATTTCGCCTTCGCTGCTAATTTGTTGCAACTGAGCCAAACAAAGAGCCAGAGCGCTCATGCTGCTTGCAGAAGAGGCAATTCCGGAGGAGTGAGGAAAAGTGTTGTGACTTTCTATGTGCAGATGGTGGTTTTGCAAGAAGGGCAGATGCAGCTGAATGCGCTCCAGGAAGGTGGCGATTTTTTCGTTAAACCCCGACTTCTCTCTTCCGTTAAGATGGAAGAGGAAGCCTCCCTTTTCGGAGGGTTCGACCCTTACCCGTGTACGTGTAAGGGCAGACTCCAGAGAGAAGCTGATGCTGGGATTCAGCGGCTCCTGCAGGCCTTTCTTGCCCCAATACTTGACAATCGCCAGATTAGAGGGACTTTCCCAGGCTACGGTGGCGCTGATCTGCTTGTGTTTTATCATGAAATCCAATCAAGGTTTGCTGTAGTGCTGAATTAGACTATGGGTAAAAATAACGCAGAACTAAAGAAAAAGTTCTGCAATAGGATTGCTTTGTCTTAATTTATCTTGTGCTTTTGTCCTGCTCTGAAGAAGCTTTGTAATAGTGGTTCAACTGTCGTCTGAGTTGGAGGTAGCGCCATATACCGAGCAGCATAATAATCACCGAGCCGGCCAGAGAAGTCCACCCGAGCCATTGCAGCGATTCTAAGTCCCTTAGCTGTAAAAAGGCAATGCCGGCGAGTATCAGATACAGGGAGGTGCGGATGTAGGCAAAGAGGGTTCGCTCATTGGCAAGGCGCGTGCGCTCCAGAGCCAGATAGTCGCGCAAAATAATGTCTTCTTTCAATTGATAGTGCATTTTTGTCAGATATTGATGGTTAGTAAACAAGTGTATTTTTACAGCATAACGCTTTTAAGGCTTAGAAGTGTGTGGAAGCCTTTATCTGCGAAATAGCCGCATAGTGCGGAATTGGGCAGAGGGCTGTTTATCAGGGCAAAATCGCCACCCCAGGCGCCAAGTGATTTTATATATCCGTCAAAATCAGAAAAGTGAAGTTCCTTTACCATAGGGCGTCTTAAAATTTGACTTATTATAAGTTCATGTTGCTTCATCAAAAGGCCAAAGGCTTCGGCGCTTTGACTCCTGAGCATGGCGCATCCTATTGTGTTTATTTTTTCTATGGCTTCAGGCTGAGCCTGATCTTTTTGCAAAAAGGCTTTGACCTCGGAGGAAGAGCTTTGTTTTTTCTCCAGCCAGAGCAGGTAGAGCCTGTCAATAAAGGGAGGATTAAAAGTGACCTCTTCGATTTCGGGCTTTTGCTGAGGGAGTCGCCTGTAAAAGATTGGCTTGTTACTTCCTGCACAGGCTATATCGTAGCCTGAGCCTCCAAAGCTAAGGTCAAGAAGCTTGTATGGATTAATTCCTAACCAAGTACTCAAAAGGTAAAGCAGGGTAGAGCTGCTTCCCCAGCCCCATCGCGGGTCAAACTCCAGCTCGGTGCGCACCCTGACTCCCAGCATTTTTTCGATAGTTTCGCTGTCTTGCTTAAGAGCCATGTTAAGAATGTTTTGAAGTCGCTGACTATAAGCAGGGTCGCTGCTTTTAATAACATTAAGCTTGTTGTTAAATATTGCTTCAAACCATAGCTTGCCCTGAGAGTAGGCCTGCCAATGCAGTTGGGCTGCTTCTATTGTTTCTACGCTCATGCTTTGGCCTTTATTAAGCGGCAAAGCCAAAGCCCATGCGCCTTGCAACACAAGATACTCGCCCGTTATCAAGAGCTTCCCATTGGCTCTAAATTCTTGCTTCATAGCTTCGCATTTGAGTCTATAAATTCTTTGACGGCCTGAACGCTTACCGTAAGATTGCGGAAATGGCTGCGTGCAGCCTCCTTTTGTTTATCAGTTGCGTCTAATAAATTGAGGATATTGGATAGATGCAGTTTCATGTGCCCCTTCTGAATTCCGGTCGTAACCAATGAAGCTACAGCACTGAAGTTATTGGCCAATCCGGCAGAGGCAGCGATGCTCATCAGCTCAGGGGCTGAAGGATGCTGCAATATTTCCAGGGCTTTGGCAGCCATGGGATGCAGGCGTGTAAGTCCTCCCACCGTGCCAAGTGCCAAAGGGATAGTAAGCGACAGGGTGAAAACACCTTTGTCAAGGCTGCAATGTGACAGAGAGCTGTAGTAACCATTTCGTGAGGCGTAGGCGTGCCCGGCTGCTTCGATTGCGCGAAAGTCGTTGCCCGTTGCCAGCACTACAGCATCAACTCCATTGTAAATACCTTTATTGTGGGTGACTGCCCTTTCGGTACTGTTTTGGGCTATATCGACGGCTGTCTTAAAGCGACGGGCAAATTCCTTAGCCGACAAGCCTCCGGCGTAGGGGCTTAGAGCTTCAACTTCGCAGGATACGCTACAACTAACAAGACAATCGGGAGTGTAGTTAGACAGTATGGCCATTATAATTACCGGGGCATCGTATCTTTTATTCTCAAAGAAGCTAAGGAGTGGTTCCTTCATTGCTTCAAGAGTTGAGTTGATAAAATTGGCACCCATGCTGTCTGCCGTCTTAAGCGTCACATGCAGCCGATATAGTCCTTCCATGCCTTTAAGGGGCAGTATTTCAATGCTGCTGATTCCTCCGCCTCGTTTCTCCATAGATGAGGTGAGTGCATTTGTAGTTTGCTTTAAGAAGGCTGATAATTCGGCTTTAAACTCCCTGATTGCCGCCAAGTCGCCATTCCACTCAAACCAGATATCTCCGGTTTTGAGTGTATCATGAATTTTGGTTTTAAATCCCCCATTCTTTGCCCAAAACGAAGCTGCACGAGAGGCAGCTGCTACCACTGAGCTCTCTTCAATTACCATAGGGACGGCATATAGTCGCCCGTCTATCAAAAAATTAGGAGCTACTCCAAAAGGAAGATAGTAATTGGTCAGGGTGTTTTCTGAAAAATCATCAAATATAGCCTGCTTGTCGGGATGCCTGTAGCTTTCCAAAACCGCTTCAAAGTTATCGCCTAAATTATAGGCAGTCTTCAGGTATTCAACTTTCTGCTCGCGTGTTAATTTTGAAAAGCCCTTGATTTGTTGCATATTAAGGGGGGTTTTTTCGTTTACTGCCGTATTCGCAAATAAGCATCGGCCAGCTCAGTGCTTTTTTTAATCTGAGTGACAAAGGTTCTAAGTGTCGGATAATCAGTAGCTGCGTGTTTTAGGAACTCCGAGCCCATGCCAAAGAGAGCCGGCATTTTGCTTATTTTCACCAATCTGTATCCGTCCAGGATATTGCTTATACCACCCGAAATGATAATATTACGGCATTGGATTTCGTTTGATTCATCAACTATGTTGTTGACAAATCCTGTCATCTCTTCGGCTGTGTGCCCCAAAGTAGCAAAACCCTCGAAGACTCTTGTGTCGAAGCCGCTTTGCCGCATTAATTCCAGACGAGTGAAGTTAGTGCCTCCCAGGGCTCCAAACTCAACAGCCTCCAGTGGAAGGGCAAGTAAGACCCTGAGACTTTCAGGCCCCATTCCCTGACCAACCTCTTTAACTATAACTCGCAGCTTTGTTTTTTCCATAAATTGCCGTATTGTTTCTATGGGTGAAAATTCCAGCAAGTCGCCTTCGGGCTGAAATGCCTCCTGCAAAGGATTTACGTGTATGATAAGACCGTCCGCACGAAGGAGGGAAACGAGTTGTTCAATTTTTTCAAACGAAGCTTCCCCGGCCATTTTTTCCAGCTGCGCTATGCCGATATTTGCAAAAAGCGGCACATCATCGCCCATAATTGGGCGGACGTCAAAGTCGGCCAGATGTTTGTCGTCTTCAAGTAATATGCGGCAAGAACCCAGACCCATTCCTAAGCCGAACTCTGCGCAGGCTTGCGCCAGATTACGGTTTATATCCTTGGCGCTTGCCGTGCCCCCGGTCATGCTGGATATCCATAAGGGCATCTGCATCGTTTTACCGGCGAAAGTGACAGGCTTGGATTTAGCGTCCGGATGTGGCGATAATAGCGGTTCGTAGTAAAAGTGGCGATTAGCTTCGGCACCTTCTACGCGTGATAAAAATGCAAGGTCAATGTGTTCTTTTTTTCTCTCCTCCATGGTGATTTTGTTTACATAAACTTCTATCCTAAAGTGTTCTTGCTATTACCAGCCTTAATATCTCGGATGTACCCTCACCAATCTGCAGCAGACGCTGATCACGGTAAAAGCGCTCAATGGGATTGTCCTTAAAAAGACCTGAGCCGCCAAATATCTGGACTGCTTCATCGGCAATCTCACGTGCCATCTCTGAAGTGTAAAGTTTTGCAATTGCCGCCTCGCGACTGTAAGGCAGGCCCTTGTCTTTTAGCCAACAGGCCTTATATAGGGTGTTGCGCGCAAGTTCCAACTTCATATCCATATCTGCAAGTTTAAAGCTGATGGCCTGATTGCGCCCTATGGGCTTGCCAAACTGCTTGCGGCTTCCTGCATGTTTGACAGCCATTTCGAAGGCCCCCTGCGCAAGTCCCAAACCCATGGCAGCAACAGACAAGCGGCCTCCATCGAGGGTCTTTAGCATATATCGGGCTCCCTGACCTTCCTGACCAAGCAGGTTGGAGTAGGGTACACGGCAATTTTTGATGCTTATGCGAGCTGTATCAGCTGCCCGCCACATTAGTTTTCCAAGCATACGGGTAGTGGAGAAGCCCGGCGTTCCCTTTTCAACCAGGATGGTTGTCAGCCTTGGCTGATCTTTTTCATCCTGCGTCATAACCTGTAAAGTAACGCCCAGGGTAAGAGGTGTGGAAGCGTTTGTTATATATCGTTTTGAGCCGTTAATCAGCCATTCATCACCATCACGAAGAGCTGTTGTTTCGGTGCCGCGGGCATCTGAGCCTGCATTCTCTTCCGTTAATCCGAAGGCCCACAATTTTCCTCCTTTTGTTAGCTGGGGGAGATATTTCTCTTTTTGTTCTTCGCTGCCATAATCCAAAATAGGCACTAATCCTAAGCTGTTGTGAGCTACCACAGTAGCGGCTTGTGAGCTGTCAACGCGCGCAAGTTCTTCAACAGCAATAATATATGAAAGGGTGTCAAGTCCTCGTCCGCCATATTGCCTGGGCATATTCATACCCAGGATTCCTTGTTCGCTCATTTTTTTTGTGAGCTCAACCGAGAACTCTTCTTTTTCGTCAAGTCTGGCTGCATGAGGCGCAATCACCTTTTCTGCAAATTCTCTAATTTCCATTCTCAGCGCTTCATGCTGCTCATTCAATAGTGGATCCATTAAATTATCGTGTTTTTCAGTTGATGTTTTATTGTTCTAAATGCTTTATTTCAATATCAATCAATATGTCGTTAGCCTTTACCTGTTGCCCTGCCCGGGCACGAACCGACTTCACCACGCCGTCTTCTGCCGCGCTTAGGCGATTCTCCATTTTCATCGCTTCCAGGATTACCAATGCATCGCCCGCACTTATGCGGTCGCCCGGCTGCACCCTTACCTCGATAATTTTCCCGGGAATAGGAGCCAGAAGCTGGCTGTCGTTTCTCAAATTAGTGCGGCCTTGTTTCTTCAGCTTTTGTTTGGTCAACATCTCATTTATTAGCCATCTGCCGGAAGGATTCTCCAAAATTAAAATATTATTCTTGTTATATGCCCAGGCAAACTGAAAGCTTTCGCCCGAAATACTAAAGCTAAGGCTTGAATAGCTTAATTTAAGATTCTCCATTTTATAACGATTGTTGCCATTAACAACAACAGAGAGAGAAGATGCCCCTTTTTGCCAGGCAAGATGATATAAATCACCATTTACCTCAATATTCAGCTGTTGATCAATTCGCCAAAATCCTGTTTGCTGCCACACGCTGTCCCCATCGTTTCTGTAAAGTATTTGCAGAGCCAAAGCTGCTAAAGCTGCCAGCTCAGGGTTTATAATCTGAGAGGGTTTATAATAATGCTCAGAACAAAAGGCCGTTGTTGTATCTCCCGAAATAAAGCTTTGACTTAGGAAAATGCTTTTGAGATAATCAATATTATTGCTTAGCCCTATAATTACGGTCTTTTCTAAGGCATTTATCTGCTTTGCCGTTGCTCCCGGGCGGGAAGCTGAGTGAGTGATAATTTTGGCCAGCATAGGGTCGAAATCAGGCTCTATCACAGTGGTTTTATCAAACCACGTGTCGGTACGCGCAAGCGCCTGATCAGGCCATTTTACTTTTTCAACAGAACCGGGTGAGGGCATAAAGTCACGCGTAGGATCTTCGGCGTAAATACGGCTCTCAATCGAGTGACCATTGATTTTTATATCATCTTGCTTTAGCGGCAAAGACAGTCCCATGGCAACAATCAGCTGAAGTTCTACCAGGTCAATGCCAGTAATGCTCTCCGTTACGGCATGTTCTACCTGCAAACGGGTATTCATTTCCAGGAAATAGTGCTTGCCTTTGCTGTCAAGCAGAAACTCCACAGTGCCGGCATTATAATATCCAATGGACTTAGCCAGAAGCAAAGCATCTGCTGTCAGCTCCTGGCGTTTGCCGGGGCTGAGAGAGGGACTTGGGGCTTCTTCGATAATCTTTTGAAAGCGCCGTTGTATGCTACATTCACGTTCGAAGATGTGCACAATATTACCATCCATATCACCAAATACCTGAACTTCAATATGACGTGGGTTCTCGAGATATTGCTCTACATAAACAGTTCCATCCCCAAAATAACTCTTTGCCTCGCGGGATGTTTGCGACAACTTTTCGGCAAGCATATCAGGCTGTTCCACTTTGACCATGCCTTTGCCACCGCCACCGGCTGCAGCCTTTATCAGAAGGGGATAGTGCAGTTGCCCTGCCTGCTTTGAAATCTCATTAATAGTGCCTTCAAGTGACTGTATAACAGGCACCTTGTTGTCTGTCGCTATTCGGCGCGCCGCCATTTTGTTACCCATCTTTTCAATCGCATCAGGCGAAGGGCCTATAAATATAAGCCCTGCTGCTTCGACCTGACGGGCAAACTCAGCGTTTTCTGAGAGAAATCCATAACCCGGATGAATAGCGTCGGCTCTATGTTGTAGGGCAAGAGCTATAATCGCCCGGGCATTCAAAAAGGTCTCGGCAAGGGAGGAACCTTTAAGCAAAACCGTCTCATCGGCCACGCTTATCGGTTCTCTGTCAGTAATCAAGCCTATGGTTGTGATGCCCATCTTACGGGCGCTTTTTACAATACGTTGCGCTATTTCCCCTCTGTTGGCAATTAGTAATCGTCTGATAGGACGAAAAGCAATATTTTTATAGGTCATTCCACTCCGGTTTTCGTTTCTCAAAGAA
Source organism: Marinilabiliaceae bacterium UBA5488 (assembly GCA_002427105.1). GTDB lineage: Bacteria > Bacteroidota > Bacteroidia > Bacteroidales > Marinilabiliaceae > Geofilum. The sequence goes on along the minus strand of DIPM01000014.1, from coordinate 8,827 downwards.
GGCTTTAACTCCTTCTTGTCCATCGGCAGATCTTCGTGCCCGGGCTATAATACCGGCACAATGCTGCTCTTCTTCTTCGCTTATAGGAACAATATAGTTGCCCAAACGGTTCAGTAGAAGCTTGGTCTCTTTTAGGGCTGAAGGGCTATTCTTGATAATTGTTGAGGCTAATTCACGCGTTTTTATAGCCAACTGTTCTTCGCTGAAAAGATAATTAACCAGACCATAATTAAATGCCTCGTTTCCGTCAAACTTCATTGCCGTCAGGAATAGCTGTTTTGTCATAGTTAAGCCGATGCGCCTTATAATATATGGTGCTATGGTGGCAGGAACCAGACCCAGCATAGGTTCACTGAATTGGAACTCGGCATCGGCTGTTGTAGTCACGATGTCAGCGCAGGCCATCAAGCCTATAGCACCTCCGTATGCTCCTTTATCAACCTTTACTATTAAGGGTTTAGGGTAATTGTACATAGTAGAGTAGAGCTTGTTGAAGAGTTGTGCATCTTCAAGGTTTTCGCTCTCAGATTGACTCATGCCGCTCTTCATCCATTCCAAATCAGCACCTGCAGAAAAGAAACCTCCGTTGCCGCTTATGACCAGGACCTTGAATTGATTGGAATCATGGCTCTCCCGAAAAAAACGTGTCAGCTCGATAACAACCGATTTGCTTAATGCATTGCGTTTCTCTGGTCTGTTTAGTTCAAGGTAACATACCTCACCCGAAAACCTTTTAATAAGTCCCATTGTGTTTATTTTTTGACTTACATTCTGAAAATACCGTACTTAGTCTCCTCAAAAGGTCTGTTTAGAGAACTCTCTAAAGCCATTGCCAGAACCGTACGCGTTTGAGCAGGGTCAATCACTCCATCATCCCAAAGTCTGGAAGTGCTGTACCATGGCGAACCCTCATCTTCATATTTTTGAAAAATTGATGCTTCTATCTTATCCAGTTCTTCATGAGAGATTTCTTTGTTGGAAGCTTCTGCCTGCTCTTGCTTTAGTGTCTTTAACACTTGTGCTGCCTGACGTGCTCCCATAACAGAAATGCGGGCATTGGGCCACATAAAAAGGAAGCGCGGATTGTAGGCTCTGCCTCCCATAGCGTAATTGCCTGCCCCATAGGAGCCGCCAATTATTACCGTGAAAAATGGCACACTTGAATTGGCCAGAGCATGAACCATTTTTGCCCCGTCTTTGGCAATTCCTTTATGCTCGTATTCTTTTCCGACCATAAAACCTGTTATGTTTTGAAGAAATATCATAGGGATTCTGCGACTGTTGCACAACTCTATAAAGTGAGTGCCTTTAAGAGCCGATTCGCTGAAGAGGATGCCATTGTTGGCCAAAATACCCACCTGGTAGCCCAGGAGACGCGTAAAGCCGCAGACTAAAGTGCTTCCATAGTTTGCTTTGAACTCCTGAAATTTTCCTCCATCAAAAATCCTTACTATTATTTCCCGTACATCCGGCCAGGCCTCACCGGCAGTGGGAATCAGCCCATAGAGCTCTTCTTCGGAGCCGAAAGCCGGCCTTGTTTCTACCCTGCTTAACTCCTGCTTCGGGCGTCGTGGTAAGTTCTCAAAGATACGCCGGCATATTCGGATGGCGTCGGCATCATCTTCTGCCAAATGGTCGGCTACGCCGGAAATATGAGTGTGTACTTCGGCACCTCCCAGCTCCTCGGCGCTGACTTCTTCTCCGGTGGCGGCTTTTACCAGTGGCGGCCCTGCCAGGAATATAGTTCCCTGATTCCTAACTATAATAGTCTCATCACTCATGGCAGGAATATAGGCCCCACCGGCAGTACATGAGCCCATTACAATGGATATCTGGGGGATTCCGGCTGCCGACATACGCGCCTGGTTATAGAAAATTCGGCCAAAGTCGTCCTTGTCGGGAAATACAGAGGCTTGTTCGGGCAAAAAAATGCCTCCCGAATCAACCATATACACACAGGGCAAGTTGTTTTGTTCAGCTACTTCTTGCGCCCTGAGATGCTTCTTTATGGTTTCGTGGATATAAGTGCCTCCTTTAACTGTGGCGTCATTGGCCACTATCATAAGCTCACGGCCATGTATTAATCCGATACCGGTTACTATTCCTGCCGAAGGAAACACATCCTTATATTGTCCGTTTGCAGCTAAGGACGAGAGTTCTAAAAAGGGTGTATGATGGTCAATCAGTAAGTTAATCCGATCGCGCACCATTAGTTTAGCCCTTGATGTGTGCTTGTCGCGCATTTTTTTTGGGCCACCTAAGCATACTTTTCTCAAGCTTTCCAGCAATTCGTTAGCCAGCTGTTTATTTCTGCTTTTCCTTGCTTCGAGCCGACTGTCAGTAATATTATTGTCTTTTGTTTCTGGCATTGTATAAAGTTAATCTTTTCCTATATTTAAACCTTCCATAAATGGAAAGGTTTAGGGTATATCTCTTATTATTACTATGGCAAGCTTCTTATCGATACTGATTATGACTTCTTTTCTTGCATGCGGTGATTCTAATATTGTTAGTACCGATTCAGACCGCCTGATTTTTGATGAGCTTAAAGTTATTTTTGATGATCCTGAATACAAGGCTTTGCCTTTGAATATGAAGGTGTTGGCGATTGGGGAGGCTTTTATGGATAGGCCCTATGTCTCCCATACTTTAGAGAAAGAAGGAGAGGAAAAATTGATTGTTAATCTCCGGGAGGTGGACTGTGTAACTTATGTGGAGTATGTTACGGCTTGTGTATTAGCAGGAGAAGAAGATAGCGCGGATTTTGAAACCATGGCAGCTCATCTTATGCGACTTCGCTACAGAGGCGGCGTTTTGAATGATTACTCATCACGTCTGCATTATTTTAGCGATTGGATGAAGGACAAGGAGCGGATGGGATTTATTACTCTTATCAGCGATTCAATAGGTGATGCGCCTATGGATCCTGCTGTTTATTTTATTTCCTCTCATCCAAATCTCTATCCCCGATTAAGGGAAAATCCCGCCTTAATTAGTAAGTTTGCTAAGCTTGAGAAAGAGATAGCAGACTATAATATGCGATACATTTCGGGCGATAGTATTGATTCAAAGGGCGATATGATAAAGGATGGTGATCTGATTGCTTTTGTTTCAGATATTAAGGGACTGGATATTTCGCACTGTGGATTTGCTGCTTTTCGCGAGGGAAGACTGTGTCTGTTGCATGCATCAACCCGAAGCAATAGGGTTGAATATACGCCCCTTCCACTTAGTGAGTATATCAAAGGACTTAAAAGTGTTTCGGGGATTATGGTGGGGAGAATTAAGGAAAGGTGAAAAATAAAATTTTCAGGATTTTGCGTTGAAGTTCCAAACATAGAACTAAGAATATTAAATTTTATGAGTAAGAAGATACTAATAAAAAAGGCCTCAGGTGAATTGGTTCCGTTTTCTGAAGAGAAACTGGCGCTATCCTTGCAGCGCTCAAAAGCAAGTGAGGAGACGATAAAACTTGTTATTGATGATATCAGTTCGTGGATTACTGATGAAATATCTACCAAAAAACTTTACGGCAGAGCTTTTTCTCTACTTCGTAAATATCAGCGCAGCTCGGCAGCTCGCTATAGTCTCAAAAATGCTGTTATGGAGCTTGGACCTGAGGGCTACGCATTTGAGAAGTTCGTGGGCTATGTGTTTGAATCAATGGGTTTTAATGTTATAGTTGCACAAGAGATAGAGGGTAAGTGCGTTAGCCACGAAGTTGACGTTATTGCTACCAATCACGAGAATCAGCATTTTGTAGAGTGTAAATTTTACAATAGTCAGGGAAAGCGTGCAAGCGTTCAGGTGCCCTTGTATATCCGTTCACGTGTCAATGATATCATTGATAAACGAAAGACTATCCCAGAGTATAAGGATTTTAAATTCCATGGCTGGGTAGCAACTAATACCCGCTTTACTTCTGACGCACAATCCTTTGGTGAGTGCAGCGGCCTGAATCTTTTAAGCTGGGATTACCCTGAAGAGAGAAGTCTTAAAAAGCTCGTGGAAGATAAGCATCTATTCCCTGTCACGGTTTTGACTTCACTCACTAAAGCTGACAAGAAGCTGCTTCTTTCGCAAGGTACTGTGATTTGCAGGCAGATAGCAGAGCAACCCGGGTTGTTAAAAGGTCTTGGTGTTAATAGTACAAAACAAAAACGTATTATTCAGGAGGCAAAAGATTTAAGTTATAAGGAGTGATTGGCGAATGATTAGCGATATGAAAATAATCAGAGGAAGGCATTTGTTTAGAGCAAGATTTATTTTCCTGCTGTGCTTTCTATTGATTTCGGTTAGTTTTCCACTCTCGGCCGACCTGAATTTCAGGTCGGTGGAAGCCATTAACTCATTATCGCAATCATCAGTGCTTTGCATGGTTCAGGATAGCACCGGCTTTTTATGGATAGGTACAAAAGATGGTCTTAACAGGTTTGATGGCTATGAATTTGTTACCTACAAATATGACAGTGATGATCCCAACACCCTGTCAAATAATGAGATTAGCTGCCTTGCTCTGCAGTCAGACAGTCTGCTATGGATAGGGACGCGAAGCGGAGGCATTAATCGTTTGGATCTGACAACGGGAAGGATAAGCAGGTTTAATATGCTTACCTACGATGATTTGATCAGAGATCTTTATATTGACTCAGAGGGTGAGCTCTGGGCAGGCACCTCCGAGGGACTATTCAGGTTTTCTGTTGAAAAAGATCGCTTTGAGAACGTGTCGCGCAGTATGATTTACAGAAGGGAAAACAATGAGCCTTTTAACCCTATCAGAAAAAATCTCTCTATCGTCTCAATATTTCAGCACGAACCGGGCAAGCTTCTTCTAGGTGCTGAACAAGGTCTTTTTGAATTTGAAGTGAAAGATGGTGATGATTTTAGATCTATTTCTTCCATAACTGAGGAACAAACAGTTTTCACGAAGATTCTGCGCGATAAAAGAGGTCAGTTGTGGGCATCTTCTTATGACGGCTTAAACTATATAAAAAAGAGATTTAATGATAAAGGATATGATGTTGAATTATATAACGATGCCTCGCCACATCCTTACAAATTGCCGGTTGATTGGGTAGAGGATTTTGTAGAAGATAGAAAGGGCAATTTGTGGTTGGCTACTCGCGGCGGAGGTTTGGCTCTTATGGTGAATAATAAAATAGAAGAGGTATATAGTTTTTCCAACATGGAGAATTCCGGTATTCCTGATAATATTATTAACTCGCTATATATTGACCGTACCGGAGTGTTGTGGATAGGGACAGAAAGCAAAGAATTGGTTTTTCTCGATTTATATGCTAAGAAATTCAGGACGATATTGTCAGAAAAGCATAATGGAGTAAGTGATAATCTTGTTACTGCAATTACTGGCAACAATAATGTTTTGTTTGCAGGAACCTCAACCTCGGGTATTGATGTCTTTGATATATCTGACAAAAGTGTAGGAAAAATAGCTAATATCCCCCGCGTTGTTTTGGCCTCGGGGCAGTGGAAAAGTGAAATTTCAGCCCTCTTGCTCGATAGTGACAGCATGCTGTGGGTGGGCTCAGCAACCAACAGTCTGGCTGTTCATAAGGGAGGAGGCAGTTTTGATAGTTATGTTGTCAACGGTTTTGTCTTTACGCTTTTGGAGGATAACAGAGATAATATATGGTTTGGAACCTGGGGGCAAGGTATAGGATATATCAATAAATACACGCGGGTAGTTGAACAATACAATGAGACTCCTTCACATATGCTTGGCCTGGGTAGCGATAAGGTGCTTACCCTTTTCAGGGATTCGCGAGATCTGCTCTGGGTCGGGACCAAAGGTGGAGGATTAAGTGTTGCTCCCATCGAAGAAGTGATTAGCAGAAGAGGTAATTTTAAGGTGTTCCGTCACAACAAAGATGTGGACAACTCGCTGGCCTATAATGATGTGTTTGCTATTGAAGAAGACCATAAGGGAAATATTTGGCTTGCTACAGGCGTAGGGCTTAACATGTTAAATGCCGGCGAGTTATCCGTTAAGCAGATAATGGCAGGCGAAGTAAAGTTTACACATATCGGAGAGGAAGATGGATTGCCCGGGGGATTGGTTTATTCCATCCGGGAAGACACGAACAATCACTTGTGGCTCGGTACTAATAAAGGTTTATGTCGTTATGTTCCTGAGCAGGCTATGCTTGTTAGCTATGGGGTTAACGATGGTTTAGCCAGCCCTAGTTTTACCGTTAATAGCGTATTTGAAGTCCCCTCTACGGGCGACATGTATTTTGGAGGAGTTAATGGAGTTACATTTTTTCATCCCGACAGTATAGTTAGTAATCCTTTTCAAGCTTCTGTTACAATAACCGATTTGCGTTTGCACAACCGTTCTGTTCTTCCTTTCCGGAAAGTTAACGGACGTCAGATTTTGGATAGACATATATATCATACTGACAAGTTGCAACTTGCTTATGCTGATAATGAAGTGTCCTTTGAATTTTCTGCTCTCCATTTTTCAAGTCCTGACAAAATCAGGTATTCCTATCGCTTGTTGGGTTTTAATGATGAATGGCAAGAAACGGGCAGTCAGAACAGGAGGATTACATATACGAATTTACGCTCCGGCGATTACTGTCTTCAGATTATAGCTACCAATAATGACGGGCTTTGGGCGCCCGGGGTCTCGGAACTTCAGATTACCATCTCGCCTCCGATTTGGTTAAGTGTTTGGGCTTATATTTTCTACGCGGCTGTATTCCTGTTTCTCTTGATTGTTTTTAGGAAGTACTCATTGATCGCTGTTAAAGAAAAGAACCAGCTGATTATCGAGAGTATGGAACATAAGAAGGAAACTGAGATTGCAGAAGCTAAAATGCGGTTTTTTACTAACGTTTCTCATGAAATCAGGACGCCTCTCACCCTGATTCATGCTCCTATACAACAGCTTATTGAAAAAGGAGAACTGGATGAAAATACCCATAATGTACTGGTAATGGTATTCCGGAATGTTAAACGTCTTCTTAATCAGGTTAATCAGCTTCTTGAGCTGAGAAAGATGGATAAGGGACAGTTTTCTGTACATGTTTCCAATTTTTCGCTTGAGAGTATGTTACAGGATACCCTACTCGACTTTGAGCCTGCTTTAAGACAGGAAAAGATCGAAGTGGTTTTTAATTCTGATGAGAATACTATTATACATTCCGACAGAAGAATGATAGATACCGTCTTTCATAATCTTATATCCAACTCTGTGAAATACTCGCCGCCGGGCAGCTCAATCAGTATAGCTATAAGTCGTGTTGAAGATAAAAGTCAGACACCTTTTATCCTTGTGAAAATTTGCGATGAAGGACCCGGAATTCCTGAAGATGAGATTAAAAACGTATTTAATAGGTTTTATCAGATTAATAAAGAGGGCTTTGAGCATACCGGAGGGTCGGGGATAGGCTTGTCAATCGTGAAGGAGTTTGTGGAGCGGCTTGGGGGTAGCATAGAAGTGGCTAATCTTGATGGAGGCGGATGTTGCTTTAAAATTAGTTTGCCCATTGGGGAGGAGGCAAGCGCCGTGCTTCCTAATGAAGCAGAGACTGCCGATGATGATTTGTTTGTTGAGTTGACAAGCGATGAGGTCGAAGCAGATAAAAATATTAATGCGCGCATCTTGATGATTATAGAGGATGACGCTGACCTTGCATCCTACCTTAAGTCGGTTTTCGAGAAAAGATTTAAGACCTTTGTTTTTAATAACGGGCGCAAGGCTTTTGAAGAAGTGCAAAGCATTATGCCTGACCTGATAATATGCGATATTATGCTTCCGGGGATGAATGGAATTGAGTTTACCAAAAGTATGAAATTCCGAAAAGAGACCTCGCACATCCCTGTTGTCTTGCTTACGGCCCGTAGCGGAGAAGATAATATGGTGGAAGGCCTCAACGTGGGAGCAGACAGTTATATCACAAAACCTTTCAGTATTAATATTTTGGAAGCACAGGTAGGCTCGCTTATGAAGTCGCGGGAAGCATTCAGGGCACGGTTTAGCAAACAAATGGTTCTGGAGCCTACAGAAGAGGCAATTACTCCAATGGACGAGAAGTTTCTCACTAAATTAATTGAGATAACTGACAGAAAACTCTCAGATCCGGCGTTTGACGTGTCCTACCTTGTGGAAGAGATGCACATGAGCCACTCTATTATACTCAAGAAGGTAAAGGCATTAACAGGCTTGTCCCTGGTTGAGTTTATCCGTTCTATGAGAATAAAAAAAGCAGTACAGATTTTCAAGCAAGACAAGTTGTCTGTTTCTGAGGTCGGTTTTATGGTCGGTTTTTCAGATCCAAAATACTTTAGCAAATGCTTTACTAAAGAGATGGGGGTAAAGCCAACTGAGTATATCAAGGAGCAACATGGTTAAGGAGATGAAAAGAGTAAAATAATGTTTAAAGCAACCTGGCAAAAAATTACTCTTCCGATGGCCTGGCAGGACGAGATGTAGATGAATATTTTGGCGGAGAAGATCATTATTAATCCGCGATAAAAATACACTCCCTGATAATAGAAGAATTATAGAGGAAGTAGCTGTATGTCAGCGGCTTCCTCTTTTTGTTGATATTTACCTGATTTTATTCAACTGAGGCAGTTTTATGCAATATAATCCAAGTTTTATTGGGTTTCTAATTTCAGGCAAAAATTTTAGCCTGAATTAACATGTTTATGCTCAAAAGACCAATTGTTTCCCCTTATTCTACAAAAGCTTCCACTTTGCCTTCTATTTCTTTGCTTTAATTTACATTAATTAACATTTTAATAATGTATTAATTTTTTATCAAATTCATTTTTTATCAATAGCGTCCTAAACGATTAA
>DIPM01000004.1 GCA_002427105.1 Marinilabiliaceae bacterium UBA5488 | reverse complement strand
CTTCCATACGAGAGATGAAGTACTTTGCTCAACCCATTCTTGGAGTGGATATTCCCAAAGGAAATGGTAAAACATTTCTTCTCTAGCTAAACCCATCTCCCTCCACGATAAAGGTATCGCCAATGCGGTTTTGGGCAAGACGGATCATGGTTTAGGTGAGATTTGCGTCTTCAAGGTTTTTCCATTTCGGGCATGTATTATTACTTTCTTAAATTGCTTTTTTGCCGGTTGTTTTTTGCTACATATCAATTCTTCTATTGTTTTTGATCGATTTTTCGCTATTGCTGTAGTCATTTTCTCCTAATTTTGATTCCGGATATTGTGCTTGTTGAATAAAAAATCTATCACCATGAAAAATATAAGTTATTTGGTTTGTGTGTTTTTGCTGATTTTTGGTATGGAAGTGAGGGCTGAGGAGCCTGACTATCTCGAGTTAAGCTGGAAGGAAGTTGCCCGTAAGATGCCTGATGAGTGGTATGGAAGTGTGGATGCCGCGAAGGTTGCTGAGAATGTAATACTATATCAGAAGGATGTGGGTGGTTGGCCCAAGAATCTGGCGATGCACCAGGCTCTAAGCAGACGTGCTAAATCGCTGATTAAGGCTTCGGCTAAGGATTATGGCGCCACGATAGATAATGAGGCTACTACTCTTGAGATGCGATTTCTGGCCAGGGTATATGCCCTGCAAGGAGGGGAAGAGCTGCGTCGTTCGTTTATAAAGGGTCTGGACTATCTTCTGGAGGCGCAATATGATAACGGTGGCTGGCCTCAGTTTTACCCCGTTCGTAACCAGAAGCACTACTCGGTTCATATTACCTATAATGATAATGCGATGGTTAATGTTATGAATCTGCTCAAGGATGTATATGAAGGCAAGGAGTTCGCGGCTTTGCAACTTCCCTCAAATTACATGGAGCAGGCAAGAGCGTCCTTTGACAAGGGAGTTGAGGCGATTTTGGCTACGCAAATTGTCGTCAATGGAGAGCCCACTGTCTGGTGTGCCCAGCATCACCGCGAGACCATGCTTCCTTTGCAGGCCAGGGCTTATGAGCTTCCATCTTTCAGCGGGTCTGAATCGGCCGGTATTACTCTTCTTCTTATGGATATTGATAAGCCTTCCGATAAGGTGATAGCTGCCGTTGAAGCTGCTGTTAGCTGGTTTGAGACGAATAAAATTGAAGGTTTCCGTGTTGATTGGTTTATGGATGAAAACGGCGAGATGGACCGTAAGCTGGTTGCCGATCCTGATTCGGGTCCTCTATGGGCTCGTTTTTATGACCTTGACAATGGGAAACCTTTCTTTTGTGATCGTGATGGAGTTAAGAAATGGAGCATGGAGGAAATAAGTCAGGAGCGACGTGGCGGATATGCCTGGTACACGGAGCAAGGCGCCAAGGTGCTTAAGAGGTATCCAAAATGGAAGAAGACTTTGTGAGTTTTATGCACAAAGTACACAATGGCTTACACAAAGGTCGCAAAGTATAGACCTCCAACAAGCTAAATGTCTGATTGTCATTTCGAGCGAAGTGAGAAATCTATAAGTTAAGTCGTTGTGAAACGTTTACCGGACATCAATGCTTTTAAATTAATGAATCACTGTTATTTGGCTAAGAAAAAACTTATAACTTATAACTTATAACTTGTTGACTGTTGACTTCTTGACTTTTTTAGCGCTTTTTTTTGAAGAACTCCTTAATAAGGCTGCTGCACTCGTCGGCCATGATACCTGTGCTAAGCTCCGTTTTTGGGTGAAGGGGAGAAGGTGAGAGGCGGGTAAATCCCCGTTGGCTGTCGGGTGCTCCTATGACTATCCTTGCTATCTGCGCCCAGTTAAGGGCTCCCGCGCACATGGTGCATGGTTCGAGGGTGATATATAGAGTGCAGTCATTAAGATATTTGCCGCCGAGATATTCGGCCGCGGAAGTAATCGCGAGCATTTCGGCGTGAGCTGTAACGTCATTAAGAGTTTCTGTGAGGTTGTGGGCACGTGCAATAATTCTTTCCCCGCTTACAATAATCGCTCCTACGGGCACTTCATCTTTTCGGTAGGCTTCACGGGCTTCTTTCAAAGCCTGTTGCATAAAGTAATTGTCAGAAAAATCTATTTTGTCCATAATTTCTTTCTATTTTCGCAAAGATATTTGAATTTGTAAGAACCCTTGGTTTGGATCTTAAAAAGATTAGTTAAATGTACAGAACTCATACATGTGGTGAGCTTAGGCTTACAGATGCAGGAAAGCAAGTAACTTTAAGCGGCTGGGTGCAGCGGGTGCGCGACCTTGGCGGGATGACCTTTATTGATTTACGCGATCGGTACGGCATCACTCAGATAGTTATTAACAGCGAGACTCAATCTGAGTTAAGCAGCCGGGCCAGAGAGCTAGGTCGTGAATATGTGGTTCAGCTTAGCGGAAAGGTGGCCGAACGCAGCAGCAAAAATTTGAAGCTAGCCACCGGGGAGATTGAGATTGCCCTTGAGAAGCTTGTTGTGCTTAATAAATCCGCGCTTCCTCCTTTTACTATTGAGGATGAGAGTGATGGCGGGGATGAGCTGAGGATGAAGTATCGCTACCTTGACCTGCGCCGTAATCCCTTACGTCGCAATCTGGAATTGCGCCACGAAATGGGTATAGAGATACGAAACTACATGAACGATCGCGGATTTCTTGATATCGAGACTCCGGTGCTGATAAAATCCACTCCCGAAGGGGCGCGCGACTTTGTAGTTCCTTCACGCGTTCATCCGGGCGAGTTTTATGCTTTGCCCCAATCGCCACAGGTCTTTAAGCAGCTTTTGATGATTGCCGGTTACGATCGTTATTTCCAGATAGTTAAGTGTTTTCGTGATGAAGACCTTCGTGCCGACCGTCAGCCTGAATTTACGCAGATAGACTGCGAGATGGCTTTTGTGGAGCGCGAGGATATCCTGAATACTTTTGAAGGCCTTACCAAGCACCTTTTTAAGCAGATTCTTGACATTGACATGGTCGAAGCTTTTCCTCGCATGACTTATGCTAATGCCCTTGAGTTTTACGGTTCTGACAAACCTGATATCCGTTTTGGGATGACTTTTAAGGATCTTACCGGCTTAACGGGGGATAGCGGTTTTAAGGTTTTTGACGAAGCAGAATATGTAGGTGGAATATGTGCCGAAGGCCAGTCAGAGCTAAGCCGCAAGGATCTTGACAAGCTTACGGATTTTGTCAAACGTCCGCAAATAGGGGCTCAGGGTCTTATTTATGTGAAATACAACGAAGATGGCAGTTTTAAATCCTCGGTCGATAAGTTCTTTTCAGCTGAAAAGCTCAGGTCCTGGGCCGACGAGATGGAAGCCACGCCCGGCGATTTACTTCTGATAATGGCGGGAGATAAGCTCAAGACCTTGAAGGCCTTGTGTGAGTTGCGCCTTGAGATGGGCAGTCGTATGGGTTTGCGCGATAAGGATGTTTTTGCTCCTCTTTGGGTTGTTGACTTCCCGCTGCTCGAGTGGGATGAGGAGGTTGGGCGCTTCTTTGCTATGCACCACCCATTCACATCTCCAATTAAGAAGGATATGGCGCTATTGGATAGCGATCCGGGAAAAGTTAGAGCTGATGCTTATGACCTGGTAATCAATGGTGTTGAGCTTGGCGGAGGTTCGATAAGGATTCATGATGATAAGTTGCAGAAAAGGATGTTCGAGGTTTTGGGATTCACTGATGAGCAGGCTCGTATGCAGTTTGGCTTCCTGATGAACGCCTTTCAGTATGGCGCACCACCGCACGGGGGCATAGCCTTCGGTTTTGACCGCTGGGTGTCGCTAATGGCCGGTCTGGATTCAATTCGCGACGTTATAGCCTTCCCCAAAAACAATGCAGCACGCGATGTGATGATTGATTCGCCCTCGCCTATTGACAGCAAACAATTAGAAGAACTAAGTATCAGGCTTGATATTAAAAGTTAGTCTTTAGAATCAAAAACTTATAAAAAATTGCCCGGTTCAATGCCGGGCATTTTTTGTAAGATGTTTAATCGTTATTGTAGGATCGCTTGTTTTCGAGGGGATTAGCGTACATTTCCATCAGAGAGTTGAAAATAAAGTCCCTGTCCATTTCAGGAATTCTGCTGATATGGTCTTCCACGTATTCAAGAAAGATAGCCTTTTCTTCGTCGCTGTATTTGTCAGAATACTGACAGCTATTATTGAAAATATCCCATGCTATGTAGTTGGAAGGCCATAGCTTATAGTTTTGGTGAACGTGGGAGTCAATAATTTCGGCAAGGGCCGAAAACTGGTCATTTTTCACCGTAAGGGCGTCGATAGGGTTGAGTTCTTCCTGTAGTGGCTTTCCAAAGGCAAAGTGCACTCTTCCTTTTCGTCCTCGCAGTCCTGTGCCCATGTGCATCAGGTCGTCGTCCTTTGTTTTCTGATAGTTGGGGTCGTCTCTTTTGAGCTGAAACTCTTTGGCTTTCAGGTAGTCGCAGGGGTCAAATTCATAGGAAATCGAAACAGGAACAATATTAAGCTGCTTGAAGTTTTTCATAATAGACTCCTGTCCGCTTATATTGAGCATTTTCAGGAGGCTAACCTGGGTTCTGTCATTTCCGTCTTTAGATCGTCCTTCACGCTGGGCTATCCAGATGCTGTGTTTTTTTTCTGTCAGTGTATAACGGATGTACTGTGATAGCAGTCGCGAGCTTTCCAACATTTGTTTAAGAGGCAGATTTCTTTTCACAATGAAAGTGCGGTTAAGCTTTACCAGATCCGTAATCCAGGGATAAATCAGCAGGTTGTCGCCTATAGCTATTTCAGTTGTATTTGCGCCGTTTTTGAACAGCAAAACATTTAAGATCGCGGGGTCTAAGATAATATCACGGTGGTTGGAGATAAACAGGTGAGCCACATCCTGGTTGAGATTATCCAAGCCTTCTACACTAACACCGTTGGTCGTTTTATCAATAATATCAATAACATAGGCAGAAATGACTTCTTCCTGAAATTGCCGTATTGTTGATACATTCTTTAAGCTGTCGAGAAATAGAGTAGGGGGCGAATCAGGATATAGAAATCCGATTAATTTTAGAAACGACTCCTCATTTTTTAGACGATTGAATACGGTTTGAACCTCATGATCTTCGTATGGTCTTATAGATTCAAAGTTCAATTGTTGTTTATGCCCCATTATCTATTTTGATGGTTATACACAAAATTACATCAAACAATTAAGTTTTTAAAATATATAGCGTTAATAAATCTTGATGTTCGTAGCCCTGTTAATTAATCCCTAAGGAAAAAGTTGGATATTCGCTGTTTTTGGCGTATTATTATACAACCTTTAGACATAGGGAAGCGTACAAAGTGTGAAATTATGTATGATTTTATATTTAATTCAAAACAAAACGCCTTAAGATCTTAATAAATAATATCATAGATATGAAAAGAATCCTGGTCCCGGTCGATTTTTCGGAAAACTCTGTTTTTGCTGTTGATATAGCAGTACGGATAGCCAATTCATTGAAGTCAAAGCTTCGCCTGATGCACGTTCGCACCGGCAAGCAGTACTTTCCTGATTTTGCCAAGGATAATCCGCGTTTTATTATTGAAGATAATGATGAGGCCTATATGGCTCATTTGGTGGATAGAGCCAAAGCCAGGTATGATGTTGAAAATGGGGTGGTGGATTATAAGTTCAGGCAGGGAAATGTGGTTAAGGAGATAACTAATCAGGCACACTACGATGATTCAATAATAATTGTTTGCGGTACGCATGGCGTTTCGGGCTTTGAAGATCGGTGGATTGGCAGTAATGCCTACCGGCTTGTATCTAATGCTCCCTGCCCTGTATTAGCCGTCCGCAAAGAGATGGATGTAAGTGGCGAACATAAGATTTTGATACCTATCGATTCGCAGAAAGTGAGCCGTATGATAGTTCCCAATGTTACCGGTTTTGCAAAAATCATCAATGCCAAGCTCTTAATTGTTGGAGTAACGCGCCGCTCAAGATGGTCTATCCCCGGTCTTATTGCTGCTTACGTGCGTCAGGTAGAACGCTTTTTACGCAAAAGCTATATTGATGATTTTGAGTCGCAGATGATTGATGGCACAGAGGGACCAAAGGATATGCTCGATTACGCCAAGTCGCATGGCGTTACCATAATAGCCTTACCGGTCAAGCGTAGTGGCAATCCCTTCGAGAATGTATTTTATCCTTTTGCCAATGAGTTGTTGAACATGTCTGATCTTCCGGTTTTGGCAATTCCGGAATTCGAGGGTTCAGGTACAATTTTTGTGCGCTAGCTTTAGTAGTATTTTTTAATAAAATGGCTACTTTTGTATCGGTAATTTACAAAAACCGAAGATCGCATGAGAGCTAGCTTGCTATTATTATTAGTATCCCTGACTTCAATCAATGTAAATGGACAATCTTCTCCTTTCGAAAAGGTGAAAAGCCGTTCTTTGGGTGAAGGTCAAATTTTTATTAAGCAGTCGCCTGATGTCGAAAGGGCAATGAATGATTATGTTGTCAGCAACAGTCGCCTGGCTGGGGTTGAGGGCTATCGTATTCAGTTGTATTCGGGCACAGGCAACAATTCCAAGCAGGAAGCCCAGGAAGCCAGGTCGAAATTTCTGTCGCTATTTCCCCACGAGAAGGTTTTTGTAGAATACAGTGCACCTTTTATGCGAGTCAGAGCGGGCAGTTTTCGCCACAAACATGAGGCATTGCCGCTTTTGAAAAAACTTAAAGCAAGTTTTCCCTCAAGTTATATAGTCAGGGATTCTTCAATACCTTTCAGAGAGTTCTAAAATGTAAAGGTCTCTTTCGAGACGGGTTTTCGGGGCTAATCTGTTTTATTAGCGAATAACATAAGGAGTAAGAAAAAGTATGAGTGATCAGCTTAAACACGAGTGCGGCATCGTATTGATAAGGCTGCTGAAGCCCTTAGAGTATTACAAGGAAAAATACGACAGCTGGCAATATGGATTAAATAAGCTCTATTTGCTTATGGAGAAGCAGCACAATCGTGGTCAGGATGGAGCGGGAGTTGTAAGCCTGAAAATAAATCAGCCTGCGGGCAAAAAGTATCTTTTTCGAGAGCGTTCCAATCTAAGCAATCCCATACAGGATGTTTTCGCCAGGATTCATAAGCATTTTGCCTACGATTGCGATCACAACCCGGAGCTTTTTGCAGACCCTGTATGGGCAAAAGAACATCTGCCTTTTGTGGGCGAGCTTTATATGGGTCACCTGCGTTATGGTACTTTTGGCAAAGAATCATTAGAGTTTGTACATCCCGTGATGCGTGAGAATAACTGGCTTTCGCGCAACCTGGTATTGGCCGGTAATTTTAATCTGACCAATACTGACGAGATATTTAATGCCCTGATTGAGCTGGGGCAACAGCCTAAGGATTATACTGATACAGTGTCTATCCTCGAAAATGTAGGCCATTTCCTTGATGAGGAGAACCAGTTGCTTTTCCGTCAGTTTAAAAATGAAGGATATAACAATCGTGAGATATCAGCCCTGATAGAACGCAATTTGGACATCAGGAAGATCCTGGAGCGTTCGAGCAAAAAATGGGATGGAGGTTATGTTATCTGTGGAATGACCGGCCATGGCGATGCCTTTGTTACGCGCGATCCGATAGGTATTCGTCCGGCGTCCTACTATTATGATGACGAGATTGTGGTTGTAGCCTCCGAGCGTCCCGTTATTCAAACGGCCTTGAATGTAAGGGCTTGCAACGTGCATGAATTAAAACCCGGCCATGCCTTAATTATCAAGAAGGACGGGAAGATTAGCGAAGAAATGGTGGCTGTGCCCCAGGAGCGCCGTTCTTGTTCCTTTGAGCGTATTTACTTCTCACGCGGCAGCGATAAGACAATCTACCTGGAGCGTAAAGAGCTGGGACGCGAATTGGCGCCCCAGGTACTCGAGATGGTTGATTACAATTTAAAAGATACCGTGTTTTCATATATTCCCAACACCGCCGAGACGGCTTTTTATGGCATGGTTGAGGGTATCAGGAGCTATTTGGTGGATTGGCGCATGAAACAGGTGAAAGCCTTGGGGCCAAATCCCGATGCGAAGAAGTTGGAAGAGATTTTGTCGCTTGAGCCTCGTGTTGAGAAGATTGCTGTGAAGGACGTTAAGATGCGCACCTTTATCACTGCCGATGCCTCACGCGATGATATGGTGGCACACGTGTATGACGTTACTTACGGTATAGTCAAAAATCATGTTGATACTTTAGTGATAATTGACGACTCGATTGTGAGGGGCACAACTTTGAAAAGGAGTATTTTGAAAATACTTGACAGGCTTCATCCAAAAAAGATTATTGTTGTATCATCAGCACCGCAAATCAGGTACCCTGATTGCTATGGAATTGATATGGCTAAGATGGCTGATTTTTGCGCTTTTACGGCTGCAATCAGTTTGCTCATGGAGACCGGCAAGCAGTCAGTTATCGATGAGGTTTATAAAAAGTGTAAGGCTCAGCAGAATATTCCGAAAGAAGAGGTTGTCAATTACGTCAAGGATATTTACCGCCCCTTTAGTGATAAGCAGATTTCTGCCAAGATTGCTGAGATGCTCAAACCTGAAGATTCTGAAGCAGAGGTTGAAATACTGTTTCAAAGCGTTGAGAACCTTCATAAGGCCTGCCCAAATGATACAGGCGACTGGTATTTTACCGGCAATTATCCCACACCCGGCGGAAATAAGGTGGTCAATAACGCCTTTATCAACTACATAGAAGGACGCAACCAAAGGGCGTACTGTTAAGAAGTTATGAGTTATGAGTTATGAGTTATGAGTTGTGAGTTTCGGGTTTCCACTCACGTGTTTTTATATCATCGGGGAAAGCGATAGGCTTGTATATTGAGCGTCCTACGATGGCACGAAGACATTCCTGGATGCCCTCGGCTACGCTGGGGTGAGGATAAAAGATCTTAAGCACTTCGCCAAGAGAATCTCCACGGTTGATAAGGTGAGCCACAGATACTATGTAGGCCGAGGCCTGCGGCCCGGAGGCTCTAACTCCCAGCAGGCGATGCTCGTGGTCGTTGCTTACCATTATTTTGATAAAGCCTGTGGTACTGCGCATAGCTATATTTCTGTTGACCAGCTTATTGGAGTAATATGCCGCGATATAAGGAATGCCGGCCGCCTGTAGCTTTTTCTCATTAGCCCCTACTGCTGCCACTTCCGGTTTAAAAAACATCAGGGTGCTCATGTGAGAGTAGTCCAAAGGATTGCCTTCAGCACCTGCCATTTGTTCGACAGCCCTGCGTCCCTGTAGTTCGGCAACGCTATAAAGCTGCGAATGTCCGGTAACATCTCCTGCCGCGTAGATGTGTGAAGGCTTTCCGTTTATCAGTACCCTGCAAGAGCCATCTATCTCGAGGGTTCCCCTTTCAGTGGGTTTTAAGCCCGCGTTTTGGGGCTTAAGGCGATCGAGGGTAGAAACACGTCCGATAGCAATCAGAGCCACGTCAACCTCAATTACTTTGCTGTGGCCATCATCGTAATCAAGTATAACTTCCAAATAATCGGGATGTTTTATTATTTCACGCAGCTGAGCGGTATGGTGAGTAATAACGCCGTTGTTGGCGAGATTGCGTGCCACATAATCACTTATATCTTCATCCTCATAGGGCAAAACCCGTTTTGCGCGGTCAAGCAGGTGAACTTCGGTCTGCTTGAAGTTTGAGAATATCGTGGAAAACTCACAGCCTATAATTCCCGAGCCTATAACAATTATTCGCTCAGGGAATTTTTTCAGGGAAGTAATTCCGTTTGAGTCGATAATTCGCTCACCGTCAACTTCAAGACCGGGATATTCTCTGGGCTTGGAACCTGTTGCAATCAGGATATTTTTCCCTCCGACAACTTGTTCGCCATCCTTGGTGGCGACGCTTAGCGAATGGGCATCGATAAAAGTAGCCATGCCGCGAAGCAGAGTGATTTTGCCCTTGCTTTCAGGCGAGTGTGCAAAGGTCTCTATCTGGCTGCGCATCTGGTACTGCTTTTCTTTTGCAGCGTGGAGCACAGTCTTAAGAACCTGGTTATAATCAACAGAAAGGGCGCTGGCACGATAGCCGCGGTCAACCCGCCCGGCAATTGAAAAGTCCTGGGACAGTTCATACATTGTTTTCGAGGTAAGCGCCCCGTTCATAATTCCGGCGCCGCCTAAATGACCCCCTTCTATCAGGCATACCTTCATGCCGAAGTCCACCCCTCTAACTGCCGCGGAGAAGCCCGCGGGTCCGCTTCCTATTATTACCAGGTCGTAATTCAGCATATCTATTAGTCGTGCTTATCGTTCGGGTCGTATGTGTCCACGTGACGATTAACTTTAGCTTCGTAAACCTCTTTGATAGTAATGATTATGCCTGTTTCTTCGACATCGCCAAAGCCATCGTTAACGGAGGTTCCAAAAGTCTTCATCGAAGGCGATAGACTCATATAGGCGTTGATAAGCGGAGGAATAGTCTCATTAAGTTCCCTTACTCGCTTGCTTAGTATCTTATAATCTTCTGTATATGAGTTTCCGCTGAATATTTTACTTACCTCCTCGGGCGATATTGTCGAAATAACAGGATTCTTTGGGTAAACCAGATTTTTTTTGTCTCTGAAATAGATGCCCATAAAGGTGCGGACCAGATCACGGGCCTCCTGATTTGACTGGGTGTACATGGTTACCTTTCCAAAGAAGTATTTCATGTGGGGGTTATTGACCATCAGAGAGCCGAGTCCATCCCATAAATTATCCAGGGCAAACAGGCTTTTAGCGCCCATCTTGCTCGACTGGTAGTGAGGCTGTACAAAGGAGCGGCCAAGCTCTATGGTGTAAGGCAGGTAGTCGTGAATAAACTCATCCGAAAAATTAAACAACTCGGCAGTTGCAATTTCCAGCTCGCCATAGCGGTTGACGGCAAGGCGATCTCCCATAATATAGCGGTATCCTCCAAGTATTTCTTTTTCAACAGGGTTCCACACTATCAACTGCCGATAGGGAACCTCACTGGTGTCGAACTCGTCAAGGTCGAGTTCTTTGCCTGTGCCTCCTCCTGCAGCCCTGAAGGTCAGTTCCCGCAGGCGTCCCACCTCACGAAGCAGATTAGGGGCCTCGTTGGCCGCGAAATCATATATTCTGTTGTCACCTTTATTGGTCTTTCTTACAAAAAGCTCTTTTGTAAGTTCAGCTTCCAATACTTCAACGGGCACGGGTGGTATTACCGGTTTCATAAACTCCATTTATTTTATTTTTTTTAAAGCCGAAGCAAAATTAATCGTTTTTAGACAAGCCATATACAATTTCCTTGATTTTTTCGGCCGCTACTGAGGCATCCTTTTGTTCTTCAAGACTTTGCCATGGAATAGGCTCGCCAAAGCGCAGGGTCAGTTTTTTACCTTTTTGCTTAAACATCTCATCGGGAAGCCAAAGCATTTCTAAATTTGCCTTTATCTTAAGGCGTTTACGCCATTTAGCCAGATTGTAGAAGGTATTGGTGTTTTGCCCGTCAATATGCACCGGGACTATGTCGCGCTTATGCTGTATAGCTTTTTGTACAAACTTTTTTTTCCACTCAAGATCCTTTATTATTCCTCCTTTTTGCTTTCTGCTAACCAGTCCCGCGGGGAAAAAGAGTATTTGCGCCTCAGAAGCAAAGGTTTCCTCCAGAACTGCAGCTGCTGCTTTGGAGTGCGCACCGTGCTTGTTGATAGGCAAAAAGATATTATTCAGACCTTTGATATTGAGTAAAAGATCATTGACCGGGAATTTGATATTTTTGAATCTTTGTCCCACGGCACAAATTAAGGCAATACCATCCATGCCTCCTAATGGATGATTGGATGCAAAGAGGTAGCGGCCATTGGCATCCAGCTTATCCAAAGCTATTACCTTGTATGTCGCCCCAAAATCCTTGAGTATAGCTTCGCCAAAATCTATACCCTTGAGGTGGGTGTTTTGAATGATTATGCGATTCACGTCGTCCTGGTGAATCAGTCTTTTTAAAAAGCTGATAATAAAACGGGGAATATAGCGCAGCAAAGCAGGGTTCTTGCTTGCTATAACTTTTTCCACGTCAATCAGCAACTTGCTTTCTTCCTTTAGTTTATCCTTATCTTCTGAGTTCACAGCCTGTTGTTTTTATAGTACTCAATAGTGCAAAATTAATATTATTGTCCGGTTATTGTTAATTACAGGTCGTGAGTTGAAGTTTTATGGACTGGCGTGGGACTTTTAAGGTTTTTACGCTTGCTGCCGCACAAGATTCGACGTAGTCACCCAACGCATTTTCCTACACACAAGACTACGCCGAGCGGCGGTTAGCAAATTAGAATAGCAGTGCTTCCGTTGCCTTATAGCTTCATTTTGCAAATAAATTCAAAATTGTGGGTTAAAGTGGTTGATTGTGGGATGAAAATTATATACCTTTACCAGCTAAAGTATATAATTGTAATGGCCACGTTTATAGGTGATTTTGAATGCAAGCCTGATGCAAAGGGACGCATCGTGTTGCCGGCAGCCTTCAAAAAGGCTGTGGGGCAGGACAATACGCGTTTTGTGGTGCGTCGTGACTTGTTTGAAAATTGCCTTGTGCTTTACCCTTATTCATATTGGGAGGAGGAACTTGGCCGTTTGCGACAAAAGTTAAACCCCTACAAGCGTGAGCATAAGCAGTTTTTGCGTGACTTTTTCAGGGCTTCAGCTGAACTGTCCTTAGATGGCAACGGGCGTTTTTTGGTGCCACGTCGCTTAATGGAGCAGGTCGGCGTAAAGCGTGATGTGATACTTGTTGGGGTTGACAGATATATTGAGCTTTGGTCGGACGAGGCCTACCGGGCTATTATTGACAATCCTGCAGGATTAGCAGGTCAGGCCGAATTGCTTTTAGGAGATTCTGAGTAGGAGGCTTGAAACAAATTTAAAGCTTTGCAATGAAGTCAAATTATCATACACCGGTGTTGCTGCAACAATGCATTGAAGGTTTGGACATCAAGCCCGGGGGTCGATATGTTGATTTGACTTTTGGCGGAGGCGGTCATAGCAGGGCTATACTTGAGAAACTGGGGCCTAAGGGTCGCTTGATTGTTTTTGACCAGGATGAGGATGCATGGGAAAACCGGATTGATGATAAAAGGGTAGAGTTTGTACGCCATAATTTCAGGTATCTCTATCATTTTGCCAAATATCTTGATGCTATTCCTGTGGATGGTATTTTGGCCGATTTGGGGGTGTCGTCTCATCATTTCGACTCGGCCGATCGCGGCTTTTCCTTCCGTTATGAAGGCGCTCTGGATATGCGCATGAATCAAAACAGCGGTCAGACTGCTGCCGATTTGCTTAACACTGCCGACGAGAGAAGGCTGGTGCATATATTCAGGACTTATGGGGAGATTTCATCGGCACATAAGCTGGTATCTGAAATTTTGAAATTCAGGTCGGAAAAGCCCTTCACGCTAACTTCAGAATTAAAGGAGCTGGCATCGAAGTTTGCACCCCGAAAGGATGCATCACGTTTTATGGGACAAGTGTTTCAGGCGCTGCGCATTGAGGTAAACGGTGAGTTGGATGCTTTGCGCGAAATGCTTAGCAGTTCAGTTGAGGTATTAAAGCCCGGCGGTCGTCTGGTTGTAATGTCCTACCACTCGCTTGAAGACAGGCTGGTAAAAAACTTTCTGCGCAGCGGGGATGTTGAAAAATCGCAAGTCGAAACAGATGTTTACGGACATTCTAATCTGCCTTTTGATTTGCTAACAAGGAAGGTTATTGTTCCTACGGAAGCTGAAATAGAGCTTAATCCGCGTGCTCGCAGTGCTAAACTAAGAATTGGACAAAGAAACAATAATGATGTTTAAGAAGCGCAAGAAATACGAGGAGTTTGAGTCGGGCAATGAGGCTTTGCAGGATATCAAAGGATATACCTTTAAAGAGTTTATTAACGGACGGTTTTTTAGCAGCAGCTCGCTGGTGAAGCAATGGCCATACTTCGTGTTTGTAGTGATTTTGGCATTTATTTATATCAATAATCACTATGCTGTTGAAAAGCTTTTAAAAGAACAGGTAGGGCTTAACCGCGAGTTGCAGGAACTCAAGTACGAGGCAATAACTACTTCTTCGGAGCTGATGCAGATGAGCAGGCAGTCGGAGGTGGTGAGTAAAGTTAATGATGCGGGACTGGAGTTGGAAGTGTTGAAGAGTCCCCCGCGATTATTGAGAGTTGAAAAATAAAGGAGCGTTGATATGACCATAAAAAAAAGCATCATGTTCAGGGTAGGAGTAGTCTATCTCTTTTTCCTGGGGCTTGCTTTGTGGTTAATTATAGAGCTTATATCGCTCAAGGTCTTCAAAGCCGATAAGTGGAAAGCAGCCTCGCGCGAGCTTGAACGCAGTGAGAATATCGTAGAGCCAAACCGCGGCGATATTCTGGATGTGCATGGAATGAAGCTTGCCTGCTCGGTACCATCCTACAGGCTTTATATGGATTTGTTGGCAGAAGGACTCAACGACAGAGCTTTTAATTCAGGGATTGACTCCTTATCATATCTCCTGTCAAATTTCTTCAGAGACAAGAGCGCCGCTGCCTACAAGCGTGATTTGCAACTGGCGCGCCAGAGGGGCCGGCGTTATCACCTTGTTCACCCCAGGCGTATTTCATATACCGAATTGCAGGTGGTTAATAAGTTTCCGCTTTTTAGAGATGGTCGCAATAAGGGCGGGTTTATTCCCGAGCAGTATGACCAGCGAAAGCAGCCTTTTGGCACACTGGCATCGCGAACTATCGGCAAGCTTTATGGCGAAAGCTCAAAAGGCGGGATGTTGGGTCTTGAGCGTGCTTACGATGATTTGTTGCGGGGAACGCCCGGAACCAGTGTGATGAAGCGAATTTCCGGCAGGTGGGTGCCTGAGGTAGTAAGTCCACCGATTGATGGCTTTGATATAGTTACTACTCTTGATATCGGGATTCAGGACGTTGCCGAACATGCTTTGCGTAAACAGCTCGTGAAGCACAACGCGCATCACGGCGTTGCTATTTTGATGGAGGTTCAGACAGGGGCTGTTAAGGCTATGGTAAACCTGCATCGTCTGAGTTCGGGTGTGTATGTAGAGGATCATTTTAATTATGCCATTGGTGAATCGGCAGAGCCGGGTTCGACCTTCAAACTTGCTGCTATAATGGCGGCGCTTGAAGATGGGGCAATAAGGATTAACGACTCAGTTGATACCGGTAATGGTGCTTATAGGTATTATGACCGCATTATGCGCGACAGTCAGCAAGGAGGATACGGCTGGCTAAGTGTTGCTGAAGTGTTTGAGAAGTCGTCCAACATTGGTATATCCAAGATTATTTATGAAAACTATAAGGATAACCCGCGGCGCTTTGTTGACAGGCTTTACAATATGGGTCTTAACAAACCTTTGGGAATTGAGATAAAGGGTGAGGGCCGTCCGGTGATGAAGTATCCCGGTGATAATTTGTGGTCGGGTGTTACCCTCCCGTGGATGTCAATAGGATATGAGGTTCAGATGACTCCCTTGCAAACCTTGACTTTCTATAATTCCGTTGCCAACAACGGAAAAATGGTTAAGCCTATGTTTGTTAAGGGTTTAAGTCGCCATGGAAAAATTGTGGAAAGATATTCGCCTACTGTGCTTAACAGTTCGCTGGCATCGAAAACAACTATTGAAACAGCTCATCAGTTGCTGCTTGGAGTGGTTGAACGGGGAACGGCCAGAAATATACGAAACAGTAACTACTCAATAGCCGGCAAAACCGGTACGGCACAGGTGGCAAAGGGAACCCAGGGTTATCAAAGCGGGGGAGTAGAGTATCAGGCTTCCTTTGTGGGATATTTTCCGGCCGAGCGCCCTCGCTACTCGTGCATTGTTGTTGTTACTTCACCATCGAATAATGTTTATTACGGTAATATAGTTGCCGGATCGGTTTTTAGAGAGATTGCTGACCGCGTTTATGCTACGGGTTTTGATTTTGTGGTAGAATCGGAGTGGGATGAGAGCTCAGAAAACAGCGTTTATCCTTATTCTAAGGGCGGAAGGGTGAGTGATTTAGCTACTATTTTTGAAGAATTGGACTATCCTGTTTACGAGCGGCATCCTGTCAGCGACTGGATATCAACGATGGCTTCGGATAGCGGCGTAGTTTTTCGTCCCAAGCCCGTCCCGGGTGGTCTGGTTCCGGCGGTTATCGGCATGGGCGCGAAAGATGCGCTGTCGATACTTGAAAATATAGGTTTGCAAGTGCATTTACAAGGTGTAGGACGAGTTGTACATCAGTCACAGCAGGCAGGATCAAGAGTGCGTCCCGGCAGTACTATTTTTATAAGGCTTGAATAGAGATGCCGTATATAGGCAGATTAATATGAAGACTATGAAGCAGTTGAGTGAATATATTAAAGTGTTGAACCTTAGAGCAGAGGTGGCAAATGCAGAGCTTCCAATTAGGGAAATAACATTTGACTCACGGAGAGCCGGCGAGGGTAAGATTTTCGTGGCGGTTCGCGGCTCTAAGACCGACGGACATCTTTATATTCCAAAGGCTATAGAGGCCGGATGCAGGGCTGTGGTTTGTGAGGAGCTTCCTTCAATTACCGAAAGCGGGGTTAGCTACATGCTTGTTTCTGACAGCTCAGAAGCACTTGCCAGGCTTGCCGCTGTGCATTATGATTATCCCTCTTCGGATATTAAGGTGGTGGGTGTTACCGGTACCAACGGCAAGACTACAGTGGCTACGCTCTTATACAGATTAGCGGCCGAGCTTGGGTATAAGGCAGGATTGCTTTCGACTGTAGCCAACTATGTTGACAAAAAGCAGGTCGAAGCCACGCATACAACGCCCGATGCATTGACCTTGCAAGCATTGTTAAGGCAGATGGTTGATGCTGGATGCGACTACTGTTTTATGGAGGTTAGCTCTCATTCAGTAGTGCAAAAGCGCATAGCAGAAATAGACTTCAGCGGGGGGATATTCACAAATATTACTCACGATCATTTAGATTATCACCTTACTTTTGATGCCTATCTGAAGGCGAAAAAAGGGTTTTTTGATGAGTTGAAGAAAGATGCCTTTGCACTGGTCAACGCTGATGACAGGAATGCTCAGGTAATGACTCAGAACTGCAAAGCCGGGCTTAAGACTTTCTCTTTACGTTCGATGGCCGATTTTAGAGTTAAAGTGATAGAAAGTCTTTTTGAAGGGATGCATTTGGAAATTATGGGGCAGGAGATGTGGACTCCCTTTATTGGAAGATTTAACGCATCCAATCTGGCCGCGGTTTACGGTGCAGGCTATATGCTTAAGTGGAAGCCTGATGAGCTGATTGCTGCATTGAGCAAGCTCAGACCTGTTGATGGAAGATTTGAAACTATCAGATCGGCCGGCGGAATTACGGCGGTTGTTGATTATGCCCACACTCCCGATGCTCTTCAGAATATTATAGGAGCCCTCAACGAGATACGTGGTCAGGGCAATAGCCTGATTACCGTTGTCGGAGCAGGTGGCGACCGCGACCCTTTCAAAAGGCCTGTAATGGCTGCCGAGGCAGTAAAGGGAAGCACTAAGGTAATTCTCACCTCTGATAATCCGCGCAGTGAGAATCCCGAGACTATAATAGAACAGATGATGGAGGGTATCTCCTTTGCAGACCGTGGAAAGGTTTTGTCCATCACCAACAGGCGGGAGGCTATTCGCACAGCCTGCAGCATAGCCAAAGCGGGCGATGTGGTCTTGGTGGCAGGGAAAGGGCACGAGACCTACCAGGAGGTAAATGGAGTTCGCACTCATTTCGACGACCGCGAGGTGATTAAAGAATTTTTTGAGCAACAATTATAAAAACTAAATCATATAGCCTATGCTATTTTATCTTTATGAATATCTGCAATCTATTGATTTTCCCGGGGTGGGAATGTTTCAGTATATCTCGTTTCGTTCGGGGATGGCGGTGATTTTTTCGCTGCTGATAGCAACGGTTTTTGGAAAACGTTTGATTATGAGGCTTCAAAAGAAGCAGATTGGTGAGGTAGTGCGCGATTTAGGTCTTGAAGGTCAGTATCAAAAGAAGGGCACACCCACCATGGGCGGAATTCTGATAATTATCGCGATTCTTGTACCCGTTCTGCTTTTCAGCCGCCTCGATAATGTCTATGTTGTCTTGATGATAGTATCGGTTGTGTGGCTCGGGGCAATTGGTTTTGTTGATGACTATATCAAGGTCTTCAAGAAGAAGAAAAAGGGGCTTGCCGGGCGTTTCAAGATTATTGGCCAGGTTGGTTTAGGCATTATCGTTGGTCTGACCCTCTATTTTAACGATGATGTTGTGGCCCGCATTAAGACTCCCGTTCCCGACCGTTTTGAGGAAACTGTTGAGGGTGAAATCAAGCAGGTGATGGTGGTGGAGACAATCAAGGCGCCGGTTACCAATGTCCCGTTTTTTAAGAACAATCGTATCGATTACAGTTCAATTTTCAGCTTTTTGGGAGATAAGGCAGAAGCATGGGGCTGGGTGTTTTTTGTATTGGTTGTAATATTTATAATAACAGCCGTTTCCAACGGGGCGAATATGACAGATGGGCTGGATGGGCTGGCGACGGGTGTTTCGTCAATTATTGGCGTAACGCTGGGTATCTTTGCCTACCTCTCAGGGCACGCAGTTTATGCTGATTATCTTAATATTATGTTTATACCTCACTCTCAGGAGCTGGTGGTTTTTATGGCGGCTTTTATTGGTGCTACCATTGGCTTTTTGTGGTACAATTCCTATCCTGCTCAAGTGTTTATGGGCGATACAGGAAGTTTGACGCTGGGTGGAATTATTGCGGTATTCGCCATATTGATACGTATCGAGCTGTTAATCCCGATATTATGCGGGGTCTTCTTAGTAGAGAGTATTTCTGTAATAATTCAGGTTAGCTGGTTTAAATACACAAAACGAATTTATGGTGAAGGAAGACGGGTGTTTAAGATGGCTCCCGTTCATCATCATTATCAGATGAAGGGCTATGCGGAGTCGAAGATAGTGACCCGCTTTTGGATTGTGAGTGTTATATTGGCGGTTCTGACTGTGGTAACATTGAAAATTAGGTAAGAAAGAATGCAAAAGGAGCTGGTTATATTGGGGGCAGGAGAAAGTGGCGTTGGGGCTGCTTTGCTGGCAAAAGCCAATAGTATCGCTGTTTTTGTAAGTGATAAGGGGCTTATTGCGCCTCGTTTTAAAAAGGAACTCCTGGATGCAGGAATCAGCTTTGAGGAGGGGCAGCATTCCGAAAGCCGCATAATGGCGGCCTCGGAGGTAATCAAGAGCCCGGGCATACCTGATTCGGCAACTTTGATAAAAGCTCTTGACGCTGCTTCTATCCCGGTTATTTCGGATATAGAATTTGCCCTGCGTTACACCAAGGCTCATATTATTGGCATTACCGGCAGCAACGGCAAGACTACCACTACCTTATGGCTGCATCATATATTGCAAAGCGCGGGCTTTGACGCTGTTTTGTCGGGCAATGTAGGAGTCAGTCCTTGCAGGCGCCTTACCCAGAGTGATCCTGCAATCTTTGTTATGGAGCTTAGCAGTTTTCAGCTCGACAGGATGTACAATTCGCGTATAAATACCGCGATAATAACAAATATTACTCCCGACCATTTAGACAGATACAATTATAGATTTGAGGATTATATCGAGGCAAAATACAGAATCTTAAGTAATCAGACAGAGCAGGACAACTGCATTTGGAGCGCCGATGACCCTACTTTGAAACAAAGCTTCAGGGGTGACAGAACGGCAGCACGTAGCTTGCCTTTTGCCCTTAAGGCGCCTGCCGCGGCCTTTCTGAACGGCGATATCCTGCACGTGGAAGTGGGCAACGCGGTTCTGGATATGCCGCTTGATAAGATAGGCTTAAAAGGCCGGCATAATTTGTATAACGCTATGGCCCTTGCCCTTGCGGGGCTTTCTGTAGGAGTTTCGCCAAAGGTGCTAATTGCCGGTATTTCAAGTTTCAAAGGGGTTGAGCATAGGCTGGAGCCTTGCGCCGAGCTTGAGGGTGTTCTTTATATCAACGACTCCAAGGCCACCAATGTCGATTCTACCTGGTATGCCCTTGAAAGCATGAGCCGTCCTGTGGTTTGGATAGCAGGAGGCACCGACAAGGGAAATGATTATAGTGTGTTGAAAGAGTTTGCAAAACAAAAGGTAAGGGCGCTTATCTGTATGGGAGTTGATAACAGGAAGCTGATAAAGTCTTTTGAGGGAGTTATTCCGGAAGTGATTAGCACAGACAGTCTTGACGAGGCCTTGAGGGCAGCCTCAAATGTTGCAAAGAAAGGAGATGTGGTATTGTTATCGCCCGCCTGTGCCAGTTTCGATTTATTTAAGAATTATGAAGAGCGTGGCAATTTGTTCAGGCAGAAAGTAATGGAAATGAAAAAATTATGAGTGAGAGTGTAAGAAAATATTTGAAAGGAGATACAGTGATATGGAGTATTGTAATTATCCTGTCAGTTGCTTCGTTGCTTTCAGTATATAGTGCCACAGGATTTTTGGCCTATAAACATCAGGGTGGCAATACATCATATTATATGTTTAAGCAACTGTTTTCCCTCAGCGTGGGCTTTGGGATAATAGTTCTGGTGCATTACATTCCTTACAAGTGGATTGCCAGATTTAGCCTTATGGCGCTGTATGGCTCGATCTTGCTGCTTATTATCACTTTAGTGGCCGGCGTTAATTTGAATATGGCTTCCAGATGGTTAACGATTCCCGGGATAGGCATTACTTTTCAGCCTTCCGAGATGGCTAAGCTTGCCCTGATTGTTTATGTAGCAAAGATATTGGCTCAGTACCAGAAGGAGGATGATTCAGCGGGCGAAGCATTCAAACCCATTATCATTTATGTGTTGATTGTTGCAGGGCTAATTTTTAGAGAAAATCTGTCAACAGCATTATTGGTTGTTGGCGTTTCTGTGGCTATGATGTTCGTAGGGCGAGTTCCGCTTAAGTATCTACTGGGCAGCGGAGCAGTGGCTGTTGGCTTGCTTGCTTTGTTGCTTTTCGTGGCGCCTAAGGTCGATTTTTTGCCCAGGGCGGAGACCTGGGCCAGTCGTGTAGAGCAGTTTGTCAATCCCGATAAAGCAGACAAATCGTCTTCCTACCAATCGGATCAAAGCAAGATAGCCATTGCCTCGGGAGGCCTTCTGGGCAAAG
This sequence comes from Marinilabiliaceae bacterium UBA5488, assembly GCA_002427105.1. Lineage (GTDB taxonomy): Bacteria > Bacteroidota > Bacteroidia > Bacteroidales > Marinilabiliaceae > Geofilum. The sequence continues at coordinate 23,078 of DIPM01000004.1, read as the reverse complement.
GTCCCGGCAACAGCGTGCAGCGCAATTTCCTTCCCCATCCTTACAGCGACTTTATCTACGCGATAATCGCCGAAGAATATGGGCTTATAGGACCTGTTATTGTGCTTTTGTGTTACCTCTTTCTGCTGGCAAGGATAGGAGTAATTGTCAGGGAAAGTAATCGGACATTTCCGGCGTTTTTGGCCCTGGGTTTGGGTCTGATGCTTGTCTCTCAGGCCTTTGTAAACATGGGTGTCGCGGTGGGGATTTTTCCTGTTACGGGTCAGCCCTTGCCTTTGGTGAGTTTGGGTACTACATCAGTACTATTTACCTGTATAGCTTTTGGGATGATTCTGGGTGTAAGCAGGCATAATAATGAGTTAAAGGAGCAGAAGGAGGGTGATGAAGGCCTTAGCTCCCCTGAGGATGATGATGATAATTAAGAGCAGTATTGACATGGATATTTTGAATTGAAAGCATAAGAATACAAGTATATGAGCGTAAAAGTTATAATAAGCGGAGGAGGAACGGGAGGACATATCTTCCCGGCTATTTCCATTGCCGATGCACTGAAGAAGACTTTGCCCGAGTGTGAGATTCTCTTTGTAGGGGCTTCAGGCAGGATGGAGATGGAGCGGGTGCCTGCCGCGGGCTACAAGATTGAAGGCCTCCCGGTTGCGGGGTTTCAGCGTCGGATAACATGGAAGAATATTACTTTTTTCTTTAAGCTTGCTTCAAGTATGATGAAAGCAAGGCGCATACTGCGTCGCTTCAAGCCCGATGTGGCCGTTGGTGTTGGGGGCTATGCCAGCGGGCCTGTGCTGCGCGCTGCTGCATCTATGGGTGTAGCAACTTTGATACAGGAGCAGAATAGTTTTCCGGGAGTTACAAATCGCATTCTTTCCAGGAAAGCCGACTCTATTTGTGTGGCCTATCCGGGTATGGAGCGCTTTTTCCCTGCCGAAAAGATAAGTTTTACCGGCAACCCTGTCAGGCGCGACCTTACGAATAATGTGGATTTGAAAGAGGCAAATAAGGAGTTTGGCTTAAACAGCGAGTGGCCTACGATTCTGGTTATTGGCGGCAGTCTTGGTGCAGGGAGCATTAACAAGGGAATTTCTGGAAACATTGAAGAGCTTCGCGGCAAGGATGTGCAGGTTTTGTGGCAGACGGGCAAGTTCTATTTTGACGATATTAATGAAATGCTAAAGCCATTGAAGCTGGATAATGTCAGGGCTATGCCTTTTATAAGCAGGATGGATATGGCTTATTCTGTTGCCGATGTGGTGGTGTCGCGTGCCGGTGCCGGTACAATAAGCGAACTTGCCCTTTTGGGGAAGGCTTCGATATTGGTTCCCTCTCCCAATGTATCTGAAGATCATCAGACAAAGAATGCCATGGCACTGGTTGATAAATCGGCCGCTATTTTGGTCAGCGATGCCGATGCTCCGCATAAGTTGCTGGCTGAGGCTCTTAACTTGCTTAGTGATGGTGATACACGCGAAAGTTTGTCGCGAAATATCCGCTCATTGGCTAAGCCTAATGCTGATATGGACATTGCAGCCCGGGTGTTGAAACTGGCAGAACGAGATAAGTAATAAAATTGAAGATATGATTACTCCGGAGGGTATAAAGCAGGTTTGGCTGATAGGAATAGGCGGCATAGGAATGAGCGCTTTGGCTCGTTATTTTAAAAGGATGGGGCTGCCCGTTGCAGGTTATGACCGCACACCCTCACCGTTAACCGATGCTTTGCAAAAAGAAGGTATTGAAGTATGTTTTGACGACTCTCCTGAGCGTATTAAGCCTCAATACCGTAAGGTTGAGGATACCCTTGTAATTTATACTCCGGCTGTAGGAGAGGAGCAAGCGCAGTTGCTTTGGTTTCGCGGGCATGGCTTCAGCGTGATGAAGCGTGCCAGGGTTCTGGGCTTGATAAGTTCGGGCAGCAAAGGGGTTTGCATATCTGGCACTCATGGTAAGACAACTATTTCCACTTTGACGGCACATCTTTTTAAGGAGAGCCACCTTGGGTGCACAGCCTTTTTGGGAGGTATTTCAAAAAATTTTGGCAGCAATTTCTTGTGGGATGAGAAGTCAGACTACGTGGTGATGGAGGCTGATGAGTACGATCGCTCATTTCTGTGGCTCCAGCCTCAAACGGCTCTTATTTCTTCTGTTGATGCCGATCATCTTGATATTTACGGAGATCGTGAGAGCTTTATACAGGCTTTTTCCGACTTTGCCGCAAAGGTGCGTGAAGGTGGTAATCTTGTTGTTAAGGAAGGACTGGATGTTGATTTGTCGGCTGTAAGGGGAGTTAAGATGTACCGCTATGCCTTAAATAGCATGAAGGCAGATTTTTATGCTAAGAATATAAGGATAGAGAAGGGGTATTACAATTTTGAACTGCAAACCCCGGACGGCGAAATACGGGGTTTGAAAATGGGCATTCCAGGTTTGTTAAATGTTGAGAATGCTGTTGGCGCACTTGCTTTGGCTTATCTCAACGGAGTCAGGGCCGACGAGCTTCGCGACTCACTTCCTCTTTTCAAGGGCATTAGTCGCCGCTTTGATATTCGTGTCAAGTCAGATTCTTTTATCTATATAGATGATTATGCACATCATCCTGAAGAAATTAGAGCCACTATTGAAAGTGTCAGATTGATGTATCCCGGTTATTATCTGACAGGAGTCTTTCAGCCTCATTTATATACCCGCACGCGCGATTTTGCCGAAGAGTTTGCCTCTTCCTTATCGGCGCTTGATGAGGTGATTTTGTTAGATATTTATCCGGCTCGTGAGCTTCCGATTGAAGGTGTTAGCAGCAAAAGTATAGGAGATAAAATTAGCGGGACGCCGGTTAAGTATTATCATTATAAGGAGCTGACAGAGGCTGTGGAAATCAAGGATGTGCCTCAGATAGTGATAACGATGGGCGCGGGCGATATCGACCGTTTAGTTCCGGCTCTATCAGGGCGATTTAAGAGGCTTATGGAGAGCTGAAATTGTTTAAAAGATTGATTAAGTTGTTAATAAGTATTGTGATTTATGTATAGGGTGTTGAATTCAAAAGAGTTATATTTAGCCGGCTTATTGGATTCCGGCAGCAGATTATGAAAAGAGCTACGAAAATATTGAAGTGGGTGCTTGTGCTGGGTTATTTTCCCGTGATGCTATCCTTTGTTTCACATAGCCACAAGGAGCTTGTTTGCTCGGAGCTTAATGTTAAAGTTAGAGATAGCGACGAGTCGCGCTTTGTTGATGCTGAGGATATAAGGGAGAGCGTGTTGGCTTCTTACCCTGATTTGCTGGGTGGAACTGTTAACTCGCTTAACTTTGATGAGATGGAGGCTTTTGTTAAAAAGCATAGCTCGATTCGCTCCTGCGAGGTTTTCAATTCCGGAACCGGAGTGGTCAATATCGAGATTACACAGTTTAAACCTATTGTCAGGGTGATTGCATCTGATGGCACCTTTTATATGGATGAGGAAGGGCATAGAATTCCCGTATCCTCACGATTTTCGGCCAGAGTGCTGGTGGCTAACGGCGCCATTCCCAAAGAAAAAGATGAGCTTTTGCATGTTGCCGGGCTGTTAGTGTCCGACCCTTTTTGGGAGGCTCAGATGGAACAAATTTATATACGCAGAAATAACGAATACATACTGGTTCCAAGGGTAGGTGATCACTTGATTTTGCTGGGTCAGCCCGAAGACGTAGAGCTTAAATTGCGGAATCTGAAAGCTTTATATACAAGTGGTATGAATCCTAAGGAATGGAATGATTATCAGGTGATAAACCTTAAGTATAAAAACCAGATTGTATGTTCGCGAGACCGTTCGCTATAGAGATAAAAATTATAGTATAACAGAGATATTAAACCCGAAGAGAATGAACCAGGAATCAAAATTAATTGCAGCTATTGATATCGGAACCACTAAGGTTGTTGCTGTTGCAGCCCGAAAATATCCTAATGGTCATGTTCAGGTGTTGGGGCTTGAGAAGGCGAGTTCGACAGGCGTTAAGAGGGGCGTTATCCTAAATATTGATGAGACCGTAAGCGCAATTAAAGAGGCTGTTTCGCGGCTGGAAGCGAAAATTGATGTGCGTATTGGTGAGGTTTACGTCGGTATGGCAGGATATTCGATGAAGAGCCTGACAAACCGTTGTTATCGCTTTATCAATCCCAATGATGAGATTTCTACCTTCGATTTGGAGCAATTGCTTGGCGATAGTCATCGTATCTCTCTGGAGCCGGGTGAAAAGGTGATTCATGTTATTCCGCAGGATTATAGTGTTGATAATGAGCAGGGTGAGAAGAATCCGGTAGGAATGTCGGGGCATCGTTTGGAGGGTAATTTCCATGTAGTAATAGGCCGGATGGCGGCTCTTAAAAATATCGAGAAATGTATTCACCGTGCCGGTTTGCAGCTTAAGGGCGTAATCCTTGAGCCTTTGGCCTCATCACATTCTGTCTTAACTGATGAAGAGATGGAGGCAGGAGTGGTTATGGTTGATATAGGCGGGGGTACTACTGATTTTGCTCTGTTTTACGATGGTGTAATACGTCACACTGCTGTTATTCCTTTTGGTGGAAATGTTGTTACCAATGATATAAAGGAGGGTTGTTCTCTTCTCTACAAACAGGCCGAGATGCTTAAGGTACAATTTGGCTCGGCTATGGGAAGCATGGCACGCGAAGACATGGTTGTTTCCATCCCCGGCATGGCAGGATGGGAGCCCAAAGAGATCTCGTTCAGAAACCTTGCTTCAATTATTCAGGCTAGAATGGAAGAGATTATCGAGTATGTGGCTCACCATATTGAGGCTTCGGGTTATTATGAGAAATTGGGTGCCGGAGTTGTAATTACCGGAGGAGGCGCTTTGTTAAAGAATATTGCACATTTGGTAAGACTAAAGACCGGATTGGAGGTTAGAATGGGCAAGCCCGACCGCTATATGGACGAGTCGGTTGTTGGGGCCGAGGAGATGCCTTTGTATTCAACAGCTGTGGGTTTGTTGATAAGCTCTTCTGTTTATCCTTCGAGCAATAGTTTTGTTGAGCAGAAACTGTTCGAAACTCCTCCCGATGATTTGTCTAAAAAACAGCAAGCCGCAAAAGTAGTCAGACCTCGCTCTGAGAAGAAAAGGACTAAGGAGGTAAGTTATACCACAGGAGATTTGTTTGAGGGATTAAAGAATAAATTGGCGGGTTTGTTTGATGAAAAAGATGTGGAGATGTAAATTCTGAAGGATGGCACAAGAGATCCGATAAAGAGTTTTAGTGAGTACTTACGCAGAACAATGATTGTATGACTGATGAATTGATAAATTTTGATATGAGCGCTAACCAATCGTCCATCATCAAGGTAATTGGTGTTGGAGGAGGTGGTGGTAATGCGGTTAACTATATGTACAATCTTGGGATTAATGATGTTAGCTTTGTTATTTGCAATACTGATGCCCAAGCTTTGGTCAACAGTCCTATTCCTATAAAGGTGCAACTGGGCGAGTCCTTGACCGAAGGGCGCGGAGCCGGAAATAAGCCCGATAAAGGTCGCCAGGCTGCTATCGAGAGCATCGGTGAAATAAGCCGTGTTCTTGAGGATAATACCCGCATGGTCTTTATTACTGCCGGCATGGGTGGAGGCACCGGAACGGGAGCAGCTCCGATTATTGCCAAAACCGCCAAGGAAATGGGCATCCTTACCGTTGGTATTGTTACAATTCCCTTCAAGTTTGAGGGTAAGGTTCGTATCAACCAGGCTATTGACGGTATATCCGAGATGGAGAAATATGTCGATTCGCTGCTTATTATTAATAACGAGAAACTGCGGGAGATGTATGGCGACCTGAAAGTCAGCAACGCTTTCTCTAAGGCTGATAATGTGCTTGCCACAGCAGCTAAGGGCATCGCCGAGATTATCACTGTTCATGGTTATATAAACGTTGACTTTGCAGATGTAGAAACAGTAATGAAGGACAGCGGTGTGGCCATCATGGGTTCCGGTACAGGCGTGGGTGAGTTTAGGGCTATTGACGCCATTCAGGCAGCCCTTGAATCTCCTCTTCTCAATAACAACAAGATAAAAGGTGCAAGTAATATTTTGCTCAATATAACCTCCGGAGTAGAAGAAATCACCATGGATGAGGTGGGTCAGGTGACTGATTATGTTCAGGAAATGGTGGGGCAGTCGGCATCAATGATATGGGGCACAGGCATAGATGAAAGGTTGACCGATGAGGTCGTTGTAACAATAATTGCTACCGGCTTTGCCTACAGCAATATGGTTGAGCCTAAGCCTGATGTGCCGGGAAAGAAAGTGACCAGACTCGAAATGGATGATGACGGTAATTTACATCAGGTGGGTGGAATTGTGGATGAGGATTTTGATGAGGAAATGGAGCTGGATTTGGACGAAAGACCCTCGCGTGTGGTAACTTTTAAAGAGCTTGATGAAGATAAGCAAAGAAAAGTTGACATGCTCTATGGCAAGGGCACGAATGAGCCGGCCGATGATGATGCCTCGATTTTTGATGCTGACAAAGATGCAGGAATGGAGCTTTTTGTGCGCAATCCTGACGGCTCGCGTATAAGGGTTGAACTTGAAGATTTGCTTGACGAGACCCGCCTGGAAGAGATTGAAAACACGCCTGCCTATAAGCGTCGTAATGTTCAGCTAAAGCGGGAGAAAGGAACTCAGACAGAGGCCAGGGTCTCGCGTTTTTCCATAACTACTGACGCCAAGGGTAAACCAAAAATCAGTCCCAATAACCGCTTTTTGCACGATAATGTGGACTAGTTAGCAGGATAGCTTGTTAGCAGGAAGAAAGAAAAGAGAGGGTTGAGGATGGAGGATGGAAAATAGCTTATTAGCGTTTAGCAGGAAAAAGACAGTTATATAAAAAAAGTGCCGTCATATTTTTATGGCGGCACTTTGAGTTTAGTTATTGGGGTAAAAATTCATTAATAGAACTTCGATCTGCCATCAACAATCTTGGCATTATCGCGAAGAGATTGAAGCATTTCGTAATCAATTTTCATTGAAGCGTTCTGTTCAAGTTCGACTTCTATATTATCAGCCATAACTTCGTTAGCTTCCACGTTATTTACTTTTACAAGGTAAACGCCGTTGTTGCCCCTGACAGCTTTAGATATCTGTCCGGCAGGAGTATATACAGCAGCAGCCACCAAGGCCGGTTCTACACCTGCTCCGGGAACCTGAAATGATGCAAAGTTAATGTTTTCTGCGCTTTGCACACTAGTATTCATCTTTGAAGCGATAGTAGGGAAGTCTGCGCCGGATGCTGAAATTTCAGCAAGTTGAGCTGTCAGAAGCTCAGCCTTTTTGTCGGCAATCAGTGTTCTCTCTATTTGTGGGCGCACCTCGCTAAGGGCTCTCACTCCTTCTTCGCTAACAGAGACCAGGTTTGCTATTACAAAGCGATCGTCAAATTCATAAACCGGCGATAAATCACCTACTTTGGCTTCGTAAGCCCAGCGAACCAATTCTCTGGATGAGCTTAAGCCGCTGACGCTATTATCGTTTTCGCCTATAGCCCTTCCGTAGCGCTTGGTAATATTGTTTTCCTCAACAGCTTTATTGAAAAGCTCTACATTATTATTGTCAGCTGCAAACCTTGTGGCCTTGCTGAAAACGTTCTGATAAGTTTCTGAACTGTAGTTTATTTCACGAACAAGCGTTGCAAGCTGATATTTGGGTGATAATACGCCTTGCTGTTGTATGTGAATTATATGAACACCAAACTGAGACTCAGCCTTTACTATGTCTCCTGTTTTACCATAAAACACTGCATCATTAAAAGGCTGGACCATAACTCCTTCAGGAAACCAGCCAAGGTCGCCGCCGTTGATGGCCGAACCCTGATCTAGTGAATAGCGGCGTGCTAAATCAGCAAAGTCAGCACCTCTGTGAGCCAGATCCAACAAGCTGTCGGCCAGGCTGTTCGTAGCTTCAGATGTTGCTTCTCTGACCAAAATATGACGGGCTCTCACCGAGTCAGGTATATTGTTTATTGCTACCAGTCTGCTGGCTTTGTAGGCCTCATTTTCAAGGTAAGGGCCATAAACTTCGCCTACCTGAGCACTTGTAACAAAGCTTTCCAGTTGCGAGCTTAACTCAGCGGCTCTTTGGTTGCGACCATTGTAAGGCACATCTGAATTGAGGTTGACATACTGAATCGGATCAGTTTCAGCTGAAGAGAAATTTGGAATAAGCTCATTTATCCAGTCCTGAGCAGCCAAGCGATCAGCTTCTGTGGGAACTATGTCGAAAGTGATATACTCAATATTTCTGGATGCATTCTGCTTGAAATCATCCCGGTTCTTTTTGTAATAAGCGTTTATCTCAGTTTCACTAACACTTACCAAAGAATCGGCGACTGAAGTGAACCTGACAGTAATATAATCAAAATCAACGCTTTTGCTTCTTGCCGCGATTTCGCTGTCTTTCCATGCCTTGGGCACATACAGTCCTTTTTTGAGCAGAGTGCTGTATTTGTTGAAAAGTTTTTCGTTGAGAAGCTGCTCTTCCATTACCATCCAGTAAAAGTAAGCCGTAGGATCCTGACTCTTATTTTGTAAAAAACTTACAACTGCCTGTCGGTCAAAAACGCCGGTTTGCTGATTTGCGAATAGGGGATGCTGACTAATTGCAGGGTGGATATTACGCCCGGTAACCATGTCCATTAATTCATCAGATGAAACGGCGATTCCGATTTGCTCATACTGTTCTTCCAGCAGAGTCTGACTAATCAGCTGATTCCAGACTTGCTCACGCAATCTGTAAGCCTCATCTTCCGACATGGCTGAGCCGCCGGTGTTGATTTTGTTAAACTCTTCCATTTCAGATACTTTGTTCTGAAAGTCCTGAATGTTAACAGATGTTCCATTGATGTTTGCCACCTCCATTTGACTGCCGGTGAAGATGGAAGCCCCGGAACTCATGAAATCCATCATGATAAAGGCTAATAGCGCGAGTCCGACAAAAATGCCTACCAGAATTCCTCCTTTACTACGTATTTTCTCTAAAGTTGCCATTCGAAATACAGATTTAATTATAGCGTTTCTAAACGGCTACGAATATACGAAAAAATGTATTACTACATTCCAAACGGTCTTCTGATTCTATATGTTATTTGGCAATAATTTTATCGCTATGAAGCATCTATGGTGATTTGCACCAAATCAATTTTTGATTTGCTGGCTTCAAGGATTTTTAAGCTGAAGTTGTCAATAACTATCTCTTCGCCTACTTCGGGGATGGCTTCGGTATGCAGCAGAATCAAACCTGCTATGGTTTCATAGTCATCGCCAACGGGAAGTTGGAGATTATACTTTTCGTTAAGGTGGTCAATTTCTAAGCGTGCTGAAAACTTGTAACTGTTATCTGAGATTTGCATTTCTATCAAATCTGATACGTCATGTTCGTCGTCAATCTCGCCAAATATTTCTTCCAAAATATCCTCAAGAGTAACAATGCCCGAAGTTCCTCCAAACTCATCAACCACCAGCGCGATGCTTTTGTGCTCTTTTGTAAAAATCTCCAAAAGCTTGTTGGCCGTCATCGATTCGGGGACAACCGAGATAGGAGTTATTACGTTTTGTATCTTTTCCGGGCTGTTGAACAGCGCGGAAATATGAACATAGCCGACTATATGATCTATATTTTCCCGATACACCAGTATCTTTGAGTAGCCGGTAGCAATAAACCTGCTTTTAAGCACTTCGATATCCTCTTCTATGTCGATGGCTTCAAGGTCAGTTCGCGGAATCGAGCACTCACGTATCTTCACGGTAGAGAAATCCAGAGCGTTCCTGAAAAATTTAATCTCCTCGGGAATCTCATCTGTATCGTTTTCGATATCCCGTTGATCTGCCATCAGGTGATCCAGATTAATCTTCCCAATTGCCAGCTCACCGGGCGATAGGCTGTTTTCATACCCCAGCTTTTGCTTAAGGTAGTTGCAGAATTTGTATAAGGGCCTGGAAAGGGGATAGAGGAGGATGTAGAATACCAGGAGAGGGAGCGAAATAATATTGAGCGAACGGATGGGGTTTAACCTGAAGATCAGTTTTGGCAAGAAGCGTGTGAAGAGCAGGATTACTATAGTTGCCAACAATATTTGGATGCTAAGGGTAAGGAAGCTAGAACTCGTTAATTGCATTAAATCAGCAGATGAATATACTGCCAATGTGATTGCAAAAACCACCAGGGCTATCAGATTTCCGGTAAAAATTGTGCTAATAAAGAACTGACGGTTGTTGTAAAAAATATCTGTCAGCTTACTGTAAAGCGGGTATCTTTGGCGGTTTATCTCTATCATTAGTTTGTTGGAGGATAGAAATGCCATCTCGCTTCCCGTGAGCATAGCAGAAATAAAAAGAGTGATAAGAATAACAGCGATATAACTCATGTATTAAAATCTTTTTGCCCCCTAAATATAATATTTTTTGTTGATTTGCCGCATCAAACTAATTTTGGCTCTCTTCCTGATCCTCGCTACTTTTTAAAGCGTTTTCGTCAACTTGCAGGATTCCGCTGATATTCATTATCTTGTAATTCTCCAGCCGCTCGTCTGATTCAAAGCCGTGGCCGGTGATTATTTCATTAGCTGTTGTAATCTTTATAAACTGGTCTGAGTAAACAGTTTTTTTTTCGGTGTCCCAGAATAGAAGTTCGGTGTTTATAACATCCTCTTTGGTGTTAACAGCTTCAACATCGTTGCGTAGTTCCCAAATTTTTGTTGATTGATGATAAGTTGCCTTGTTGCATTTGATCTGGGCCTCAACAGTAGTGGAATCGTTGTAAACATAGAGATGCAACCCTCCGGGGAACTCAATTACAGGCTCACTGCGTTGGTCAAATTGCGCCATTTCGGGAGTTATAAAGCGATATTTTATTTTTCCCGAATCAGTGACTGTTGAGGTGAGATCTCTGAGTATAAGGCTTGGCAGCTCCTCGCGATTAGACAGCTCTTGTATTTCTTCGGCTTTGTTGGGAGCGCATGATGAAATAGAAATAACAATGGCAAGCAGTATAAAAATACTGCTTGCCCCTGTTTTGAAAAGTAATACTATCTTAGAAATATGTTTCAACTGAAACTTCGTGTTTTACCTGCTTCTGATAGTTGTTCTCTCGTTAATCCATCCTCCGACTTCGTAGGTATCACCCACTGCCATTCCCTGGAAGAATATTTCATCAACGGCAGGGAAGTGAGCCGAGAAGATGCGGATTTGTTCGTTGGCCTGGTCGGTAACACTTGGGTCAACCGATTTGGCTTTCATAAATTTATCCACAGCAGCCCAGTAAGCTGTTTTCTTTTCAAACTCTTTGCTGCCTATGCTGTTGGCTGATAGCGCGTAGGCATTGCCAATCAAGATATAAGGAGCACCCCAGTCGGGACGGGCTTCAATAGCTCTTAATGCATTGCTTCGGGCTTGTGCAAACCTGTCTTGAGAGAGATGAATCATTGCTATCTGATATAGATACTCACCCTTTTGCTGTCTGTCATCCGAAAGGTTTACAGCCTCGTTAAAGAACTCAATCGATTTGTTGATATCTCCGGATTTAAGGTACATACGACCCAGTCCGTAGGCTGAGGCACTTGAAGGCTCGATGTTATGCTGATATTCAGACACTTTATAAAGGAGCTCGTATTCGCATAAGCCTCTTGCCAAAAGCTGGCTCACTCTCTTTAACCATGCAAGGTCAAATTTGTTATCTTCCAGTTGTGGCTCATAAATGCCTACAATAACATCGCAGGTTGCAGCGCCGCTATTGGCAAACAAGGTTTCAACGCCTACTTTAACCTGTTCAAACACTTCAACTAACTTTGCTGATTTGTTTTTATCCTTTAAGTTTTGGTCAACATAATCACTAATCATAGTGTAGTTGTTTACCAAAGTTTCAGCATTTATCTTACCCATACTGTACATATTCACCGAAGTGCTCATAAAGGTGGCAAGATAAGCAGGTTGTGACGCTTTCTTGAGAGAGCTGACAGACTCTTTTAAAAGTCCGTAAGCTTCTTCAACGACAGAAGTGTCGTCGCGTTTGTAGCTTAGCATATCAGTAGCCTTGGCTCCTTTAATAGCTGCTGCGGGAGTCCGGTCGTGATCTCCAAAAAACTGAATTCTTTGGTCATGCACCCTCATCAGGTACTGATAAAGCTCTTCAAATTTTACGGCATCGCGATTTTTTGCGATTTTATCCTTGAGCATTGTTGCCCCGTCGATATAAATATTGATAGTGGCAGCCGGACATTCATTAAACACAACCTCCCAGGCGGGGAATGCGGCCTCGTAGTTCTTATTCCTAAAATCTTCATTATATAATGAAAGATTTTTTACGCAACGGATACTGTCTTCACCTACACCATACTTGGTGTTTGAATCTCTGCCGGTCTGAGCCGTTGCATGAGTTAATGTTACTATTAACCCGATTGCTATTAGTTTCAATACTTTCATCACTTTTGCTTTTTGTGGTTTCTATGAACTCCTTTGGTAATGTGTGTGGGCACTTATCACTTTAGAAGTCCGGTTTTGTAATGTTTATATGTAAATTAATCAAATTTCCGCTTAAAGAACCATGCTTCGTGCATAGTAAAACTCAGGGTAAACCTATTATAGCTCTCTTTTAGCTGATTCTTTTCACTTGTTCCAATTTTCCCGAACTGATAGCCAAGGTTGACTGAAGTCTTACTTCTTCCTAATGGTAATCCTAATCCAAAACTCATGCCAAAGTCTTTAACCTGATATCCGTTCAGCTTTATGTAATCCGCTTTGTGATGCAAACCTGCCCTGTACCTGATACGATGGAAGTACTTCGTCCCGGTTCGTTCATTGGGGATAAACTCAGCGCCTAAAGCTGTGTAAGTGGCGTTTGTGGTCTCAGTGGCCTCATCAGGAAAATTAGTGTCGGCCCATTGCTCCAAAGTATAATCTGCAGCAAGAGTTAATTTGTTGGCAATATTATAAGAAGCTCCTAATCCAAGTTTTAGCGGCATACTAAAGATGCTGCTACTCCACTTGTTAAGCTCGCTTGAGATAGTATCCGAATCAACAAAGAGTTCGCCATCGATAGCTTTGGAAAAACCCCTTGCTGTCAGCGTTGAGCTTTCGCCGTTAATCCCTGCCTTAGGCCTGAAGGTTGCTCCGAAAATAAAAGACCTGTCCCGGTCAAGTTCTAAAACATACTGGGCTCCAAAGTCGAGCATGAAGTTGCTGACGTGATGTTCTGTCTTTGTGCCATACATATAAGCGTTAGGGTCGTTGACAAACTCCTGTATAGCTGTATGCTTTAGATTGCCAAACCAAAATGAGCCGTTGATGCCAAGCGAGAGGCTGGGAGTGATATTATAGGCAAAACCTCCGTAAAAACTTGTGATATTCCCACTTCCTTCGATTTGCATAAGATGGGCTTCGCTGTCTGCCTGTTGAAGCGATTCAAACAGATAACCTGCATTAGAGGCAGGTTTTAAGCCAATCAGCACTCCACCCTTTTTGCCTAAAGAAAAACCCATGGCAAAATAGTCGAAATTTATATCTGAGAAGGATTGAGAACCGCCCGGAGCAGAAAACGACTGCATTTTTCCTTCTAATCCGGAGTCGAAGAAGAAGGACATTGAGTCGGCAGCTGAATAAGCCGCGGGATTCATATTGTTCAGATAGTGTGTGCTTCTAAGCCCTATTCCTGTTCCACCCATAGCAGTATTCCTTCCAAAGCCTTGAGGATATAGCTCGCCCAGGCCGTATCGGGAAAATGGCGATGATGTTCTGTTTTGTGAATGGATAATACTGACAGAAGAAAGTATTAACAGGCCTGTAAGCAGGCACTTTATTGTTCTACGCATTATATTCCAGTATTCGATTTAATCCAAACAATACTAAATTTTGATTTGCAAAGATGGGCTTTTTTAATTTTTCTACAAAAAAAATTGAGTCTCCACCGCTTATAATAGTGTTATTTATACCCCATCTTTGCTTTACCGACTCACGATAGCCCTCTATTTCAAAAATCATTCCATTAATCACTCCTGAAGCAATTGCTTGCCGTGTTGAACGACCCGCGAAGTTATATTCTTCATCTTTAGAAACTAGTGGAAGCTTGTCGGTGAAGGTGTTAAGAGCTTTGAAGCGCATTTCCAGCCCCGGCGAAATATTCCCGCCCTTATATATTTCTCCATCAACAAAAACCTCATAAGTTATTGCACTTCCGGCATCTATTATTAGTACGGAACTGCCCGGGTAAAGCGCCTGCGCGCCTGCAACAGCGGCCAGTCTGTCTTTACCTATTGTTTCGGGTGTTTCATATTCACTAACAAAAGGAAGCCTGGTAGAGGCATCCAAAATCATCACTTGCGCCACCCTCTCGCGGATCTCCGAAAAGTCGTCATTGAGCACTACTGAAGAAATAATGGCCGATTCAGCCTTGTATTTTTCGATGGTTTTTAGAATCTGACTTTGGTCACAATGAGGAGTGGAATAGACCGCTATTAAGGCCTCTTTGTCAAAAACTCCATATTTAATCGAGCTGTTTCCTTTGTCAATTACTAACTTAACCATTATTTTGCTTGCTTCAAAATTTGCTTAATGCTGCAAATTTAGTCTTAAGTTGCTAAAAATGATGTGTTATTTGAGATTTAATTGTGTTGCTGAGCAGAATTTTGAAGTGAAAAATTAGTAATACTTTTGCTATGCGCAAAGTTCTGATTGTTGAAGATGATAAGTTTCTGGCGGCAATTTTCGCTCTTTTTATAAAGGATATGGGATTTGAGCTGGCAGGTATGTGCCGGAGCGGATTGGAAGCCATGGAGGTCTGTAAAAAGGAAAGGCCTGATGTGGTGCTTATGGACATACATTTGGAGGGCGAAATGGATGGTATTCAGACCGCCGAAAAGATTCAAAGAGAGCAGGAGACTCCCGTGATTTTTGTATCGAGTGATACAAGCTCTTCCATCGTTGAAAGGGCTATAGTTTCCAATTCGTATGGCTATCTGGTGAAACCCATACAAAAAAAGGAGTTGGCTATTTCCATTGACCTTGCTTACTATAAACACAAGGCAGTATTAGACCAGAAAAAAAGGGAGGAGAGCTTCAGAAAGTACTTGTCTGATGCCCCCATCCCGATTGTTATGCTTAAGGATGGGATAATCTGTTATTTGAACATTGAGGCTTTGGATCTTTTCCACTCTCATTATATTGAAGATTTAATAGGCCTGCCTTTTATGAACTTTGTAGAACAAAGTTCAAAGACGGAGTTTGCTTCCTTTATTCAGGCCGAACCAGTTAAAGGAAAGCTTCCCGGACGGCGATTCGTCAGGATTAAGGCTTTGCATGGGCAGCTTGTTGATACTGTTGTCAGAGGCTCATGGGTAACTTTTAACGGGAGTGATTCTCTTCAGCTTTTTCTGAATGATGCGACTTTACCATTAGCTCAGTAATTATTGTGATACAATCGTTCAGAGATTGAACCTTTGGCAATATCATACGCAGCTTCTCATTCTTTTCTTCTATCCTTCCTATTTGCGGATTTTGTTGAAGCCACAATAATATATTTCCAAATATTGACGATTGGTAAAAAGGGGAAGAGGTGTTACTTACGAAATTTATACGCACGGTTTTGTTTTTATAACTAAGCTTCTCAATTCCCAATTTTATCGCAGCGATACGCATTTGCACTATGGCAATAAGATTAATTGCCTGTTCGGGCAACTTCCCGAAGCGGTCTTCAATGTTTTTGCTGAACTCTTGTAGTTTTGTTTCGTCCTTTATATTATCCAGTTCGCGGTATAAATCCATCCGCTCGGCGATGTTGGAGATATAGTCTTCCGGAAAGCGAAGGTCGGCATCGGTTTCAATTTGACAGTCGGTGACGTAGCGGATATTTTCGATTTGAGAAGGGGCACGACCTCTCTCTTTAAGCTCAGGAAATTCTGTTTCATGCAGTTCAAGAAGCGCTTCCTCCAAAATCCTCTGGTAAGTCTCATAGCCAATGTCTGCTATAAAGCCGCTTTGTTCACCACCAAGCAGGTTGCCCGCTCCCCGGATATCAAGGTCCTGCATTGCAATTTGAAATCCGCTGCCCAGGTCAGAGAATTCTTCCAGTATTTTGAGGCGACGACGTGCATCATTGCTAAGAGAGCTGACCGGCGGTGCCAATAAATAGCAGAAGGCCTTTTTATTTGAGCGTCCTACGCGTCCGCGAAGCTGGTGCAATTCGCTCAGTCCAAACTGGTGCGCGTTATTAATAATTATTGTATTCGCATTGGGGATATCCAGTCCCGACTCAATTATGGTTGTTGCAATAAGAACATCATATTCACCTTCAATAAAATCAAGCATTATTTTTTCCAGCGTACGGCCTTCTGTTTGGCCGTGGGCAATAACAGTTTTTATCCCCGGCAAAGAACGCCTGATAAATGCCTCAATCTCTTCAATATTTTGAATCCTGTTGTTAATAAAGAATACCTGTCCGCCTCGTTCTACTTCAAAAGTTATCGCCTCCTTGATTACCTCCTCATTAAAAGAGTGAAGCTCGGTAAATATGGGATACCTGTTTGCAGGTGGCGTGTTAAGAATGGATAAATCCCTTGCGCCCATCAGCGAAAACTGGAGAGTCCGCGGGATGGGTGTGGCGCTTAAGGTTAATGTGTCAACGTTTATTTTAAGGCCTTTCAACTTTTCTTTTACGGCCACTCCAAAGCGTTGTTCTTCATCAACAATCAACAGTCCCATATCTTTAAACTCTACATCTTTTCCTATCAGACGATGGGTGCCAATTAGTATATCAACTTTTCCTTCCTTGGTATCTTTTAAAATTTGTTTTACCTCAGCTGCTTTTCTTAGGCGACTGATATGCTCAACGCGTACCGGGAAGTTGGCAAGTCGATCTGTGAATGTGCGTTGGTGCTGAAAAGCCAGGATGGTGGTGGGTACGAGCACGGCAACTTGCTTGTTGTCTGTGACTGCTTTGAAAGCTGCACGAATCGCTATCTCAGTTTTTCCAAATCCCACATCTCCGCAAATCAGTCTGTCCATAGGCGTGGCGTCTTCCATATCCTGCTTTACGGCCTGGGTCGCCTTATACTGGTCGGGGGTGTCTTCATATATAAATGATGCCTCCAACTCGGTTTGCAGGTAGGAATCGGGCGAAAAAGCAAATCCGGGTTCGGCTTTTCTGCGAGCATAGAGAGCTATCAACTCACGTGCAATATCCTTAACTTTTTTACGGGTGTTTTCTTTCATCCTCGACCAGGCAGAGTGTCCCAACTTATGAATCTTGGGGGGCTCGCCCTCCTGGCCTTTGTATTTGCTTATGCGATGAAGAGAGTGAATATTAACCAGCAAAATATCATTGTCGCGGTATATCAACTGGATTACTTCCTGTTTTACACCATTCTCTTCCATGGTTACCAGGCCTCCGAAGCGCCCAACGCCATGATCAATGTGAACCACGTAATCGCCCTGATTCAGGCGGGTCAATTCCCTTAAAGTTATTGATTGACGTGCTGAACGACCCTGGTCTGTTTTAAGAGAGAATTTATGGAAACGGTCAAATATCTGGTGGTCGGTATAAAGGCACAACTTCAGCTCATGGTCAACGAAGCCTTCATGCAGCGCTCGTTTCAACTCCTCATACTCAATGTTGGCTTCCCTGTCTTTAAAGATCTGACGCAGTCTGTCAAGTTGACGCTCGTTGTCGGATAGTATTATTACCCTGTATCCTTCGCTTTGCCGCTGGCGGATATTGTCCTCCACCATGTCAAAGTTTTTGTGAAACAGAGGCTGAGGCACTGTGTTGAAATTCAGGCTCAGAGATGGTTCGAAGCCTTGTACGATATTTAGGATGACGAGCGGGCGACCGCTAATATATTTCATAAATTGATCACCATCTACCAATTGCGACGAAGC
Organism: Marinilabiliaceae bacterium UBA5488; assembly: GCA_002427105.1. GTDB lineage: Bacteria > Bacteroidota > Bacteroidia > Bacteroidales > Marinilabiliaceae > Geofilum. The sequence continues at coordinate 5,164 of DIPM01000004.1, read as the reverse complement.
AGGAATCTTTATTTCATCCGGTTCCTCTTTTTTCTCTGAATATTGCTTGGAGGCAAGCTTTTCTGCTATTAGGTTCAATCGTTGGCGCACAAGCTGTGGCGAATCCATCCAAATAATAAGATTGTCGTTCAGCGCCCGGCTTAATGGAAGATAATCATCCGAATCGTTGGCGGCCAGCTCAGGAATAATAGTTATTGTATCAAAGCTGGTTTTAGAAAGCTGGGTTTCTATATCGAAAGAGCGTATAGTTTCTGCTTCATCGCCAAAGAAGTCGATGCGGAATGGGTCTTCGTGAGAAAAGCTGTAAACATCCAGGATGGAGCCCCGCACAGAGAAGTAGCCCGGTTCATAAACGAAATCAGCCCGTTTAAAGCCTAGCTCCTTCAAGAAGTCAACAACAAAATAAAGGTCTATGCGCTCGTTTTTGTTGATGGTCAGCGTTTGCTGCTGTATCACTGATGAACCCGGAACTTTTTCGGCAAGAGCTTCTGTGTAGCTAACGAAGAATTCTCCCGCCGCAGCGCTGCGTAAGCGCTGTAGTGCCTCCGTCCGCAAAATAAGCTGGCTGCTGTCGGGTTGCCCGAATTCGGGTGAACGCTTGTAGCTGGAAGGCAGAAAAAATACCGAGTCGTCGCCATTTATCTGCATCAGATCATGATACATATAAGCAGCACTTTCTTTGTCGGGTGTAATAATCAGTTGAGGATTTGTTGCCTGCGCCGCCGATATCAGCAAGGAGGTAGAAGAGCCAGTCAAGCCTTTAATATGTAATGGTGCCTCTGGATTATTAAGCCATTTGTTTATATGCTCGATTTGTGGGTGTTCTCTATATCTTTGTAGCGGACCGTTGATCAAATTCATCTTTTTTTTGCAAAAGTAAGGTTTTTGGAAAGAAATAGGTTTATTTTGAGGCCATCAATATAGAAAGACTTATGCTGCTCTATTATTGGTTTACCAAGAATAGAGCAGCTTAAAGATAAAAGAATAAGAATAATGAGAGTATATAAATTTGGTGGCGCCTCTGTAAAAGACGCCGAAGGCATACGTAATATTACGGGTATTGTTAATAAGGCGTCTCAGCCTTTAGTTGTGGTGGTTTCGGCCATGGGCAAAATGACCAACGCCCTTGAGGAGCTTAGCCATTACTATTTTGACAAGAACGGGCAAATGCTTCCCGTGATTTTTGAAAAGATAAGGACTTATCATAGAAGCGTTATAAAAGACTTGTTAGGCGATGAGAATTCGAGTGAGGGCTTCAATGAAATGGCTCTGAGACTGGAAGAAAAGCTAAAGGCAGCTCCTTCTATGCATTTTGATTTTGAATACGATCAAATAGTGTCGTTTGGAGAACTTATGGCTACTAAGATAATAGCAGACTACTGGCAGAAATGCGGGATGACAAATAGCTGGGTAGATATCAGGAAGCTACTGAAAACTGATGACCTCTACCGCGATGCCAACGTGAATTGGGAGCTGACATCTGAGCTTATGAGGATGACTTTTGCTGAAAGTGGAGCCGGGCTCCAGTTGACCCAGGGTTTTCTGGGAGCTACTATCAACAATCTGACTACCACGCTTGGTCGTGAAGGTTCTGATTATACGGCAGCAATTATTGCCTACGCGATGGATGCTGAAGATGTAACAATATGGAAGGATGTTCCGGGTGTTTTGAATGCCGATCCCAGATGGTATCCGGATGCTGTAATGATTAATGAGCTGTCGTACAACGAAGCCATCGAATTGTCGTATTACGGAGCCCAGGTTATTCATCCAAAAACCTTAAAACCTCTGCAGAACAAAAATATCCCCCTTTATGTAAAATCGTTTGAAAAACCTCTGGAAAAAGGAACCGTGATATGCAAGCGTGAGGGCATAAGCGAACAGGTACCGGTTTACATCTTGAAGAGACAGCAGATGTTTTTAACGGTTTCGCCAAAGGATTTCTCGTTTATAATGGAAGATAAGCTTATTGAGATTATCTCAATTTTTAGTCACTACAGAATTAAAATGAATCTGATGCAAAATTCAGCCTTGAATTTTTCTGCATGCTTTGATGACAACGGAATGACTTCGAATTTGCTGGACTCACTGAAAGAGAATTTTGTAGTAAGATACAACCAGGGAGTAAGCTTACTGACTATACGGCAATATACCCCCGAGGCCATAGAAAAAATGACTCAAGGCCGCGAACTTATTGACTCTCAGATTACCCGGAAGGTGGCGCGTTTTGTGCTGAAATAGACCTTTATGCTTGCTTTGCCCCTAATTGCCCAATTATCTTAGGGCATGAGTTTGATTCTGAACACCGGCTTATAGCCTCTTAACTCGCCGTTGGCAGAATAGAGTGCGTAGGCGAAAACAAAAGAGTTGACCTGCTTATAAAACAGCTGCTTCTCGGGAGAGAAAAGCCATACTTCCTCAAACTGCAACTGCTCTATCAGTCCTCGGGCATAGTCTGATGACTCTTCTTTTTTTCGCACTTCTTCGGGCGAGAGCGGAGCATCAGTAAAATAATCGAAGGCCTTTAGCTGACCGCTATATACATTTTCAAAAACTTCTTCTATTAGTTTTGAACTGTTCATATTTCTCAGACGGTAGCTGCTCCAATCGTCAAGCGTGTCCGTGCTGACTATATCAACATTATAGATTATGCTGTCTGCAATTAGATTTTCGCTGCTAAGGCCGTTTTCCGATATTACTATGATTCGTTCCGCAACCGGAGCCTTGGTGCATGCTGCAAGCAGAGTGCAGGCCAAAAACAGGAGTAATGGATACTTCTTCATATTTTTAGCTTTTATACAGATGTGGCAAAAGTTAAACGCATTCCCCGGGATCCGGAAATCAGACTACCATTGTTATATACCAAATTACCGTTTACCCAGGTGGCTTTTACAGAGTGATTAAAGGTGTTTCCGGCAAATGGTGTCCAGCCGCACTTATACAGCGCATTGTTATCCTTTACCTCTTCTTTGGCATTGGGATCAATCAATACGAGGTCGGCATAGTAATTTTCGCGTATATATCCGCGCTTTTCAATGCGGAATAGGGTTGCCGGGGCGTGACACATTTTATCTACAACAAGTTCTTTTGTAAATACCCCTTGACCTGCCATCTCGAGCATGGCAAGCAGTGAGTGTTGTACCAAAGGGCCTCCCGAGGGAGCATTAAAATATCCCCTGCTTTTTTCGTCTAGCGTATGGGGCGCGTGGTCGGTGGCTACTACGTCCAGGAGGTTGTTATTCAGAGCTTCGCGCAGAGCTTCCCTGTCAGAAAGAGATTTTACTGCCGGATTCCATTTTATGCGTGAGCCCAAACGATCGTAGTCGTCTTGTGTGAACCAAAGATGATGCACGCATACCTCGGCGCTTATCCGCTTATCGGCAAGTGCCTTGTTAGAGCTGAAAAGGGAAAGCTCTTTTTCTGTCGAGAGATGCAAGACGTGCAGGCGGCTATTGTACTTAGAGGCAAGTTCAACAGCAAGTGATGATGACTTGTAGCATGCCTCGGCACTGCGTATTTGGGGGTGGTACTTGAAAGCTATATCCTCGCCATATTTCTGTCGATAAAGCTCAGTGTTCTCTCTGATAATTGTCTCATCTTCACAGTGAGTAGCTATCAGCAGCGGCACTTCTTTAAACAGCTCTATAAGTGCTTCTTTGTTGTCAACAAGCATATTGCCCGTTGAAGAGCCCATAAAGACCTTGATTCCGCATACTTTTGAGGGATCGGCCTTGAGAAGTTCCCTGAGATTGTCGTTGGTAGCTCCTAAATAAAAAGAATAATTTGCCATAGACTGCCCGGATGCAAGCTCATATTTCTTTTCCAGCTCCCCGATAGTAACAGTTTGCGGCATAGTATTGGGCATGTCCATAAAGGAGGTAACTCCACCGGCCACCGCGGCAACTGACTCGGATGCAATGCTGCCTTTATGAGTCAGCCCCGGCTCGCGGAAGTGAACCTGGTCGTCTATCACTCCCGGTAATAGCCACAAGCCTTCTGCATCGTATTCCTTGTCGGCATCAGGCAGGGGCTCGCCCTTTGTAAAAACTTTGCTGATAAACTTATTGTTTATCAAAACGCTGCCTTTAAAAGAGCGGCCTTCGTTAATAAGGGTAGCGTTCTTAATTAACAGTGTTGACATGGCTTTCCCTTTTATATTTCTTAAAAAGCGAACTTAACTTCATCTGTACTACCCCCCAAACGGCTTCACTAAATATGCCCCCGCTCATTTTGGATGAGCCCTGCCTACGGTCGGTGAATACAATGGGAACCTCTACTATATGAAAGCCATATTTCCATGTGAGAAACTTCATCTCTATCTGAAAGGCATAACCCTTGAACTTGATTTTATCTAAATCGATAGTCTCCAAAACTTCTCTGTGATAACACTTGAAACCGGCGGTGGTGTCCATTATTCTCATACCGGTAATCATCCTAACATATACAGAGGCAAAGTAAGACATCAAAACACGGCCCATAGGCCAGTTTACAACATTGACGCCCGATTTGTAGCGTGAGCCGATTGCCAGTTGGGCGTGTTCAATCTCACAGGCATTATAGAGTTTTACCAAATCATTGGGGTTATGAGAGAAGTCGGCGTCCATCTCAAATATATAGTCGTATCCGTGAGCCAAAGCCCATTTAAAGGCGGCAATATAGGCAGTGCCAAGCCCCTGTTTTCCTTCCCGTTCAATAATATGAAGCCTGCCGGAGAATTCGGGCATCATCTTTTTTACCATTGAAGCGGTGCCGTCAGGCGAGTTGTCGTCTATTATTAAGAGGTTGATATTCTTTATCGGCTGCGCCATAACAGCCCTTGTTATGGCCTCTATGTTTTCACACTCGTTATACGTTGGTATCAGTACAATTATTTTATGCACAATGATTTCAATTAAATAGTTTGATGCGAAGATACGAATAGCTGAAATATTTAATGATAATTTGCCGCATTTTGTTGCGAAAATCAGAGCTGATTAAGTATCTTTGTAGTTCCTACCTCTACAAAATGGGCAGTTGTTTGCAAGGAAGGATACCAAACTTTGAACCTCAGCCATAAATATCCAAATATCAACTTTGTTTTATATTATTGATAAAAAGCATGTTATTAATTTGTTGAAAAATTTTCACAAAAATAACTGCATAAAAGTTTGGAACGCTATATAAA
>DIPM01000022.1 GCA_002427105.1 Marinilabiliaceae bacterium UBA5488 | reverse complement strand
GTCAGGCTGTCCAGATTAAACGTGTTTACCATAGTCGGCACCTTCGGCATTATTTTAATTATCCTGGTGTCAATTCTTATATCTTTCACCGGGCTGCGTGAGTATATTCCCGGCTACCCCGATTCACAGCAGCGCCTCTTGATTGTCCGTAATGCCCAACGGGTTGATTCCCTGCTTGTTGAAATAGAAAAAAGAGATAATTTTATTAATAACTTTCAAAACATAATCAAGGGTGAGGTTCCCGAACCCGGTGAGGATGTGGACAGAAATGTGCAAACAGCTTTAAACGAAGCAAGCGATATGGATCTTAGCTTCTCGCGCTCGGCGGAAGATTCTCTCTTGAGGATGCAAGTGGAGCGTGAAGAACGCTTTAACCTTTCCGTACGCGAAACGCCTTCGCGTGCAATTGCCCTTGAAAGCGCCTTTTTTGTAAGTCCGATAAAGGGAATGGTTGTCAACACCTTTGGCGAGACAAGCGGACATTATGGGGTTGACATTGTTGCCGCGCCCGGCAGCCGCGTGGCATCAGTAATGGATGGTATGGTTGTATTTTCAGGATGGACGGTCGAAACAGGCTACGTTATCCAGATTCAGCACCAGAATAATTTGATTTCGATATATAAACATAATGAGATTATATTAAAGGAGGTTGGACAAGTTGTAAAAGCAGGAGAAGCCATTGCCCGGGTGGGCAACTCAGGCGAGCTTACTTCAGGCCCTCACCTCCATTTCGAGCTATGGTACAACGGTCTTCCACTTAACCCGGTTGACTATATCTCATTCTAATGCAGCCAAGCTGCACAGTTCATCTGCTACAAAAACCTTAGATAATTAATGCAAAAAAAGATCGCTATTTTAGGGTCAACGGGCTCTATTGGAACGCAAGCGCTTGATGTTATTAAGGCTCATCCCGGGGCCTTTTCAGTTGAAGTGCTAACTGCCAACAACAATGTAGAGTTGCTGATAGAGCAAGCTTTGAAATATCAGCCTAATATCGTTGCCATAGCTAACAAGGATAACTACCCCTTACTAAGGGATGCCCTTGCCGGGGAGCCAATAAAGGTGTATGCAGGTGCAGAGGCCATCAGTCAGGTGGCAGCTACCGGCACCGTCGATATGGTTTTAAGTTCGATGGTTGGCTTCTCGGGGCTGCTCCCTACAATTAGAGCACTTGAGGCAGGGATCTCTGTAGCCCTTGCTAACAAAGAGACCCTGGTAGTTGCCGGAGATCTTATTATGGATTTGTCTCATAGCAAAAACGCAGCACTTATCCCGGTCGATTCCGAACATAGCGCAATATTTCAATGTCTTCAGGGCGAACAGAACAACCCCGTGGAAAAGATAATGCTTACCGCCTCGGGCGGCCCGTTCAGAGGGAAAAGTGTTGATTTCCTGCGTAAAGTCACCCGCTGTCAGGCCTTAAATCATCCCAACTGGAAGATGGGCGACAAGGTCACTATTGACTCGGCATCACTTATGAATAAAGGATTAGAAGCCATAGAAGCAAGATGGCTTTTCAATCTAAAACCCGAACAGATTGAAGTCGTGGTTCATCCACAATCAATAATCCACAGTATGGTTCAGTTTGCCGACGGCTCAATAAAAGCCCAGATGGGTCTGCCCGATATGCGCCTGCCTATCCAGTATGCCCTCAGCTATCCCAACAGATTAAGGAGTTCCTTGCCGCGGTTTAAGTTTGCCGATTTTCCTTCTTTAACCTTTGAGAAAGCCGATGTCGATGTGTTCAGAAACCTGTCGATGGCTTTTGAAGCCATGCGCCAGGGGGGTAATATGCCCTGCGCTTTAAATGCTGCCAATGAGGTGGCCGTTGACGCTTTCCTTAGCGGCAAATCGGGATTTGTAGAGATGTCGTCAATAATTGAACAAAGCATTGCCAAATGCGGTTTTATTGCTAAGCCTTCATTTTCTGACTATATTGAAACAGACAAGGAAGCTCGTGCCTTAGCTTCTTCACTTATCAGAACTTGAGCCCTAATAACATTTCGTATGAATGTGGAATAAATTATCTTTGTGATTTAGTAGAAATTAATAAAGTAACAGATGGATGTAGTAGTTAAAATTGTTCAGCTGATTCTCAGCCTTTCCATATTAGTAATACTTCACGAATTCGGACACTTCTTTTTTGCACGTCTTTTCAAAGTTCGGGTCGAGAAATTCTATCTATTCTTCGACCCCTGGTTCTCCATTTTTAAATTTAAAAAGGGAGATACTGAATATGGAATGGGCTGGTTGCCTTTGGGTGGATATGTGAAGATTGCAGGAATGATAGATGAGTCTATGGACAAAGAGCAGATGGCTCAGCCCCCCAAGCCTTATGAGTTCAGGTCGAAACCTGCATGGCAAAGGCTTTTAATAATGGTTGGCGGTGTTGTGATGAACTTTATCACGGCTATAGTTATCTTCTGGTTAATACTCTTCAAGTGGGGAGACAGCTACATTCCGGCTGAAAATGCGCGCTACGGGCTTATGTTTCACCCCGTGGCTCATGAGATAGGCTTGCAGGACGGCGATCATATTTTAGCTATCGACGGCAAGAAAATAGAAAATATTTCAGAAATAGTTGAAGCTGTTTTAATTGATGACGCTGCTGATTTGCTGGTTCTGCGTGGAGACTCTCAGCTCCACATCCCGGTTCCGATGTCATTTAAAACAACCATCCTTAGTAATGAGGTTAGACAGCTTGTCTATTTCCAGTTACCAACTATTGTTGATTCTGTTATGCCCGCCTCAGCGGCTTCGGAGGCAGGGCTTCAAAAGAATGATGTTATAGTGGCCATTGATACTGTATCCACGCCCTACCTTCAACATTTTTCTCCTACCTTAGCCAACTACGCCGGCAAGAGCACCGATATCACCGTTAACAGAGGTGGAGCTTTGATACAGCTGCCCGTGAAAATTGACAACAGCGGGAAATTGGGATTTTATCTTACCGGCGCTGACAAAATACTGGGAACAGAGCAGATAAATTACACTTTGGCTCAAGCTTTCCCGGCCGGAATAAACAGGGGAGTCAACACCTTAACCAGCTATGTTAAACAGTTTAAACTGGTATTTACCAAAGAGGGTGCCAAGCAACTGGGCGGATTCGGAACCATAGGCAATCTGTTTCCGGGAACATGGAACTGGCAAAGCTTTTGGTATATGACAGCCTTCCTTTCTATTATTTTGGCCTTTATGAATATACTGCCAATACCGGCACTTGACGGCGGACACGTTATTTTCCTACTATATGAGATAGTAACCCGTCGTAAACCCTCAGAAAAATTCATGGAACATGCCCAAGTTACAGGTATGCTGCTACTGCTTGGGCTATTGATATTTGCCAATGGTAATGATTTGATAAGGTGGTTAGGGAAATTTTAATGTAGGAATTGTATCTTTGATAGAAACATAAATTCAGTATTATGACAACTCTGGTTAATTTTATGGGAATTGTAGGTGGATGGGAATTGATAGTAATAATTCTGGTTATAGTTCTTCTGTTTGGCGGCCGAAAAATACCTGAGTTGATGAAGGGTCTGGGTCAGGGATTAAAAGAGTTCAACAAAGCCCGTCATACAGATGATGCTGATTCGAACAAAGGAAACTCAGCTGATAAGGCTACAAAATAAAACGGCTTCCTATCCCCCGTCTTATTGAGGGGCAAACATTAAAACTCTTAAGTTATGAAAGCAGCAAAACTTCCGTTAATCCTAGCAATAGTGGCTCTGGTCACTATGTCGGCTTGCAAAAACAATGAAGCATACAAGCCTCCTACAATCGGTTCTCTGGGCGAAGTCCTTGTTGTTATCGACGAGCATTGGCGAGAGCGACCTGAAGGACAGGCGCTGATGGAAATATTGCGCCAACCTATGGTTGCTTTACCCCAAAATGAGGCTATTTTCACGGTATCATCAACTCCTCACAGGGCATTTAGCGGCACTATGAAAACCTACCGTAACCTGATAATAGTCAACCTGGGCTCTGACGTTGAAAAAGAAGGAGTAAGGTATTTTGGCTCGACATCCTTCGCGCAAAACCAGGCTATGATTCACATCAATGCAAAAACTCCTGAGAAGTTTATAGAGCTGGTACGCGATGAGGAAATAAAAATTGTAGGATATATTTTAAGGCATGAACGCGAACGTATCCTTTCCTCCTTCAACACAATAATAGACGCGAGCCTATCGCAGACGGTGCTTGATCAGTGGGGTATGTCTATGACTATCCCCAATATTATGAGGAAAAATGCCGGCACCGGTAAGTTTACCTGGCTTTCGCACGAGACCGCCTCTCTTAGTCAGGGGATAATGATTTATAGCTTCGACTATGTGGGAGAAGGAACCTTTTCACGCGAATACCTCCTTAATAAGCGCGATTCTATTTTAAGATACAATATTCCCGGCCCTTCTGAGGGCTCATATATGGGAACAGAATTGGATTTGCCGGTAACATATAAGCGTTTCACCCTCAACAAGCATGAAACAGTTGAGTTGAGAGGTTTATGGAAAACCGTAGGTGATATTATGGGAGGCCCTTTTGTTTTGTTCGCCCACCACGACAAGGCCAATAATCGCGTAGTAGTTACAGATGGCTACGTTTATCTGCCTGAAGAACCAAAGAAAAGGAATTATATCTGGCAGCTTGAATCACTTTTCTACTCAGTGGAGTTTCCCGATGATAAAATTAATGAAGAGGCTACAGCAGAACAGTAGCTTTTGCCCCTCATTAAGTCTCATACTATATAAAAGTGTTAAGAATGTCAGTAAACATAATTTTAGCTAATAAAATTGAGGAGGGAGTCAGTACTCTTTTTATCTGTTCCGATCTTTCGCGTCTTAAAGGCTCCGTGATAAGTGAGCGAGAACTGAACTATATAATCAAAAAAAGGAGCGAAGACCCAAAAGCTGACTTCTTTCTCTTCGACAGCTTAGGGAGGATAGCCGCTGTTATTATTCCTTCGGCAACAGACTCCTTAAACGACAGGAAGGAGACCATAAGAAGGAGAGCAGCCCGGGTAGCTGCCAAACTGCAAGAAGAACAGATTTATAAAGTATCCCTTGCCGACCTGAGCGGAGAGCCTCAATTATTGATGGCCCTGGCCGAAGGCCTCGCTTTGGCGAGCTACAGTTTCTTAAAATACAAAACAGACAAAAAGGACAGGCCTGAGCTTGAAATTGCCATTGTCAGTGACAAAATATCGCAAGCAGAAATCACAACTCTTAAGAATTTGCTTAAGGCTGTATTTTTGACCCGTGACCTGGTAAATGAGCCGGTGGGCTACCTGAGTGCAGAGAAACTGGGTGAGCTGATTCTTGAAACAGCGCAGGATTATGGATTTTCGGCACAAGTCTTTAATAAAAAGAAAATAGAATCTCTTAAAATGGGTGGTCTGCTGGCTGTAAACAAAGGAAGCATAGATCCCCCAACTTTTTCGGTGCTTGAATGGAAGCCCGCGAAGACTGTGAATAGTAAGCCAATAGTGCTGGTTGGCAAGGGTGTAGTCTTCGATACCGGAGGCATAAACCTTAAAACCCCTCCGGGGAGTCTGGATACCATGAAATGTGATATGAGCGGTGCGGCAGCTGTAATTGGAACGATGGCAGCACTTGCAGCCAACAAAGTACCCTTACATGTGCTTGGCCTAATACCTGCCACAGACAATCGGCCGGGTGGTAATGCCCTGGTTCCGGGCGATATCATCACTATGCATAGTGGTGCTACAGTTGAAGTAATTAATACAGATGCTGAAGGACGGCTAATCCTGGCCGACGCCCTAAGCTTTGCTAAACGATATGAGCCCGAGTTAGTTATAGACCTGGCCACACTGACAGGTAATGCTGTGGTGGCTATCGGAACTCACGGCTCTGTTGCAATGGGGACAGCCTCCCCCGATATTCAGCAAAAGCTATCAGAGGCAGGTGATAAAGTCTGCGAACGCCTGGCATGGTTTCCCTTCTGGAAAGATTATGATGATGCCATAAAATCTGAGATTGCAGACATGAAGAATTTAGGAGGAAGAGAAGGTGGCGCAATTACAGCCGGCAAGTTTCTGGCCAAATTTGTTGATGCACCGTGGGTACATCTCGATATTGCAGGACCCGCCTTTCTGGAAAAGAAAGAAAACTACAGAGGATTGGGAGGTACAGGCGTAGGAGTACGTCTTCTTTACCGTTTTCTGGAAACATACAAAAGCTGATAAGAGGCAAAAAAAGCGTTAATTTTTGGGTAATATTTAGATTATGGGCAACGAAAAGATAAAAGTAGCTATTTCTCATGGTGACATTAACGGCATCGGATATGAGGTTATTTTCAAAGCACTCTCAGATCCGGCAATGCAGGAGATATGCACCCCGGTAATCTATGGTTCCTCAAAAATAGCCGCCTACCATCGCAAGGCGCTTAATTTGCCGGCAATAACATTAAACAGCGTAAAAGACGGAGGTGAGGCTCATTTTAGACGGGTAAACATTGTTAATTGCGTTGACGAGGAAGTACGTGTAGAGCTGGGCAAAGCAACTGAAACAGGAGGAATGGCAGCTTTTATGGCTCTCGAAAAAGCTGTTGATGACCTCAGGAAAGGGCTGGTCGATGTTTTGGTTACAGCTCCTATCAACAAGAAGGTAATACAGTCTGAACAGTTCTCCTTTCCCGGACATACTGAATATCTGGCAGACAAACTGGGCGGAACTCCGCTTATGCTGCTGGTTAGCGATTTGTTAAGAGTTGGAGTAGTTACAGGCCATATTCCTGTCAAAGATATTAGTAAAACCATATCGAAAGAACTGATACTACAGAAACTCAGGATATTAAACCAAAGTCTCAAAGACGACTTTACTATCAGACGACCAAGAATTGCAGTACTGGGACTTAACCCTCACGCCGGCGACAGCGGCTTGCTTGGAACAGAGGAAATTGATATCATAAAACCGGCTCTTGAAATGGCTAAGGAAGAAGGAATAATGGCCTTTGGCCCCTTCCCGGCTGATGGGCTCTTTGCTACCGACGGATATAAGAAGTTTGATGCCATTCTTGCCATGTACCACGACCAGGGCTTAACACCCTTTAAGGCCTTGTCCTTTTCTACAGGAGTAAACTTCACTGCAGGACTTCCTTTTGTACGCACATCACCCGACCATGGAACGGCATACGAAATAACAGGACAGGGGATAGCTGAAGAACAATCTCTCCTTTCGGCAATATATATGGCGATAGATATTTTTAACAGCCGAAAAACAAACGCAGAGCTGAAAGCAAATCCTCTTAAATCTGTTGATCCCGGAACTCTGTCCTCAGACGAGTAATGATGTAAAACCCTTCCGCCGCACGAGTTATCTCGTGTGGCCGCTTGTTGACAATTACAGCTTTCTTGCTACTTCAACTTCTTCGAAGGCTTCAACAAGGTCTCCAATTTTAATATCATTGAAGTTGTTAATATTCAAGCCGCATTCAAACCCGGAAGCCACTTCTCTGACATCATCCTTAAAACGTTTCAGCGATCCCAAATCCCCGGTATGGATAACAATACCATCGCGAATCAAGCGGATTCGGTTATTTCGCTTAATCTTGCCTTCTTTAACCATACATCCGGCGATTGTACCAACCTTGGTAATCTTAAACACTTCACGCACTTCAACAGTAGCCACAATCTGCTCTTTAATCTCGGGCGACAACATACCCTCCATCGCCGATTTAATCTCTTCTATGGCATCATAAATAATTGAGTATAGACGAATATCTATTTGCTCCTTTTCGGCAATCTTCTTGGCCGAAACCGTCGGACGTACCTGGAAGCCAACGATAATGGCATTTGAAGCTGCGGCAAGCATAATATCCGACTCTGAAATTCCTCCTACAGCCTTATGAATCACATTAACCTGAATCTCTTCTGTAGAGAGCTTAATCAAAGAATCGGATAAGGCCTCGATCGATCCATCAACATCACCCTTAACAATAAGATTGAGCTCCTGAAAGTTGCCAATGGCAATTCTACGTCCAATTTCATCAAGAGTAATATGCTTCTGAGCACGCATACCCTGCTCACGCTGAAGCTGCTGACGCTTAGAGGCTATTTCTTTAACTTCCTTCTCGTCGGTCATAACATTAACCTTCTCCCCGGCTTGAGGTGCGCCGTTAAGCCCAAGAACCAACACCGGCTCGGAAGGCCCTACTGATTCCACTTTCTGGTTGCGCTCGTTAAACATAGCTTTAACATTGCCATAGTGGCTGCCCGCAAGTATCAAATCGCCAACCCTTAATGTTCCGGCTTGTACCAGAAGTGTGGCAACATAGCCACGACCTTTATCTAATGATGATTCAATAATACTTCCAACAGCCGCTTTGTTCGGGTTTGCTTTTAGTTCAAGCATATCTGCCTCAAGCAAAACCTTATCAAGAAGAGCCATAACATTTGTACCATGTTTGGCCGAAACTTCCTGACACTGATATTTACCGCCCCAGTCTTCAACCAGGTAATTCATTTTAGCTAGTTCCTCACGAACCCTGTCGGGGTTAGCTCCTGCAACGTCTATTTTACTAATGGCAAATACTATAGGCACACCTGCTGCCGAAGCGTGATTTATTGCTTCAACGGTTTGAGGCATAACGTTATCGTTTGCCGCGATTATGATTATCGCGATATCGGTAACTTGAGCTCCGCGAGCACGCATAGCGGTAAAGGCCTCGTGACCCGGAGTGTCCAGGAAGGTAATCTTACGCCCGTTATCCAGTTTAACATTATAAGCTCCAATATGCTGAGTGATACCACCGGCTTCATCTCCTGCAACGTCAGCTTTACGTATATAGTCAAGAAGTGATGTTTTACCGTGGTCAACGTGACCCATAACAGTAACAATCGCGGGACGCTCCACCAGGTCGGCAGGATCATCCTCCTCTTCAACTATACTTTCTATTAGATCAACACTAACAAACTCAACTTTAAAACCAAACTCTTCACTAACCAAGGCAATTGTCTCAGCGTCAAGGCGCTGGTTGATTGAGACGAAGAGTCCAAGACTCATACATGAGGCTATTATCTGAGTAACAGGAATATCCATCATATTAGCCAACTCATTGGCAGTAACAAACTCCGTTACCTTAATTATTTTCTTTTCTTCATCTATCCTTTCAAGCTCTGCCTGATAACGCTGCGAAGCAACATCCCGCTTGTCACGACGGTGACGGGAGGCCTTCGACTTAGTCTTTGTTGTTAGGCGAGCAAGAGTGTCTTTAATTTGCTTTGCAACATCTTCCTCACTCACTTCAGGACGAACAGGGCGCTTCTTAACTCTGGTAACCTTCTTCTTGGCTCCAGCCTGATTTTGTCCCTGACCCTGACCCTGACCTTGACCTTGCTGGGCATGTGGCGGACGTTTGTCGCCGGGACGGGCAGCCTGAGGCTGACGGCCGGGCTGAGCTGTTCCGCTCCCCTTTTCTCCGCCGGAACCGGAATCTATATTTACCCTCTCCTTTTCCTTTTTAATACGTTTGCGCTTCTTCCTGCGCGCTTTATTACGATCATCCCTTTCGCCTCCGGTGCGATTATCAACCGGAAGGTCTATTTTGCCTACTACAGTGGGGCCTGAAAGCTTCTTTACCTGAGTAGGCATAAAATTCTCTTTGTTTTCTTTACTTTCCACTCCTTTCTTTTCATTGGGAGGAGTAACAACATCTGCAGGCTTTTGAGCAGCCGGCTTAGAGATTTTTTCTGTAACTGTAGTTTCGATAGGCTTAGATTCTTCTTTTTCCTTAACAGGCTCCTCTTTCTTTTTCTCAACAGGCTTTTCAGAAACCTTCTCGGCAGGTTTAGTAGTACTTTTCTTTTTCTGAGCCTCAAGATCTATTTTCCCTACAACCTTTGGAGATTCCGCAGGCTTATCAACCTTAAGCTCAATATGTTCAGGCGTCTTAGTCGCCGGTTTTACTTCTTCTTTTTTGACTTCTACCGGAGCAGCCATTGGCTCCTCTTTAGCCGGCTCTTTCTCAGCGGCTTTTTCTTCAATCTTTCTTTCGGGCTCCTTGGTTTTAGGCTTGTCCAAATCAATTTTGCCTACAAACTTAAGCTCGGCACTTTTCTTGGTTCTACCTACTATCTCATCAATTGAAACACTTTCATCTTCAGCTTCCTCTTCAACATTTTTTTGAACGCTATCAATAGAAATAGATTCTTTCTTCTCTTTTAATCTCCTGTCTATCAGCTCATCCGATGCTTTTTTGACATTCTGATCCTGCTTAAACTCTTTTTTCAGGAGTTCAAAAATATCTTCAGAGACTTTCGTGTTGGGATTCATATCCATCTCGATACCCTTCTTATGAAGGAATTCCACGATGGTGGAAATACCAACGTTACACTCTCTTGCTACTTTGCTTAGTCTTTGTACAACTGCCATAAAAGCTACTTTCAATTAAGTTCGGAAGATCGGTGAAATACTATCAAATTCAATAAATGCCAAAGATAAGCTAATTATTCAAATTCAGATTTCAATATTGTTATCACATCCTGAATTGTTTCCTCTTCAAGATCAGTACGCTTGGCAAGATCCTCAACAGACAAATCTAAAACAGATTTGGCTGTATCACAACCTATCGCCTTAAGGGCATCAAGTACCCAGCTCTCAATCTCATCTGAGAATTCGTCCAATGATACGTCTTCTTCTTCCTCTTCTTCCTCTGTTTCACGGTAAACATCCAACTCATATCCGGTTAACTGACTGGCCAGGCGAATATTCAAGCCCCCCTTGCCTATAGCCAGCGAAACCTCTTCGGGCTGCAGATAAACCTGAGCCCTTTTGCTTTCTTCAAGCAACTTGATGCTGGTCACCTTTGCAGGATTCAATGCCCGCTGGATAAACAACTGAATGTTTGTGGTATAATTAATTACATCAATATTCTCATTACGCAGCTCACGAACGATGCCGTGAATACGCGATCCTTTCATTCCAACGCAGGCACCAACCGGGTCGATGCGATCGTCGTAGGACTCAACAGCCACCTTTGCACGCTCACCGGGTTGACGAACAATCTTTTTGATGGTAATCAGTCCGTCATTTATTTCAGGTACTTCAAGCTCGAATAAACGCTCAAGAAATACATCAGCAGTACGCGACAAAATAATCAAGGGGTTGTTGTTACGGATATCAACCTTCGCAACAACGGCACGTATGGTGTCGCCTTTACGATAAAAGTCAGACGGTATCTGCTCTGTCTTGGGCAATATCAGCTCATTACCCTCATCATCGAGCACAAGCATCTCCCGCTTCCAAACCTGGTAAACTTCACCGGTTACAATTTCACCGATACGCTCTTTGTATTTGTTGTAGATAGCATCTTTCTGAAGCTCCATAATACGTGATGAAAGATTCTGACGAAGACCCAAAATAGCCCTACGCCCAAAATCTAAAAACTTAACTTCATCGGTCACTTCTTCGCCTATCTCATAATCTTCATCAATCTTCTTGGCCTGACTTAAGGAAATCTGCAAGTTTTCATCGCTCACCTCATCATCAGCCACAACTTCACGGTTACGCCAAATCTCAAAGTCACCTTTATCAGTATTTATTATAACGTCGAAATTATCATCGGTACCGAAAAGTTTAACCAACACGCTCCTGAACGCGTCCTCCAGGACCCTGATAAGAGTAACTCTGTCGATGTTCTTCAACTCTTTGAATTCCGAAAAGGTATCTATTAAATTGATATGTTCCATTGTCAGTTTGGTATATAATGTCTTTGTTAAAACTTTATTATCTCTTTTACTGATTTCAGCTCTTCAAAAATAAACGCATGTTCGATAACCTGCAACTCTTTTTTCTTCTTTCCCTCGGATTTGACCATCTTTTCTTCCTTCAGGACAAAACCCGTGTCGCTGACCGACAAAAGCTCTCCGCTATACTTTAATCCGGATTTGCAGAGCACCTCAAACTCCCGTCCAATACCCTTAAGATATTGGCGATGAACCTTTAAAGGCTGTCCAAGACCCGGAGATGAAACCTCAAGTTCAAAATCTTCTGTATCACGATCAAGCGATTGTTCAATCAATCGCGATATGGAGATGCAATAATCAATAGACACCCCCTCATCGCCGTCAATCAAAACCACAATCCGTCCACCCGGCTTGATATCAACCTCAACAATAAAATAGTTGTCTTCCTCTATCTTTTGCTGAATAATATCTAATATCTTCTCCTTGGTAATCATAGCAATATTTTCAAAACTACCAACAAAATAGGGGACACAAGTCCCCTACTCTTTCCAGGTATAAAATCTCCGCAAATGTAGTGACGAATTGTTTATTTTCCAAACTTTTGCAGCTACAAATCAAGGCTCAACACAAGAATAATAACAACACTATGCCTATTCGACCTTAAAGCCAAACTCTCAGAGCTGCTTTTATCTTATCAATTTCTTAAAAAGACGAGATGTTAGAACTTCTCCGGGCTTGCGGCAAGCCTTATTATATTAACAGCCTATCTTTCAATCACTGTTATGTTGTTCAACATAGTTAAGCGAGGATTGAGCCGTGCCACATTATTTTGTATCTTTGGCCTTCCGAAAACTGAAAAACCATAATACGATGGGTGAAAACACGAAAACCTTGGCTGACTTAGGATTGTACGGCCTGATAGATTACTTCATTGAGCAATATAAAACTCTTGATTCATCTGCCGCTTTAGTTGATGAGGACGCCTTTGCCCTCGTTAAGACACCGGAAACCATCAGCTCCACAAGCCTCTTTCTGGAAGGGATAAATTTCGACCTCGTATATACTCCTTTGCAGCATCTAGGCTATAAGGCAATAACGGCTTCGGTCAACAATATTTTAGCTATGAACGCCAAGCCATCTCAGCTGGCCTTGAGTTTGGGTATCAGCAACAAACTGACTCTGCAAATGCTTGAATTGCTGATGAGGGGAGTGTTCGAAGCATGCAAAGATTATGGGATTACGCTTTCGTCGTTTAAGCCGACCACTTCTCTAACCGGCTTAACTATTGCCATTACCTTGACAGGTATGCCTTATGCCACAGGAAGCGTAACACGCAGCGGAGCAAATGATACCGATGTTATATGCGTGACCGGTGATTTGGGCGGAGCCCTGCTAGGACTACATCTGCTGGAGCGTGAAAAGCGCGTGCTTAAATCAAATGATGTCAGCCAACCGGACTTCGGCAACAACGATTACGTATTGAGAAGGCAACTCAAACCCGAGGCCCGTATATCAATTATTGCCAAACTTAATGAGCTCGGAATAACGCCCACTGCAATGACCGGTATTAGTGAAGGCTTGGCTACTTCCTTGATACTCATGTGCAGGGCTTCAAAAAAAGGCTGTCGTATTTATGAAAACAAAGTGCCCCTTAATCAGGCTAGCCTTAAAGCAGCCGCGGAGCTTAATTTCAACCCTTTGATAGCCGCTCTTAACGGCGGGGAAGATTATGAATTGTTATTCACCTTGCCATTAAAAGTTTATGAGGCAGCAGCCGACAGCTTGCCCAAAAATATTACTGCTATTGGTTATATTACAGAGCCGGAGAAAGCTTGCAGAATGATTACGGCTACCGATGATGAAACCGACCTGAAAGCACCCGGTTGGGGAAAAGAATATCATTAACAAATAATTATTAAAGACAAAAAATATGTACGAATATATTTCCGGCAAAATAACAGAAAACAGTCCGGCTCATGTAATTATTGAAAATAACGGATTGGGGTATTTTATCAATATTTCTCTCAATACCTATTCCCAAATAAAGGACAAAAAGGAGGTAAGCCTTTTGGTTCATGAGCAAATCAGGGAAGACGCTTACAACCTTTACGGGTTTTTTGAGCCTTCTGAAAGGGAGCTTTTCAGACAATTAATGTCTGTTTCGGGAATTGGAGCCAATACCGCTCGTATGATGCTATCATCTTTGCCTCCGGCTGAGCTTAGATCGGCTATAGTTTCCGAAAACACAGATATAATCAAGAGTATAAAAGGAATAGGCCTAAAAACTGCTCAAAGAGTTATTATCGAGCTCAAAGATAAGGTAGGAAGAGAGCAGGGAGACGAAAAATTATTTGCCGGAATGGACAATACAGTACGCGATGAGGCGTTATCTGCTTTAGTGATGTTGGGATTTGCACGTGCCCCTTCACAAAAGGCAATTGATAAAATATTATCGGCTCAACCGGAGCTTCGGGTCGAACAACTCATCAAGTTGTCTCTAAAAATGTTGTGAGTTGTTGGACAGTAAGCGCCTAATGCCGTAAAGCCCGTTCCTTTGAGAAAGAGTTTTAAATACAAACTACTTGTTCCGTTATTGACTTTTCTTTTTGTGTTGGCCGGCGCCAGCGAATATGCCCCCGCAACGCCAGCTACCGAATTGACAGCTCCATACCCGCAGTCTGACCCGACAAGCGAAACCCTTGATCCTCAAAGGATAAATCCTCCAACATCCGAAAGACAGACTCCCCTGCCCCGGAAGAGCAGCCCCATAAGCCTTCAGGACCCTGACAATATAGAATATAGTGCTGAATATGACCCTGAAACCGGGATGGTTACAATGTACAGGATGATAGGCAACATTCCTGTAAAGCTTCCCTACAGCTTGACTTTGGAAGAATACAACAACCGGCAACTGCGTAGCTCAATGCAACGTTTTTGGGGTGAAAAGGCCGCTCAGACCGAAGATGGCGACGCTAACAGATTCGGCCGCTTCAGGGTAGCCGGCGAGATGTTTGAAAGCTTATTCGGCAGCAATGTTGTCAATATCAAACCTCAGGGAATTGCCGAATTGAGGATTGGCGTAAACACCACCAAAATTGATAACCCCACCCTTCAGGAAAGACTAAGGAAAACGACGACCTTTGATTTCCAACAGAAAATTCAGATGAACATCCAGGGAACAATTGGTGAGCGTTTGAAATTGGGAATCAACTATAACACTGAAGCCACTTTCGATTTTGAAAACCAAATAAACCTTGAATATAGCGGCGGGGAAGACGATATAATTAAGAGTATTGAAGCGGGTAACGTCAGTATGTCGCTCCCCGGAACCCTGATAACCGGGAGCCAAAGCCTCTTCGGGGTAAAAACCGAAATGCAATTCGGGAAGTTATCCGTGCAGACCTTGTTTTCGCAGCAGAAAGGCGAAACATCGGTGATGAATATTCAGGGGGGTGCACAAACGCAAGACTTCGATTTGGCAGTTGACCAGTACGACCGCAACCGTCACTTCTTCCTCTCACATGCCTTTAAGGATAACTTTGACCGGGCAATGGCCAATCTGCCTGTTATCAACTCCCCCTTTAATATTACTAAGGTTGAGGTATGGATAACCAATAGAAGCGGCGATTTTCAGCAGGCGCGCAACATTGTAGCTTTCTCTGACCTTGGCGAGGGCGCCTCCAATATGGAAAAGCCTATAACCTGGGCTGGGCAGGCCAATGTAATCTTTCCACACAATAAAGCTAACGAGCTTTATAACCTAATGACAAGTACCTATAGCGGAATTCGCGATATCGCCCAATCTACAGGAATCCTGCAAGGCATTGTTCCGGCCGAGGGCTCACAATTTACCACATCACGCGATTACGAACGGGTGGAGAACGCCAGACTGGTTCCCGAGTCTGAATATACCCTTAATTCAAAGTTGGGATATATCTCTTTGAATACTCAGCTCAATGCCGACGAAGTGTTGGCAGTAGCTTATGAATACACTTACAACGGTCAGGTATTCAAAGTCGGAGAATTTAGCAATGCCGGTATTGAAGCACCTCAGGCTCTTGTAGCCAAGCTGTTGAAGGGCACCAATCTATCTCCCCGGATGAAGACCTGGCAATTAATGATGAAAAACATCTATTCAATTGGCGCATATCAGGTTAGTCCTGAAGACTTCAGGATGAATGTAGTGTTTATGAACGATTCGCTGGGCAGCTACATACCCAATTTTGCTGAAGAGGGAGATTTGAATGGCGAGCTTTTTATCTCCATACTTGAACTTGACAAACTCAACAAGCACCTGGATCCATATCCGGACGGCACTTTCGACTTTGTTCCGGGATTTACAATTATACCGGCACAAGGACGGATTATTTTCCCTGTTCTGGAGCCTTTCGGAGCTCATATAGAGAAAAAATTGCAGAGCATCCCCGCTTCAATTCGCGAAAAATATATTTTTAAAGAACTTTATGACTCAACTCTGACGGTTGCAAGCCGTGCGGCAGAGAAAAATAAATACAGACTACAAGGTTCTTATAAGTCATCAGGAGGATCGGAAATATCTCTTAATGCCTTTAATATTCCCCGCGGCTCTGTAATAGTTACTGCAGGCGGACTTCGTCTTACCGAGAATGTTGATTACTCAGTTGATTACACATCCGGGCGGATTACTATATTAAATAATGGCCTGCTTGAATCGGGAACCCCTATCCAGGTAGCCCTTGAGAGCCAATCTCTCTTCAATTTGCAAACTAAAACGCTGATTGGAACTCACCTCGACTACCGTTTCAGCGAAAACTTCAATATTGGAGGTACTGTTATGCACCTTCGTGAAAGACCTTTAACCCAAAAGGTGGCATTTGGGGATGAGCCAATAGCCAACACAATATGGGGTCTGAACACCTCTTATTTCACTGAATCAAATTTACTTACCAAGTGGATAGACAAGCTTCCCCTGGTAGAAACAAAAACACCATCGTCAATAGCTTTTGAGGCTGAATTTGCTCAGCTTGTTCCCGGTCACCCCGATATTATAAAGAAAGAAGGCACCTCGTATATTGATGACTTCGAGGGAACAAAAATCCCTATTGACATGAAGCAACGTGATGCATGGCATCTGGCAAGCGTTCCGCAAGGGCAAAGCTCTATATTTCCCTTTGCAGAACTTAATAATGATTTACGTTCCGGTTATGGAAGGGCGCGCCTCGCATGGTATCACATCGACCCCCTTTTTCTGCGTAAAAGCAATCTTACCCCCGACCATATCCGTCGCGATAAGGACGCCCAGTCCAACCACTATGTTCGTGAAGTTTACGAGAGGGAGATTTTCCCTAACAAAAACCCGGCTTATGGTGAGCCTACCAATATTTCCGTTCTCAATTTAGCCTACTATCCCGCTGAAAGAGGACCATATAACTTCAGCACCAATCTTAATTTCGATGGTAGTCTGGTCAATCCTAAACAGAACTGGGCCGGTATTATGCGCAAAATTGACACCAACGATTTTGAATCATCTAATATCGACCATATAGAGTTCTGGATGATGGATCCCTTTATTTATGACGAGGGAACGCACCGGGGAGGCGACCTTTACATAAACCTGGGCGATGTCTCCGAAGATATTCTGAAAGACTCCCGTAAGTTCTTCGAGCAAGGCTTGCCGGGCCCCGGCGAGCCCTTCGATGTTGATTCAACCGCCTGGGGATACATCCCAAAGCAGCAAAGTCTTGTGAACGCTTTTAGCAACGATGCAGAAACCCGCATGATGCAAGACCTTGGGCTTAACGGTATGAACTCCGAAAAAGAACGCAGCTTTTACAGGCAAGGTAACGACTCCTTCCTTGAACTAATAGATAATATGTATATCAACCTGCAGCTCTCCGAGGAGGCTTATGCTTCAATTATTAATGACCCTGCTGCAGATGATTTTAAATATTTTAGAGGCTCCGAACACGACAGTCGCCAGGCAAGCATACTGGAACGCTATAAGTATTACAATAATCCGGAAGGAAACTCACGACCCTCAGAATATTCTGGAGAGTCATTCAGCACAGCTGCCACCAACATCCCCGACGGAGAAGATATCAACCGTGACAACACCCTTAGTGAAGCCGAAAACTACTTCCAGTACAAAATCACACTCCAACCCGGGCAAATGGAGATTGGGCAAAATTACATCACCGATATTACTTCCAACAGCGTTAAACTGGAAAATGGAAATACTGAAGAAGTTACATGGTACCAGTTTAAAATACCTGTTAACGCACCCGATTCGGTTATTGGAGATTTAGACGATCTGCGCTCAGTTCGTTTTATGCGAATGTTCTTACACAATTTTGAAGACACGGTGGTTCTTCGCTTCGCATCTCTAGACCTTATCAGGGCAGAATGGAGAAGGTACGAAAAAGAACTCTACGATATTCGCGACAACGTTTCGCCCAATCCCAATTCTGAATTTGATGTTTCAGCAGTAAATATAGAAGAAAACGGACGACGCGAACCGATAGCTTACATCCTGCCTCCCGGAGTTGACAGGGTTATCGACCCGGCCAATCCTTCAGTCAGGGAGCTTAATGAGCAAGCGCTATCCCTAAAAGTAAAAGACCTCGCTAGCGGTGATGCCCGTGCCGTTTACAAAAGCATTGGCATGGACATTCGCCAGTACAAAAGATTGAAGATGGATATTCATGCAGAAGCTATCGAAGGATACAATCTTAATGACGGCGAGATGGTAGCATTTATCAGAATAGGTACAGACTATCAAAACAACTACTACGAATATGAGCTGCCATTAAAGCTGACACCTCCCGGGCTTTACTTCGACAACAACATGAGCCATCGTTACCAGGTGTGGCCTGAAGAAAATCGAATAGACCTTCCTCTTGAACTGCTTCAGCAGGTCAAATTGCGTCGTAATGATGCTATGAGGGCTGCCAACTCTTCGGTGAGGCTGACCGAAGAGTATCCCTGGTACGACCCCGAAAAGCCTTCAAACAAGGTTTCAATAAAGGGAAACCCCAATTTGGCAAACGTAAAAACCGTTATGATAGGCGTCCGCAACAGCTCTATTGACGAGAAATCTGCCGAGATATGGGTTAACGAGCTAAGATTAAGCGATTTTAACGAACAGGGCGGATGGGCAGCCAACAGTCGTATGAATGTCAAGCTGGCCGACCTGGGCTCTGTGTCTGTGGCAGGAAGGGCCAGTACTGTAGGCTTCGGAAGTATTGACCAGAGCGTAACCGAGCGTAGTCAGGAGAATTTCTACCAATATGATGTGGCGACAAGCCTCGAACTTGGAAAGTTTATTGGCCCCGAAAGCCGCCTTTCAATACCCTTCTATGCAGGGATAAGCGAGCAGGTCGCAAGCCCCGAGTACTATCCCCTTGACCCCGATATTCCACTGGAAGTAGCCCTTGATAATGCAGGTTCGAAATCCGAACGCGACAGTATCCGGGAGATGTCTCAGGACTATACCAAGCGAAAAAGCATAAACTTTACCAACGTTAGGATTCAGCCTAAAGATAATGATGTGCCATTTTACGCCCCTTCTAATCTGAGCGCCACCTATTCATACAACGAGACCTACAGACGAAATATAGACACAGAATATCTTAGCGATAAAAACTATCGGGGGATTTTGGCCTATAACTTTATAAATCAACCAAAAGCTTTTGAACCTTTTAAGCAGGTGAAAGGAAGCTCTCTGGCTCTAATCCGTGATTTCAACCTTTACCTGGCTCCGACACAACTTGCCTACCGTTGGGAACTCAACAGAGGATACCGGGAAGAACAGCTCAGAAATATCAGTAATCCCACTTTTAAAATCCCGGTAAGCGTGAACAAAGATTTTTACTGGAATCGCTATTTCGAGTTGACATACAACCTTAGCCGCGGACTAAAATTTGATTTCAGATCAACTAACAATGCCATTATTGACGAGCCAGAAGGGCCTGTAAATAAGAACAGGTACAGGGACGAATACGAAATTTGGAAAGATTCTGTGATGACCGGTATTCTGAATATGGGCCGCACTACCAACTACCAGCACAATGTGAGCGTCAGCTATCAGATCCCGATAAACAAGCTCCCTTATATGGACTGGACATCGGCATCGCTTAATTACGGCGCTCTATACAACTGGCAGCAGGGTCCTGTCACAAATCTGGATTACGAGTGGGGCAACATTATCCGTAATTCAAACACCATACAAGGAAACGGGCAGCTTAATCTGAATAATCTATATAATAAATCGCCTTACCTGCGCAACCTAAACCGGCCTGTTCAACGTCAGTCAGCTCAACAACAGAGAGGCAATCAAGGCGAAACAGTCCGCTTTACCCAACACAACCTGGAAATGAAAGCTGGCGAAAGCTTTACGGTGAACCACCGCCTGGGAACACCCACGGTAACAGCGCGTGTATTTAACGAATCAGGGCATCCCGTTAGGGGCGAGCAAAGTATTGTTGACAATAACACTCTGACTTTCACGCCTCAGCAGGATGTAAGCAATGGGCGTATTATGGTTTCAGGGCAGAAGGTCGAGGAGAAAAAGCCCGGCAAGGCTATTAAAGATTTTTCCCTGCGTCTGCTAACAGGTCTGCGCAATGTATCTCTAAGCTATTCGGAGAACAATGGCACCATCCTGCCGGGATATATGCCTGAGACAAAGTTTTTAGGAGCAGAAAATTATAATGGCAGCCAGGCACCCGGGATACCCTTTATGCTGGGATGGCAGGATCGCGATTATGCTATGCGAGCTGCCAACCTGGATTGGCTGACGACAGATTCAACGCTCAACACTCCTTATACCATGACTCATTCGCAGGACGTGACCCTGAGAGTGATGTTGGAGCCTATTAATGGACTGAAAATCAATTTGACTGCCAATCGCAGATATGCTAACAACCTGAATGAGTACTACCTCTACAATAATGGCAGATTCGATGCTTATAACACCATGGAGTCGGGCAGCATGTCAATGACTTTCAACGTGTTTCGTACAGCCTTTGAGAAAATAGAGAAAAAAGGAGTATTTCAGTCAGATGCTTTCGACCGCTTTCTCGAAAACAGGCAGATAATTGCCTCTCGCCTGGGTGAAAAGCGACGTGGCACCACCTTCCCGACGGGAATTTACACAGATACTCCTTACGAAATAATTGAGGGCATGCCCTATCTACCTGAAGGATATGACAATGAAGGCATAGAGCTTAACGAAGGAGCTGACGGCTACTCCCTGTCTTCCCAGGATGTTATGATACCGGCTTTTCTGGCTGCCTATTCCGGAAAGAGTGCCGATGGCATCTTCCTTGATGCCATACCTTCGCTTCTGCAGATGCAGCCCAACTGGAGCATTACCTACGATGGACTATCGCGCATTGAATGGCTAAAGAAATATATCCGCTCATTTGATCTCAGCCATGCGTACCGTTCGACATACAATGTAGGTCAATATCTTACAAATTTAGATTGGGAAGATATGAGAGACGGGTTTAGTTATATGAGAGATGAGAGAGGCAACTTTATCCCAAAATATCAGATTAATGGGGTATCTATTTCCGAACAATTTGCTCCATTTTTACAACTTAATATTACCTGGAATAACTCCCTGTCAACAAGAGTCGAGTATAAAAAGAGCAGGATAATAAATCTCAGCCTCAACAACAATCAACTTATAGAAAACTATAATGATGAATATGTTATTGGTTTGGGCTATCGTTTTGATAAAATGGATTTGATTTTGGGTTCCGGAAGCGGACAAAGAAAAATGTCATCAGACCTTAACCTTCGCGCAGATATATCAATTCGCGACAACTTCTCGGTCATCCGCAGAATCGAAGAAGCACTCAATCAGATGACCGCAGGGCAACGCATTACAACCCTCAAGTTTACTGCCGACTACGTATTGAGCGACCGCTTTAATATGCAGCTTTTTTATGACAGGCAACTTAACAAACCTTATATCTCGACCAGTTACCCAATTACCAACAGCAGCTTTGGGGTAAACTTCAGATTCTCTTTAGCTCAATAAGCTTTTGATAGGAATTATTGCCTAAATTCGTGCAGTATCATAAAAATTACTTAATTTTGAAGCATAACCTTTTAATAAAGCACCATGAATTTACCTGAAAGCTTAAAATACACAAAAGACCACGAATGGGTCAAGATAGAAGGCAATATCGCTACCGTCGGTATCACTGAATTTGCACAGGGGGAACTGGGCGACATCGTTTTTGTTGAGATTGACACCGAAGATGAAGAGCTGGATAAGGAAGAAGTGTTCGGGACTATAGAAGCAGTCAAAACCGTGTCAGATTTATATATGCCCCTTGCCGGTAAGATAATCGAAGTTAACGACAAACTTGAATCTCAGCCCGAATTAGTTAATAAAGAACCCTATGTGGGTGGCTGGATGGTTAAAATTGAAATTAAAGATAAATCTCAGATAAAGTCTTTGCTTTCTGCCGATAGCTACAAGGCGCTAATCAGCTAATCTGTATGTAGATAAATTACTTCAAAGCAACATTTATTATAAGGCTTATAACACCAAGAGGCAGCTTACAAGCATGTTCTTTGGTGGTATGAACCCTTGCGTTTTAATAACTGTGTGTTTAACAGGCAAGGAACAGCAAGCCAATTATTGAATAATTTGGTGAGGGGTCTATAAACTTAGATAACTTATTTATAGACTTTGGATAGGGCAAACAGCAAGATACCGAGTATTATCAGTTAATAGTGGTTGTTTTTATTTTCAAGTACTATTAATTGTCGTATTATATGATTTAGAAGTATTATGTTATGTGTTCCTATATAGTAGGGTCTATTATTAACTACCATGATAGACTTTAGGTGTCACAATGGCCTTGGTAGAATTACCTTTTTTTTAATCCAATTTTTATCATGAAATCAAAAAAACGTTTATTCTTAACCCTAATAATCATTCCAGCGATCTTTGCATCGTGCGAAGACGCACAAATTGAAAACATTAACTCAGAAGCAAGCATCAAATTATCTGGAGTTGCTCATTTTTCCTCACAGCAAGAGCTAGATAATTCAATTAATCTTTTTATAGATGAAGAGGTGTTACCACTAAAAATGCAGGGAGTATCCACTTTATCTAAATCTCTTGAATTAAAGTCTGCCAACCAAAATTTAGATGTTGAACAAGAAGAAGACTCTTTAATATGCAGTGACATATTGAGGGAGTTTTTGAACTCAAATTACGAAATTGCCATAGGCAATGTTTTTTTTAAAGTTACTGACAAGGGTACTTTTTTCACTACAATAGACAATTATAAGTTGTTATGGGAGTTAGCTACAGAGAATATGGATATAGCCAATTTCGAGCCTGTTAGCTATGCCCTAGGTTATTCTTTTGAAAATAATCTATTTAAACTTTTGAACTATGAATCTGTCTATTTCTTCGATACCTTTCGTAAACTAGACGCTATTGAAGAAGACCCTATAAATATAGATATTTTAAAGTCCTCTTCTCAACCAAATGACTCTGATTGGAAAGATATTTCTGACAGTAAAACCATAGTTGGGAAGGCGTGGAGTAGTATCTGGGGCTTTTCTAAAAGTGTAAGAGTCAATTTTGATAGTAAACATCGTGTTGATGTGAAATTTTATGCGCAAAGATTCCCCTTTTATTCGGAGATGGGCATAAAAACAAAAACTCAATATAAAGGTTGGACAGGTATATGGAGAAAGCAGGATTGCAACGAAATTATTAACGGATGGGAGATCTTGAATTTAAAAGAAAAGTGGCCTAATAATTTCTTTGGATCCGGTTTCAATCTAAACACCACCAATTTAGCAACCTTCACATATGCTAACAGGGAAATTAAGCATCTTGCTTATAACCAGTCATTATTCCTCAATAAAACATGGAAAACCTTTAATGTTATGGGGTTAGAATTGGATTTTTCTTATAAAGATATGGTTGGAGCATTGTGGAATGCTTCAAAATCTGCTGGGAAAAGTACTGTTACCTATCTCAATGGAAGGTTCAAGAATCCAAGTCAAAACTTAGAAGCAATTCGGCTTATTCCTGCAAGTCAGACGGTAACAACAACAAAGATTTCTTTAGCTCCATATTCAGCAAGTAAGACAAATACGGATAAATATACTACGATTATTGCTACAAGTAATGGAGGAACTATTACTGCGACATTTAATTCCGATAGCGGATTTGGTTATAAGGGTTATACAAATTTAACCGCAAATTACACCTTCTTAGAGAACTCTATTTTGTTTGGTGCAGCCCGTAGAGGTGACACTTGGAAGGGAGTCAGAATTACATTTAAATAATCAATGGCATAAAACATGAAAAAATATTTTGTTTTTATATCTCTGGCTATTAGCATCGTATGCTATAGTCAAGAATCTTCTGTTGATTTAGAAAAGGTCTTTCGCATTAATGCCTTAAGTCCGGGTCTTGAACTGGAACTTCCCATTAACAAGAAATCCACTATAGCAGTTAATCCGGGGATAGGAATAAACGGTAGTTATAACCACTTGAGTTATGCAAGCTCCGGTGTTACATATTTTATTTCACCGTTTTTAGACTTGTCTTATAAGCATCTGTACAACTTAAGCTCAAGAGCAGCCAAAGGTAAGAACACCTCAGGTAATTCAGGCAACTACTGGGGTTTACGCTTGCTTAGCAATTTTGAGGAGATTGAGTCTGAAAATATAATTAGAAAGGACAATATCGATTTTGCATTTGGTCCAACATGGGGCATTCAACGCTCTACAGGTCACTTTCATTTTTTATTTGATGTTGGCTCTGTTTACTATTTTGACACAAAAGGGAACAATGGATTTTTCCCTATTATGCTACAACTGAATATTGGTTGGAACCTAAAAAAATGGTAGACGTTTTTTCTTAAAAGTGGCTGTTTGAATATTGAAGATTTTGCATTCCATAAAACGACTTGGTTTTAAAATGTAAATTCGATTATTTCTCACAGCCCTTTTTGTATTTAGTAAAATATGAAAGCTATGACTATACGGTATCGCAATATTTTCCTACTTGGACTTATTTTCTTTGTGCATGAAGGGGGAGCGCAATCCAGGCCACAATCAAAGTTCTCATTAAGCCCGGGAATCTATTACAACGGCAACGGGTTTTCGGATGATGTTGTAGGTATGGGCTTAACGGTGGGTCTTGAATATAAGCCGGTCAGGTATTTTGGACTTGAATTACGTACCAGATATGGTTTATATGGTTTCGATGATGGAACTTCCTGGACTACAGACTGGCACGGAGAGGATATTCCCCCTGTTAATGAAGGTTTGGCTGACCTTGAACATAGCTTGTCAAGTCCCGGGATAGGACTTATTCCTAAGTTTTATCTCAGTATAGGCGACGATGAGGATGATCCATGGTTTCTATTCCTTGAAAATGAGCTTTCTTTAGCTTGGATAAGGGGAACTGTACAATATAATGGAGAACCCTCTGCCAGGAAAAGAATTACAGAAACAATATTTTGCTATAATATTGCTTTGGGTATAGAGTATGTTTACAATGTTAGAAAGAATAATAATTCAATTGCTGTTTCGGCCGGATACTCAACCTTGAATTTTAGAGAAAAGATTCGTAAAAATCAGCCTGAAGGCTATATAGGCTGGATTCCAGATCAGGATGCTGCCCTTATTCTTAATATCATTCTCAAAATTCCCCCTGGAAAACCTTGAACTACACCAAAACCGGGTCTCAGTGATTTCCCGTTCATCATTTTTAGTAATGACACGGGATATGATAAAATCAAGGAGTCTCGTCTTCCTTCCACTTTTTTAGTAGATTATAAATAGTCGATTTCCCTATATCAAGCTTCTCAGCCACAAGCACAACATTCCTGTACTTTTCCATATAATGCCTGATAATCCTCTCGTTATACTGCTTTAAAGTAAGCTCTTCGCTAAGCAACTCGGAAACTATGCGCTGCCCGTTAAAGAAAATATGCTCATCTTCAATCAGCCTGCTGTTGGTTAGCACAGCGGCCAACTCAACAACTGCCTTTAACTCCCTCACATTACCCGGAAAGGAATAGCTCAACATCTTTCGCTTAGCCGGAGCGCTCAGCTCCATCCTTTCAAGACTATTTGTTTTACAGAAATCGTCAAGAAAACTATCAGCTAAAAAAACTATATCCTTTTGCCTTTCCTTCAACGATGGTAAATGTATGGGCATAACCATCAAGCGGAAATAAAGATCCTCCCGAAAACGTTTTGCACGCACCTCTTCTGCCAAATCAACAGTAGATGAGCAAATCACCCTTACATCAAGCTTTTGCCTGCTTAGTCTCCCTACCCGCACAAACGAGCCTGACGACAGAAATTGAAAGAAGGAATATTGCAACTCGGCAGGCATCAATTCAATGTTTTCAATAAACAATGTTCCCTTTTCAGCCTCTGCTATCTTGCCTGTGCGGGCAATTCCGGCATCTTCAAAGGCATATTTCTCATACCCAAACAGCTCGCTTTCAAGCAAATCATTTGGAAAAGCACTCATGCTAATAGTTACAAAGGGCGAAGAACAGCGCACCGATGCAAAATGTATTGTTTTAGCAATCAGGCTTTTGCCCGTTCCTTCCTCCCCACTAATCAACACATTAACATTGTGCATCTTAGCAGCCCTATCAACCAATGTAAGAGTCTTTTTCATACTAAGGCTCTCACCGGCAATCTTGCTCAATTCATGATAATTATCCTGCATATCTACCTCCGGCAAAATAGTCACCAGCTCCTTCCATTTGAAGCTAAATCCGAATAAAGGTAAATTAAAATATTATAATAGGACGAAGTTGCTTCATGATTATTACAGGGCTCAATTACACATTATGAGGGAATTCAATTATATTTACGCGAATACAAAATAAATAGCCTAATTCTTTGTTTTACTATTGAATTGTTGTCAATCAGCTAATGCATATCAGAAGACTACTCATAATTTCGGCCCTTATTTGGCTCGGTTCATGCTCAACCCAGAAAAACACCTGGCTGTCAAGAAACCACAATACTTTAACAGCCAAATATAATATCCTGTTTAACGGTGAGCAGAGCTTCATGCGAGGAGAAAATCAGCTTAAACAGACTCATGTTGATAATTTTACCGCTATTTTGCCCCTATTCCCATACTCCGGCGAAGATAAGGCCGGTGCCGTTAAAGGTGAAATGGATAGAGCCATTGAAAAAGGACTGAAGCTTATTCAAAAAAAGAGCATAACCGTACGTCCAAAAGGCCGTCCCGACCGGGATAATCCGCGACAAATGGCCTTTTATAACCAAAGAGAGTATAACAGGGTCGTTGATGATGCCTACATTCTTATCGGGAAGGCACACCTGTATAATCATGAGTTTTTTGATGCTTTAACTGCTCTGGAATATGCCTTCAGGGAATTTCCGGGCAAAGCAGCTCAATTTGAAGCCCTGATATGGATGGCTAAAACGCGCGTTGAAATGGGCGATTATGAAAATGCCCTTATACTACTCGAACGTTATGATGGACTTGGGAAAGCTCCCGCGAAGCTATACCCTGAATATATGGCTACTTTTGCAGATTATCTTATTAAAACAGGACAATATAATAGCGCTATTCCCTTTATGATTGCAGCAGCTTCGGGCAGTAATAACAAGTGGGATAAGTCACGCAGAAATTTTATTTTAGCCCAGCTTTATGAAAATGCAGCTCAGCTCGAAAACGCTAACGCTAGCTATGAGCGGGTTATACGCTCATCACCGGAATACCAGATGGAGCTCACTGCCAGAGTAAATATGCTGCTCATAGGCAGCCGATTAAACACGAACTACGACGAGACACGAAGAGAGCTGATTAAATTTGCCGCTCAGTATAAAAACCAGGAGTACCGTGACCTTATTTATATGGCTGTGGCTAAATCATATCTGCAAGAAGGTGACAGCTTGCAGGCTCTTACTAACCTGAAACTGGCCGCGGGATATAATATGGGAAACCGCGAGCTGCTGGCCGAGACCTATATCGAAATGGCTTCAATATACTTCGAGCAACCCGACTATCCCGCTTCGTATGCCTATTACGATAGCACTTTAACACTTATGCCGCAAAATGACAGCCGTTATGACCGCGTAAAATTCCGGCACAAAGGCCTGGCGGACCTTTCTGAACACTTTACGACTATTCAGCGCGAAGACAGTCTGCAGAGGCTTGCCGCCCTGCCCGAAGCCGAACTTGACGCATTTCTTGATGCCATGATAGAAGCTGAGCGTCAGGCTCAGCTCAACAGACAAATAGCAGGCGCCACTCCCGGGCGTATGGCTAACTACGACCCCATGTTTAACCCGGGCTTTTCAAATCTACCGGGGAGGACTGCTGATACGCAAGGGGGATGGTACTTTTACAATCCGGCGACTGTAAGCCTGGGTAAGATGGAATTTGAAAGGAGATGGGGACGAAGGGCTTCAGAAGACAACTGGCGACGTTCCAACAAAAGCTTACAGACGGCAGAAGACTCTCCACAGCCGCCTCCTATGCCGGGCGAACCGGGCGAAAAGCTCTTTGAGGCCATCGATATGCCCGAGGAAAAAGCTGGTAAACGCAGCCTTATTGAACTGCCTTCCAAAGAAGAGTTGATGGCGGCAATCCCAAAAAGCGAAGAACAACTTAGTGCCTCTCATAAGCTAAAAGGAGAAGCCTACTTTGATGCTGCTATGGTGTTCCTGGATTATTTTAAACAGCCGGAAAAAGCAAAGCTCTTGTTTTCAGCATTGTTAGAGGAATATCCTGATCATGAACTGGCAGAACAAGCCATATTCTGGAGCTACAGGGCTTATAAAGAGGAAGATGACAAGGCGGGCAGCGAAACGATGAAAGCCTTGTTGCTGAATCGTTTCCCGGAGGGATATTATGCCCCCTTTGTAAGTGACCCCGAACACGCGGCTAACTTAATCAAGGCAAAAAAGGAACTTCAGCAGAAATACGAAGATGCATACAGCGCATACAAAAGCAATCGCTTCAATGAAGCTTTGCGACAGACCGATATCATAATTACACAAAGTGATAATGTTGAGCTTAGCCGTAATGCCTTGTTATTATCTGCTGTTAGCTATGGCAAACTGGGTAATAAAACCGGGTTTGTTGCACAACTGCAAACGCTCTCCAACGAACATTCAAACTCGCCTGAAGGAAAAATGGCCATACAATGGCTCGGAATGCTTGACGAAGGCCTGCTGCCGGCCATAGGTCCCGTTAACATTGCCGACAGGGCTCTTGCGGGTGAAAACACTGAAAGTGCAGACTATGCAAGCCCCGACGAGCAAGGCTCACTCTATCTGTTTGAGCCGAATGAGGTTCATAGTATCTTCCTGGTGGTTAACAGCGAAGCAGATATCAACCGTCTGATTTTCAAACTGGCAGATTATAACTTTAAACGCTTCCTGCTGGCTGACTATGAACTTGAATCGCATTCAGCTCCCGATGGCAAAAGAATTGTAACGATAGGCCCTTTCAAAAACGGTCGAGAAGTAATGGATTACTTCTATGCTCTTCGTTCAAACACCGGCCTTTTGCAGGTTGACAATTTAGTGCAGCCTATGCTGATGGCCGGCTCCAAGGCCAATCTCAATGCTCTTACTAGAACAGGTGATTTCGACGCTTATCGTACCTTCTTCTCTCAAAACTATCTTGCAGGAGCAGGTGGCATAATTATTGACTTGACTTACGAGAATCTTGAAGAACAGAATAAGCAGACTGTTGCCCCTGAAGCCTCCGGGTTTAAAGCCTCCGACGGAATTCATCTGGCTATGGTTGTTGTCCCGGCCAACATACAGACGGGTCGCATTTCAGGCTTTTTGTCCAGCCATGCTTTAAATATGTACAATTTGAAGGTTAGCAACAAAACCGTGAAACTCAATGATGGCAGAAGTGTTATAGTAGTAGAACGCTTTGACAGCAAGGAAGACGCCTCTGATTTTATCAGCTCCTTGAGTGACATTCCTTACTGGAACAATCAGCTTAAAGGAGACTCATGGTACAAAGCTGCCGTATCTCCCGATAATTTCAAACTGATTGAGGAGATGCAAAGTATAGAAAAATTTGTTGAATTTGAAACTTCAACAGCCCCATAATGCCCCAAAACTGAACAACCCCGGTTTGGATGATAGCATAAATATGTAATTAATTTAATATGGAAAATTCTCAGCTTTACCGTCTCCTTTGGGTTGATGATGAAATTGAACACCTTAAGCCTCATATCTTCTTTCTTAACGAGAAGGGATTTCAGGTCGATACTGCAACGAATGGCAAGGATGCTATCGCGATCTTATCGAAACAATCATACAGCCTTGTATTCCTTGATGAAAATATGCCGGGTCTGAGCGGACTTGAGACCCTGATGAGAATAAAAGAACTACAGCCTTCCCTGCCGATTGTTATGGTTACCAAGAGTGAAGAAGAGGAAATAATGGATCAGGCCATAGGCAGTAAAATCGCCGATTATCTTATCAAACCGGTTAACCCTAAGCAGGTGCTTTCATCGCTAAAGAAAATACTGGGACGCCAATCTCTCATAACAAAAAAAGCTACTACCGACTATCAGTCAGTATTCTCACAAATAGGTCTCAGGCTTAATGACCGGCTGTCGTACAGCGAATGGTACGATGTTTACAGACAAATTGTTTTTTGGGAGTTGGAATTGCAGGATGCCGACAGCCCTATGAACGAGGTTCTGCTAATGCAAAAGACTGAAGCCAACAACCAGTTTTCCAGATTTATAAAGGAGAATTATGCAGATTGGCTTAGCGACGAAGAAGCCCCTCTTATGTCACACACCATAATGAAGCATAAGGTAGTGCCTTTGCTCAAGGAAAAGAAACCCGTGGTGATGATAGTAATCGACAACTTCAGACTAGATCAGTGGGAAGTTATTAAAAGAGAAGTAGTACCGCTTTTCAATATCCGTGAAGACGAGCTTTATTTCAGCATCCTCCCGACTGCTACTCAATATGCACGAAATGCAATATTCGCAGGAATGATGCCCTCCAATATTGCCAAAATACGCCCCGGGCTTTGGGTTGAGGATGACGATGAAGGAAGCAAAAACCAATTTGAGGAGGAACTTATTAACGACTATTTCTCGCGCGTACATGAGCAATTTAAGGTGAACTATCAAAAAATTAACGACGCTGAATCAGGCCGAAAGCTCCTTGACAACTACAACCGCATGAAAGACAACGACCTGTCGGTAGTTGTAGTCAACTTTATTGATATGCTTTCGCACGCGCGCACCGAAATGAAAATGATACGTGAGCTGATTTCCGACGAATCATCTTATAGATCTCTTACCCGATCATGGTTCAATCACTCCCCGCTTTTCGACTTACTTAAACGTCTTTCCCGGGATGATGTGAACGTAATAATCACCACCGACCACGGAACAATAAGGGTACAAAATCCCATAAAAGTGGTGGGCGACCGTAACACCAACACCAATTTGCGCTTTAAGCAAGGTAAAAATCTTGCCTATGATGCAAAGTCTGTATTTGAAGTCAGAAAACCTGAGCTGCTGTTCCTGCCCCGACCCAATGTTTCAACTTCCTATATTTTTGCTACTGGGGATGATTTCTTTGCTTATCCCAACAACTACAACTACTACGTAAACTATTACAAAGACACCTTTCAACACGGCGGGATTTCAATGGAGGAGATGATGATTCCCTTTGCTGTTTTAGAAGCAAAACGCTAACTTTACAGTCCACTTTGCTTAACAAAGTCTTTGCAAATGCAGTTTACAGCTAAAACGCCGCAAGATATGATTCCTGCCGCAACATCGCTCGCAGCGATGTTGCGTTCCACTCCAATTGCTGCTTTCTATGGTAATATGGGAGTTGGAAAAACCACATTTATCAAAATTCTTTGTAAGCAGCTGGGAGTAACCGACACAGTAAGTAGTCCTTCTTTTGCCATAATCAACGAATATCGCCTTGGCAACGGCAGCCCTGTATTTCACTTCGATTTCTATCGTATGAAAGAGCCTGAAGAGTTGTATGGCATTGGTGCAGATGAATATTTTTACAGTGGGGAAATATGCCTGATTGAATGGCCGGAGAAAGTCGCCGGCTTTATCCCCGAAAACAGGCTTAACGTGCATATTGAGGAGATGGCTGGGGGTTCGCGCAGTATTTCAGTAAGTTCCAACCTCCCCTGAGCATCTGAATCAGATATTCTGTCGCTTTATTAAAAGAATTTCTCAATATATTTGTATATTCGGAGACTGAAAAATCATTTTGTCCATGGCCGAAATTGAAAAACAAGCGTCCTATTTTGCTATAAGACAGTCACAGCACACACCGCGTGAGGAAATGCTTGAGACCGCCCGCAAACAGCGCGCACTTACAATTGGCCTGCCCAACGACAGCGAAAAGTCTGAAAATCGTATATCACTTACTCCACAAGGTGTTGAACTCCTTGTGGAAAATGGCCATAACGTAATAATAGAAACAGGCGCCGGACAGAAGGCTAACTATTTTGATAAAGATTTTTCTGAGGCAGGAGCCATAATCGCCCAAAGCAAAGAAGAGGTCTATAAAAGCCATATTATACTCAAAATATCTCCTCCATCAGAAAGCGAAGTAGAGCTGATGTCGCCAAACCAAATGCTTCTCTCCTACCTTCATTTTCCAAAGCAAACGCGTGAATCTATCACCAAAATGATGAATAAACGCATAAATGCTGTAGCTTATGAATTTATGCGGGATGATGCCGGTTGCTACCCTGTCGTGCGTAGCATGAGTGAAATCGAAGGCTATACTGCTATTTCCATCGCATCAGAGCTACTTAGCAAGGCTCATGGCGGCAAGGGAGTGCTCCTGGGAGGAATTACAGGAGTTTCTCCGGCCGAAGTTGTAATAATTGGAGCAGGCACTGCAGGCGAGTTTGCTGCCCGTGCCGCGATGGGCTTAGGCTGCCAGATTAAAATTTTTGATAACTCTTACCAAAACTTAAAGGAACTTGAGCGTAACATCGGCCAGCGGCTTTTTACCTCTATTCTGCATCCGCAAGTCCTCACCAAAGCCCTAAAATCGGCAGATGTGGTCATAGCCAGCCTGCGCTACTTTGATAGCGAACCAATTTTTTATATCACTACTGATCAGGTTAATAAGATGAAGCCCGGCTCCGTAATTGTAGATTTGAGTGTGGGAGATGGACGCTGCTTTGAAAGCCTTCCTCCCGCTTCACACAACCCGGATGAGCCTTACCTAAATCAAAAAGGAGTTATCCACTATATGACTCCAAACGTTGCTTCGCGGGTTTCACGTACTTCATCTATCGCTTTAAGCAATATAATTGCGCCATTATTGCTAAAAATGGCAAATGCCGGTGGCATTCATCAACTAGTCAAGACAGACATGGGTGTAAGCAATGGAACCTATATTTACAGGGGAATACTAACCAATCAGTATATAGGAAATAACCTTGGCCTGCCCTCAAAAGATATAGGCCTGCTGCTTGCCGCCTATTAAGTGCCGGCTACCTGCAACAAATGTAAGATTGTAAATCACAAATTAATGTCATTTAGCTCAACCCCTGACAGGGTGCAGTATGAATATCCACTAATTGATTTTATCACAGAATTACCCACTAATTGGCTAATTGATTTTATCCACAGATTAACACAGATTATTATATTACACTAATTTAGGGTCTGCTGAAAAACTGTTTATCATCTATTAATCAGGCAAATACAGTTATATAAGAACGCTTTAGTGCAAGGATTATGAGAACATCCCGCAGAAAGCATGCACTAATACAGCCCAAACCAACTGATTTTAGCAGACTTTGAGTATTC